>NZ_JROH01000013.1 GCF_000786205.1 Sphingomonas sp. 37zxx | reverse complement strand
GGGGGGGGGGGGGGGGGGGGCACCTTGGCCTTCCCACGCCAGTGCCGGCTTATGCCAGCGGCATCCCTTGCGCGGCGGGCAGTTCGGCGATGTCGGAGGAGGTCGCCCACAGATTGATGCCGCCATCCTGCGCCGCTGAATCGATCGCGGCGAGTTCGTCGGCGGTGAAATCGAGCCGCCTGGTGGCATCGAGCGAATCGTCAAGCTGCTGGACGGTTCGCGCGCCGATAAGCGCCGAGGTGACGCGCGGATCGCGCAGCACCCAGGCGATCGCCATTTGCGCCAGCGTCTGGCCGCGCTCCGTGGCGATCGCGTCGAGGCGGCGGATCGTTTCGATATTCTGATCGCTCAGCAGCGTCTGCGACAGCGAACCCTGGCGGCTGGCGCGTGCGCCCTCTGGCACGCCGTTCAGATATTTGTCGGTCAGCATGCCCTGCGCCAGTGGCGAAAAGGCGATGCAGCCGGTGCCCAACGCCGCAAGCGTGTCGAGCAATTCACGCTCGATCCAGCGGTTCAGGATCGAATAGCTCGGCTGGTGGATGAATAGCGGCACCCGCTCTTCGGCCAGGATCGCGGCGGCGCGCGCGGTAAGGTCGGGCGCATAGGATGAAATGCCGATATACAGCGCCTTGCCCTGGCGATGCAGTTGGACCAGCGCGCCCATTGTCTCTTCGAGCGGGGTCGTGGGATCGACACGGTGCGAATAGAAGATGTCGACATAGTCGAGCCCCATCCGCTTCAGGCTTTGGTCGCAACTGGCGATCAGATATTTCTTCGACGATCCGATATCGCCATAGGGGCCGGGCCACATGTCCCACCCCGCCTTGGTCGAGATGATCAGCTCGTCGCGGTGCGCGGCGAAATCGGATGCCATGACGCGCCCGAAATTTTCTTCTGCCGAGCCGTAGGGCGGGCCATAATTATTGGCGAGATCGAAATGGGTGACGCCGCGATCGAACGCGCGGCGCAGGATCGCGCGCCCGGTTTCGAACACATCGGTTCCGCCGAAATTCTGCCACAGCCCCAGGCTGATCGCCGGCAGCTTCAGCCCGCTGCGCCCGGTGCGGCGATAGGGCATGCCAGCGTCATAGCGCGCGGGGTCGGCAGCATAAGGGACGGGGAAGGGCATCGGCGATCATCCTTGTGGCGGGCGGCGAACAGGGGGCTTCCTAGCGCCGTTGCCCCGATGAACGCTACCGGGCGATGCCGGTTTCACGGCATGGCGATCAGCCCGCAGGCAGCTCGCGCGCCGCCGTCCCGGTTTCGCCTTCGACACGCTTTGCCGTCAGGACGAACCCCAGCACCGAAACCAGCATCAGCCCCCAGAATATCGCAATGAACGGCGCGGTGTTGCCCATCGCGAAGCGGGCGATCAGCGTCAGGATCAACGCTGCCGGCGCGCCCCACACCACGCCGTGCCAGGCGCCCAGCAATCGTGGTTCGTGCAGCCCGCGCCGCGCGCGCTTGCCCAGCCAGATGTAGACCCCCGATGCGCTGACGACGGTCAGCGCCAGCCCGAACAGGCAATAGGCGATCTTGACCGGCAGGCCGCCATAATTGCCGAAATGCAGCTTGTAGTTCGATGCCGCCGCCTGTTGCCCCAGCGCGCCGTCTGCAAGCCCGGCAGTGCCCCTGAAGCGCCCGGCGGCGTCGAAATCATAATATTCGCCAAAGATCAGCCGGCGCGAAATGCCGCCGACGATCTGGATGTGCTGCCCGGCGGTCAGCGGATCGTGCAGGATCGCATAGCTTATTTCGACGTCGGGATAGCGCGCCTGCATGTAGCCGAGCGCGGCGGCGACGTCGGGGGCGGGTGCCTTGGCGGGGTCCGGCTTGCCCTCGCCGCCGAAGATCGGGGCATAGACCGCCTCCAGATCGCCGCCATAGGCGCTTTGCGCCAGCGCATAGGCGGTGACGCTGGACAGGCCGATCGCAGCGCCGGTGATCGCGATGGCGAGGCCGAAGGGCAGTGTCCAGACGCTGAGCCGATTGTGCCAGTCGGCCAGCGCCACCCCGCCGCTGTGGCGCATCCGCAGGCGGAAGGCGTCGCGGAAGATCCGGGGGTGCGCCAGCAGCCCGGTGACCGACAGGGCGACCATCATCATGCCGAGCAACCCGACCAGCGTCATTCCCACCAGGCTGGGCAGGTGGAAAGTGTAGTGCAGCGCGTAGAGAAACTCGGACCAGCGGTTTTGCTCGGGTCGCGCGATTTTGCCCTGTGCATCGATATGCACCCCGCCGCTGTCGGTGGTGATCGTCGTGCGCGGCAAATCGGGCACCGGCAGATGGACGTACAGATGCGTGGTGACCGGCTTGCCCGCTTCGCTCGCCAGCACGGCTTCGACGCCGCGCTGCACCGCCTGCGGATCGATCCGCGTCATTTCAGGCGCATCGACCTGTTCGGCGCGCTGCCATTGCTGGTAGAATACCAGCACGGTGCCGCTGAGGCAGACGAGGTACAGCAACGCCCCCGCGAGCAGCCCGATCGCGGCATGGGCCGACAGGGCGTTTTTCACGGTGGCTGCATCCGGCGCGAGCTTCATGATCCCAGTCCTGTTGGTACAAAGGGTATGGCGGCCAGCATGCACGCGAGCAGGGTCGTGATCTGGCTTCGGCGGCGGGTCTGCATCAGCAGCGCAGTCGCCAGCATCGCCCAGGTGATCGGCACGGTGTAGAGCGCGGCGACATTGGCGTTCGCCTCGCCCCAGCCGAGCCACATGCCAAACCCACGCACCGAAAGGGCAAGCGCGACCGACGCGAAAAAGCCGCCGGGAACGACCATCACGAAGGTCGCGACACGGCGGCCGATGCGGCGCGGCTCCCCCGGCGGCGGCAACATGCCCGCGCGACGGCTGGGCGAGGCCGCGCGCCCTTGCGGCGAGCGCGCGGCGGCGATGGCGAGCGCGGTGAATGCCGCCGTCATCGTCACCAGTGCCGCGACCGCCACCCCCCAGGCCCCCGAATCAAGCCAGCCACTGCCGACCGAGGCGATCAGCGCCGCCCAGCCCAATGCGTTTATCGCTGCGCTGCGCTTTGGCTGCGACCAGCCATAGCGCAGCGCCGCAACGCCCCCGACCCCCAACATAGAGGCGGCCCAAGGGAAAATGGTCAGGGGCAGGGCGGCGTCGCCGGCCATCAGAAGCGATAGCCGAGCGTGCCGAACAGATTGCGGTCGGCTCCGTTGAAACAGTCACCCCGTGCCAGGCAGGCGGCGTAATATTGGTTGCCAAGCAGGTTGGTGGCGTTGACCGCGAAGCTCCAGCGCTGCCAGCGCAGTTCGGCAAAGCCATCGACCAGGGTGTAATCGGGGGTGGTGATGCCGGCGGGGAAGGCGGGGCCGAACGAGCGGTTCTCGCCGGCATAGCGAACGCCGGCACCGAGCCGCAGGCTGACGTCGCTGGGGAGCACAAAGCCGCGCGATGCCCAGACCGATGCATTGTGCTTGGGCACATTGTCGAGCTGGCGGTTGGTGCCGTCGATTTCGGCTTCGTTATAGCTGTAATTGGCGATCAGCTGAAGCTGGCCGGGCAGCATGGTGCGCGCTTCGAACTCGACGCCCTGCGATGTCAGTGCGCCCGCCTGGATCTGGTCGAACGGGGTGGGGGTGCTGTCATCGGCGATCGGGCGGTTGGTTTCCTTGATCCGATAACCGGTGAGGGTGATGATGCTGGCATCGTTGAGCTGATATTTGACGCCCAGCTCATATTGATTGCCGCGCTTGGGGATGAACGGGTTGCCGTTGCTGGCGACGCCCGCGATTGGTTCGAAGCTTTCGGTGTAGCTGAAGAAAGGCGATATGCCCGCCGCCATTTCACCGATCACGCCGGCGCGGAACGTGGTGGCGTTGTGCGTCACCCGTGCGCCGGTTGCGCCCTGGCTGGTCGCGCGGTCGCGGCGGGCACCGAGCACCACCGAGACGCGATCCCATAGCCGGATCTGGTCCTGAAGGTAAAAGCCGAGCTGGGTCTGTTCGACATCTTCGGAAACGCTTGGCGACGGCGGCATGCCTCCGCCGAAGTCGGACAGCGCATCGTAGTCGATGTCGTAAATGTCGATGTATTCGAGGCCGGCAGAGCGGAGTTTCTGCACATGGTTCCAGCTGTAATCGACCCCGGCGAGCACCAGATGTTCAACCGCCGCACCGGTGTTGAAACCGAGCTGAACATTGTTGTCGGTAGAGAAAATCTCCATCCGCGCCGTGGTGGCGTCATAATACAGGCCGATCGTACGCTGTTCGGGGTCAGGCACGGCCAGGCGGGTGACGGGGTCTATCACGGGCCTGCCGGTAACCGGATCGAGCAGGACATAGGGGTTGGCGGGATTCGAATAGCTGTTGGGATAATGGGTGAAATAGGTGAGGTCGCTGTCGATATAGCGCGCCTTCAGGCTGATCTTGGCATCTTCGCTGAAGCGGTGGTTGAGCATCGCGGTGCCCTGAAGCAGCCGCCCGTCATAGCGGTCCCAGCCCGGTTTCCCGACGAAGCGGTTGTTGGGCAATTGCCCGTTGGGGTTGGGCAGGATGGTGCCGACCAGCGGCAGGAATTGCGATGTCGAACCGCTGTCGTCCTCCTGATACAGGCCCAGCAGGGTGAGGTCGGTGTTGGCGCTCGGCGACCAGGTGAGCGACGGCGCGATCATGATCCGGTCGTCGGGGACGAAATCGGTCTGCGTGCCCGAATCGCGCACCCGCACCGCCAGCCGTCCGTTCAGCCCGTTGGTGATCGGGCCGGTAATGTCGCCCAGCACTTCCTTGCGATCGAACGAGCCATAGCGCACCGCAAGCTCGCCCGCCGCGACCGAGGATGGCAGCTTTGAATTGAGGTTGAACAGCCCGCCAAGCGCGCCCTGGCCGAACAGCATCGACGACGGCCCGCGCAGCAATTGCACGCTGTCGAAATTATACGGGTCAGCGCGGATCGTGGCATAAAAGCTGAAGACGTCGCGCATGCCGTCGCGGAATTGCAGCGCGTTCAGCCCGCGAACCATCGCACCGTCGACCCGGCTGTCGGGGCCATAAGGGTTGGTCTGCACACCGGCGACATAGGCCAGCGTATCGGCGATCGAGAGTGCGCCCTGCGCCAGATAGAGTTCGGCGGGGATGAGGGTTACCGGCTGCGGCACTTCGATGGCGGGGGTGTCGGTCTTGGTCGCGGCGTCGCCGGTGCGTCCCTGGCCGATGACGATGATGTCGCTGTCGCGATTGCTGTTGCTGTTGGTGTTGGTCGTCTGGGCCATGACGGGCGTCGCCGTCAGCGCGGTGAGAGACAGCAATAGCGGTTTGATCGAGTTCATGGTTCCCCCTGTTTCGGGGGCGGCGATAATGAGAGTCTTTCTCAATAGCAACGGCGATATTCGTTCCGAACGCGATTATGCGGGCGAGCGGGATCGCGCCCGGCGGGGTTTAGAAAATGCCCAAGAACTTCTTGCGGTCTTCGCCCTTGGTGGTTCCTGAATCACCTTTGCCGATATCGTCGCGCGCTTTGCCGTCACGGGTGCGCTGCGCCTTGGCGGTGGCTCCCGACAGGATCGGGCCGCAAGCCGCCGAGCTGGCGTCGCCGACATCGACGAACGCGAGCAAGGCGGCGGGCGGGGCCGCGAGCAGCGCAAGGCCCAGGCCCGCCCCCGCGCGGCCCAGCAATTCAGGGGAGACGACGTCGAGCGAGGGTTCGGAGAAATAGCCGCCGATGCCGACGGGGGATTGCGCCGAAAACAGGCTGAACTTCTTGCCGTCGGCGCGGAAGGCGAGGTCCATCTGTTCGGTCGCAAAGCTGAAGCCGCCGCGGCCGACGATCACGTTCTTGCGCGTGTCGATCAGGATCGGATCGGCGGCGGCGACGCCGCGGCGGACGGTGAAGGCGACCAGCCCGCAATTGATCCGCACCGGCTCCTTCAGCCGATCCTCGAACATTTTTTGCACGAACACCCCGAAATCGAGTTCGGCGAGCTGGACGTTGCGCGTGGTAAAGCTGCCCTGCGGAATGATGAAGGCGATCCGCCCGCGCGAGGTGGCGAGCGAATCGTGCAGCGTGTCGCCATCGCCGGTCAATTCGAGGCGGCCCTTCACGGTGCCGTTGGTGCCTGCCTCTGCAACACCGAAGCCGCCGAGCAACTGCGCCATCGGCGTCGCGCCGAGGCGGAAGTCGTAGGTGGTGCGCGCGGGGCGGCGGCGCCAATCGATCCGCACGTCCGAAGTGACCGAACCGCGCGCCATCGTGAAGTTGAAGGGCGAGAGCGCGAGCAGCCCGTCGTCGAGCGCGACGGTGACCGCGACGCCGCTGACCGGCACGCTGTCCGACCGCAGCCGCGCGACATTGTAGCGGACATCGGCATCGAAGGCGCGCAAGCCCTCGGCACGCAGCGTCGCGTCGGGGAGCAGCCGTGCAGGGGCGGCGCCCGATGCGCGCGCGGCGGTTTCAAAGCCGCTCTTGGCGACCAGATCGGGATTATAGCCGATGAAGGGCGCGACATCGACGATGTCGAGCGTGCGCGTCGCCAGATCGGCATCGATATGCACGCGGGGGCCACCGTTACGCACGGTGAAGGTGCCGGCGATGTCGCTGTCGCCGAAGCGCCCGGTCATTTGATCGAAGCGATAGCGATCCTCCTGCTTCACCAGCCGGGCGTTCAACCGATAAGTGCGGCTTTGCGGGATGACGATGCCGAGGATGCCGAGCAATTCGGCGGCGTTGCGCCCGCGCGCGGCGACGGTGAGCGGCACACCTTCGATCTCGGCCAGGCTGGGCAGCGTGCCGCCGACATCGATCCGGTTGTTCGCCGCGCGCGCGCGCATCACCAGCTGGTTGCGGCCGCGTGCGACGGTGGCATTGGGGGTGAGCAGCGCGCCGGTGAGCGTGAACGGGGTCTTGCGGATGCGGCCATCGCCGGTGAAGCGCACCGCATCGCCGATGCTGGCGTCCTGCGACGTGATCGAGGCGAAATCGAGGTCGGCGAGCAGATCGAGCTGCGGATCGCGATAGCGAAGCGCGGTCGATACCAGCTTGGCGCGATCGATCACCGGCATCTCGAACGGCTTGCCGCCGCCGCCAGTGTCGAAGGTCCAGCTATTGGCGGTGCGCGCGGCATTCCATTCGAGATCGAGCGAGGCGTCGGTAAGGTCGAGCCAGTGCATCCGCCGCTTGCCGAACAACAGCGATAGCGGCGCGATCCGCGTGTCGATGCGCTTGGCGGCGAACAAATGGCGCTGCGTCGTCCATTCGGGGTTCGATACCGTCAGCTCCTCGGCAAGGAACTTGATGTCGAAGGGGGCGAAATAGAGCTGGAAATCGCCGCCGACCTTGACCTGGCGTTCGATCATCGCGCCGAAGGTGCGCTCGAACGGCCCCTTTAGGAAGCGGCCCTTGGTGATGAACAACACCAGCCAGATCGCGGCGATCGTGACGAGGATGCCGATGACGATATTGCGCAGGATCCGCAGCGGGCGGCGGCGTTTGCGATCGGCTGGCTCGGGCGGCAGCGTTTCTGGTACATCATCCTGCATTACGCGCTGCACCATCTGCCAACCTCAATACCCCAAGGGCGGCATGTAGCGCCGCCGACCTTGCCATAGTATGGCTGGACGCTGTGACCGCAGCGCCTGCCAATTTCGTTTCCTTTGAAGGGGAACGCAGGTGTCGGGCCGGCGTTGCGCCGATACCGAAACAAAATCCGTATCCACCGAAGCAACACCGCGCCGGATCGGCTCGGCAAATAATTCACCTTCCAATATGGGCCTGAACCCCCACATGTTGCGTTGCAGCATACTGCGTCGGTATAGTCGCCGGCGGCAGGTGAGACGGGAGTATTCGATGCCCAGTATGGCAGAAACCATCGCACGGTTGCGCAGCGGATTGCCGATGGGCGATGCTGTGCCCAGCCGATTGTCGCCGCTGACGGGCTTTGGATCGAACCCCGGCGCGTTGCTCGGCTATTGCCATGTCCCCGCCAGCCTGTTGCCCAAGCCCGCGCTGGTGGTGGTGCTGCATGGCTGCACCCAGAATGCCGCGGGCTATGATCATGGTTCGGGCTGGTCCGACCTCGCCGATCGGCATGGCTTTGCGCTGTTGTTTCCCGAACAGCAGCGGGCGAACAATGCCAATGTCTGTTTCAACTGGTTCGAATCGCAGAATATTCGCCGCGATGCCGGCGAAGCGTTGTCGATCCGCCAGATGGTGGCGGCGATGTGTGAGCGCCATGCGATTGATCCGGCGCGCATCTATGTCACCGGGCTGTCGGCGGGTGGGGCGATGGCCAATGTCATGCTGGCGACCTATCCCGACGTCTTTGCCGGCGGCGCGATCATTGCCGGGCTTCCCTTTGGCATTGCGCAAGGCGTTCCCCAGGCGCTCGAGGCGATGCGCGGGCAGGGGCAGGCGGGGCCGGCCAAGCTGGGCGCGCTGGTGCGTGCGGCATCGCCGCATCTTGGACCTTGGCCAGCGGTGTCGGTTTGGCATGGCGCGAGCGACCGCACGGTGGTGCCCGCCAACGCCGCCGCGATCCTCGACCAGTGGCGCGACGTGCATCGATTGCCCGCCGTCCCTGCGCGCAGCGGCCTGGTCGCCGGGCATCGGCACCGCGTGTGGACCGATCGCGATGGCCGCGACGTGCTGGAGGAATATCATATTTCGGGGCTGGGCCACGGCACGCCGCTGGCGGTGACCGGCGACGATGCGTGCGGCGCGGTCGGCCCGCATATGCTGGAGGCGGGGATTTCGTCGAGCGTTCATATCGCCCGGCGCTGGGGGCTGTTGCGGGCCGAGGCGGCCAGCACACCGCCGCGACCGGCGGCCAGCACACCGCCGCGACCGGCGGCCAGCGCTGCATCCGCGCCTACCCCAGCCGCACCGACAGCCGCGCCGACCGCCGCACAGGCGCGCGCGGAAGCTGTCGGCAAATCGGTCGCCGATGTGATCGAACGCGCGCTGCGCTCGGCTGGGCTGATGCGCTGACCCACGCGGCCTTTGGTGCCTAGCGCGCCGCCCGTTGGGCAAAGCAACGAAACTTCAATCGGCTGACTGACCATCTCCCGCGCGCATTGATCGCGCGGGCGGCGTTGCCGTGGCCTGCCGGCATTTAGCCCGCCGCCGCGCTTTGCGCGCGCCAAAATCTTCGCGCCGCCAGCCACATGGCCCGTCCGAAGCCGCCACTACTGTAATTTTACGTAGAAACGGCCGGTCGGACCCCCCGCGGCTTGCGCCCTCTATAAAGAAGCAACGGTGGCGTCTTTCTGCCGGCATTGGTTTGCCGACCGGTTTGCAGCGTCGACTGTCGAAACACGTCCATTGCTTAAGGATTGACTGTGAAGCGAATTGCCTTGTTGCTCTCTGTTTCCTCGTTTGCGGTCGCCAGTGCTGCGGCGGCCCAGACCACGGCTGCCCAAACCGCGACCAGCGAAGAGGCTGCCGCGTCGGTAACCGACAAGCCTGCCGAGGAAGCGTTCTCCACCGGCGTCGCCAAGGGCCGCGACCTGCTCGACAGCGCGATTTCGACCAGCGCGCTGAAGGGCACCGAAATCGACAAGATCGGCGCACGCTCGCTGGGCGAGGCGCTTCGCAACATTCCGGGCGTTCGCGTCGAATATGCCGTGGGTGAAGGCAACGCCAATTTCACGATCCGCGGTCTGCCGATGTCGGGGACTGGCTCCAAATATCTGCAGTTGCAGGAGGACGGCCTGCCGGTGATGGAATTCGGTGACATGCAGGGCGTTGGCCCCGACATGTTCATGCGGATGGACCTGAACGTCGCACAGGTACAGGCCATTCGCGGCGGCTCGGCATCGACCTTCGCATCGAACGGCCCGGGTGGCGTGATCAACCTGCTGTCGAAGACCGGCGACGTCGAAGGCGGCGCGGTACAGACGACGGTTGGCATCAACTATGGCGAATATCGCGTCGATGGCGATTTCGGCCACAAGCTGAGCGACACGCTGCGCTTCCACATCGGCGGCTATTTCCGCCAGGGCGAAGGCCCGCGCGACATGGGCTATGACGCCTATCGCGGTGGGCAGGTGAAGTTCAACGTCACCAAGACATTCTCGAACGGCTATGTCCGCGTCTATGGCAAGTATCTGAACGATATCACGCCGCAGAACCAGGCAATTCCGGTGCGCGTCAGCGGTACGAATGCCGACCCGGTCTTCACGAGCTTGCCCGGTTTGGACATCAAAACCGGATCGCTCTACACGCCGAACAACACGACGATCCTGGGGCTGGACACCGCGAACAACGTCAAGCGTGCCGATGTTCGCGACGGCCAGAAAGCTGTCGCCAAGTCGATCGGCTTCGAGTCGCAGTTCGATTTCGGCGAGTGGACGGTCAGCAACAAGTTCCGCTATGCCGACATGTCGGGCAACGCCAACCAGAACCTCCCGCTGGCAGTGGCTCCCGCAGCCGCACTTGCACTAGGCAATGGCGGCCCCGGCGCGATCTTGTCCTATGCCAACGGTCCAATGGCTGGCCAAGCGATCACCAATCCTGCCGGACTGAACGGCAATGGCTTGCTGTCGCAGTCGATCTTGATCAATCGCACCGCCAACAGCCTGAACAACGTAACCAATGACTTCCGCGTCAGCCGCGTGTGGCGGATCGGCGATGGCAACTTTACGACTACTGCCGGTTTCTACAAGTCGTCGCAGGACTACAAGGTCGACTGGATGATCAGCACGGTCTTGCAGGACGTTGTTGGCGGCGGCAACTCGGCACTGATCGACATCACCACGGCGGCTGGCGTGCCGGTGACGCAGGGCGGCTACCTGTCGTACAATGTCGCCAGCGGCTATGGTCATCGCAGCTATGACATGAATTATGCGGTCAACGCGCCCTATGCCTCGGTCAACTATCACATCGGCAAGATCGCGATCGGGGGTAGCGTCCGCTATGATTTCGGCAAGGTCAGCGGCATGGTATTTGGTCGCGAACTGGGCGGGGGTCGGGTTGGCTTGGCCGCATTCGACATCAACGCCAATGGCCAGATTTCACGCGCGGAGCAGCAGACTGCAATTCTGCCGCTGGGTCAGCCTGGTCGCGTCGACTATAACTATGGGTATCTGAGCTATTCGGGCGGCGTCAACTTCCGTATTGCCGAGCCACTGGCGATGTTTGCCCGCTATAGCCGCGGCGGTCGCGCCGCAGCCGACAAAATCCTGTTCACCCCAGCCGTCAATTACAACAGCGGCGAACTGGTGAACGATGACAGCGCGTTCGACACGATCAAGCAGGCCGAAATCGGGCTGAAGTTCCGCAAGAACGGGTTTACCGCCAACATCACGGGGTTCCAGGCCAAGACCGGCGAGCGCAACTCGCAGGTAACCAGCAATCCCGATGGCTCGGCGACCGTCATCAACATCGTTCGGTCCTATGACGCCAAGGGTGTCGAGGTCGAAGCGGGTGTGCAATATGGTGTGTTCAGCCTGACGGCTGGCGCAACCTACACCGACGCCGAGATTTCGGATGACGTCAATAATGCCGCGATCATCGGCAACACGCCGCGCCGCCAGCCCGACCTGCTGTTCCAGGCGACCCCACAGGTCGAACTGAAGCATGTCACCTTCGGCGCGAGCATCGTGGGTACGACCAGCAGCTTTGCTCAGGACGTCAACAACCTGACGCTGCCTGGCTACACGCTGGTCAACGCCTTTCTGCAGGTGCGCCCGATCGATCGGGTCCAGCTGATGCTCAACGTCAACAATCTGTTCGACACACTGGCGTTCGCCGACATCACGCAAGGCACGATCCCGGCAAGCGGCATCGTTCTTGGCCGTGCGTATAACGGCCGCACGGTGTCGGGAACGATCCGGTTCGCGTTTTAACCGACACGCCGGCCGGGGCGCTCACGCGCACCGGCCAGCATTTTTAGGCCCTTCGATACCGACTGAGAGATCCCGTAATGTTCAAATCCATGAAGATACCCAGGAAGCTGGCGCTATCGTTCCTCATCATTTGCGTTTCCGCCGCAGCGATGATGGCGGTGTTCTTCACGAACATCACGTCGATCCGCAACGCATCCGACAGCAACAACCTTGCCCAGGAAATCCATGCCAAGGCGCTGACGCTCGAAACGTCGCTGTTGCGGCAGAACAGCCAGATGCGTGGCTATTTGGTAACGTCGGACCCGACCTATCTGAAGTCTTATGACGAGGCGCAGGTCGAATATGACAAGACATCGATCGAGCTTGAGGAGCTGCTGACCGAGCCGACTCTCAGCGCCGCGCTGTTGAAGTCGCGCGCCGAGACGCTTGCCTGGCGCAAGGACTGGGGCGATCGCCTGATCTCGCGCGTGAAATCCGGCGAGCGCGAAGCCGCACAAGCCGAAGTTCGCGCGGCGGGCAAGGCGGTGTTGACCAGCGACGCGGTGCTGCCGCTGCGCGACATCCGCTCGGCCCAGGTTGAGCTGATCGATGAAAATTCGGCGCTGCAAAAGGGTGCGATCGCCTCGGCGGTCACTGTGCTGATCGTCGGCGGTATCGCGCTGATCGCGATCGCCATCGGGCTTGCCTTCATGCTTGCCCGCCTGATCGCACAGCCGGTGTCGCGCCTGACCAAGACGATGGCCGATCTGGCCGCCGGCAATAACGATGTGTCGGTTCCCGACGTTGATCGCGCCGATGAACTGGGCGACATGGCCCGCGCCGTGCTGGTGTTCCGCGATGCAGCCATCGCCAAGGATGCATCCGATCGCGCCTCTGCCCGTGCCGAGGCCGAGCAGAAGATGGTGGTCGACACGATTTCGACGCATCTGTCCGAAGTCGCCGAGGGCAATCTGACCGCCGAGATCAACCGCGAATTCCCGTCCAACTATGCGGTGGTGAAGAGCAATTTCAACGCGGCGGTGTCGTCGCTGCGCGAACTGATCTCGTCGGTTCGGGAATCGACCGAATCGATCCGCACCGGATCGGGTGAAATCGCCCAGGCTTCGGAAGACCTGGCGCGCCGCACCGAGAGCAACGCTGCCAACCTAGAGGAAACCTCGGCAGCGGTGACGCAGATGGACACCCGCCTGAAGACGACGGCACAAGCCGCGACGCGCACTGCCCAGCGCGCCAACGGCACGATGACCAGCGTCGCCGATGGCCGGACCACGGCCGATCAGGCGGTGCAGGCGATGAGCCGCGTTTCTGACAGCGCCAAGGGCATCGACAGCGTGATCGAGGGGCTCGACAAGATCGCGTTCCAGACGCGGGTTCTGGCGATGAACGCGGCGGTCGAGGCCGGACGGGCCGGCGACGCGGGCCGCGGCTTTGCGGTGGTCGCCGATCTCGTCTCGGCGCTGGCGATGCGCGCCGAGGAAGAAGCCGGCCGCGCCCGCGACCAGCTGAGCGCTACCCAGGCCGACATCATCACCGCGGTCGAGGCGGTGCACAAGGTCGATGGCGCACTGGCAGATATTTCGACCGGGGTGGTCGAAGTGAACGAACTGCTGGGCAATATCGCCAGCGACAACCAGGCACAGTCGAGCGCGATCACCCAGATCAGCTCGGCGATCGCGACGATGGATCATGCGACCCAGCAAAATGCCGCGATGGTCGAGCAGACATCGGCAGCCGCGCGCAACCTGGCGACCGAAGTGCGCGGGTTGTCCGAACATGCCGGCCGCTTCAACGTGGGCATGCCGGCGGCGATCGACGGATATGCGACCAAGGTCCGCTTCTCTGGCGCAACCAAGCAGCTTCCTGCTGCCGCGGTAGCCGCGCTGGTTCGCCCGGCGGCGGATACGGATGACTGGCAGTCATTCTGATGCTGTTGCCGCGTCGCCCGGATCAGGTGATCCGGGCGACGCCGACCAATCGAATTGCCCGCAAGTGGGGACGGGAACCAATATGAACATGTACGCACCGATCCCTGAACAGGGCGCGTTGTGGCGTCATGCCAAAGTTGCGCGCGATCTTGGCTCGCCTTTTGTCGCAGCGGTGCTCGAGGCTGGCCAGCGCCAGCTCGATCGCGCCCCGCGAACCGCCGCGATGGTCCGCAACTGGCCGGGCGACCCTTCGTGCGATGCGGTGGCGATGCGCTTCAACGCGGCACTCCACGCGCTTGCCCGCAAGGGTCAGCCGCCGGCGCTCCAGGCGCTCTATGCAACGCAGCATGATGATTTCGACGGTGCGATCGGCGAAGCACTGGCGGCGAATGACCAGTTCATCGCGACATCGCTGCGCGACACGCCGCAAACCAACGAAGTCGGTCGGTCAGGCGCTATCGCCGCTGCCCTGATGGTGGCGCATCACGCCTTTGGCCTGCCCTTCGAACTGCTCGAGATCGGATCGAGCTGCGGCCTGAATCTCAATCTGGGCCGCTATGCTTTTCAGTTGGGCAACACCAAAGCGGGCGAGGCCGATTCGCCGGTTCGGGTCGCACCCACCTGGTCCGGCGCACAGCTTGTCGGGGCACCGATCGACATCGTCGATGCGCGCGGCACCGATCTCAAGCCATTGCGCGCCTGTGATCTGGCGACGCGCGATCGGCTGCTGTCCTATATCTGGGCCGACCAGCCCGAGCGGGCGCGCCGGCTGGAACAGGCGCTCGACCTGGCGCAGCAACACCCGCCGCGGGTCGATTGCCAGGATGCCGGCCCGTGGCTGATCGATCGCCTTGCCGAACCGCAGCGACAGGGCGTCTGCCGCGTCGTATTCCATTCGATGGTGCTGCAATATCTGCCCCCGGCAAACCGCCAGGCCATCGCCGACACTATTCGCCAGGCAGGCGCGCGCGCCACGCTGGGCCGCCCGCTGGCGTGGATCAGTTTCGAATGGACCCCGCAGCGCGACGATGTGCAATTGCTGCTGACCACCTGGCCATATGGCCAGACCCGATTGCTGGCGAGCTGCCACGCTTATGGTGGCTGGATCGACTGGCGCGGGTAGGTCGGGCGCTTGGGGGCCGCTATTTGGCGGTTTGGGTGAGCGGCGCAATCCGGTCGCGCAGGATGGCGGCGAAGCGGTCGATCGGGCAAGCTTCGCTGCAGCCGGGGATGGTGAGCCGTTGCCGCTCCACGCTTGCCGCGCCCGAACGGATCGCGGCCAATGGCTGCACCCGATAGGACAAACGGACGAACAGGGCGTCGCCATCGCGCAGCCGCTCAAAAACCAATGCGCCGCCCGGCGCGACGTCGTTACGGGCAAAGCCGGTCGCATCGAGGTCGACGCCAAGCGCCGCCGCCAGCGCCGCCACATTCGTGTCGTGCCCGACCAGCATTTCGATGCGCGGGCCGTCGCTAGCGTTGAGCGTCGTCAGGATGTGCTGGCCGATCGGCCCGGCCTGGTGCGCCGCCATATAGGGCGATCGGGCGAACACGTCGAACAAGGCGGCGTGCAACACGCCCAGATCGCGGATCGTCGCGGCGTCGGCGCGGCCAAAGCCGACCTGCGACAATGGCATGCCCTCGGCATATTGCAGCAACAGCACTTGCGCGGTGCCCGATGTCGATCGGATCGGCCCGGTGAAATCGATGCCGTTGCCGTTGGCCGAGGGTTTCAGCGTTGCCGGTCCCGGCGTGCTGCATCCTGAAGGGTCGCCGCACCCAAGCACCTGGTCGAGCCGCGCTATCAGCGATGCGTGGCGTGCGGTCAGTGCATCGACGCCGCCGGTATAGGCCTGGATCGCCGCAACCGCGCGGGTCGCATCGAATCCAGTCGCGCCGGCGCGCAGCGGTTCGAACAGCGGATCGACCCGGCGTTCGTCCAGATGGCCGACCGTTATGCCACAGCCGGGTGCCAGCGCGTCGGCCCAAGCCTGTCCGGTGGCGATGGTGCGCTGTGGGGTGTTGGTCCACACCCGGACGCTGTCTGGTGCGGGGCAGGCTTTGCTGGTCAGCCAATGCCGATCATGCCGGGCGAGCGAGGCGATTGCGGCGGCACCATGCGCCGTCAGATATTCGGGGGCGACCGGCCATGCCGGCCATTTGCCGTTGGCGCGCGTGTCGGCCGGCACTTCGCCGTTGATCGGCGCGCGAACGCCGTGCCGCATCACCATCACCACCCGTTCGACCTTTGGCGCGGCGGCGGCGGCGATCGGTAGCAACGATAGCGCCGCAGCGGTGAGGGCGGTCAGGCGACGAAGGGCGTTATGCATGGGATCGGCCTATAGCAATATGGGATCGGATGCGGCGCATCCGAAAAGGACAGGGCGACGAGACGGCGTATCCGCACTCGCCGCCCTGCAATCAGGACATGCTTTTGGTTACATTTGGGTTACATCTTCATCGTCAGGCTGAAGCTGAACACCCGCCCGGTCTTCATATAGCCGCCGTTGCGATCGTTCGAGATATAGGTTTTTTCCTTGCCTACCGTTGCCCAATAGGTGTGCTGATCGAGCAGGTTGCGCGCCGAAAGGCCGACTTCGAGATTGTCGGTCACGGCATAGGCCGCGCCCAGGTTCAGCTCACCGACCGGCTGGATATAGATGTCGGGCTGGCTGTCCTGCACCGCAGCAAGCACTCGTCCGGTGTAATTATACCAAAGATTGGTGCGGAGCCCGCCGTCGGCATAGAAAACTTCGGCATTGTAGATCAGGTCGGGTGCCTGTGGCAGCGAACTGCTGCGCGTTTCGCGGACCCCGCCGGTGGGGATGATATAATTGGCCTCGGTCTGCTGATAGGTGACGTTGCCACCGAACCCGAAATTGCCGAGCACGCCGCCGCCGACCATGTCGCCCAGGGTGAAGCGGCCCGATGCCTCGACGCCCTTGGCTTTGCCGTCACCGCCATTGATCGGGCGGCTATAGACGATTCCTTCGATGGTTTCGCCCGCCGTTCTGGTCGCGGTGTTGACGACGAAGTTCGACATATCCTTGTAATAGGCCGCGATCTGGAAATAGCGGCCGACCCCGCCATAATAGTCCAGGCCCAGGTCATAGCTCCATGCCTCGATCGGTTTCAGATCGGGGTTGGGCTGGGTGATCGCGATGATCGCGTTGTTCTGCGCCGGATCACGAGTGATGCGGGTGGGACCGGCGATCAGGTCGAACGACGGACGGGCATAGCTCGACCGGGCCGCGCCGCGAACGACGATGCGGTCATTGGGCCGCCAGGCCGCCAGCAGGCTGGGATCGACATGATCATAGCTGCGCCCAGCCGACACGAAGCGCGCACCATCGGCGTCGGACAGGAAATAGCGCGCCGAGAAGCTGTTATCTTCATAGCGCACACCGGGCATCACCTCGAGCGAACCCAGCTTCAGCGTGGTGGTGATATACGCCGCCTTACGCTGTTCGGTGGCCTCGAGCAGCCCGCGATTCAGCGTCGCCTGCGGCACCGAAGCGATCGAAACCAGCGAATCGGCCTGTGAATCGAGCTGGGTGCGGGACAGCACCTTGATCGGGCGCACCGGGTAATAATCCAGGAAATCCTTGAGCACATAGCCCAGATACTGGTTCACCGACGGCCCTGGAATCGTGCCGTTCTGCAACGGCGTCTGGAAACGATACCGGGTATCATCGGGTGCCAGGCTGCGCCCGTCGCGATCCGAATCTTCGTACAATCCGCCGATCTCGATCCGGTTCAGCCAGCTATCGCCGCCCCAGCCCATGCTGGCCTTGGCGGTTTTCTTGACTTCGCTCAGATAGTCATAGCCGCGCTGGACATAGATTTGCGTCGGGCGATCCAGCGAGCTGACATAGGCGGTCGCCCCCGGCGACAGGATCGGACGCGGCGATTTGGGATTGGACAGATCGACGCGCACGCCTTCGGTCGCGGCACCGGTGTTGGTGGCGGTGCCATTATACGAAATCCCGCGAAACGCCGCCTCGATCCGATTGGGCTGATCGAACCGGCCATCGGCATAGGCACCCTCCAGCGATACGAAGAAGCCGTTCGATTCGGCCTTTGCGCCGATCTGGGCCGAGAATAGTTCCTGCTCGACATCCTCGGTGCGGAAATAGCTGGCCGGATTGACCCCCATCGGGGTGTAGACGCCATCGGCGCTATAGGCGCGCGTGGTCGAGCCGTTGCGGAGTGTGCGAAGCGGGTTGCCGCTCGACTGGCCGCTGGTCGTTTCGTTGCGCAGGCCGGTCTGGTTCATCGTGTTGGTGTTCAGATAGGTGGCATAATTGACCCGTCCGAACAGCTGCAGCGTTTCGCCGCGATAGTCGAGCGAGCCGGTGGCACCATAGCGCTTGATCTTGTTGTTGTAGAAATTCCACTGCACGCCATCGGCTGACAGCGCATCGGCGTTGGCGCGCGCGGTGCCGACGTCGAAGCGGGTGGTCTTGTAATCATTCTGCACTGCGGTCGATTCGGCGGCATTGCCGCGCTCTTCAAAGTAACCGGCGACATAAATGCCGAATTCGCCAGCGCTGCCGAACCGGCGCGCCGCGTCGAGGCCGATCGCGCCGCCAAAGGCTTCCTGTTCGCGGTCGAGTGCGAGGCCGGCAACCTGGCCCAGCACGCGCGCGCGGGTGAAGCTGCGCGCGAAATCGAAGGCGGTGGGGGTGCGAAGATCGATGATGCCGGCGATGCTATCGGCATCCTTGGCCGCGCCCGGCGTCTTGTCGGCGGCGATCGCGCCGATCGCGAAGGGCGAAAACAGGTTCAGCGAGATGGCGCGGCTGTTGCCCGACGTCTGCGGCAGGCGAAGCCCGTCGAGCGTATAGGCGTTATAACCGGTGTCGAAACCGCGGATCGTGACGAACTGTGCCTCGCCGGTCGCGCTCTGGTTGCGGCCCTGGTCGCGGCTGACCGAAATGCCCGGCAGCATCTTTGCCAGATCGGCGATGCCGGTCTGTGAATGGATCGCGACGTCGCCGGTGGTGATGATGTCGATCGTCGCAATCGCCGCCTGTTCTTCGATCAGCGCGGTGCGCTGGCGACGACCGTTGACGACGATGTCGCTGGTCAGTGATTCACTGGCGGTTTGCGTGTCGGCGTCGCTGGGTGCGGCGGTCTGGGCAAAGGCGGTGGCGGGCAACAGCAGCGCGGCCAGCGCCAAAGCGCGGCCAGTCGCCGCATTGGAAAGTGCGCGCGCGCGGGTGTGCCTCCGACGCAAGGTCGGTGTGTGGATCGACGTCATGGTCCCCCCTCGGGATATAAAGCTGAAACGGGGTTCGATGCCCCGCTAGCTGCGCCTGTACGGCGGATATGCAACATTTTTGTGACTATATGCGCGATTCTCGCGCCGTCGGGGCCTTAAACCCACGGCAATGCTCAAATAATGATGGTTTGATGTTTGTTTGGCGATGATTGGTTGCGGACCTTTGGCGATCCGATATGCTGCGGCCATGATGAAACGCCGCGATCGCCGTCAGGAAATTCTCGATTTGCTGACGCAAGGGGAGGCGCGCGGCATCGGCGAGATGGCGCGGCTGTTGACGGTGTCCGATGAAACCGTGCGGCGCGAATTGCGGCTGCTCGAATCCGACGGCCTGATCGAACGGATTCATGGCGGCGCAAGGCTGGCCAAGTCGGTGGAGGAGGGGCCGTTCGAAACGCGGCTACAGCGCAATGCCCAGGCCAAACAGCGTATCGCGGCCGCCATTGCCAACGCGATCGACGATGGCGAAAGCCTGTTCCTCGATGCCAGCTCGACCGGATTTTATGTGGCGCAGGCGCTGCGGAGCAAGCGCGACTTGACCGTGGTGACCAACGCGCTGGGCATCGCCGCTGAACTGGGCGGGCGCAACGGCAACCGGCTATATCTGGCCGGGGGCGAACTGGACGATCGCTATCGCGCGTTTTTCGATGCGACGGCGCGGGGCTATCTGGCGCAGTTCCGCCCCGCGCTGGCGATCATATCGACCGAATCGATCGATCCGCAGGCGGGCTTCACCAATTACCATGTCGGCGAGGGTGAGGTGTGCCGCCAGATGATCGGCCAGGCGCAGCGCACGACGATGGCGGTCGATTCGGCGAAGTTCGATCGCGCCAGCATCGTCGCGGTGGCAAGCTTCGCACAGGTCGAGCGGATCGTTACCGATCGCGCGATCGATGATCGCTATGCCGCCGCCGCAGCCGCAGCCGGGGTCGAATGGGTGACCTGCTGATCGATGATGTGCCGGGTCGCGCCGGCCAACAGCAACGCCCCGCCCGCAATCGCGGCATGCAGCAGCCAAAATGCCGATGGCGACATGGTTTCATACCAGCCGCCGATCCGCCCCACCACCAGATTGGCGACAAAGCCGTGCAGGAAGAACATGCCCACCATCATGCCCGCTCGCCCCGAGGTCGCCGCGCCGGTAACGATGCCAAGCGCCGCCGGCCAGACCAGCACGACGCCAAGATCGAGCAGGATCAACGCCGCAAGCGCTGTCCCGACATGTGCCCCGCCGATCGCCAGCACGCCATAGCCCGCGACCATCGCGGCGCATCCCGCCATCAGCGACCAGCCAGCCGACCACATCGCCAGCCCGCGCCGGGCACGCCAGCGGCCGATGGCGGCGACGGCGATGACCAGCAGGATCGTGAACAGGCCATCGGCAGCCACGAACCAGGCAGCGGGCACGGCAAAATCACCGATCCGGGGCTGCACCGCGCGATCGACCCAGACCAGGAACAGGTTCGACACTTGCTCATATGCGCAAAAGGCCAGGATCGTGACCAGGATCGCAGCCACCGCCGCCGCCATCGATCCGTCCTGTCGGGGTTGGGTCGCTGCCGGATTGTTCGGGCGGAGTTGGGCTTGCCCGTCCGGCCCCGGCGGTGCGCGCAGATACACCAGCAGCGCCACGCCGATCGCTACCGCCGCAGCACCAAAGCCATAGCGCCAGCCCCAGCGCTGTGCCAGCCAGCCACTCACCAGCGGCCCCAGCATCACGCCGACATTCAAAAACGCCAGATAGATCGCAAGCGCGCGTTCGCGCCGGGCATCGCCTGGCGGAAACAGGGCACCCACTTGCGCCGACAAATTGGCCTTCATCGCCCCGGTGCCCAGGATCACCAGCGCCAATCCGGGCACCAGCCACCGTTCGATGCCAAGGCACAAATGCCCGCCGCCAATCAGCAGCGCGCCAGCGATCACCGCGCCGCGCCTGCCGATCCAGCGATCGCCGATCCATCCGCCCACCGGCAGCACCAGATAGGTCAGTGCGGCGTACAGACCATAGAGCTGCGACGCGAAGGCGAGCGGGGTCAGCGGCCCCGTCACCCCCTCGACCGCCGCGCGCAGGCTTGTCAGCCCGACATAATCAGCCGGGTTCTGCGCCAGGACGTGATTGACCAGATACAGCGTCAGCAGCGCTTTCATGCCGTGCAGCGAAAAGCGCTCCGCCGTTTCGGTCAGCGCCAGATGCAGGAAGCGGCGGTCGAGGGCGGGGCTTGCGGATGGCGTCACGATCACGCCATGCCGCGCGGATATGACAGCAGCGCGACGGGCGGCGCGCCGGCTGGTTGGCTATGATGGTTCAGGAGGTTGCATGCTGAAGTTTGTTCGTTTGGTGTTGGTGCTGACGTGCTTCGCCGCGCATCCCGCCATTGCCCAGCCGCTGCGGGTGATGAGCTTCAATGTGCGCTACCCAAGCTTTGGCGATGAAGCCGATAACTGGGCCAGCCGCGAACCGATCCTGATCGACACGATCCGCGCCGCCGATGCCGATGTGATCGGTACGCAGGAATTATTCGCGTTGCAGGGCGATGCCATCGTCCGGGCGCTGCCGGCCTATCGCTGGTTCGGACGCGATCGGCGCGGTCTGCATAGCGACGAGCATATGGGCATTTTGTGGCGAAGCGACCGGCTGCGGCTGATCCGGCAGGGTGATTTCTGGTTGTCCACCACGCCCGATGTCGCAGGCAGCAGCAGTTGGGGCGTGAATCTGCCCCGGATGGTGACCTGGGGCGAATTTGAAACGCGCAACGCGGCGCGCACGCGCTTCGTTTTGTTCAACACCCATTTCGCACATCGCGCCGAAGACGATGCCGCCCGCACCTGTTCGGCGCGGCTGCTGCTTGCGCGGATGCCGATGATCGCGGGCAAGCTGCCGGCTATCGTGACCGGCGATTTGAATGCTCTGCCAACCACCGATGCCTATCGGGCGATGGCCGGCGGCATGACCGATGCCTGGACCGCGGCGGCGGCGCGGATCGGCCCGGCCATGACCTATCATGACTTTACCGGCGTCGCCGATCGCCGGATCGATTACATCTTCGTCCGCGATTTCACCTCCGTCACCGCCCGTGTGCCGACCGATCATCGCGGCGGCCACTATCCGTCGGATCATTTCCCGGTGGTGGCGGACCTCAATCCAGCCGAAACGACGGTGCCGGCCAGGCCGAACCCGCACGGGCAAGGGTGCGCGGGCGACTAGTGGTCCGATTCTGACATTTGCTACCCCCTTCGGCTCAGTCAGGAGCAAATGTCAGAATCTCCAGGGCCACTAGCAATTATGTGATTCTAGTGGATTTTATGATTTTGACATTCGCAGCGAGAGCGTGCCGCAGGCGGGATGCGAATGTCAAAATCAATCCACTAGGCGGCTGGCCGCATCTAAATCAGCAGGCGATAGGGGGCGCGATATTGGGGGGTGATCAGCGCGTTGGCCTCGGCATCGCCCTTGAACTGGCCCGCCACCGCGTCCCATTCGACCTTGCGCCCGGTACGCCATGCGATGTTGCCCATCTGACAGACGATGGCGGTGTTGGCGGCTGATTCGATGGGGCAGGCGGGAGTGCGGGCGCGATCCTTCACACAGGCGATGAAATCCGCCGTGTGCCGATCAAGCCCCTTATCGGTCGCGGGCGTGATCGGGATTTCCCGAGTCAGCGGCTTGTCGTTGCTCATTTCCGGCAAGACGCGCCACTGGCCGCGATCGACCACCAGCGTGCCGGTCTCGCCGACAAACGCCACGCCGTGATCCCGGCCACCAAATGGCCCATGACTGATGCCGACGGCATGTTCCCATTCCACCGAATAGTCGCCAAAATCATACAGCGCGGTCTGGGTGTCGGGTGTCTGCATGGCCGAATCGGGATAGCCATAGGCACCGCCGAGCGAACTGACCGCGCTTGGCACCTGTGCCTTCATGCCCAGCAAAGCGATGTCCATCAGGTGGACGCCCCAATCGGTCATCAGGCCGCCAGCATAATCCCAATACCAGCGCCAGCTGAAGTGGAATCGGTTGGGGTTGAACGCGCGCTGCTGTGCCGGGCCGAGCCAGCGGTCATAATCGACGCCCGGCGGCGGCGCCTGGTCCGGCTGGGGCGCGACGCGCTTCATCCAGCCCATATAGGCCCATGCCTTCACCTTGCGCACGCGGCCGATGCCGCCGGCATGGACATGCGCGATGGCATCGGCCCAATGCTGATTGCTGCGCTGCCACTGGCCGACCTGGACCACGCGATCATGGCGCTGTTTGGCGGCGACCATCGCGCGACATTCGGCGATCGAATTGCCGAGCGGCTTTTCGCAATAGGAATCCTTGCCCGCCGACATCGTGTCGATCAGCTGGAGCGCGTGCCAGTGATCGGGGGTGGCGATGATCACCGCATCCACCGATTTATCGTCGAGCATGCGGCGATAATCGTCATACAGCCGCGGCGCGCGACCCGACGCTTCCTTCAGTTCGCCGCCGCGCTGGGCCAGGACTTTGGCATCGACGTCGCAAAGCGCGACGGGCGTCACATCGGCCCCCTTGCACATGGCGGTCAGGTTGGACCAGCCCATGCCCTTGCACCCGATCAGGCCCACCTGAACCTTGTCATTGGCAGAGGTGGTACGCCGGCGCTGCGCAAAGGCTTCGCTGAGCGGCATGACGGTGGCGGCGGATGCGGCGAGGCCACCGACCAGCAGGCTGCGGCGATCGAAGCTGGTGGTCATCTTGGTCCTCTCCCTGATTCTTATTGGGTATTGGTAGCGGTAAAACTCTGTGCCGCAAGGATGGAATTGGTGGCTTGAGCAGTGGAGCGGCAACGCGGCGCAGTCGAGGGCGTGGCGAATACAGGACCAGCGCGGGCCTGTTCAGGCTATCGCATTATTCTGATTCAGCCAGCCGAACCCGATGCGGGGGCCGCGCCGCCATTGGCGTGCATCGCGCTCGACGTGGCAGGCGGCAGGGCACCATTCGATTGCACCGGCGGCTGCACCACGTTCGCTGCTGAGCCGCTTCCGGCGAGCAAGCCGTTGAGCGACCCGCCATCCATGCCCAATTCGGCCATCAAGCCATCGATCAATGGCCCGCCGACGCGATAACGCATCGCCGCAGCGACCGCGGCATCGGCAAGGTTGCTGTGGCCAGCGGTGGCACCGGCATCACCCCCATTGTCGCCATGCAGCCCACGAGCATCGAGGATGCTGATCTTGTCGATATTTTCCATCGGCTTGCTTGCCGCTGCGATGATCGCTGGCAGCGCCTCTAGCATCGCACGGCGCACCAGCAACGCGGTCTGCTTGTCATTCAAAAGGTTGGTCGCTTCGTTGAGCGAGGCCTGACCGGCGGCATCGACCTTGAACGCCGCCTCGCGCCCTTCGGCTCGCGCCTTTTCGGCGTCGGCTTCTGCGGTGGCTTCGGTTCGCATTGCGCTTGCTCGCGCTTCGGCGGCTTCCTTCTCGGCTGTCGCGGCGACGGTGATGCCCACCGCTTCTTCCTGCGCGCGCTGCGTGGCGGCGATGACCGCGACATTCTTGTTGCGGTTGGCGATTTCGGTGGCCTTGGCGGTGGCGACACTTTCCTCGGCGCGAACGGCAAGCGCGCGCGCTTCGTTGGCGGCGGCGGCGGCGGTCGATTCCTCTTCGGACTTTTGCGCGGTTTGCACCGCAGTGGTGATGCGCGCGATTTCGATCGTCCGGTCGCGTTCGATCGTCGCGGTCTGGATCGCGCCGTCGCGCGCAATCGTCGCGGTCTGGATGACCTTGTCGGCTTCGGTCTGCGCCACGGTCTGCGCCTGCATTGCGGTGATCCGCGCAATTTCGGCAAGGCGGGTTTGTTCGGCCTCAGCCGTTGCGATCGCGGTCGCCTGTTCAGCGCGGCGCGCCGCCAGCGTCTGTTCCTGCAACAGCCGCGCCTGCTCTGCGGCCTGCGCGATTTCGAGCGACTGGTTGTTGGCATCCAGATTCCGCTGCTCGATCTCGACCCGGTTGGTCGCGACGATGTCGTTGCGGATCTTCTTGCGCTCTTCGATCGTGCGGGTCAGCACGGTCAGACCCTCGGCGTCGAATGCGTTGTTTTCGTTGAAATGCTCAAAGGCGGTCTGGTCGAAATGCGTGATGCTGACCGATTCAAGCTGGAATCCGTTCATGTCCAGGTCGGTCATCAGCGCCTCCTGCACCTTTTGGATGAAATCGGCCCGGTTGGCGTGGAGATGCTCCATCGTCATGGTCGCGGCGACCGAACGCAGCGCCGACACCAGCTTGCCGTCGAGCAGCGACTTCACCGCATCGGGGCTGTTCACCGAATCGCCAAGCGTCTGCGCGGCGGCGGCGATCGATTCCGCGTCGGGCTTCACCTTGATATGGAACAGCCCGACGACATCGACCCGCAGCTTGTCGAGCGTGATCAGCGCGTCCTTGTTGAGCCGCGATACCTCGAGCTTCACCGTCGTCAGGCGAACCTGCATCAGCTCATGCAGCACCGGTATCACCATGATGCCGCCGTTGAGCACGACTTTCTCCCCGCTAAAGCCGGTGCGGATCAGCGCCACGTCCTTGGTAGCGCGGCGATAGAGGCGCGTGAGGATGATGCCGATCACGACGAGCGCGAACAGGATGGTGCCGGCATAGATCATGACGGTAACAAGTGATGCTGGCACCAATGGCCTCCCCAAAGACTGAATCATGACGATAGATCAGATCGATTGCAGTACGGTGTCATCGTCGGGCAAGGCATAGAAAATGCCGCCTTTTCGCCTGACCAGCAGCGCGGTCTGCCCCTGCCGGATCATGCCGCCATCGTCGTGCGGTTCGACCATGACGAAATGCGCCTGCCCGTGATGATCGACGATTTTCGCGCGCGCGGGATGCCCCCGCCGCGCCGCGCCCTCCAGAATCCGGCCGCGTTGCCGAAGCAAATCGTCGGACGAGATGACGGTTGATTCATATCCCGGCATGATCCGCGCCAGCCCGTTGGCGGCAAAGCCGTTGAGGACCGCACCGATCAGCACCGCGCCACCGACGGCAAGGCCCCAATGCAGCGGTTCGCCCAGCAAGGACGTCGCGCCCTGTTGAATCGCGACGCCCGACAGGGTGAAGCAGCCGAGCAACGAGGTCAGCCAGATCAGGATCGGCAGTTCGCCGCTAAGCCCGAACCAGCCGAGCAGGCTGGAGCCTTCCGCATCGCCATCGATACCGGTTTCGAGGTCGAAATGACCAAGCCCCAGCCCGATGCCCTCGATCAGGCCGATACCGATCATCACCGCCAGCGCGATCGCGAATGGCGCATATTCAGGTGCCAAAAACGACGCCAGCATTCGCGTGATACCCCCGGCCCTTATCAAGTCGCGTCGACCGCGATCCATGCCGCCCGCCGGGCAGCCGCCGCCCCATGTTAACGAGCCGCCGTGTAAACGCTAGAGCCTGGATTCAGCCATTGTCAGACAGCGTTTCGCTTTGCGGCCGCGATCAACAGTGATTGAGCCGCCGACAGCCAATGCTTGCCGCCTGAATTTGGGGGCCGCCCTTTGGCGGAATGGTCGTCACACGGCCGTACCGACCAGCCTTCCGATGCCAGCCGTAAGCGCCATCGCCAATGCCCCCCAAAAGGTAACGCGGATGGTCGATGCCATGATCGGCGCACCGCCCGCGCCGGCGCCAAGCGCACCGAGCAGCGCGAGGAAGGCGAGCGAGGCTATTGCAACGGCTCCGACCAGCAAAGCTGCTGGTGCGATGAGGACGATCGCCAGCGGCAGGGCCGCACCCGCGGTGAAGGTTGCCGCCGAGGTAAGCGCCGCCTGAACGGGCCGCGCCGTCGTCATGTCCGAAATGCCCAGTTCGTCGCGTGCATGCGCCGCCAACGCATCCTTGGCCATTAATTGGCGGGCGACGGTTTCGGCGGTCGCGCGATCGACGCCGCGCCGTTCATAAATTCCCGCGAGTTCATCGATCTCGGCATCGACATCGTCGGCCAACTCGGTCCGCTCGCGCGCCAGATCGGCCTGTTCGGTATCCGATTGCGAGCTGACCGAGACATATTCGCCCGCCGCCATCGACATCGCACCGGCGACCAGCCCCGCCGTGCCCGCGATCAATATGTCCGCGGGCGGGGCAGCCGCTGCGGCAACGCCGATAATCAAGCTGGCGGTCGAGACGATGCCGTCATTCGCCCCCAGCACTGCGGCACGCAGCCACCCCACGCGCGACATCAGGTGCCGTTCGTGGTGCATGGCCAGTCTAGTCATCGCTGCCCTCTCCTTTGTCGCCAGTCGTTTCGCCCTGTGCATGTGCGCCGGGGTTGAACCCGACCGGATCGATCAGTGTGACGCCATAGGCTGCGGCCCCTATTGCCAGCGCCGCGACCGGGACTGCTAACCGGGCAGGTGGCCGGGCGTCGGGCATGCCGGGATGTAAATCGGCACGCTTTCGACCGGTTATGAACGCCGCGACCAGATTGTCCTTCGTGAGCAGCGACATCACGACCACGCCGACGACATGCAGCGCGATCAGGCCGAGCAGGATGTTGCCAAGCGTCTCGTGCAGTTCCTCCCCCGCATCGCCCTGCATCGTGGCACCGGTGTAGATAATGCCCGCGACCGTCCCGAGAAGTGCGACGATCGCCATGCCGCCCAGCGCGTTATGACCGATCGACCGTTCCGGCTTACCCGAAAACAAGCCGCCGATATGATGCGCCAGCCGTGCGGGCTTCAGAAAACCGGCAAACCGCGCGTGCTCGCCGCCGACAAATCCCCATGCGAGGCGAAATGCAATCAGCACCGCCGCGATCCATCCCGCGGGAAAATGCCAGGCGGCAAGGCCGCTATCCTCCTCGGCGGACAGGAACGAGACAAGGATGATCGCCACCAGCAGCCAGTGGAATAGCCGCACCGGCAGATCCCAGACCCCAATGGTCTTCGGGATGGTCGGCGCCGCAATCGTTGCTCGGTTCATATTCGGTCTCCTTTCAGGAGACAGCTATGCAGGATGATCCTGACCTCGGCCTGACGGGCTCATGCCGTATTCTAAACCTACTCACTATGCGGGTTTACCGCAGGTTGCGGAGCAGGGATTCCATCGCCGTTACTCAAACCAAATAGCCTGATGGTATCGGTTGTGGTCGGGGCGGGGCGGGTGTCATGCGTCTGGGTCGACGCGAATTGTTATTCAATACCGTTATTTATGCCGCCGGGCCAGTCAAAGGCCCGGCGGCTTGATCGTCTATTCCCCAAACAGATGGTCGACACCCACCGACGATCCGACACGGCTATAGACATAATAGGTCAGGCCATCGCGAGTGACAGTTCCGTCAAACTCGAGGGCACGGATTGCTGCGCCCGTTTCGCTGCGGACGGTTAAGGTGCTGCCATCGGCGAGATCGAGAACGCGATTGCGACCGAAGTCTATCGTACCGTCACGGTTCGAATCGAAGATCGGCGCACTGGTCACCAGCAGATCGTCGCGATCGAAATCGAGAACGATATCGCGCCCGGTATCGCTGCGATTGTCAAAGAAGAAGACATCGCCATCGGCCCCGCCACGCAGCCGGTCATCGCCCGCGCCACCCTCGATCCAGTCGCGTCCGGACCCGCCATCGATGATGTCGTCGCCACCAAAGCCAAGCAGCACATCGTCCCCGGCCAGGCCGCTTAGCGTTTCGGCGAAATCACGGAAATCAAACTGTGCGAGTGCCGGGTCGTGATCCGACAGGGCCGGATTTTCGCCGCTGCGTGAGTTAAATCCGGTGTTGATGTGAACGACATCATATTCAGCGACCGCCCCCAGTTGTTGATCGACCAGCACATGATCGATCGCCTGTGAGCGCCCGTCGAAGGTGTAGGTATATCGTTCGGCTTCGCTCAACTTGGTCACGGTCAAATTGTCGAAACGCGACCCGCCGGTCCGTGCATTGCCATCGGCATCGACATATCCGGTCGCCACTTCGAGCGGACGATAAAATTGAAAATCATTATAGTCGCCGCCGGCGATGATTCGATTGCCGCTATCGGCGCGCTGGATGGTGTCGAGCATCGTCCAAAGATCCTCGGCCACCTCGTTGCGCTTGGCCCAGCCATTATTGACAGGATCGCCGCCCGCCAAATCCTGGTCGATCTGCCAAAATTGCCCGCTACCCCCCTTTGCCGGCAGATGATTGGCGGTGACGAACACGTCGTTGCCATTGAACGTGAACTGCGCGAGCAGCGATTTGCGGGTATTCGACCAGTCCGCGGCATTGATCTGGTCCGCAATCATGCTGTCGTCAAAGGCAATGCGATCGCCTGCGTCGCGCGTGCCGTCGCCGATACGATCGGTGAACTGGCGACGCTCCTCAATCGTGGCGTCGGCGGCCAGATCGCCAAGCTGGACCCGATTGGTGTTGTAGAGAAAGCCGACGCGGATGTTGCCGCCCGGCTGACCACCCTCGGCGTTGTAATCGGGCAGCTCATCGACCCATTGATACTGCTCGCCCGTCGCAGCGTTGAGCGCATCGACCAGCATCTGCCAGCTTTGTGCGGCATCGCTGCCGGTGGGCGATGTGCCATCGCCGGTGGCCGCACCATTATTGTCCTGAATTTCCTCGATCGACAGAATATCGGGCGCGTTGAGGTTGTTGGCGATGGCATCGGCGATGGCAGCGAAACGGGCGGAACCGTCACCGGGGTCGAGATTTTCGACGTTGAACGTGGCGAAGCTCAGCGCGCGCGCGTCCTTGATGATCGTGGTCGTTTCACGCTCGGGTGTGGTATCGTCGATCAACGCCACGGGCTCGGTGACGAAGAGCTTCAGGTCGGTGAAATCGAAGTCGAGGATGCCCGTTACGTCGCCAAGGCTGTCACCCATCGACACCGCCTCGGCAAGGCCGGCGGGTGCCGAAATCGCGAAGTCGCTGAAATCCAGCTCGATGATATCGGGATTGATGTCGCCATCGTGCAGATAGCTACCGCCCTGGCGCGTATCGTCGAGCGGGGTTTCGGTATCGGGCGGTGACAAGGGCGGATCACCCGCGATGGTATAGCCGCCACGGTCGTTGATCTGGTCGGCATTGGCATGGACGGTCGAATAGGCCTTGAAGAACGGATCGCCGCCAGAAACGCTGACAAAGCCATCTGCCACCACCATGTCCGGGATCGTGATGCGCATGCCTTCGACGGTTTCGAAGAAATCGAGTGCCTCGGTAGCAGGGTCGAAGCCGGTGCCATCTCCGCTGTCGAGATAATCAGGGTTCTCGCTGGTCAAAATGGCATTGGGGATTGCGCGACCGGCGGTGCCATCAAGCACATATTCGGGCAATGCCGCGCCGCGGGAAACGATGTCGTACCCGAGCGTGTCGACGAGCATCGTGCGCGGCAGATTGCCGAACGCCTGATATTCCATCACGCGCGCGGTAACCGTGACGACATCGCCCACTTGGAGATCGGGGGCGAAGGCATTCAGCGTCGTGCCGACATTTGCATCGTTGCGCGTCATCACGAAGATGCCTTCGGAGGTCAGCGGGCTGCTGTCCCAATCGTTGGCTTCTTCCATCAGGTAAAAGCCCTGGCGCGTGCCCGTCCCATCGACCGCGGTGACGACGGCCTGCACGGTGACGATGGTCATCGACATGCTGTTGAACGCAAAATTGCCCTCCGCAGCGAGGATCGGGCTGAAATGCGCGCTGCCTTGGACATCACTGATGCGGAAGAAATCATCGCTGATGATAGTGCCGGTGCCGCTGCCATTGGCAATTGCCGCGCCTTGGCTTGGATCGAAAAGCTCGACGGCGAACGTCTCGTCACGCTCACGATTTGTATCGCCGTTGACGATGATGTCGATCGTGGCGCTGGACTGGCCTTCGGCAAAGCTGACCACGCCTGACGCTGCACCATAATCGCTGCCGGCGACTGCCGTGCCATTGACCGTCTGATACGCTACCGAAACCGCACCCATACTGCCGCTGCGCGTGATGGTGAAACTCATCACCGTTTCACCGCTATTGCCTTCAAGGACACTCGCATCGCCAATCGACAGATTGGCAGCCAATCCGTCATCATTGAGGATCACTGCCTCTGCCTGTGCATCATCGAGGATCGCCCCGTTGGTCGGGTTTGACAGGTTGAGGAAGAAGGTTTCGTCGCCTTCGATAAGGGTGTCGCCAATCAACGCGATCTCGACGCGCGCTGTGGTCTGATTTTCCTCGAAGCTTACCGTGCCGCTGGTTGCGACATAATCTTCGCCGGGTGTAGCCGTGCCCGGGGCAGTGGCGTACCCAACAGTAAAGGCTTCAAGGCCCCCTGAGCGTATCACGGTAAAGGCGAGGGTGCGGACACCGCTATCGCCTTCTTCGATACGCACATCGCCGATCGTCACTCGCGGGGCCGCGGCGATGAAGCCCTGTCCCGCATTAATGCCACCCGGCGTATCACCGCCGATCAGCGCCCATGTGAAATCCGCCGCTTGGGTGCCGGTGCCGACACGACCGATCGACGTGCCGTTTTGCGTTCCGTCTTCGGACACGCCGACATCGACGCTGGTCAGCCCGGCGGCGGGACCATTGGCGGCAGTGAAGCTGCCTTCGTAACTGATGAACTCGGCAACACTATTGTCGGGGCGGACCAGGGCGATACCGTCGGGCTCGGTGCCGCCTGGATTTCCGTTTTGGAGGCCATTGGCGGGATAGGAGACACTGATGGTGCCAAATCCGTTCGCCTGATCGGGAATGATGCCCGACAATGTGATGGTGTTATAGACGGTGCGCTGCGCCGGATTGCCGTTGTACAATATGATCTGCCATCCCGTCAGATCAGTTCCAGCGACACCCGCGATTTCAACGAATTCACCAAGATCACCGCCCGAATTGTCATAATGAAATTCGTTGATGAACGGATCGGCACCACCGACCGAGACATCGTCATTCGCGATGGTTCCTGTAGCAACCGCACGATCGATCGTGGCACCCCCGGTGGCGTTCGACAGCGTCAGTGTAACCGTTTCGTTATCTTCGACGAGGGTCTCGCCAGCAATCTGGATTGTCACCGTCTGGCTCGTGACTCCGTCGGCAAAGGAAAGCGTTCCCGAAGGCAAGGCACCGGCGAAGTCGTTGCTCTGCGCGGTGCCGAGCGACGCCGAGAAGTCGATCGTCGCGGTGCCAGCGCTTCCACCGATGCGCTCGATCGTGAACGTCATCGCTGTCGTGCCGCTATCGCCCTCGTCGATGCTGACATCGGCGACGGTAAAGCTACCGGGCAGGCCGGTCGCGACGCTGAAGCTGGCGGGATAGGCGACGCCTGCGGTGTCATTTTCCACCCAGTTCGCGCGATCGGCGATCGCAGCGCGAAGCTGATCCGCGGTGCCGCTGACGGGGCCGTTGTATGCGGCGTTGTCCGCCCCGAATGCGAGTGCATCGACGCCTTCGACAAGGCCGCGTGGCACGGCGCTGGTGTTGGCATTGGTAGCGTCGCCAGCGAAACTCGCATTGCCATCGGCGAAATCGACTGCGAACAGGAATATCGGAGCCGACGCATCGCCGACATAAGCGAGGATCTGGTCGCCGGTGGTGGAGGGATTGAACTGGCCCGTCAGTCCTGAAATCGTGATGACGGTCCCGATCGGCGTGCCTTCGGGAATGGTGTAGGCGATGGTGCCTTCATTCGCGCGAAAAGTGCCTGCGGCGGTCCAGCCATTGTCGGTGAAATGGATCGTTTCGCCACCCAGATCGGCAAGCACGACGAACGCAAAAGATTTGACGCCAGTATCAGCGCCAAAGCCAATAATTGCGATATCTCCACGTTGTGCCATGTTTTGAGCCCCTGCTTTGCGGTCCGCAACTGGTTGTGCCGTGGATGGTTTCGGCAGACGCTAGGCGTGGATCATGACAATTATGTTATGCCGTTGGTAACCAAGTTTGGGCGGCTGCTCTGTCAGGCATCTGCCCGGGTTTGGCTGCGCGAACCCCGGGTGCGGTTGATCTGGCCCCCGCTGAGTGGCCCACAGGCAAGAGCCTGCTGGCGCGCCGCATCTATGAACGCAAACGGCTCAAGCATCAGGTCACCGGCCCTTTCGTCGAAGTGAATTGCGCGACACTGAAGGGTGGTAGCGCGATGTCGGCGCTGTTCGGCCACCGCAAGGGTGCTTTTACCGGTGCCGTTGCCGACCGTCCGGGGCTGCTGCGCGCCGCCGACAAGGGCATGTTGTTTCTCGACGAGATCGGCGAACTGGGCCTCGACGAGCAGGCGATGATCCGCCGCAACGCAAGTTGCGAGCTGCTGAGCGAGCAAGGATTTGCCTACACCGTCCTCGCCAACCAGTAGCGCAGCGGTTCCCCGGGCAAGCCATCCGTCTACCACAAACTCGCGGCCGGGGGGCTCGCGATCGATCCACTGCGTGGCGTCGACCAGCGGGAGCGCCCACGCGGTTGGATGATCGCCGCCGCCCGTGACCAACTTAAGTGGCTTGCGCCCGAAAAGGGGCGAGGTGTCCTGCTCAATCGTCATGATCGCGCCTCGCCTTTGGAGGCGTAGCGAACACATAACTGACACGCGCACCCCGCAAGCGTGGTGCCTACGTGGCTTAAGTCTTTGATTTTAGTGGTGCACCCGACTGGATTCGAACCAGTGGCCTCTGCCTTCGGAGGGCAGCGCTCTATCCAGCTGAGCTACGGGTGCCGGATGGCCCGGTTAGCAAAGCCGCGCGCGATGCGCCAGTGGGTTTCATGCTTGCGCCGTCATCGCTGGTTTCGCCTTGGGCGCTGGGGTCTTGGGGCGGAAGCGGCACAGGTCGGCGACCGGGCAGCGCCAGCATTCGGGGGTGCGCGCCTTGCAGATATAGCGGCCATGCAGGATCAGCCAGTGATGCGCGTGCAGCCGGAAGGGCTGCGGGGTCGCCTTGTCGAGCCGTAGTTCGACCGCCAGCACGGTCTTGCCCGGCGCCAGCCCGGTGCGGTTGCCGACGCGGAAGATGTGGGTGTCGACGGCGAAGGTTTCGTGGCCGAATGCGGTGTTGAGCACCACATTGGCGGTCTTGCGCCCGACGCCGGGCAAGCGTTCGAGCGCGGCGCGATCCTGTGGCACTTCGCCGCCATGCTCGGCGATCAGCGCCTCGCTCAGCGCGATCACGTTCTTGGCCTTGGTGTTGAACAGCCCGATCGTGCGGATATGCTGTTTCAGCCCGTCGATCCCCAGCGCGACCATTTGTTCGGGGGTGTCGACGCCGGCAAACAACGCGCGCGTCGCCTTGTTCACGCCGATGTCGGTCGACTGCGCCGACAGCGCCACCGCGACCAGCAGCGTATAGGGATTGGTATAGGCCAGCTCGGTCTCAGGATGCGGATTGGCCTCTGCCAAGCGCGCGTAGAATTCGACCACATCGGCCTTTTTCAACGCTGACTCCCCGGCACCAAGGCCTGGCTCACAGTCCCAGCACCTGATCCATCGTATAGCGCCCCGGCGGTTGCTTCGCGAGCCACAACGCCGCTTGCACCGCGCCGCGGGCAAAGATCGCGCGGTCCTCGGCGCGATGCGACAGTTCGATCCGCTCACCGTCGCCAGCGAACACCACCATGTGATCGCCGACGACCGTGCCGCCGCGCAGGCTGGAAAAGCCAATCGTCCCGCGTGCGCGCGCGCCGACCAGCCCGGCGCGACCGACGACGCTCGATTCGGACAGCAGCATCGCCCGGCCTTCGGCAGCCGCCTCACCCAGCATCAGCGCAGTGCCCGATGGCGAATCGACCTTGTCGCGGTGGTGCATCTCGGCAATCTCGATGTCCCAATCGAGCCCCAGCCGCCCGGCGGCATCGCGCACCAGCGCCGACAGCAGCGCGACGCCGAGCGAGGTGTTGCCGGTCTGGAGCACCGCGATGTCGGCGGCGGCGGCGTCGATCAGGTCGTGATGGCGCTGGTTCAGCCCGGTGGTGCCGATCATGATCGGCGTGGCGGCAGCGCGGGCGGCATGCAGATGCGCCTCGAGCGCGGCGGGCGAGGAGAAATCGACGAGCACGTCGCTAGCCTGCGCCAGCGGTGCCGGGTCTTGGCCGACATCGACGCCGCCGGCATGTTCGGCATTATATGCGGGCATCGCCGCGACGATCGACTGGCCCATCCGGCCCAGGCTGCCATAAATTCCGATAGCCGTCACGCGCACCCTCATTCGTCTTGCCCGGTCCGCTCCGCCCGATTGGGCAGGCTGCCGTAGCGTTCAGCGGCCTAATGGCAGAAACCGCGCGCGCGCGACAGGTCTTACAAATGCCGCAAGGGCCGGTAAGGGCATTCGGATGCGCGACGGTCGGCGGGACTTGGCGCTATCCTTAGGAACCTTGCCCGCCCGCCGTTCCGATCCAGGGCAGCAGCAAGGCGGTTGTCGAGGTAACAAGCTCGTTCTCAAACGCGGGCGATTGCAGCAGGTGCGGCGCTTGTAGCGTGGCAAGCCGGACCGGCCAAAGCATCGTCCGCAGCAGCAGGAAACGGCGTTCGGGATAAATCGCGTCACGATTGGCCCGCACGGCGTCAAGCAGCCGATCGGTCATCCGTTCGACCAGCACCTCTATCTCCTTATGCAGCGTCGCATCGAGCCCCACGACGACAATCACCCGCCGCCGCAGCGCCGTCCGGCCGGCGAAGAACGCGATCATCGTCCGGGCAAGCGCGCGTACCAGCGGCTCTACGCTGTCGGCTTGGTGCTGCGCGATGAGCTGGTCCAGCTTCTCCCCGCTGCGCTGGATTTCGCGCAGCGCCAAGGCGCGGACCAACGCCTGTTTGTCGGGGAAGTAGGCGTAGAGCGTGCCGATCGAATAGCCGGCGCGATCGGCAATGCGATTGGTGTTGAGGTCGTCGAACTCGATCTCGTTCAAAAGCTGAGCCGTGGCGTCGAGCAGCGTGTCAAACGTCGCCAATGCCCGCCGCTGCGCGGGACGTTTCCGCATAAAGCCAGATGGTTGCGTCACAGATTAACCGCCCCTCAGTCGGTAGGCGAAAGCGAGTAGTGCTGCATCAACACGCCGCCTAGTCTTAGCATCGTTACTTACCAGTAACGTGTCGATAGCGCCAGGACGCGCAATCCGACAAGTATGAGTGTTTTAAATATGAGGGAAAATCTATGAAATTCATCCTTTTTTCTGTCGCGCTGGCCGCGATTGGTTGCACCATGCCAGTATCGGCCGCGCTGGCGCAGACCGGCGAGCAGATCTCCGCCAAGTTCAAGAGCGCCGACAAGGATTCCGACGGCAAGTTGACCTTGGGCGAGGCCAAGGTCGGGATGCCGCGGGTCGCCAACAACTTCACCAGGATCGATCGCGACAAGAAGGGCTATGTTACCGAGAGTGAAATCATCGCCGTGATGAAGCGCTAACCATCACGTCTTGAGGCGAGCAATGCGACGGGGCCGGGCGACCGGTCCCGTTGGTCTCGGGGGGAGGACGCCATCGCGCGCCATGTCATGAAGCGGCAGGTTGCGGCCCGCCGAGCGTCGCATATCGCGTGCGTCGCCACTATCGCCTGCGCCTTATTGTCGGGCTGTTCGACCGGCGGTGCCATGCCGCTATTACCGGTATCGCTGGACACCGATTGGATCGCCGACGCTGGGCCGGAAGGCGCGCCGCCGCGCCAGGATTGGTGGCGGACGCTGGGTGGTCCCGCGCTCGATGCGCTGATCGTCCATACGGTTTCCGTCAGCCCGACGTTGCAAGCCGCCGCCGCCAAGGTGGCGCAGGCGGGCGCGCAGGCGCGGATCTCTGGTGCGGCGCGCAAACCCCAGGCCGGGGCGAGCGGCGGCCTGAATTACTATCGGCTCCCGCCCGAACTGGCGCAGACCCTGACCAATGTCGGTCCCGGCATCGCCTATGCCCAGCTTCAGATCGGCAGCAGTTGGGAACTCGATTTCTGGGGCCGTGCCAAGAATGCGGCGCGCGCCGACGCCTATGCCCATCTGGGTGCCGAGCAGGATTATCGCGCCGCATTGGTTTCGCTGATCGGGCAGGTGGCCAATGCTTATGTCCAGTATCGCACCAATGCGGCGCGGCTGGCGATCGCTCAGGGTGCGGCGGCGGCGATGCACCACGGCGTTGCGCTGGCCGAAGCGCGCCGCCGCAGCGGTGCCACCGATGCGGGCGATCCAGCGCAGGCACGCATCGCTGCCAGCCAGCAGGACGCGCAGGTCGCCGCGCTGAAGGCCGCGGTGGCGCAGGCTCGCCATGCCGTCGCGCTGCTCGCGGGGATGACCCAAGCCGAGGCTGCGCCGCTGCTCGATCGTCCGGCGGTGATCCCGCTGCCCCCGGCGTCGCCCGATCCGGGGGTGCCGCGCGATCTGCTGCGTGCCCGGCCCGATGTGATGGAAGCCGAGCTGGTCGCCCGCGCGCAATATGCCCGGCTCAAAAGCGCCAAGGCCAGCCTCTACCCCGCCTTCTCGTTGCGCGGCGCGATCGGGTTCAGCGCGACGACGGTGGGGGATTCGTCGCTCACCAATTTGTTCAGCTGGGACAAAAGGCTGATCAGCAACGGCCTGTCCTTGACCCTGCCGCTGTTCGATCATGGAAGCACGAACCCGCTGCGCGGGAGGGTG
>NZ_JROH01000141.1 GCF_000786205.1 Sphingomonas sp. 37zxx | reverse complement strand
GCAGGTCGGGGGTGAGCGGGTCGGGGGCGGTCAGCAGGGCGACCGCGCCGTCGTGCAGATATAGCGAGGTTGCGCCGCCAAGCGCCGCATTGGCTTGCGCGATTGCCGCTGCCGCGCGCCAGCGTTGCGGCTTGGTGGCGATCAGGATGATCGCCAGCCCGCCCGGCGGCGTTGGCCGCCCCGCCGTGGCGCTTAGTCCAAGGTCGACAGGAACCATCGCTCATTTCCATCGAGGCCGATCGCGGTAAGCCGGCCCGAGGCATAGGCACCGGTATCGATACCGATCCGCCAGGGCCGCTCGTCGACCGCCTCGGTCACGGTGTGGCCGT
>NZ_JROH01000140.1 GCF_000786205.1 Sphingomonas sp. 37zxx | reverse complement strand
TGAACCAGTCGACGATGGCGACGAGATAGACGAAGCCGCGCGCCATCGGAATGTAGGTGATGTCCGTCGCCCAGACCTGGTTCGGCCGGGTCACCGCCAGCTTGCGCAGCAGGTACGGATAGATTTTGTGGCCCGGTGCCGGCTTCGACGTGTTCGGCCGACGGTACAGTGCCTCCAGTCCCATCCGCTTCATCAGCGTCGCGACATGCAGCCGGCCCACCGCCGTGCCCTCCTGCCGAATCAGATCGCGCAGCATCCGGCTGCCGGCAAACGGGTAGAGCAGGTGCAGTTCGTCGATCCGCCGCATGATCGCCAGGTCGGCTGCGGATACCGCCCG
>NZ_JROH01000139.1 GCF_000786205.1 Sphingomonas sp. 37zxx | reverse complement strand
CCTCTCTTATTCACTGGGCTGCTGCGTGATGGCGTAATCCGGGACGGGGGTAGCGGCTGAGGCGGCAAGCGCAAGCTTCCCCGTGGCGACTATTCGATCGCGTTTGACAGAGAGGCATGCGGGGTTTCTGGACAGGGTGGATCGATCTGCGGCCGAGCCGCGCAGTTCAGGTCGGCGCGGGTTTGAGGGCGCGGGCGATATGCTGGAAGATGTCGGCGTCGGGGCAAGCGCTGGCGAAGGCGATGCGGATGCGGCTGGCGGTTTCGACGACGCGGGCGGCGATCTTGATGAGGCGGATGCGGATGGTGGCGAACTCGGCGTTCCTCAGCGCGGCGGCGG
>NZ_JROH01000138.1 GCF_000786205.1 Sphingomonas sp. 37zxx | reverse complement strand
CTGTTGATTTTTGCTGAGAGTTGACCCGGGATTTTCATCGAGAAGTGACCCGGGTGGATATGGTGCCCCGCAGTGCGGGAATGGGTCAAGTGGTGGCTTTTTCCTTTCGGGTTTTTGGTGCAGCGGCGCTGGCCCTGAACCGGAAGCTGTCATTGCCGGTTTCCAGGATGTGGCAATGGTGCGTGAGCCGCCAAAAGTTTCATGGCTCGCAGCGCGGTGGTCATCTTGGCATCGCCGAACACCTCGGCCCATTCGCTGAAGCTGAGATTGGTGGTGATGACGACGCTGGTGCGCTCGTAGAGCTTGCTCAACAGGTGGAACAGCAGTGCTCCGCCCGAGGGGCTGAACGGCAGATA
>NZ_JROH01000137.1 GCF_000786205.1 Sphingomonas sp. 37zxx | reverse complement strand
AGAGGTGGTTCGGGGAATTTGAACAGCGGGGATAAGTGGATTGCCGATCTGAGAGCGGCCATGCTGGCCGCAAGGAGCAGGCAAGATGAGCAAGCGACCGCGTCGGAACCACAGCCCGGCGTTCAAGGCCAAAAGCCTGCCCCCGCGCAGGCGGGGGTGGCACTGGCTGCCGTAAAGGGCGAGAAGACGCTGGCCGAACTGGCACAGCAATATGACGTGCACCCGAACCTCATCAACCAGTGGCGGGCACGGCTGCTGGAGGGTGCGGCTGACGTGTTCGGGTCGGAGCCGGCCGCGGGTGAACCGGCAGTCGACGTCACGGTGCTGCACGCCAAGATCGGTGAACTGACGCTGGCGAATGATTTTTTGGCCGGTGCGCTCGGGA
>NZ_JROH01000012.1 GCF_000786205.1 Sphingomonas sp. 37zxx | reverse complement strand
AAAGGATCAGCGCACCACGTCGGCGTACATCCATTCGGCGGCTTGGGTCGGCGTGCATGTGCGCCAGCGTTCGGGAATGGCGAGCGCTTCCGTATCGCTGCTTGGCATAGGCGTGCGTGCACGAAGAGGCGCTTCCGGTGCGTGAAAGCCCGATTCGGATTGGAGCTGGCGCTCGGCATCGGCGTACGCATCCCGGTAGGCGCGGTAGAGCACAAGCTCGACCTTCCATCGGAGATTGTCGTCGGGTTCAAGACCAGCCTCCCCAAGATGCTGGTTTAATTCGCTTGGTCGAACGGGCGTGATTCCGCGCTCTTCGCGCAGCCCAATCGTCTGGCGCAGGTCGGCAACCCGGCGCTCGTCCCAGCCTTCAGACCGCAGCCGGTCCTCCTCTTCGGGCATGAAGGAGAGGTGGCCGCCCACCCGGGCCAGCCGGTCGAAGTAATCGACATAGGCATTATTGGCGGCAGACAGGAGCTCAGCATCGCCCGGCGCTGCACGCTGCTGCGTGCAGAGCTCCGCAAGGCGTGCCTCATACATGTCGCGGGCGATCCTCTGCAGCTCGCGCTCAGTCAGGTCGCGCTCGGCGCGCATGCGTTGGTTCAGCACATTAACCACCCGATCATAGGACGCGGTCAATGCCGCGCCCCGGTTCCGTGCCTGCAGCCGGTCGGGGGTCCCGAGCGACAGGCGAATATCAATGGGCTTATTATGGAACGAAAAATGAACTCTGCGCCACCAGAAAATATGGCCGCGGCGATAAATGTGTTGGAGTGAGGCCAAGGTAGATGATCTCCCCGGACAGCCCATTGGCACACTCGAATGTACACGCTGGGATGTCCGAACCGGGGCTAGCCAGTTAAATCAGGCACTTAGCAGAGAAATTGGCTGGGGCGGCAGGGTTCGAACCTGCGCATGGCGGCATCAAAAGCCGCTGCCTTACCACTTGGCGACGCCCCAGCAAGGAGGGCGCTTATAACCGTGCGCGCGGGTTAGGGAAGGGGGTTTTAGGCCAGGTGCTCTACCCAATTGTGCGGATCGGGTGCCTGGCCGCGCTGGATTGCCACCAATTGCGCGCGAATTTTGGTCGTCACCTCGCCCGGCCCGCCATTGCCGATTCGGAAATCGCGCGCAGTGCCGCGCACCCGGCCGATCGGCGTCACCACCGCCGCGGTGCCACAGGCAAAGCTCTCGCGCAGTCGTCCGCTGGCGGCATCGGCCTCCCATTGGTCGATCGCATAGGGCGTCTCGCACACCGTCATGCCGGCGTCGCGCGCCAGCGTCAGGATCGAATCGCGGGTGATGCCGGGCAGGATCGTCCCCCCCAGCGGCGGCGTTTGCAGGCTGCCATCGTCCATCACGAAAAACGTGTTCATGCCGCCCAGTTCCTCGACATAGCGACGCTCGACCGCGTCGAGGAACACCACCTGGTCGCATTCCTGGCGAATCGCCTCTGCCTGTGCCAGCAGCCCGCTGGCATAATTGCCGCCGCACTTTGCAGCGCCGGTGCCGCCGGGCGCGGCGCGGGTGAAGTCATCCGACACCCACACCGTGATCGATGGTGCGCCGCCCTTGAAATAAGCCCCGGCGGGCGATGCGATGACCATGTAGAGATATTCGGCCGAAGGCTTCACTCCCAGGAACACCTCGCTCGCGATCATGAACGGGCGCAGATACAGCGATCCGCCGTCGATGCTGGGCAGCCAGTCGCGATCGGCACGTACCAGCGCACGGATCGATTCGAGAAACAGCGCCTCGGGCAATTCGGCCATCGCCATCCGCCGCGCCGATTCGGCAAAGCGCCGCGCATTGGCGTCGGGCCGGAACAACGTCGCGCCGCCGTCATCGGTGCGATAGGCTTTCAGCCCTTCGAAAATCTCCTGTGCATAATGCAGCACCGACGATGCCGGGTCCATTTGCAGCGGCGCGCGCGGGCAGATTCGCGCATCATGCCAGCCTTGCTCGGTATTCCAGCGGATCATCGCCATATGGTCGGTGAAAATCCGCCCGAAGCCGGGATTCGCCAACAGCGCCTCGCGCTCTGCCACCGGCACCGGGGCGGGATGGGCTTCGATCGAAAAAGGCAGCATCGCGGCGTCGGGCATCGGGGCATCCAGGCTGAAGCAGCCATGGGAGCGCCACGGCCAAGGGTTGCCGAACGGTAGTAGCGCTGTCAAAACAGGTCAACATGGCTGGCCCAATTATCCCCGATCCGATCCGATCAGATCCCATGCGGACCGCATCGCCGCTGTTCCTGCGCGAACCCGAAATCCGCAAGGGCGTCGAATTGCTCTATTTCGGCTACAGCCATCTGACGCGCGCGATCGATGAGGCGCTGGCGGCGCGCGGGCTGGGGCGGGCGCATCACCGCGCCCTTTATTTCATCGCCCGCCAGCCCGACCTGACGGTGAGCGAATTGCTGGCACTGCTGGCGATTACCAAGCAATCCTTGGGGCGCGTGCTCAACGACCTGATCGAGCGCGGCCTGGTCGAAATGCGCCCGGGCGACCGAGATCGCCGCCAGCGACTGTTGCGGCTCACCGGCGAGGGCACTGCGCTCGAAACCGCGCTGTTCGATCAACTGCGCGAACGCCTGTCGGCGGCCTATGCCAGCGCGGGGCAGGGCGCGGTCGGCGGCTTTTGGGCAGTACTCGAAGGGCTGATCCCCGAAACCGAACGCGCCCGCATCGCCGCGCTGGGTCGCTAACCCCCCTCCCGGTTTGCGGGAGGGGAGGCGCATCATGCGACCTTGAACCCCTCCTTGTTCACCGCGTTCGTCAGCGTTTTGTTCTTTTGTTCGGACAACTGCGCGCGGAGGGCCGGGAATAATTCGGTTTCTTCCTCGGTCATGTGCTGTTCGATGTCGGCGCGGAACTTGCGGACCTTGATCAGGAAATCGGGCGCGCTTCTGGGCGTGTTTTCCAGATCGTATAGATGCTGCTTCACATAGCCATGATCGCGGGTCAGGTGATCGGCGGCGTCGACCTGGCCCGCCTCGCGCAGCGCCGGATAGATCACATTCCCTTCCTCGACATCATGCTTCATCAGCGTATGCTTCATTTGCGCCAGCAGCATCCCGCGCTTGATCGTGTTGCGCGTGTCGGTCGCCTCGAGCGCGTCGAAGATCTTGAGCACCGCCTTGTGCTCCAGCGTCAGCGCTTCCACCCAGTCCCCGGCAAAGGCGCTGGGAGCCTGCACCGCCGCCTTGCGCCCGATCATCGCGAGCATACCCAATGCCACCCCCGCCGTCGCCGCGCCCGCCAATACGGAAAAATTGGCCTTTTCAGCGTTGGCGGGGTCTTCGCCCTCGCGTTCGGTCATGGTCGTCGTCGTCATTACTCGCCTCCGTTACATCGCATCAGCAAGACAACGGGTTAGGGCGAGGCGCGTTCCGTGCGCGGGTTCAGCGCCGCGCGGCGGCGGCCATCTCGGCATTGCGGCGAGTCGCCGCCGCCAGCGTGCGCGTGACCAGCGTGACCAGCGAATCGTCGGCATCGAGCACGTTCAGCCCCTCGCGGGTCGATCCGCCGGGGCTGGCGACCCGATCGGCCAACACGCTGGGATTCTCCTCGGCATTGGCGGCCATGATCGCCGATCCCTCGACCGTCGCCCGCGCCAGCCGCAGCGCCTGATCGGCGGGCAATCCGAGTGACGCCCCGCCCTTGGCCAGCGCATCGATAAAGCGATAGGTAAAGCCCGGCCCGCTGCCCGACAGCGCAGTCACGACGTCGAACAGCGCCTCGTCCTCGATCCATTCGACCAGCCCCAGCGGTGCCATCAGCGCCTCGGCGGCTGCGCGCCCGGCGGCATCGCCATGCAGCGCCACCACGCCCTTGCCGATCGCGACCGGCAAATTGGGCATCGCGCGCACCACCGAATCGGCGGCGAAGCGCTGCGCCAGGGTCGACAGTTCGACACCGGCCAGGATCGACACCAGCAACGGCACCGGCACCGGCACCGGCACCGGCATGGCCCCTTTGCGCAAGCCGGGCAGCGCCTGATCGATCAACTGCGGCTTCACCGCCAGCACGACGATGTCGGGCGTCGGCACGCCGGGCAGCGCGGTATCGGGGGCGTCCGCCAGCACCGTCACCCCCTTTGGCACCGGGGGCAGGCCAGGATCGATCACGGTGACACGGTCGGCGGGCATGCCGCTGGCGATCCAGCAGCGCAGCATCGCCCCGCCCATATTGCCCGCGCCCACCAGCCATAGCGTCGGCGCGCCGCCTTGGCCGCTCACGCTTCGCCCTGCGTTTCGATCAGCGATGCGGCGATGGCTTCCTTGGGGGTCTTGCCGCCCCACAATACGAACTGAAACACCGGATAAAAGCGCTCGCATTCGTCGATCGCGCTTTCGATCAGCATTTCGGCCTGTTCGAGCGACAGCGTGCCGCCGTCTTCGCCATCGATCATCGCGGCATGACGGTAGAGAAGGATGCCGCTGCTCGACCATAGCTCGAAATGGCCGATCCATAGCTGTTCGTTGACCAGCCCCATCGTCTCGTAAATGATCGCGCGGCGCTCATCGGCGATCCGTACATCGGGAAAGGCCAGGAACTGCAGGACGTTATCGTCCTCGCGCCAGATCGCGCGCAGCTCATATTCGGCCCAGCTACCCTTTACCCGAGCAACGATCTCATCGTCTTCGCGCTCATGGCTCCAGCCATGCGCGGAGAAATAGCTCTCGAGCATGTCGATAGGGGCCGCATCGTCGCGGTCGAAATCGGCTTCTTCGAGCATGGTCATCCTTTGCACGGCCCGTGTGCCCGATGCAAATCGTGTCTTGCTACTGTGAGGCACGCAAGCGGGTTGCGCCGCTTGCGTGCAGGAACCTGTGGACGGTGGGTCAAGTGGCGGGGGGCGTCGCCAGCCGCGCTTCAAGCGCGTCGATCCGGGCCTTCAGCACGTCATTCTCGTCGCGCGCGGCGGCTGCCATCGCCTTCACCGCTTCGAATTCATCGCGTGCCACGAAATCGAGCCCGCCGATCCACTCGCGGGCGCGGTCGCGCGCTGCGCCTTCGGCCTCGCGGCCCATGCCTGCGATCGTGCCGGCCGCGCCGTTCAGAATCTTGGCGAAATCGTCGAACAGGCGGTTTTCGGTCTGCATGTTGGGTTCCTTGAAGCTTTAAAGCTCAATTTGGGTGGACGCGCCCGATGGCACAAGGGTTTCGCCATTGGGGTTCAACCGGTCAATCTCCCACGACAACAGCAAAGCAAAGCTTAGCCAGCAAAGATACGGCACCAGCAGCCATGCCGCCAGCGTGCGAACGCGGCTGAACAGAAAGGTCGTCGCGATCGCCAGTACCAGGATGATCGCGATATGGATCACTGCAAAGCTCACCATGTGCGCGCCAAAGAATAACGGTGCCCAGGCAAGGTTCGCCAGCAATTGCACGATGAACAGGCCGATTGCCAGCCCGCGCCCGCGTGCGCCGCGCGCATTGAGCACGATCGCCAGCGCGACGCCCATCAACAGATACAGCGTCGTCCATGCGACAGGGAACGCCCATCCGGGCGGCTGCCAATCGGGCCGGGCCAGCGCCATATACCACGGATTTTGCGATCCCGTCGGCGCGATGCGGCCAGAAAGAAACCCTAACAACACTATCGCGGGGACGGTCACCATCGCCCAACGCAGAAAGGATAGTCGCAACTGGCCCCGTGACGCTAATTCGCGCATGCCGTTCCTTCTCGTCGGCCGCATCTGCACGGCGCACCGCCCTAAACCAAGACGCGGCGCGATGAAATGACTTGTGTCGCACCGCAATGGGACGTTTTTTCAAGTCGCTGCGGGTATCGGCTTGGTCGGCGCGCGGTGCTTCTTGGCCGCCCGACATTGTGCCTTCATCCAGGCAGGCTTGCCGCGATCAGGAATTCGATATTGCCCTCCGGCCCGGTGATCGGGCTTTCGACCACGCCTTCGACCGTCCAGCCGATGCCGCCAAGCCAGCCGGCAACGTCGTCGCACACCCGCGCATGCACCACCGGGTCGCGCACCACGCCGCCCTTGCCCACTTCATCGCGCCCCGCTTCGAATTGCGGCTTGATCAGCGCCAGCAGTCGCCCGCCGGGCCGAACGAAGGACAAGGGCCGATCGAGCACCTTGGCCAGCCCGATAAAGCTTGCGTCGCACACCACCAGGTCGATCGGCTCGGGGATGTGCACCGGCGTCAGGATCCGCGCGCTGGTTTGTTCGTGCACCACCACGCGCGGATCCTGCCGCAGCTTCCACGCCAGTTGGTTGGTCCCTGAATCAACCGCATAGACCCGCGTCGCCCCTTGGGTCAGCAACACGTCGGTGAACCCCCCGGTCGATGATCCCACGTCGATCGCGACCACCCCCTCGACCGTCCAGCCGAAATGCGCGAGGCCATGCGCCAGCTTCACCCCGCCGCGCGAGACCCAGGGATGATCGCGCCCGCGCACATCGAGCACCACGTCGTCGGCCAGCGCCTGACCCGGCTTTTCCACCTTGCGATCGCCCGCGAATACCAGCCCGGCCATCACCAGCGCCTGCGCGCGGGTTCGGCTTTCGGCCAGGCCGCGATCGACGAGCATCTGGTCTACGCGCAGCTTGGGCACGGGGCGGCTCCTTCAAGCACTGGGGGCGACAGCAGCGCGGACGCGAGGCGGGCGATCAGTATGCCAGCCGCACCAGCTTGGCCTTGCGCGTCGTCAGCTTCGCCAGCACGCTGTCATAGCCTGCCAGATGCCCCGCGCCGATCGCCATGAAAACCGTGCCCGGCGTTTCCAGCCGCTTCTCGATCCAATCGGCCCAGCGTTCGTTGCGGTCGTTCAACAGCACCTTGGCGATTTCGGGGTTCTCCCGCAGGCTGTCGTTCATCAACTTGCCCAGTTGCTCGGGATCACCCTTGGCCCATGCCTTCACCATCGTGTCGATCATCGGCCCCATCTTGTCGACCTCGTCCACCGTCGACATCAGGAACTTGATCTGCGTCGGCTCGGGCAGCGTATCGAAATAGCCCAGTTGCTGCTCGGCGGTCTCCAGCCCGATCACCGGCTTGCCCGCTGCCTTTGCCGCCGCGGTCACCTGCGCCTCGACGCCATTGGCCGGATCATAGCCAAGCTTCTGCAACGGCAGCAGGCTGAGATTGATCGAGGCGAACCAGGGATCGAGCCGGTCAAACGCATTGGCGGGCAGGCCAAGCCCGGTCACCGCCTTGGCATAGGCATCGCGCTTGTCGGCGGGCAGCTTCTCGGTCAGCGTCGGGCCAGTGGGGTTCACCGCCATTTTGATGACCAGATTCTGCATCGTCGGGGTGTCGGGCGTCACCATTTCCAGCACCACCTGGTCGCTGGCATCGAACGCGCGGCGCACCGCATCATCGAACCAGGACAGCCCGGGCTTCAACACATGGATGGTGCCGAACAGATAGATCGTCGTGTCCTCGTCGCGCACCACCCACAAGGCGGGATCGGCATCGACCGTCTTGGCGGCCGCCGGTGCCGCCGCCGCCGGTGCGGGCACCGGAACGGCCTGCGCAAACAGCGTGGCCGGCAGAAACGCGATTGCGAGCGCGGCACCAGTCTTCCAGAGTGATTTCACGGTGATTCTCCTGTCACAAATGCGTTGATATTCAGCGGCGCAGCTTGCGCCAGCCATACGTGCCTGCCGCAGCCAGATAGGTTGCGATGAAGATGATCAGATCGTCAGGTTCGCCGACGACCTTGCCCTTGGCCAGTACGAACCAGCTAGGATAGAGCAGCAGATAGACGTTCAGCCCCATCGTCGTCGCCGCCAGATGATCACGGCGATCATATTCGTCGGCCTGTTTCCACAGCCGCCAACTGCCCAGGCAAATTGCGGTAACGCCGATCACTACCATAGCAATCGCCCAGCCGGCGGGCAGGGTGCCACTGCTTTCGTCCTCGACCAGCGCGGTGCCCAGTCCCGCGAAAAAGCCGACCGCAGCCAATATCCCGACGGTCACCATCAGCCGGCGACGTTGGCGCGCTGCGGCCAGTTCGCCGGGGCCGATCGGCTCAGCCATTGGGCGCGTTCCCATGCTCATCATCGAAAATCTCCTCGATCGGGGAATCGAACAGGCGCGCGATCTTGAACGCCAGCGGCAGCGAGGGATCGTATTTCCCCGTCTCGATCGCGTTCACCGCCTGGCGCGACACGCCCAGCCTGCCGCCAAGCTCGGCCTGGCTCCAGTCCCGTTCGGCGCGCAACACTTTCAGGCGATTTTTCATCCACACCTCGGCGGGTTCCCCTGCCATGTCTAGCTGACTGAATGTCAGGGGACCATGACAAAATGCTGCGAGGTAGTGGTGATGTCAAGCACCCATGACTAAAGGTCTCGCAACCCTTACCTCTGCCTTATGCCGCTGCGTCGAATTTGTTGAGCTTTCGCTTCCCGAACAACAGCTTGCGTTCCAGATGCAAGCGGACCGCCGCGTAATAGGCGTCGAGGAATTCCCGGTCGTCGGGCATGTCGTGGCGATCGATCCTGCGCCGAATCGCCGCCGCGACCGTCGTGATCGAATCGCGATCGGCGCGGCGCAGCACCTCCTCCAGCTTTTGCAGCTCATATTGGCCATAGGCGTCCAGCTCTTCGGCGCTGAAGGCGGTAGTCGCCGCCGGCGGTGCGGCTGCCAGCAGGTCAGCCCCGATCCGCCGCCGTTCGGTTTCGATCACCCAGGTGCCCGCAACCACATCGCCCGCGCGCAGCCGATCGCGGTTGAAGGCGGGAAAAAACAGAAAGATTGCCGCCCACAACAGCCCCGCCGCGCCCGCCCAGCGATCGCCAATCCCTTGCGATGCGCTATAGGCGGTGAACATCAGTGGCAGGAACACCTCGATCTCGCGCATCAGGTTGCGCGCGACGATCGCCCCGCCGGTCAGCCGCCCGCCATCGCGCGCGATCACCCGCAGCCGCATCACCCGCTTGCCCAGGGTCGCGGCTCGCGCGCCGCTTTCGGCGAGGATGAAATAGAAGTTCCGCAGGACGAAAAAGCCAAGCATCCACAGGATCGACATCAGGCTGCCAAACGCGCTGCCCAGCCCCGAATGAAAGGCGAAGATGGCCAGGGTGGTGCCGATCAGGATCGCCAGCATCACCAGCGCGTCGATGATGAAGGCGCCTGCCCGCGCGCCTGATCCCGCCAGCTTCAGGTGCAGCGTCACCCCCTCGGGCGTGACCAGCCGGCGCTCCAGCCCGATCCGCTTGCGCTTACGCCTTGCCACGCACTCGCCCCCCGAACGCGAAATAGCCGCTCCACGCCGCCAGCATCGTCAGCGCTATCGCATAGCGCGCATCGTCGGTGCGGACCAATTGGCGGGCAAAGCCTTCGAGCAATCCGGCGACCAGCAGCATCACCACAACCCCGATCATCGTGATCGCCGCGCGCCGCCCGGCCTCCGCCGCCGCCGCCATCCGCGTGCGCGCGCCGGGAAAGGCAACCGCGCGCCCGATATGGAACCCGGCCCCCGCCGCGATCAGGATCGCGAAAATCTCGGTCGTGCCGTGGATCGAAAGCCAGCCGAGCAGCCCCCAGCCAAGCCCCTTGGGCACATACACCGCAAAGAACGCCCCCATCAGCGCGCCATTGGCGGCAAGCAGCAACATCGTCGGCACGCCAAACGCAAAGCCGAGTGCAAACACCAGGATCGACACCTGCGAATTATGCGTGAAAAGCTGGGTGGCGAACACGTCCAGCCCATTCGCCTTGGGCTCGCCATATAGCGAATCCTGCAGAAACGCCTTGCTCGCCTGCATATCGCGCCCGTTGGCCATGCCGTCATCGACGATGCCGGCAAACCAGGCCGGATCGGCCACGACCAGCGCATAGCCGGCCAGCGCGCTCGCGGCGAACAGCGCCAGCGCCAGCAATATCTCGGGCATGATCCCGCGCACCGCCTGTGGCCATCCGCGCGCGAAAAAGCCGATCAACTGGCGCAGCATCGGCGTGCGCCCGCTGTAGAGGATGAAATAGGCACGGGTCGCCAGGCTCTCGAGATAGCCGACCAGGCTGGCGTCGAGCGACGTCTCGCGCGCGATCGACAGCGCCGACAGCGTCGCGCGATACAGGCGCGGCAGCTCGACCAGTTCGGCGGGCGACAGCCGCTTGGCCGAACGCTTCTCGACAATATCGAGCAACGCCTCCAGCCGCGCCCAATCGCCCTCACGCTCAGCCCGGAAATTCCGCGCGGTGAAAAAGGGGGTCATATATTCCTCCCCGGCACGGGGAGGGGGACCAGCAAAGCTGGTGGAGGGGGGCTTCCCCAAGCGATCCGTGGCTGGAGAGTCCCCTCCACCGCTGCTTCGCGGCGGTCCCCCTCCCCGTGCCCGGGAAGAATATGGTTGCACCCCATCACCCCTGCTCCCGCAACGCCAGATACCGTTCGACCAGCGCCAGCGGCATCGCCGCCGGATCGGCCTCGATCACCTCGATCCCCATTCGTTTCACCCGTTCGATCACGATCCGCCGCTCGCGCAGCAGCGCCTGCGCGACATTGGCGCGGGTCACGTCGTCGGCACCCTGCGGCGGCGCCGCGATAAAGCCCTCCAGCTCGACATCGTGGAACAGCACGAACAGCACGCGGTGCCGCCTCAGCAGCCTTTGCCCCGCCGCCAGCAGCAATTCGGCGGCGGTAGGATCGGTGAATTCGGTGAAGATCACCACCAACGATCGCCGGTCGAGCCGCTGGTCGAGCGCGGTCAGCGACAGCGTATAATTGCTCTCGCCCACTCCATAATCAATGTCGGCGGCATGCGCGTGCAGGCTGGCGAAGCTGCGCGCGCCGGTCAGCGATCCGCTGTCGACCTGGGGCCGCGCGGCAAAGCCGAACAGCCGCACCCGATCGCCCGATTTCAGCGCGACGAACGCCGCCAGCAGCGCCGCCGACACCGCACGATCGACTCGCGGCACGCCATCGACCGGATCGGCCATCGCGCGCCCTGAATCGATCGCCAGCACGACGGCATGGTCGCGCTCGGTGCGATATTCGCGGGCATAGAGCGACAAATGTCGCGCCGACGCTTTCCAATCGATCGCGCGGCGCTGCATCCCCGGCTGAAACTCGGTCAGCGCCTGAAACTCCTGCCCGTCGCCGCTTTCGGTTCGCATCCGGGTGCCGAACTGCGCGCTCCGCAGATATTGCCGCATGCCCTGTTCGCGGGTCGGGCCAATATCGGGGACGATGCGGATTGCGGTATCGGTGGCGATCCGCCGCTGCCGCCAAGCAAACCCCAGCGGCCCGCGATGCCGCGCCCACAGCGCCGAGACATGCGCGGTCCCGCGGCGGGGGGCGTCATACGCCAGCGCATCTTCGATACCCTCTCCCCCTTCGACAAGCTCAGCACGAACGGGGGAGGGGGCGCGAGCCCTCTCGAGCGGAGCGCTGACCTCAGCCGCGAATTCCGCCCCCACCCCACCCGCAATCGCAGGGCTAAGTAAAACCCGGCCCCCCACCGGCACCATCGCGGGCACGTCCACCGTCGGCGCCCCCGCCAGCGAAGGCGCAAGCATCCCGTCGACGAACACCGCCGCCATCACGACCACCACCCATCCGATCGCCGCGACCCAGCCGCCGGGCACCGCGACGCCCAGCGCCAGCGCCACCGGCGCCGCCACCGAGACCAGTATCGCCGCGCGCTGGGTGGGATAGATCAACGCGGTGCCTCGGTCGCCTCGATCAGTTCGGCCACGACATCGTCGATCCGCCGCCCGTCGATCTCGGCGGCGGGTGACAACAAGATGCGGTGGCGCAGCAGCGCGGGGGCCAGCGCCTTCACATCGTCGGGGATCACATAATCGCGCCCGTCGAGCGCCGCCGCCGCGCGCGCCGCGCCGGCCAGCGCCGATGCCGCGCGCGGCGATGCGCCACTGGCGCAATCGCGATGCGTCCGCGTCGCGCGCACCAGCGCGACGATATAGTCGATCACCGGATCGGCCAGCGTCACCCCGCGCACCGCATCGATCGCGGCGGCCACCTGATCGCGCGTCGCGACTTCGCCGACGCCGCTGTCCTCTGGGCGCGGGGTGCCGGTGCGCTTGCCATATTGCGCGACGATCGCGCGCTCGCTGGCTTCCGAAGGATAGCCGATCGCGATCTTGAACAGGAACCGGTCGAGCTGCGCCTCGGGCAGCGGATACACGCCTTGTTGCTCGATCGGGTTCTGCGTCGCCAGCACGGTGAAGCGATCGGACAAACGCTCGGTATTGCCATCGAGCGTGATCGCGCGCTCCTGCATCGCCTCCAGCAACGCCGCCTGCGTCTTGGGCGGGGTGCGGTTGATCTCGTCGGCCAGCAGCAATTCGCAAAACACCGGCCCGCGAGTCAGTTCGAACTGGCTGGTCTGGAAATTGAACAGGTTCGATCCGACGATGTCGCCGGGCATCAGATCGGGGGTGAACTGAATCCGCCCGAAATCGAGCCCCGTCGTGCGCGCGAAGCTTTGCGCCAACAGCGTCTTGGCGGTGCCCGGTGCTCCTTCGAGCAGCACATGCCCCGCCGACAACAGCGCGACCAGCAGGAAGCGGACGACGTCGCTTTGATCGACCACCGCCTTGGCGATTTCGGCGTCGATCGCCTCGCCCAATGCGCGGACTTCGTCGAGGGTCATGCTGTCTCCTGTCGCCAGTCGTGCAGGCTTTGCGCCGCCGACACTAATTCGGTTTCGTTGGTTGCGCGCCGCAGCCTTTGGTCACGCAGCGTATAGCCGGGCTGTTGCGCTTCGATCCAGTTGGCCAGCGCCTCACCCTTGATATGCCCCGGCGCGCGCATCTGCTGGCCCAGCCAGTCGCGCATTGTATCGGCATAGGCGCTGCCGCCCGCGCCCGCCTTGCCCGCCGCGCGGGTCAGCCCGGCAATGGTGTCGAGCAACGCCGCCTTGCCGAACGCCAATGCGCGGGCATCGCGCAGCGGCGGACCGAAGCGCGCGACGCTGGCCCAGCCGGCCAGCGCGGCGGCAGCGAGCAGCGCGATCGTCACCGCGATAAAGGGCGGGGTGAACATTAATTTCACCAAATTGCGGTCGCCGGGGCGGTATTGCAGCGTCAGGTCGAACGCGATCCTTCCCGGCGCGGCGATGCCCATCCATTCGAGCGCGGCGATCATCGCAACGGCATTGCGCGGGTCGCGCATCGCGTAATTATTCGCCAGGTCGGGGTCCGCCATCACATAGACGTTGCTGCCGGTTATCCGCCCCAGCAGCGCGCCGCTGCCGCGCACCGATACCATCGGCGTGATGCCCGAGCCGGTAATCGTCGCGGGCCGTTCGATCGGGCCAAAGGCGGGAAGATCGGACTGGTTCTGTGGCCGGCGAACGCCGTCCATCTGTTCATATTCGGTCTTGCTGAAATCGGACAGCATCGCCGCGATCCGTCCCGTGCCGAAATCGGCTCCATCGATACGGCGCTCGCGCGTGCTCGACAGCCCGTCGCGCTCGGTCTGCCATTTGGGCAGGATGATCAGCGACGGGCCATCGCCGCGCTGGCGCAGAATGTGGCGCAGGTCCGCCGCCGTCACGCTGCGATCAGGGGTCAGGATCACCAGATCGTCGGTCGCATAATCGTTGGGGTCGCGCAGCATCCGCACGTCGATTCCCGGTGTCCGCGTCAGGATGTCGTGCAGCGCCAGAAAGCCCGTGGCACCCTTGGCGGCGGGGCCGGGTGCCCGGCCCACCTGCCGGTTGATCTCGTCGCCAAAGCCCGACAGCACCAGAAACCCAAGCAACAGCACCGCGCCCAGCACCGTCAGCACGATGCCCGCGCGGGTTCCGAACGGGGCGGGGTTGGCCCCTGTCGCAGCGTCGGTCACAGCGCGAATGCCGCATAATCGTCGCGCGCGCGCTGCCATTCCGCCGCGCCCAGCGGCCGCCGCGCGAACAGCCCGCGCTCGACCAATGCGACGATCCGCGCGAAAACCGCGCGCGCATTGCCCGGCAACGCATCGACCGCAGCGATGTCGCGCGACGTCAGCGACGGTCGAACGACGCCGCCGCGCCAGCGCTCAATATCCTCGATGCTGCGATGAAGCAGCAGCCGCACCGCCTCGTCATAACGCTGCGCCCCGGCCAGCGCCTCTGCCTCGGCCAGCAACGCGCGCGCCGCCCCGGCCTCGGGCACCCAGCTCTCCTCGGCCACCGGCGGTGGCTTTCGCCGCCGCACATGTTCCAGGAACCAGGCGCGCGCGGGCGGGAACAGGCTGATGAACAGGATCGCCGCCAGCACCGCCAGCATGCCCCAGAATATCACTTCCCACACCGGCCCCAGCCCGACGAAAAAGCGCTGCAATGCCTCGCCCAATGCGGTCAGCCACGGGGAATCGGGTTCGGGCTCGATCCGTCGCCACGGAAAATCATATTGGATCGCGCTATCCGCGCGCACCGACGCATGCACTGCGCGGATCGCGGCTTCGTCGGGCACGGTGGGTGGGGGCAAGCTCGACTCCGGTGCGCCGCCCGGCGCGGCGACAACTGTCTTTTGACGCAGTTCGTGATTTACACGCAATGGTTTTCGCTCCACCTTGATCGACCAAGGGGGCGCGCTTGTTCACGATTATCATCCTGACATTCCTGCTGCTTGCAGTGGCGCTGGCGGTCGCGATCGGCATGGCGATGCGCAATGCCGGCAATCGCAGTTGGAGCTTCGAACTGTCGCGCGTGATCGGCGATGCCTTTGGCGCGATTTCGCAGGCACCGTTGCTCTTCGCGGTCATCGTGCTCATCACCAGCGGCGCACCGATGGCGGCTGCGTTCACGATGATCGGATTGATCGATTGGGGGCCGTCGCCGCCGCTCCTCGCGGCTTTCGGCCTCGGGCTGACGGCGTTGGTACTGGGCCAGATCGGCCATTTGTTGCTGGTCGCGGCCACGCTTGACCTGCTCGATCGGCGACCGCTTGAACTCAGGGCTATCTTGGCGCGGATATTGCCGCTGTTGCCCTCGGCAATGCTGCTGCTGATCCTGTTCTGGCTCGCGATCGGCGTCGGCTTTGCCTTTTTCGTCATTCCCGCGCTGGTCCTTGCCTGCCTGTGGTTCGTCGTCACCCCCGCAATGGTCGCCGAACGGCTGGGCGCGTTCGCCAGCTTCGCGCGTAGTGCCGAGCTTACCGCCGGGGTCCGCTGGCAATTGCTGTTGCTGCTGGTGATCGGCGGTATCTTCTGGACGGTGGCGCAGGCGATGATCGGCGGCCTCGCCGCGATCACCGGCGATGGGCTGGCGTCCACCATCGTCTACACCATCCTCACCGCGATGCTGGGCATGATCCCGCCCGCCGTGGCCGCTTCGGCCTATCACACGCTGCGTGCCCAGAAAGAGGGGCTGCGCGTCAATGATCTTGAACAGGTGTTCGCCTGAATGAAAAAATACCGACAGGGAGAATGCAACAACATGCGTAGCGCGATCACGATCCTGGCCGCCGCAAGCCTTGCCGGTTGCGCCGCCAATGGCGCCGGCGAGCCCAAGACCGCCTCGGCCAGCCCCAAGGCGGCAGCCCCCGGCAAGGGCAAGGGCTTCGACCACAACCCCTATCCCTCGACCTACCGCGCCTATCCCGGCCAGCCGACGCTCATCACCAACGTGACGATCCTTGACGGCGAAGGCGGGCGGATCGACAATGGCGCGGTGCTGTTCCGCGACGGCAAGATCGTCGAGGTCGGCCAGCAGATCGCCGCCGCCGACGCGCAGGTGATCGACGGGCAGGGCAAATGGGTCACCCCCGGCATCATCGACGTCCACAGCCACCTTGGCGACTATCCCTCGCCCGGCGTGCAGGCGCATTCCGACGGCAACGAAGCGACCTCGCCGATCACCGCCGAAGTCTGGGCCGAACATTCGGTCTGGCCGCAAGACCCCGGCTTCAGCCGCGCGCTCGCCAATGGCGGGGTGACGACGCTCCAGATCCTGCCCGGCTCGGCGAACCTGATGGGTGGCCGTTCGGTGACGCTCAAAAACGTCTATGCCCGCACGATGCAGGGGATGAAGTTTCCCGACGCCCCCTATGGCTTCAAAATGGCCTGCGGCGAGAACCCGAAGCGAGTTTATGGCGGCAAGGGGCGCGCGCCCTCGACCCGGATGGGCAATGTCGCGGTCAACCGCGCGACCTGGGCCAAGGCTGCCGAATATGCCCGCAAATGGGACAAATATGAAACCAGCGGCGGCGATGCGCCCACCCGCGACATTCAGCTCGATACGCTGCGCGGCGTGATGGCAGGCGAGATACTGGTCCACAACCATTGCTACCGCGCCGATGAAATGGCCATCGTCATGGATATGGCCAAGGAGTTTGGCTACAAGGTCACCGCCTTCCACCACGCGGTCGAAAGCTACAAGATCGCCGATCTGCTCAAGGCCAATGGTGCCTGCTCGGCCGTATGGGCCGACTGGTATGGCTTTAAGATGGAAAGCTACGACGCGGTCACCGAAAACCTCGCGATCCTCGAAAATGAGGGCGCATGCGCGATGATCCATTCGGACGACGCCAACGGCATCCAGCGGCTGAACCAGGAAGTCGCCAAAGTATGGCACGCCGCGCGCCGCGCCGGCATGGACATTTCCAAGGAGCGCGCCTGGCGCTGGCTGGGCATCGGCCCTGCCGCCGCGCTCGGCGTCGCCGACAAGACCGGCAGCCTCAAGCCCGGCAAGATGGCCGATGTCGTGCTGTGGAACGGCGATCCCTTCAGCGTCTACACCCGCCCCGAGCGCGTGTGGATCGACGGCGCGCTGATGTACGACGCCAACAACCCAAAGATGCGCCCGGTATCCGATTTCGAACTCGGCCAGCCCGGCGAAGGAGACACCAAGTAATGCGCGCCCTTGCTTTCGCGGCGGCATTGCTCGCCGGCACCGCTATCCCCGCCGCCGCGCAGGACGTGGTCATCACCAATGCCAAGCTGGTGATCGGCGACGGCTCGGCCCCGATCGAGGGCGGCACCGTCGTCATTCGCGGTGGCCGCGTCGTCTCGGCGGGGCCGGGCGGGACAGCCCCTGCCGGCGGTCGCACGATCGATGCCGGTGGTCGCTGGGTATCGCCCGGCATCGTCGCGGGGTTCAGCCGGATGGGAATCATCGAAGTCGACGGTGTCAGCGAGACCAATGATTCCTCGGCTGCCACCTCGCCCTTCAACGCCGCGATCGACGTCGCCTCGGCAGTCAACCCGCTATCGGGGCCGATCGCGGTCAACCGCACCGAAGGGATCACCCGCGCGATCGTCGCGCCCGATCCGCGCGGATCGATCTTTGCCGGGCAGGGCGCGGTCATCGATCTTGGCGGCGACATGAACCCGATCACGCGCGCCAAGGCGTTCCAGTTCATGGAATGGGGCCAGACCGGCGGCGAGCGGGCAGGGGGCAGCCGCCCCGCCGCAATGGCGATGCTGCGAAACGCGCTGTTCGAAGCGCGCACCTATGCCGCCAATCCCGCCAGCTACAATGATCGCGGCAAGGATGCGCTGCTTACCCGCGCCGACGCGCAGGCACTGGGGCCGGTGCTGCGCGGCGAAATGCCGCTGCTGGTGCATGTCGAACGCGCGTCGGACATTCTGACGATCGTCGCGCTCAAGCGGGAGTTCCCCACGATCAGGCCGGTGCTGGTCGGCGCGACCGAAGGCTGGATGGTCGCGCGCGACATCGCCGCCGCGCAAATCCCCGTCATCGCCTCGGCGCTCGCCGATCTTCCCGCCTCGTTCGAGCAACTGGCGGCGACCCAATCGAACATCGGGCGATTGAAGGCGGCGGGCGTGCTGGTCGGCATCGGCCAGATCAACGACGATGAATCGCGTCAGGCGCGGCTGGTGAAGCAATATGCCGGCAATCTGGTGGCGCTCACCAGAATCCCCGGCGCGGCGGGCCTCAGCTGGGACGAAGCGTTCGCGACGATCACCTCAAAGCCTGCCGAGGCGATCGGCATGGCCGGGGAGATCGGCTCGCTCCGCCCCGGTCGCCGCGGCGATGTCGTGATCTGGGACGGCGACCCGCTCGAAGTCGGCACCGCGGCCACCACGGTGTTCATCGACGGCGTCGAACAATCGCTCGAAAACCGCCAGACCCGCCTGCGCCAGCGCTATCTCGATCCCAAGGAGGGCGCGCTGCCCAAGGCGTATCAGCACTGATCGCCAATCGCTGCAGCCCGCAGCATTGCTACGGACCTCAGGGTTGGCTTGCACGTTTGCATGGTAGCGAGCATTGGTTGGATCCAGTGCCGCTGTCGTGTGCGTGGAAGGATGAGCGATCGTTAAGGAAAGCAGTGCAAGGTTCAAGGCCTTGGCTTGTCGCGGCGGCACGCCGGGCAAGGCCGGGCCAGGCCGCCCGCGCGACCCGGCAAAGCAGGATGCCATCATCAGCGCCGCGCGCGAATCCTTCATCGAACGCGGTTACAACGCATCGACGATCGAAGACATCGCGCACCGCGCCGGCGTGTCGAAGGTGACGCTCTACAATCGCTTCGGCGACAAGGAGACATTGTTCGAAGCGGTCATTCGCGGCGAAATGCCGCGCATGAACAGCGCCTTGGCAATGGATGAAGAAGGCGACCTGCCGTTGGAAGATCGACTGAACCTGTTTGGCGAAGGCCTGCTGAACTTCATCTTCCACGAAGACCATGCGGTGTTCGAACGGATGCTGGCGCAGGAAATCACCCAGGTGCCGGCGCTTGCCGAGCGCTTCTTTCGCGCCGGCCCGGCATTGTGCCGCGAACGGCTGGGCGAGATGATTGCCGAGGGACATCGCGAAGGCTTGCTCGAGGCCGACGACCTGCTGCGCGCTGCCGAGGATCTGGTCGGCATGTGGAAAGGTTTTTCGGACATCGAACTGATGTTCGGCATGATCCCCGAACCCACGCCCGAAATCGTGCGGGCGCGAGCGGCGCGCGGCACCAGCCGGTTCCTGCGCGCCTATTCGCCGCAGTCTCCCAAACCCGTTGCCGAAGGAGAAACGACGTGAAGAATATCCTGATTCCCGTGCTGGCCGCTGCATTCACGCTTGCCGGTTGCGGCAGCGAGCCCGCGCCTGCACCTGCCTCCCCGCCTGCCAATGCGGTCGCGGCAGACGGCACCGATTATCAGGCGGCGGTGGCGGCCTTGCCCGAGGCGCAGCGCAACGGCGTGTTCATTCGTGCGATTCGCGATTCAGGGCTTCCCTGTCAGGGCGTTACGTCGAGTGAGCGGCAGGGGGATACCGGCTCGGTATGGCGTGCCCGCTGCGACGATGGTGTCGATCACATCATTTCGATCGAGGCCGACGGTAACGCCAAGGTTTCGACCCGCGCGACCGCCAATCAGCCGGCCAAATAGTAGAATTTCCTGCAAGACCCTCTCCCATGCGCGGGAGAGGGTCTTGCCGGCGATATGGCAGGTCGGCGGTTACAGCCCGACGACGCCGCCATCATTCTTGCGGATGAACACGACGCCCGAACGCGGGCGCGTGCCCGCTGCCGGCGCAGTCGCGGCCCCCTGAGTTGCCGGCCAGGCGCTGCTTGGTGCTGCCGGCGTTCCGTTTTCGCCCGGATGCTGGATCCCCACGAACAAGGTGCGGCCATCGGGGGTCGAATCGACACCGGTGATTTCGCACTGGATCGGTCCGGTCAGGAAACGGCGCAGCTGCGTGCCCGGTGCCGCGCCGATCCGCGTGGTTACCGTGCTGGTGGCACCGCCCGCCGAGTTGGTGACCGTGCGGGGGCCGCCGTCGCCCACCCGGCCCGGGAATGCCGCCAGCATCTGGTTGTTGGTGACATCGGTAAATGCGCCGTCGTCGGTCTGCACCCACAATAGCGGATTGCCCTGGCCCGATGCGTTGCTGGGTCGACCGAACCACAGGCCGTCGGGGCTGGAGAAGTCGTTGTCGGCGGTCAGCCCCGACAGATTGATGTTGGTCGCATCCAGATCCGATCCCGCACCAAAGACATAGACGTCCCAGGTGAAGGCGGTCGCTTCGGTCGTGTCGCCGGTTTCGCGCAGCCGCAGGATGTGGCCATTGCGATTGCCAATCGAAGTGCTGGGCGGATCGACATAGGCGCGTGGGTTCGCCGCGTCGACATTGGCGACGGTCCGCGACGAATTGTTGGTCAACGTCAGGTACATTTCACCCGTGGTCGGGCTGACGGCGGTCCATTCGGGACGGTCCATCCGCGTTGCGCCCTGTACGTCGGCGGCGAGCCGCGCGTGGGTCAGAACGTCGGCCTGATCGGTAAAGGCATAGGTCGCGTTGGTCGAGGTGACGTTGCCCTGGCCGAACACCAGCGGCAGCCATGCGCCCGAACCATCGGCGTTGAAGCGCGCGACATATAGCGTGCCGTTATCGAGATATTTGTCGCCCATCGCCAGGCGATCGGTCGCGTTCGCGTCGGCGGCGACCCACGGCGTGGCCGACACGAATTTGTACAGATACTCGTTCTGCGCGTCATCGCCCTGATACCATGCCGGGCGACGGCCAACGACGAAATTGCCGGGCCAAGCACCCTCATGGTTCATACGGCCCATCGCGGTGCGCTTGCGCGGTGCCCTGGTGCGATCATAGGGATCGATTTCGACGCACCAGCCATATTGGTTCGGCTCGTTGCGATAATCGGCGGTCGCGCTCGCGCCGGTTGCCTGTGCGTCCCACTTGCGAAAGATCGTGCTGGCGGCATCGGCGGGGGTCACCGAAGCCCAGGCATAATTGCCGTTCACGCTGCGAACGCCATAGCGGTTCAGCGCGACCAGTTCCTTGGCCGTCCGGCGGGCATCGTCCGACGCGGGCGGGCGGCGGAAATAGCCGGCCCAATTTTCTTCGCAGGTCAGGTTGGTCGCCCAAGGCGTGACGCCATTGGCGCAATTGTTGATCGTGCCGCGGCCATCGGTGCCGCCGGGCGAAAACACCGTCTGCACCAGCGCACTACCGCGCACCGGCCCGTTGATCACCATCGGCGTGTTGGGGGTGATCCGGCGGTTGAAGGTGCTGTCCTGGACATAGGCCCAGCCGCCGGTCGCGGTCTGGATCACCTCGATCACGCCGACGCCATGCGCTTCGATTTCCTTGATCGCTTCGCCTTCGGGACGGGCAGGGGCAACGCCGCTGCCGCCAAGGCCGGTCGGGCCGTTGGGGTGCAGATATTGCTCGTTGAGGTTTTCGTAATTCTGCACCAGCAACCCGCGAATGCTGCTCGAATCGTCGCGCGTGCCAGCCGAATTCAGGCCGTAATAATAGAGCGCATCGCCATGATCGCCGATCCGCTGCGCGAAATTGGTATCGGTGCCGTTATTGGCATAGGCAGCGACGCCCGCGGCGATCGGATCGCCCAGTCGCGCCAGCACGCCCAGCGAATAGCCGGTTGGTACGGTCACCACGTCGTTGCGGTTCTTGGCAATCGCGGTGAAGCCCAATTGCGCCGGCGAAATCGTCACCGTCGCATCGGCGCTGCTGGCCTGGCCGCCCTGGTCGGTGGCGGTGTAGCGGAACACCAATGGCGTGGCGGCGGTTACCGACGGTGCGATGAACGTCGCGGTCGCGGTCCGTGCGTTGGTCAGCGTCACGGTCTGCCCGCTGGTCTGGGTCCAGGCGGAGGTGACGATGCCGCCATCGTCGGTGGCGGTGCTGGTCAGCGTCACGATCCGGCCCGCACTGGTCGCGCCGCTCGATCCGGCGGTGACGACCGGAGCCGAATCATCGGCATCGTCCGCATCGTCGCAAGCTGCCAGCAATGTGCCGCCGAACACCGCCAGCGCCGCTGCCGACACACCGCCGCGCAGCGTTTCGCGGCGCGAATAACGCCGGTCGATCAGGTCGCTCAGATGCGAATTGCTGGTCGGGTTGGTATCGATGTCGCCATCGGTATAGCCCGCCGTCATGTCCATGCTGTCGCTCATAATATCCCCATATCTTCGCATTTCACGATGCAATTCGCATTCGATAGCCCTTTGGGCCTACAGCCTTACAGCCACATGCACCTTTGGTTACCGATCGACGTAATTGAGAAGTCACGTTTAAGACAAGGCTTTCCGGGCAGGGCGGTGCTTGTTTGACCGGGGGGTGAGCGGCTAGGCGAAGCCATGCACCCTGCCGCCGACCCACCCAGCCTGGCCGACCGCCTGATCGCAGCGATCCGTGCGAAGCGGCCACGGACGCCGGTACCAGTCGATCGCGCATCGCCAAGCAATGCGCCCGCTGCCCCCGGCTCGCGCCGCTTCGGCATCGCGCTTGCAATCCTGCTACCCGCCGGCCCGGTGCTGAGCTGGGGCGTGGCGAGCTGGCAGGCGGCGGCGATCCGGCAGGAAATCCAGGCACAGCGCCGTACCGCCGCGCCCGCGCTCGCCACCCGCGCCGCCGCCCTGGCCGATCGCGCCGCGCTGACCACCACCGCGCCGGCAATCGCCGACATCCTCAACGCGCTTGCGCTGACACTGCCGCGCGACGCCCGCCTCGCCGCCGTCGCCGCCGACGAACATGCGCGATTGAGCGCCGATGTCGCGACCCCCGATCCCGACACGCTGCGCGCCGCGCTTCGCCGCGATCCGCGCACCGCCGCGCTGCGCGACATCGATCAGGCACGCGGCGACGGCGTCATCCTCGTCCGCTTGCGACAGACAGCACCATGACCAGCCGCTGGACGATCATCGGCGGCGCGATGGGGCTGGCGGCGGCGCTGGCCTCGATCTGGCCGATGCTGCACGCGATCGACGACCTCGGCAGCGTCCGCGCGGCGCGAGCCGCCCTTGCCGCCGAACGGGAAGCACCGCCGGTTCCGCCGCTGCTGCCCGACGATCGCATCACTGCAGCGCGTGATGCCGACACCGCCGCGCGCGCCGCTGCGCTCAGGATACGGCGCGCCGCCACCGCCGGCGGGGTGCTGGTCGAAACGCTCGCCACGATCGACCCCGCCAGCCCGCACGTCGCCCGGCTCACCCTGTCGGCGTCGGGCAGCGAAAAGGCGGTGCTAGCCTTCGCCGATGGCATTGAGCGCGCCGATCCGGTGCTGCGCTGGCGGCGCTGGCGGCTGGCGAGCATTCCCGGCGGCGCGGTGCGGGTCGAGGGAGAGGTACTGGTGCCATGGCGCTGACTCGCGAACAGACCGGCTGGTGCGCCGCGCTTGCCGTGCTGGCGATTGCCACGCCCTTGATGGTGGCGCTGGCCCCGTCGCCTGAGGCCCTCCAGCCACCCAAATTGCCGGCACCATCGATTCGCGGCACACCGCCGCCGCTCGATGCAGCGCTCGCCCGCCCGCTTTTTGGCGCAGTCACCGAAGCGCGCACCACCCCCGCCGACGCCCCGGCGCTGATCGGCATCGCCGGCCGGCTCAACATCGACGCGGTCGCATTGGTCCGCACCGCCGATGGCACCAGCCGAACGCTGGCGGTGGGCGAAGCCGTCGATGGCTGGCAGCTGCGCGCGCTGGCGATCGACGCCGCCTTCTTCACCCGCGGCACGCAGGAAGCGCGCGTGCCGATGCCCGGCAGCGAGGAGTAGCGGCCAGCGTTGCCGCGGGCCCCCTCAATAAATCCCGTCGATTTCCACCGTCAGCCGGGGGGCGGGGGGCTTGAGCAACAGGCTGCGGCGCTCGGTCGTTGCCGCTTCGGCATCGCGCAGCCGCTGGTAGCGTTCGTCCGATTCGCGTGCCGCATCGTCGCTCGATCGCAGGATCGTCGGCTTCAGGAAGATGAACAGCGTCCGCTTCTGTCGTGATTCACGGCGGGATTTGAAGAATTCGCCCAGGATCGGAATATCGCCCAGGATCGGCACCTGGCTGCGCTGGCGGGTGTAGTCGTCCGAGATCAGCCCGCCCAGCACGATCGTGCGGCCATTATCGGCCAGCACCGTGGTGTTGATCGCGCGGCGATTGGTGATGATGTCCGCCGCCTGCTGCAACTGCGTCGGGGCGATCGACGATGCTTCCTGGCTGATTTCGAGCCGGATCGTGTCGCCCGCATTGATCCGCGGCAGCACACGCAGCGTGATGCCGACGTCCTTGCGCTCGATCGAGGTGAAGGGCGTCGCGCCTGCATTCTGCGTCAGGATTGATCCGGTGATGAACGGCACTTCCTGCGCCACCACGAATTCACCCACCTTGTTGTCGACCACCGTCACCGATGGCGTCGACAGCAGATTCGATCGCTGCGAGGTGCCGAGCGCTTGCACCAGGATCGAAAAATCGTCGCCGATCGCAAGATTGCCGGTGAAGCCCGTCCCCAGCAGTCGGGCGATCGGAACGCCAAGCGTGCCCAGAATCGCCCCCAGGCTGACCTGTCCCGGCCCGCCGAACGATGTCGCCGCGCCCTCCGCTCGGCTAAGCACAGCGCCGCCGGTGCCGATCTGCACCGCCAGCTGCTCGCCCTCGTCGCCGGTGATCTCGGCGATCGCGGCCTCCAGGATCACCTGCGGGCGGCGGACGTCGAGATCGGTGACGATCGTTTCCATGCTGGCGACGGCGCTTGGCGTGCCGCGCACCACGATCGCGTTGATGTCGGGTGCGGGCTGGACGGTCAGGTCGGGCGTCGAAAACCCCTGTGCCGGCTGGTCGCGCTGCCCCTCGCCGACGGTGCTGATGCTGCCACCGCCGCCGGTCGCGCCGCCCAGGGCACCTGCCGCGCCGCCGCCGTTCGAATTGACCAGCCCCGACAGGGCGGCGGTGGGATCGGCCCGCCCGCCGCCGCCGATGCCGCTGCGGGTGCCGCGCGATTGCAGGCTGCGCGCGACCGGATTGCTCGCCTCGCCTTCCTGCCCCAACACCCCGCGCAACACGTCGGTGACGCTTTCGGCATCGGCATAGTTCAGCCGGAACACCCGCGTGATCGGCGTCGCGCCGCCCGGCGTGTCGAGGGATAGTGCGATGCGGCGCGCCTCGGTCACCGACGAAGGCGTGCCGCGTACCACCACGATGTTGCTGCGCGGATCGGCGGCAACGCGCGCGCCGCCGGCTTCGCCTTCGCCCAATACTTGCGCGATCGCCGCCGCCACTTCGGGGGCCGACCCGTTGCGCAGCGGGATCGTCGCAAAGGTCTGCCCGCCGCCGCCGTCCAGGCTGCGCATCAGCGATTCGACGCGGCGCACATTGTCGGCATAATCGGTGATGACGATGGCGTTGGGGCTGGCGAGCGGCTCGACCGATCCGAAGGTCGCCACCAGCGGCCGCGCGATCCGCGCCGCTTCGGCAGCGGGCACGTTCGACAGCCGGATCATCCGCGTCGTCAGTTCCTGCCCTGCGCCCGAACGCCGCACGCCGCCGTCGCGCACCGCATTGGCCTGCGGCACGATCCGCCACGCGCGCCCCGATTGCACCGCGGCAAAGCCGTTGGCGCGCAGCACCGACTGGAACAGCTCCCACACCCCAGCCGCCGACAAGGGCTGCGCCGACGTCACCGTCACCGTGCCCCGCACTGCCGGGTCGAGGATCAGCGTGCGCCCGGTCAGCCGCGAAATCTGGTCGGCGACATCGGCGATCTCGACCCCGCGCATGTTGACGACGATGTCGCCCGGCGGCCCGTCCTGCGCGACGAGCGGCTGGAGCGCGGTCGCGGCGAGCGCGAGGAGCAAGAAGGTGCGTTTGGCCACGAGTCGATTCTCTAGCGTAAGGGGATGGTGAGCGTGCGCGATTTGCCGTCGCGCACGACTTGTATCTGTGCCGATCCGCTACGCGCGGCAGCGGCGAAGGCGGCCTGATCGGCGGCGCCGCGCCCCAGCGCCTGGCCGTTGAGCGACTGGACGACATCGCCCGGCTGCATCCCCGGCGGCGCGTTCTCACCAACGGCATAGCCACCCTCTGTCGGCGTCGCGTCGAAGCGTTGTAACAGTGAAGCGCCGGCCTGTGCGGCGGGGGCAGGGGGCGTGGCAGTCGGCGCGGTGCCGGGGGCTGCCGGTGTGCCCGGCGGCGGCAGTGGCCCGGCGGCGGGATCGGGAAACGCCAGGAATTCGGTGCGCCCGGCATTGTTCAGCAGCACGCGGTCGCGCTGAATCGCCTCGATCGTCGCGCCGCCGACGCTGTCGCCGATGCGGAACGGCTTGGCTGCCTCGTCCGCGGTGGCGATATAGGCGACCGAGAAGCTGGCGGGCAACGCGAACACCACGCCCTTCAGCGTGATCTGCAATCCCGTCGCCTGCGCTGCCGACACCTGCGCCGCCTTGCCAAAGGGAGCGAGCGCGAGCGCAGGCGCGATGTCGGGCGCGGTGCTCACCGGCCGCGTGCCCGACGGCACGGTGATCGCGCCTTGTCCGGCATGGCCCGCGATCCGCCAGGTCAGCCCGGCCAGCGCCCATGCGACCGATGCCACCACGGCACCGGTGAACAGGTCGATCGCCAGTTTCGACTGGCGCGGGGTCATGATGATCGGGCGGTTCATAGCGCGCCTGCGTCAAGGAAACCGTCGAGCGATGCAAGCGGCGATGCGCTGCGTCCGCTGGCGTCCCTCGCGAACACCTCGATCCGCACCCGCTCGATCTCGGGATCGTCGGTGCCGGTCCTTCGCACCGCCACGCGCCAGGGCTGGCCCAGCATCTCGACCTGATCGGTCGGGGCAAGTCCGATCTCGAGCTCGGCCAGGCGATTCTCCGCCACCCACATCGCCACCGCCCGCTGCTCCATGCCCCGCGTCGAATCGATATGCGTCTCGGTCGTGCGGATCAGCCCCACAGTGGCAATCGCGAGAATGGCCAGCGCCACCATCGCCTCGATTAATGAGAAGCCTGCTTCTTCCCCCCTCCCGCTTGCGAGTTTCAGGTCGGTCATGCCCCCGGCATGACCTGAACGATGCGGGGCATCGTTCACCTGAAACTGGGTCGGGGGAGGGCTTGTCCGCAAAAACAATCCGTGAAGGGACAAGCCCTCCCCTAACCCCTCCCGCAAGCGGGAGGGGGACATGCGCCCGTAAGATCGCACCCCCCTCACGCCGCCGGCATCACGTTGGCGGTAAGCCCGTCATACAACACCACCCAGCGCTGCGACCCGGCTTCCACCGTCGCGGTCATCGGCTTGCCAGCGCCGTCCGGCCCCAGCACCACCGGCGGGCGCAGCGACAAGGTCATCGTCATTCCCCCCGGCAATTGGTGAAACCCCAGCGCATCGCCCTCGAACGGCAGCATCTCGCCGCCGGCTCCAAACCGCGCAAAGCCGTATCCCGATTTGAGCGCGGTAAACGCCACCATCGTATCGCCCAGCATCGCATCGTCCGCCGCCGCCTGCAGCCGCTGCGCCAGCCTGCGCGCCTCGCTCTCGGCCGAGGGCGAGCGAGTCGCCGCGCCGATCCCCAGCGTCACCGATCCCGCCGCCACCGCGATGATGGCCAGCACGATCAGCATTTCGATGAGAGTCATGCCTACCTCGCCGGCACGCCGGGCGGGCATTGCTTATTTCCCGCCCGTCAGGTCCGCGTCGAGACCCTCGCCGCCGGGCTGGCCATCCTTGCCGAGCGATTTCAGCGCGAACCCGCCGGGTGCGGGCGAAGCATATTGATACGGATTGCCCCAAGGGTCTTCGGGCACCTGCCCCAGATACCCCTCCGACGACCAGCTCGACGGGATCGGCGGGGTCGTTGGTTTTTCGGCGAGCGCCTTCAGCCCCTGCGCCGTCGTCGGGTACGAGCCATTGTCGAGCCGGTACATTTTCAGCGCGGCGGAAATCGTGCGGATGTCGGTGTTCGCCACCGTCACTCGCGCTTCGTCGGGCCGCCCGATCACGTTGGGCACGATCAGCGCCGCCACCAGCGCGATGATCGCCAGCACGACGATCATCTCGACCAGGGTCAGCCCCGCCTCGTTTTCCGCGACATTGGGGTTTTGAGCGATGGTGCGCGCGCGGGATTGTCCGCGGGCACACCGGCTGTCATGAAACTGTTTCAATAAGATGCGCATCCACGCCCCATGCGACCGGTCCATGAAAGCAATGTTACAATCGATGGCGCCCCCGGCATGAGCCACCAGCGAACCTCCGCAGATCAGCGCCCCGCAGCGGGCGTCTGGATGCTCGACGGCGGCGGCGTCACCATAGCCGATGGCGAAGGCCCGGCAACCTTGCTGGTGCCCAGCGAAGACGTGCGGCTGCTCGCGGTCGACCTGCCGCTGCCCACCCGCGCCAAGCGGATCGAGGCGTTGCCCTTCGCGATCGAAGAGATGATCGCCGATTCGCTCGATTCGGTGCATCTGGTGCTTGGGGCCGAAATCGCCCCCAAACGCTATCTGGTTGGCGTCGTCCGCCACGAAAGGATGGAAATCTGGGCGGCGATCGCCGACGAGGCCGGGCTGGGGGGAGCCGCGATCGTTCCCGACTCGCTCGCGCTGCCACAGCCCGATCCGGGCGAATGGGCGGTGCAATTGGGCGACACCCGCGCGGTGGTGCGCGCGGGCGATGGCACCGGCTTCGCGTTGCCCGCGCCCGTCCTGCGAACCGCCTGGGACGCCGCCGGCCGCCCCGCGATCCGCTCCTATGGCGCGCTGCTGCCCGAGGATATGGACGCGCTGCCCGCCGAGATGGGCGACGCCCCGCTCGTGCGTCGACTGGCGAACCCCGCGCTCGATCTTCGCACCGGCCTCTATGCCCGCCGCCGAGTCGCGGTGCCCAGCTATCGCCGCCGCCTCGCCTGGGTGATCGGTCTCGGCATCGCGGCGCACGCCTCGATCGCGCTCGCCGACACGCTGATGCTCCAGACGATCGCCGATCGCCGCCAGGATGAGACGCGGCTGCTCGTCGCCACCGCCGCGCCGGGCACCCCCACCAACGCCGCCGACCTTGCGGGCTCGGTCGCCGACATGCTCCCCGAACCCGGCAGCGCCAGCGCCTTCCTGCCGCTGGTCACCCGCGTATCGGGCGCGCTCGCCCCGGTCGCGAGCGCGATCACCGTCCGCTCGATGCGCTTTGAGGGATCGACGCTGATCCTCGACCTCGATCCGCTCCAGCCGGGCACCGCCGCGCGAATCACCACGGCCTTGGCCGACGCGCGGATCAATGGCCGCGTCGTGCAAGGCCCCGGCGGCACCCTCCGATTGACGGCGACCGGCGCATGAGGACGATCCGAATCATCGAACGCAGCCGGATCGAGGGCGCATTGCTCCGCCTCGACAGCTGGTGGAGCGGGCTGACCCAGCGCGAGCGCATCCTGGTCGCGGTGCTCGGTGCGCTGCTTGCAGGCGTCGTGCTGGTCTATGGCGTCGTCAAGCCGATCCAGGCCGCGCGCGCGCAGGCGCAGGCCGACATCCGCACCTATGAAACGCTCAACGCCCGGATCCGCGCCGCGGGCACGCTCACCCCGGGTGGCACCCGCCGCGAAGGCCCGCCCGAAGCGATCGTCACCGGCGCGGCGGAGGGCTTCGGCCTTGTTCCCACAGTGACCCCCATCGAAGGCGGCGTCCGCGCCGTCGTCACCGACGCAAGCTACGACAATGTCGTCGGCTGGATCGCCGAAGTCAGCCGTTCCTCGGCACTCGGCGTCGTCCGTACCGACATCGTCCGCCGCCCGACGCCGGGCCATGTCACCGCCACGGTCGAGTTCGCGCCATGACCGACACGCTGATCATCACCGAAACCACCACCCCGCCGCCGATCGCGCGGCTGCCCTATGGTTTTGCCCGCAAGCACGGCGTGCTGCTGCGCGCGGGGCAGGGGGGCACCGAATGCGTCCATCGCGCCGACGTGACGCTCGACGCGTTGATCGAGATCCAGCGAATCGCTCCCGGCGCGGCGATGGTCGCGGTGCCCGACGACGCTTTCGACGCCGCGTTGAGCGCCGGCTATGGCGACCGCAGCACCAACGCCGCCGATTTCGAGATCACCGAAACCGACCTCGCGGCGCTCGCCGATTCGGCGGCGGCGGTCGACGATCTGCTCGACACCCGCGATGATTCGCCTGTCATCCGCCTGATCAACGCGCTGCTGCTCGAAGCGATCAAGGAAGGCGCGTCCGACGTCCATGTCGAAACGCAGGAAAAGCGCCTCGTCGTCCGCTTCCGCATCGACGGCGTGCTGCGCGACATCGTCGAGCCGCAGCGCGCGCTCGCGCCCTTGCTGGTCAGCCGGATCAAGGTGATGGCCAAGCTCGACATCGCTGAAAAGCGCACCCCGCAGGATGGCCGCGTGACGCTGCGGATCGGCGGCCACGATGTCGACGCGCGCGTCTCGACCATTCCCACCCAGCATGGCGAGCGCGTGGTGATGCGCTTGCTCGAACGCGGCGGCATGACGCTCGACCTCGGCAAGCTTGGCATGAGCGACCGTGATCGCAGCGTCTTCACCCGCCTGCTCGAACGCCCGCACGGCATCCTGCTGGTCACCGGCCCCACCGGCTCGGGCAAGACCACGACGCTCTACACCGCGCTAACCCGGCTCAACGATCGCAGGCGCAACGTGATGACGGTCGAAGACCCGATCGAATATGAGCTCGCCGGCATCGCCCAGACGCAGGTCAACCCGCGCACCGACATGACCTTCGCGCGCGGCCTTCGCGCGATCCTGCGCCAGGACCCCGATGTCATCATGGTCGGCGAAATCCGCGACCAGGAAACCGCGCAGACCGCAGTGCGATCGGCGATGACCGGCCATTTCGTGCTCTCGACGCTCCACACCAATTCGGCGGTCGGATCGGTGACCCGGCTGATCGACATGGGGGTAGAGCGCTATCTGCTCGCCCCCATGGTCGTCGGCCTGTGCGCGCAGCGGCTGGTCCGCCGGCTATGCCCGCACTGCCGCCGCGAGGATGTCGCGACCCCCAGCGACGCGCTGCTGCTGGGCAATGTTCTCGCGGTTGGCGACCCGGTGTGGCGTCCGGTCGGCTGCGACGAATGCAATGGCGACGGCTATCGCGGGCGTGCCGGCCTGTACGAAGTCGTGGCGGTCGACGATCGCTTTCAGGCGATGATCCACGACGGTGCTTCGGAAGCCGAGCTCGAGCGCGCGGCCAGGGGCGGCGACAATCCGTCGCTGCTCGACGATGGCGTGGCGAAAGTGCGGGCAGGGGTAACGACGGTCGAAGAGGTCGCGCGGGTGGTAAGGGATGAGGCGTGATACCCGCGCATACCGTTCGTCCTGACTAGGGCTGAGCTTTGCGAAGCGCGCGGCGGCTACGCCGATCCAAAACGCGCGCTATAGGGCACCAGCCTAACAGGCACCGCAATTTTCCCGGACTTTCGATGACATGGGCGTGTCGGAAAAATTCCGACAATGCGCATGTCATGCAATGCGTGGGACTTTCGATTAGTCCGTCTGCATGATCGCCAGTTCAAGCCCGTTGGGATCGCGGAAGTGAAAGCGTCGCCCGCCGGGAAATGCGAAGATCGGCTTGCTGATGCTCCCCCCGGCCCCCTCAACAGCGGTCTGGGCCACTTCGATGTCGTCCACCAGTACCACCGGCAGGGGCATGGTTGGCGCTTCGGTCATGTCCCCCTGTAGCCCGAGGTCGACGTCGCCAGTCATGGTGCATGCATAGCTGGGACCGAAGTTGGTCAGTTCCCAATCAAACACGGCTGCGTAGAACGCCTGGGCCGCGCCAAGGTCGCGCGCGGGAAGCTCGATGAAGTTGATGCGTGCCATGCGGATCTCCTATGCTTGCTTGCGAACACGTTTCGCGGGCAGGGCTGAAGCGCTGCGGATTACCCATGACCTTAGCTGGTCCGGCTGCGACAGCATCGATTCGGGAACGACGACATAGGATTTGCTGGCCGGTTGATCGGCTTCGTAGCGAAGCGGTTCGGCTCCCGGCACGGCCAGCAAAGCGTCGCGCTCGCTGCCAGCAAACTTCAAGGCCAGTCCGACGTCGGAAAGCGAAGCAAACGGCTTGCCATCGACATACGCAAAGACCCCGCCGAACATCGGCCGAAACGTGACATTCAGATCGGGAGGTGCCGCGCCGGCCAAAATCGGCTGCAACAGCTTGGGGTCGTGTGCCACGCCGGGGACTTCCTTATTGCGGTCTTATGGTATGCTCTGCCGATAGCATGGGCCTCGGCTGTTCAGTGAAGGCGTTGCCGCAAACGACATTACCAGCCCTGTCTTCTTGCCGGGCAGGCTAGCATTTCACTTCATGACTGCAATAGGGTTGGCAGGTTGGACGTGTGGCGACGGACCCAATCTACGCTCGAGGCGAACGGTCAGTGAGGAGGATGCAATAACCCACCCCAGCCAACAGCCTCGCCGCATCCTGGTCCTCGGCAGCACCGGCACCATCGGCCGCGCGACCGTTCGAGCGCTGGTGGCACGCGGATATGAAACCATCTGCTTCGTGCGCCCAAGAGCAACGCCCGACGTGGACGCCAACTTCCCTCCCGATACCACCAAAGAAAAGAACGGCTCTTCCACAAGCGCAGTGCGAACGGGAGGGGGGCAAAACCCAATCCTCCGCCACGGCAACATCACCGATCCCGACGCGCTCAGCGCCGCCATCGCCAACGAAAGCTTCGACGCGATCATCTCGTGCCTCGCCTCGCGCACCGGCGCGCCCGCCGACGCCTGGGCGATCGACCATGCCGCCCACATCCACGCCCTCGCCGCCGCCAAGGCCGCCGGCATCCCGCATTTCATCCAGCTCTCGGCGATCTGCGTCCAGAAGCCGCTGCTTGCCTTCCAGCATGCCAAGCTCGCCTTCGAAGCCGAACTCATCGCCTCAGGCGTGCGCTATTCGATCGTCCGCCCCACCGCTTTCTTCAAATCGCTATCGGGGCAGGTCGAGCGAGTCCGCAGCGGCAAACCCTATCTGCTGTTCGGCGACGGCAGCCTCACCGCGTGCAAGCCGATCAGCGATGACGATCTCGCCGCCTATCTGGTCGATTGCCTCGACGACCCCAGCCGATGGAACCGCATCCTGCCGATCGGCGGCCCCGGCCCGGCGCAGACCCCGCGCCAGCAAGGGGAGGCGCTGTTCGCCTTGCTCGGCCGCCCGCCACGCTTCCGCCAGGTGCCGGTGAAGCTGCTCGATACGATCATCGCGGTGCTGTCGGCGCTTGGCCGCATAGCGCCGACGCTTGCCGCCAAGGCCGAACTCGCGCGGATCGGGCGCTATTACGCCACTGAATCGATGCTCGTGCTCGATCCGCACACCGGTCGCTACGACGCCGACGCCACCCCCTCGACCGGCACCCAGACGCTCAGCGGCTATCACGCGCAATTGCTCGCGGGGCAGGCCAGCGCCGAACGCGGCGATCACGCGGTGTTCTGATCGCACAGGAACCGCGCGCGCCGCCGCCGGTTAAGCCCCCGCAACGATAAGGGGAAAATCGCGATGCTGTCCGATGCCAACGCCACCATGCTCGCCCGATTGGGCTTTGCCGCGCGCGGGCTGGTGTATGTGCTGGTCGGCTGGTTCGCGATCACCGCCGCGATGGGCGGGGGGCAGGCCGCCGACAATCAGGGCGCGATCGCCTCGCTGGCGGGCGGGCCGTTCGGGCAGATCGTGCTGGCGGTCGTGGCGGCGGGGCTGCTCGGCTATGCCGTCTGGCGGCTGACCGAAGCCATCGCCGATCCCGAACGGATCGCGCATGACGGCAAGGGCAATCTCAAGCGCGCCGCCCACGCGATCAGCGGCACCGCGCACGTCATCCTCGCCTGGACCGCCGCCAAGCTGGCGCTCGATCTCGGCTCCGCAGGTGGCTCGTCGCCCGGCGACGAAAGCGCGCGCGACTGGACCGCGTGGCTGCTGACACAGCCACTTGGCCGCTTCCTGGTCGCCGCCGTCGCGATCGGGCTGCTGGTCGCCGCGTTCCAGCAGTTTAAAAAGGCGTATAAGGGCGACTTCATCAGCGAATTGCGCGGCAATGCGCCGGCACCCGGCTATGTCTGCACGATGGGCCGGATCGGTTATGGCGCGCGCGGGCTGGTGTTCCTCATCATCGCGGGCTTTTTCACCGTCGCTGCGTGGCAGTCCCGCGCGAGCCAAGCTGGCGGCATGGCCGACGCGCTCGCCGCGCTCGAATCGCAGCCCGGCGGCAAATGGCTGCTCGCCGCGACCGGCATCGGCCTGGCGCTGTTCGGGGTGTACAGCCTGATCGAAGCGCGTTTCCGGCGCATGCACGTCAATCTGCCCGGCTGATAGCTTCGCCCCCATCGACAAACCTGTCCTCCATGCGCCGGTTGTGCTTAAACGCGGCGCATGACCGTCCCTGTCCCTATTGCATGCGATAACCTTCGCCCGCAGCGCAGCGCGACAGGGGCCGCACGATGACCGCCTATGCCTATCGCGCCGCCGATCGCAGCGGCGCATCGCGCAAGGGTATGATCGAGGCATCGTCCCCCGCCGCCGCGCGCGCGGCGCTGCGTGAACAGGCGCTGCTGCCGCTTTCGGTCGAGCCCGCCAATGATCGCGGGCCGTCGGTCGGGTCGTTCCGCCTGCCGTCGCTTCGCCGTAAGGGCCTGAGCGCGCGCCAATTGTCGACCGTCACCCGCCAGATTTCGACGCTGGTGGGATCGGACATCCCGATCGAGGAATCGGTCCGCCTGGTCGCGGCGCAGTCTGAAGTCCCCGCCGTTTCGGCGCTGCTCACCGACGTGCGCGGCGCGATCCTCGATGGGCGCAGCTTCGCCGCCGCGCTGGGGCAACAGCCACAGGCATTCCCCGAATTCTACCGCGCTTCGGTTGCGGCGGGCGAACAATCGGGCAAGCTGCCCAGCGTGCTCGATCACCTCGCCGAATTCGTCGAATCGCGCCAGGCCAATGGGCAAAAAATGCAGTTGGCATTGCTCTATCCGGCGCTGCTGGCGACGGTCAGCTTCGGGATGATGGCGCTGCTGATGGTCTATGTCGTCCCCGACATCGTCCGCGTATTCGTCTCGCGCGGGGCCGCGCTGCCGTTCCTGACGCGCGCGCTGATCGCGGTCAGTGCGGGGTTGCAGCATTATGGCCTGTATATGTTGCTGGCGGCGGCGATCGGCTTCCTGCTGTTCGGTCGCTGGTCGCGCGTGCCCTCCAACCGGCTGCGGCTGCATCGTTTTTTCAGCGAGACCAAACCGTTCGCGCGCTTCAGCCGCCAGTTCAACGCCGCGCGCTTCGCGGGCAGCCTGGCGACGCTCGTCGGCAGCGCGGTGCCGCTGGTCGAGGCGTTGCAGGCCGCCGCAGCGGTCACCCCCAACCTCCATGTCCGCACCAAGGCGCTGGGCATCGCCGCGCGCGTCCGCGAAGGGGTAAGCCTGCGCGCGGCGATGGCCGAATCGGGGGTCTTCCCGACGATGCTCGTCGCGATCGTCGCCAGCGGCGAAGCCAGCGGCCGCTTGGCCCCCGCGCTCGCCCGCGCCTCGGGCGAGCTCGAACGCGAGTTGGACGGGCTGGTCGCCACCTTGGTCGCTTTGGTCGAGCCGATGGTGCTGCTGCTGATGGGCGGGCTGGTGCTGATGATGGTGCTGGCGATCCTGCTGCCGATCATCAACCTCAACAATCTGGTCGCAATTTAGAACAGGTTGGTCCGATGCTGACGCATTTATTTCATCATTCCCGCGAAGGCGGGAATCCATATTCCGGTGCGGTGGTTATGGATTCCCGCCTTCGCGGGAATGACGAAGAAACGACTGATGGATCAGCCTAAAATCTTTCCACCCTATAAGTCGCTCTCGATCCCGACCCCCGCGGGCAGTCCGGTAAACGGCAGCATCGCTGCGCCATCCTTGGTCAACTGCACCTTATACCCGCCATCCTCGCTAAGCGTCGCGTCGATCAGCGTCCGCCGCCGCTGGCCGATCGGGGCCAGCCGGATCCGGCTCTCGGTGCCGATATGCTCGGCGGTCAGGATCATCGCCGGCGTCGCGCTGGCGATCCCGGGCACCGCTGCACTCTTGGCGCGTGCCGAGCAGCTACCCGGATCGATCGTCGCATTGCCCTCGACCAATTGCCCCTCGCCGCCCAGCCGAAGCCGTGGCAGCTCGATTTGCATCGTCAACTGGCAGGCAAAGGGTAGCTTGGGAAACACCGCGCCCAGAAGCGACGCATCCGCCGACCCGCTGACATGGTCGAGCCGCACCCCGCCGCCGCGCAGCAGCGCCTGACCACCCATGTCGCTATCCGGCCCCTTGGCGGTCCAATCGACCGCAAAGCCCAGGCTGGTCAGTGAGCGCAGCGGTGCCCAGCGCCACGCCACCACGCTGCCCCCGGCAACCCCGACTTCGCCGTTCCACACCGTGCCCGCCACCCCGGTGCGCCACGGCTTGTTCTTCAGGAACACGCTGGCGGGCATCGTCGCCACCATCGCCGCGCCGTAAGCGGCTATGCCGATGCCGGCGAACAGCGTAATACGCCGCCGTGCCTGAATTCTTGTATCCTGGAGTAGCGGCGATGAACCGGCGGGCAGCGCTTCGCTTTCTGCGATCCACCCTCGTCGTATCGTCGGCGACATGGGCCGCATCCCCCTTGCTGGCGGCGAAGAAGGCCGACAAGCGGCCGATCGCCCTGCTGGTGCCGCTGACCGGCCCCCATTCGGCGCTGGGACTTAGCATGCAGCGCGCCGCCATGCTTGCCGAAAACACGCCCTCGCGGCTGATGGTTTTCGATACCGGCGGCACGCCGGTAGGCGCGCAGGCTGCGGCGCTGGCGGCGATGAAGGCCAGATGCGCGATGGTGCTTGGCCCATTGCTCGCCGCCGAAGCCGGCCCGGTGGTGCAGGCGGTCGCGGGCCGCGCGCCGGTGATCTGCTTCTCGAACGACCCCGCCGTGCGATCGACCGGCGCTTTCGTGATGGGGATCACCGCGACCCAGGTAACCGGCGCGGTGCTGCGCTACGCCCGCACTCGCGGTATCCGGCGGGTAGCGGTGATCGGCGACGGCAACCCCTGGGCCACCGCCGCCGCCACTGCCGCCGAAGCGTTGCAGGGCGAACTCAACATGGCGGTCCAGCGGATCGAGGTGCTGCCCGGCGGCGTCGTGCCGGGCGCGGGCGACGCGCCCGACGCGGTGATGATCCCCGGCGGCGGCGAGACGATGATGGCGGCGGCGCGCAATCTAAAGGGCAGCGGCATCCAGTTGCTCGGCACCGTCCAGGCGCTCGATCATCGCCCGGCGTCGCTCGAACTGCTCGATGGTGCCTGGCTCGCCAGCCCCGATCCGGTGGCGTTCGGCGCCTTTGCCAGCGCCTATGAAGGCCGGATGGGCGGTGCCCCCGGCGCGATCGCCGCACTCGCCTATGACGCAGTCACGATCTGCCGCCAGCTTCGCGAAAAGAGCACGCTCGACCGCGCGGGGCTGCTCGCAGAACCCGCCTATCCGGCAGCGACCGGCCCCTTGCGCTTCCGCGAAGACGGCAGCGTGGCGCGCGACATGGCGATCGTCGTGGCGGGGCCTGACGGCTATGAAAAAGTCGCGATGAGCCGGGGCGCATGAGGGCAGGGGCTCTTCTTCCCCCCTCCCGCTTGCGGGAGGGGTCGGGGGAGGGGCTGTCGCTAGTCCATGTCCCTGGTGATGCGAATTGCCCTGCCGCAAGCGGGAGGGGAGAAGCCGGCTTCACCCTCCTCGAATTGATGATCTCGCTCGGCCTGTTCGCGCTCATCGCGGTCGCCGGCCTCGCGCTGGTCGACAGCGTGCTCGGCGTTCAGGTCCGAACCGCCACCCGGCTCGATTCGCTCTCGAACGTCAGCCGCGCGATGTTCGTCGTGTCGAGCGACCTCGAACAGATCGCGCGCGGCCGCGTCGTCTCGAACGGGCGCGACCTGATCTTCACTCGCGTCGCCCCCGGCTTCGGCGGCCCGCCGGTCGAGGTGCGCTATACGCTCGCAGGCGGCACGCTGCTGCGCTCGATCGGCGGCGCGCCGCAGCGGCTGCTGTCGGGCGTCACCGCCGCGCACTTCCGCTTCGAAGACGGCGGCTGGCGCGCAGGCTGGCCGCTGTCGGAGGAAGCAGCGGAGGATTGGCCCCGCGCGATCGAAATGGAGCTTGGCATCGAAGGACGCGGCACGCTGCGCCGCGTCGTCGCGCTCCCCGCCCGCCCCGAGCAGGCTCCGTGACTCAGCGGCCGCCGCCGCCCGGCGAAGAGGGCATGATCCTCATCAATGTCCTGCTGTTCGTCGCGATTGCCACCGGCCTCGTGCTGCTGATGGTCAACCGCGAGGAACTTGCGCTCGACGGTGCGCTGCGGATGCGTGAGGCTTCGCGCGCGCTGGCGATCGTGCGCGGCGGCGAAGTCTCCGCCCTGGTGGCGCTTCGCCGCGACGCGATCGAGGCCCCGCAGGTCGATCACGCCGCCGAACCCTGGGGCGCGCTTGCGGAAAGCGGTATCGCGATCGATGGCGGCACGTTCGACCTGGTGATCGCCGATGCAGAGGGGCGATTCAACATCAATAGCCTGCGATCGGGCGAGGCTGCGCCGGTGATCATGTTCAGCACGATCGCGCGGCAGGTGGGGCTTAACGAGGAACAGATGCTGCTCGCGATCGCCTATGTGCGCGGGCAGGGGCCGGTTACCGATCTTCGCCCGATCCGTCTCGCCGGGGTCGAGCCGGCGGTCGCCGATCGGCTGCAGCGGCTGGTCACCGCCTTGCCCGGCATCACCCAGATCAACCTGAATGCCGCCGATCGCGAGATGCTGTTGTTGCTGTTTAACGATCCCGCAGTGGTCGACCGGCTGATCGCGGTGCGCAAGCGGCAGGGCTTTCTGACGCCGAAGGATTTAAGCGACCAGAACGTCAGCCCGCCGCCGGGCACGCGCTTTGCGTCGAACACCTTTTGGGTCCGCACCCGCGCGACGATCGGCGGCACCGCGCAATCGGGGGCTGCGCTGATCCAGCGGCGGCGACGCGAGGATGGCAGCATCGAAACCGTCACCGTCGAACGCTGGCGCAACGCCGCGGTCCCGCCCGAGGCTCCCGCCTTCGTCGCCCCCGCATGATCCGCAAGGCTTTCTAGCCGGTCGTCGACGCGGTAAGCCTGTCCCCATGTCCACCATAACCTATGACAGCTATCTCGCGCTCGACCAGTTGCTGGCCGCGCAGCAGCCGATTTCCGACCATCACGACGAACCCCTGTTCATCGTCATGCACCAGACCAAGGAATTGTGGATGCGCCAGACGATCCACGAACTGGGTCTGGCAATCGAGCTGATCCGCGCCGACCGGCTGGTCGAAAGCTACAAGACGCTGGCGCGTGTCAGCCGGATCCAGGCGGTGATGACGCTGTCGTGGGACGTGCTCCAGACGATGACCGCGACCGACTATCTGCGCTTCCGCCGCGTCCTCGGCACCTCGTCGGGCTTCCAGTCGGATCAGTTCCGCACCGTCGAGGTGATGCTGGGCTTTCGCGACGGCCCGCGCCACGGCCCCGCCACCCGTGCAGCCGCCGAACGCCCCAGCCTGTGGGACGAAGCCAATGCCGCCGCGCACCGCGCCGGCTTGCCAATCCCCGCCGATGCGCTCGCCCGCGACTGGCCAGCGCCCTATGCCCCCGACGGCCGCGTCGAGGATGCGTGGCGCGAAGTGTATCGCGAAGAAGCCAAATGGTGGCCGCTGTATCAGCTCGCCGAAAAACTGGTCGATCTCGACGAAGCCTTTGCGGTCTGGCGGCACAAGCATGTCATGACGGTATCGCGGATCATCGGCCATAAACAGGGCACCGGCGGCACCGGCGTTTCCTATCTCGAGGCGACCTTACCCAAGCGCGCCTTCCCCGAACTCTGGTCGCTGAGGACCGCTTTGTGACGAGCTACAAGCACCTGTTCCAGCGCGCGACCGCCGCCGCACCCGATCGGCTGCATATGGCGGCACATAGCCATCATCTGTGGCCCGATGCGAGTTGGCTTGGCCAGCAAGCGGCATGGGAAGACGCCGCGCGCCTCGCCGATCGCAAATGGCGGCGGGTGATGGAGGAAATCTGGCCTGCGGCGCAGGAGCATGTCGCGCACGAGTTGGACCTGCCCGATCCCTCGACCGTCTGCTTTTCGAGCAACACGCATGATTTCCTGCTGCGTATCGCCTCGGCGATCGAGCGCCGCCCGATCCGCATCCTCACCACCGATGGCGAGTTCCACAGCTTCACCCGCCAGGCGCTGCGCTGGGTCGAAGCTGGAGAAGTTGTGGTCGAGCGGGTGCCGGTGGGCGACGGTTTCGAAGCCCGGCTGCTCGATCGCGCGGCGAGCGGCGAGCACGACCTGATCGTCGTCAGCCAGGTGATGTTCGGCACGGGCCGAATCGTCGGCGGGTTCGATGCGCTGGCGCAGGTCGCGCGACCCGAACGACCGTGGCTGTTGATCGACGGCTATCACGGCTTCATGGCGGTTGAGACCGATCTGTCGGCGATTGCCGATCGCGCCTTCTACACCAGCGGTGGCTATAAATACGCGATGGCGGGGGAGGGGGTCGGCTTTCTCCATGCCCCCGCCGGCTTTGCGCCGCGCCCGGTGGCGACCGGCTGGTACGGCGCGTTCGACGATCTCGCGCTGCCGCCCGAACAGGTCGGTTATGCCCCCGATGCACGCCGGTTTCTCGGCGCTACCTTCGATCCATCGGGACTGTACCGCTTCGTCGCGGTCCGCGACATGCTGGCGCGCGAGGGCATTTCGACCGGAGTCGTCAGCGCCCACGTCGCGGCACTGCGCGATCGGCTGATCGGTGGCCTTGGCCGCTCGCCGCTTGGGCATGCCGAACTGGTCAACCCGCCGGGCAAGGGAGCGCAGGCCCGCTTCATCGCCTTGCGCAGCCCGCATGCCAGTGACTGGCAGGCGGCGCTGTCGGCGCGCGACGTTATCACCGATGTGCGGGGCGATGTGCTGCGGATCGGGCTTGGCCTGTATCACGACGAACGCGACATTGATTGCTTTTGCGCGATCGCATCGGAGCTTTAACCGCCGATAGCCGTTGGCGGGCGGAGCAACAGGATTTCATATGCCCGACCCGCAAGACGAACGCTGGATGCGCGAAGCGATTGCGCTGGCGCTGACCAAGGGCAGCGACCCATCGGACACGCCGATCGCCGCGATCATCGTGCGCGACGGCAAGGTGCTGGCCGCGCGCTGCAACGAAACCGTCGAAACCTGCGACGCCACCGCGCATGCCGAAATCGTCGCGATGCGCGCGGCGGGGGCGGCGATCGGCGACATGGAGCTTCGCGGCGCGACGCTCTATTCGACGCTTCAGCCCTGCGGCATGTGTACGATGGCCTCGATCTGGTCGAAGCTGGGGCGCGTCGTCTTCGGTGCCGGGCGCGAGGACGTACATCCGATGTATTTCGAGGATCGCCAGATCGACACGATCGATTTCATCCGCGACGCCTGGCGCGACGATCTGTCGATCGAGGGCGGGGTGCTCGCCGCGCAATGTGCCAAGCTTTACTTCGGTCCCGATGATGACGTGCCGGTCGACGAGCAGGGCAACATCTGATTCAGCCGCCGTTGTGCAGGTGCGGTCGGCGCTCTAGGGTCGCGGCATAACAAGCCGACCCCAGGGAGTTACCGTCCATGCTGCGCAGCGCCGCGTCCATTATCGCCCTCGCCATTTCGCTCGGGGCCGCCGCTGCCCAGACTGTCCCGACGACCGCAAAGCCCGATGCCAAGCCGAAATGGGACGTCAACGCCCCCACCGGCGCGACCATCCGCCAGGTGCCGATCGCGACCGACGAGGGTAGCTGGATGGACCTCGACATCAGCCCCGATGGCGGCACGATCGCCTTTGCTTTGCTCGGCGATCTCTACACCATGCCGATCGGCGGCGGCACGCCGACGCGGATCGCCGAGGGGCTGGCATGGGAGGTGCAACCGCGCTTTTCGCCCGATGGCAGCCGCATCGCCTTCACCTCGGATCGCGGCGGCGGCGACAATATCTGGGTGATGAACCGCGACGGCAGCGACAAGCGCCAGGTGACCAAGGAAGATTTCCGCCTGCTCAACCAGCCGAGCTGGTCGCCCGATGGCCGCTTCATCGCCGCCAAGAAGCATTTCACCACCGGGCGTTCGCTCGGCACCGGCGAAATATGGCTCTATCACGTCTCGGGTGGCACCGGGGTGAAGCTGGTTAAGCGCCCCGATGAGCGCCACCAGAAGGAATTGGGCGAGCCGATCTTCGCGCCCGACGGCAAGGGCATCTATTTCACCCGCAACGTCACGCCGGGTCCGATCTTCGAATATGCCCAGGATTCGAACACCAATTTGTTCAATATCGAGCGTTACGACCTCGAAACCGGCGAGACGACGACGATGGTCTCGGGCAATGGCGGATCGGTGCGCCCGACGCCGTCGCGCGACGGCAAGCGGATCGCCTTCGTCCGCCGCGAGGCAACCAAGTCCAAGCTATATGTCCGCGATCTCGCGTCGGGTGAGGAGCGCAAGATTTATGACGCGCTTGACCAGGACGTGCAGGAAACCTGGGCGGTCACCGGCCTGTATCCCAACATGGCGTGGATGCCCGGTGACCGCGAGATCGTCGTTTGGGCAGGCGGCAAGCTGCGCCGGGTGAATGTCGAAAGCGGCGCGGCGAGCGACATCCCCTTCCGCATCAACGACACGCGCGGCGTCGCCAATGCTCCGCATCCGACCGTCGAGGTCGCGCCCGATCGCTTCACCACCGCGATGCCGCGCTTCGCCAGCGTCTCGCCCGACGGGCGGCAAGTCGTGTTCGAAAGCCTGGGCAAGCTCTATGTCAAACCCGCAGCCGGCGGCACGCCGCGCCGGCTGACGCGCGGCGGCGAGGGGCGCGAGCTGTTCCCCACCTGGTCGCGCGACGGCCGCACCATCGCCTTTGTCGACTGGACCGATGCCGGCCTGGGGCAGATCGTCACCGTCGCCGCCAGCGGCGGTGCGGCCAAGGCAGTGACCACGCGCCCCGGCCATTATGCCCGCCCGGTATTCTCGCCTGACGGCAAGACGATTGCGTTCGAGGCGAAGCGCTCGGGCGGCGTCACCTCGCGCCGTTATGGCGACGATCCCGGCGTCTATCGTGTCGCTGCCAGCGGCGGCGCGCCGGTGCTGATCGCCAAGGGCATGGCGCAGCCGCAATTCGCCGCTGCCTCCGATCGGCTGTTCATGGTGGGCGAAGAGGAGCAGAAGCAGTTGCTGGTCAGCACCGACCTTAATGGCGGTGCCAAGCGCAAGCATTTCGTCGGCGAACTGGCGGTCAGCTATTCGGTCGCGCCCGACGGACAATATGCCGCTTTTATCCAGAATTATGAGGCGCATGTCCTGCCGCTGATGCCCGGCAACCAGGCGGTCGACATCGATACCGACAGCAAGATACTGCCCGTCACCCGCGTCAGCGCCAATGGCGCTAGCTATGTCAACTGGTCGCAGGACGGCCAGCGGCTGCACTGGTCGATGGGGCCGACGCTCTACACTGTCGATCGCGCCACGCTGTTCGCCAATGCCCCGCGCGCGGAGGATGCGCCCAAGTTCGTGCCCCCGACGCAAGGGCTCAGCCTGGCGATCGAGCAGGCCGCAGATAAGCCCGGCGGCACGGTCGCGCTCACCGGCGCGCGGATCGTGACGATGGCGTCGGCCGATGGCGGTATCGTCGATGATGGCGTCTTGGTGATCCGCGGCGACCGCATCGTCGCGATCGGCCCGCGTGCCTCTACCCCGGTACCGGCGGGCGCGAAGATGATCGACGTCGCGGGCAAGACGATCATCCCCGGCCTGGTCGATGCCCATGCGCACGGCCCGCAGGGCGATGACGAAGTCGTGCCGCAGCAAAACTGGTCGCTGCTGCAAAATCTGGCGCTCGGCACCACGACGATCCACGATCCGTCTAGCCAGGCGAGCGAGATTTTCGTCGCCAAGGAATTGCAGGCGGCAGGATTGCTCACCGGCCCGCGCATCTTTTCGACCGGCGAGATCATCTACGGCGCGCGCGCCGCCAGCGTGTATGCCAAGATCGACAGCTATGACGACGCATTGTCGCATGTCCGCCGGCTGAAGGCGCAGGGCGCGCGTTCGGTGAAGAACTACAATCAGCCGCGCCGCGATCAGCGCCAGATGGTGGTCGCCGCCGCCCGCGCCGAGAATATCCAGGTCGTGGCCGAGGGCGGATCGCTGTTCGGCATGGACATGAACCTGATCGCCGACGGCAATTCGACGCTCGAACACAATATCCCGCTCGACGTGTTCTACAAGGACGTCGTCCAGATGTTCGGCCAGTCGGACACCAATTACACGCCGACATTGGTCGTGTCCTATGGCGGCCTGGCGGGCGATCCCTATTGGCGGCAGGCAACCAACGTCTGGGAAAACCCGTTGCTGGTTCACACCCCCACCGACACCTTGCTCGCCGCCACCGCGCGCGTGACCAAGGCACCCGAGAGCAACTTCGTCGACGACGACAATGCCCGCGAGGCGAACAAGATCGCCAAGGCGGGCAAGCTGGTGTCGATCGGCGCGCATGGCCAACAGGCGGGAATCGGCTCGCATTGGGAGCTATGGTCGTTCGTGCGCGGCGGGATGACTCCGATCGAGGCGCTGGGTGCCGGCACCATCGTCGCCGCGCAATCGCTCGGCATGGCGCGCGACATCGGCTCACTCGAAGTCGGCAAGCTTGCCGATCTGGTGGTGCTCGACGCCGATCCGACTGCCGACATCCGCAATTCGGACAAGGTCAGCAGGGTGATGGTCGGCGGCCGGATGTTCGACGCCAAAACCATGAACGAAGTCGAAACCGGCAGCCGCCAGCGGCTGCCTTATTGGTGGCGATAGCGCAGCGGCGAATCGATCATGGTCACGGTGCCTCGGTCCTGAGCGTCTTCTTGGGTTTGTGAAGCGTGCGAGGTGCCTTTACCATAGAAACGCATGCGCAAGGCGCGGTTCGCCTGGGCAATCATAAGTTACTGCCTTCAATGGCAGAGTGAAAGGGATCGGATGCGAGGTTTTCATCGGCTGCTGGGCAGTGCCACGGGGTTTGCGCTGGCGGTTGCGATTGGTGGTACGGCTATCGGGCAGACGGTGCCGGCCCCGCCGCCCGAGGCGACCGCGCACCCCGAAATCTGGCCACAGGGTAATTGGCCGTACAAGGCCGATCCGGCAATCGAGCGGCGTATCGCCGATCTGATCGCGCGGATGACGGTCGAGGAAAAGGTGGGCCAGGTGGTGCAGGCCGATATTTCGGCAGTCACGCCCGACGATGCCCGGCGCTATCATCTGGGGTCGATCCTGAATGGTGGCAATTCCGCGCCGAATGGCGATGAATTCGCGCCTGCCGCCGAATGGCTCAAGCTTGCCGACGCCTTTCATGCTGCGTCGGTCGACCGCAGCAATGGCCGGCTGGGCATCCCGATCATCTGGGGCACCGATGCGGTGCATGGGCATTCGAACATCGTCGGTGCGACGCTGTTTCCGCATAATATTGGCCTGGGCGCGATGCATGATCCCGCGCTGATCAAGCGGATCGCGCAGGCTACTGCCAAGGAAATCCGCGCGACCGGGATCGAATGGACCTTCGCGCCGACGATTACCGTGCCGCAGGATCTGCGCTGGGGCCGCGCCTATGAGGGCTATTCGTCCGATCCCAAGCTGGTCGCCAGCTATGTCGGCCAGTTCATCGAAGGGTTGCAGGGCAAGCCATCGGCCACGCCGATCCTGCAAGGCCCATATGTGCTGGCATCGACCAAGCATTTCCTGGCCGATGGCGGCACCGAAGGTGGCCGCGACCAGGGCGATGCCCGGATCAGCGAAACCGAACTGCGCGATACGCACGGCATGCCCTATGTCGAGGCGATCAACGCCGGCGTGCAGACGGTGATGACCAGCTTTTCGAGCTGGAACGGCGAAAAGATCGCCGGGCACAAGGGGCTGGTCACCGACGTGCTCAAGCAGCGGATGGGCTTTGGCGGCTTCGTGGTCAGCGACTGGAACGCGCATGGCCAGATCCAGGGCTGCACCAATGCCAGCTGCCCCCGCGCGCTCAATGCCGGGCTGGACATGTACATGGCCCCCGATAGCTGGAAGCCGCTATGGGAAAGCCTGGTGCTCCAGGCAAAGTCGGGCGAAGTGCCGATGGCGCGGCTCGACGATGCCGTCGCGAACGTCTTGCGGGTGAAGATTCGCGCCGGGCTGCTCGACATGGGCAAGCCCTCCAGCCGCCCGCTATCGGGTCAGTTCGAGCTGCTGGGCAGTCCCGAGCATCGCGCAATCGCCCGTGAGGCGGTGCGCAAATCGCTTGTCCTGCTCAAGAACAACGGCAGTCTGCTGCCGCTTCGGCCGGGAGCGAACATCCTGGTCGCGGGAGACGGTGCCGATGATGTGGCGCGCCAATCGGGCGGCTGGACGCTGACCTGGCAGGGCACCGGGATTGATCCCAAGCATTTCCCCGGCGCGACGTCGATCTGGAAGGGGATTGACGGGGCGGTGAAGGCATCGGGCGGCACCGCGCGGCTTTCGCCCGACGGCAGCTTTGCGGGCAAGAAGCCCGACGTGGCGATCGTGGTGTTCGGCGAAACCCCATATGCCGAGTTCCAGGGCGATATTTCGACGCTGGAATTAAAGCCCGAGTTGCGCGGGCCGCTCGCGACGATGAAAAAGCTGAAGGCGCAAGGGGTGCCGGTCGTCGCGCTGATGCTGACCGGGCGCCCGCTGTTCGTAAATCCCGAACTCAACGCCGCCGATGCGTTCGTCGCTGCCTGGTTGCCGGGGTCCGAGGGGGCGGGCGTGGCCGATGTGTTGCTGCGGAACCGCAGCGGCGGCGTGGCGCATGATTCCACCGGGACGCTCAGCTTCGCCTGGCCGGCTACTGCCGATGCCAAGGGCAAGACGCTGTTCGAGCGCGGCTATGGCCTGACGGCGGCCAGCCGCACCACGCTGCCCCAGCTATCCGAAGACCCCGGCGTCAAGCCGCAGGCACAGGCCGGCATTTACATGGACAAGGGACTTCCGGCGGCGAGCTGGTCGCTGGTGGTGGGCGACCCTGCCGGCAGCACCACGCGCGTGACGACGCTGCCGATCGACGCCGCCAATGGCCGGGTGCGCGTGACCGCCACCGACTTTGGCGTGCAAGAAGGCGCGCGCCGCTTCGCGTTCGATGGCAAGGGACCAGCGTCGGTAGCGCTGACCGGGATGGCGGCGGTCGATACCACGCGCGAGACCAATGGCGACGTGTTGCTGGTCAGCACCATCCGGGTCGATCAGGCACCCACCGCGCCGGTGACGCTGGCGATGCGTTCCGGCCCGGCACAGGCGGCCATTTCGCTTGGGCGGCTTGAGCAGTTGAAGCCCGGCAACTGGACCAAGGTGGGTGTGCCCCTCAAATGTTTCCGCGCAGGCGGGGTCAATATGTCGGCGGTCGATACGCCGCTGGTGGTCGCCACCGATGGTGCCTTCACCTTCAGCCTGGCGCGCGTTGCGCTGGGCACCGATGCCGATGTGAAGCTGGATTGCGGGGGGTAGGCAGCCGCGTTGCGCTGCCCGCTGCTATCAGACAGGCGCGCGTCTCGCCGTTTTTCGACGATGCTCGAACCAGACGGAGAGATGCGATGCCATGCCGATCATGACCGCTGCCGTTCCCGGTCGTCCCGGCATCCCGCGCCTGTTGCTGTTCAGCTCGGGCGATTTCGCGTTCAACCTCTATTGGCAGAGCGTCACGCTCTATCTGCTGTTCTTCTACACCGACACGCTGGGGCTGCCCCCGGCGATAGCGGGGCTGGTCTATATGGCGGGGGCGATCTGGGACGGGGTGGCCGACCTGATCGTCGGCATCGCCGCCGAACGATCGCGCCGCAGCTATCGACGCTTCGTCGTGCTGGGGGCGGTGCCACTAGGGCTGACGTTTCCGTTGCTCTATCTGCTGCCGCCGTTCGATGGCGCGCCGCTGGTGGCGCTGTCGATCGGCGCGCAGCTTGCGTTCCGCACGCTCTATGCCGTCACCAACGTGCCCTATGCCGCGTGGAGCACGCGGGTGAGCGACGACAGCCGCGACCGGACGTTGATCGCCGGGTTCCGGCTGTTGTTCGGTGCGGCGGCGGCGGCGGTCGTCGCGCTGGGCACGCCGTGGCTGCTCGCGCGCACCGGGGCGGGGGGCTATGCGCTGGTCGCTGCCTTGTTCGCCGCGATCGCCACCCCGTTGCTGCTGATCGTCGGTATCGCAACCCGCCAGGCGACGCGGATCGCGCCTGCGATCAACCAGGCATCGGTGGCGCGCAACCTGGCTGCGCTCGCCCGCAACCGCGCCTTCGTGACGCTGGGTATCGCGATGACCGCCGCGGCGATCGCGGGTGCGATCCTCAACCAGTCGGTGCTCTATTATTTCCGCCACGTCGCTGGCGACCCGGCGGGCGGCCCCGCCACCTTTGCCGCGATGGCCGCCGCAGGGGTGCTGGCGGTACCAATCTGGACCGCGATCACCGTGCGGATCGGCGCGCGCGCCGCCTGGATCATCGCGGCGACGCTGGGGCTGGCGGCGCTGGCGATCTTCGCGGTCGCCGGGCCACAGGCGATCTGGCTGGCCAGGCCCTTCCTGATCGCGATGCAGATGGTGCTCACCGGGCTTGGCCTTGCCGGCTGGGCGATGCTGCCGAACACCGTCGATTATGGCGAGGCGCGCGGCGGGCTTCGAGTCGAGGCGACCGCGTTCGGCGTTTCGGCGCTGTTGCAAAAGCTCGCGCTTGCCGCCGCGGCGATGCTGCTCGGCGGAGTTTATACGCTGCTCGGCTATGACGGCAGCGTGGCCCCTGACGCGGCTGCGCGCGAGGGGATACGCTGGCTGATGATCGCCGCCCCCGCCGCCGGGCTGGTCCTGTCGATCGCGGCGATGCTCGCCAACCCGCTGCCGCGCGGGCGACATGCCGCGATTATCGAGGAACTGGCGGCGGGCCGCCCGGCTTAGGCCAGGGTAAACTCGCCGCTCACGCCTTCGGCCTCGGCGGAAGGGGCGATCCACAGGCGGAATTTGCCCGGTTCGACCGTGGGTTTCAGGTCCTGCCCGATGAAGGTCAGGTCGCCGCGTGCCAGCGTGAATTCGACCGTTTCGCTCGCGCCTGCCGCAACGCGCACCTTGCGGAACGCCTTCAGCTCGCGGACCGGCTGCGTGATGCTGGCGGTCACGTCCTGAACATAGAGCTGGACCACTTCATCGGCATCGCGCGCGCCGCTGTTGGTCACCACCGCGCGGACGGTCAGCTTGCCCCCAGCCGCCAGCACGCCGTCTCCCGTATCGAGCGCCGAATAGGCGATCCGGCCATAGGTAAGCCCATGCCCGAACGGGTAGAGCGCGCCGCCCGGCACGTCCATGTAGCGCGCCTTAAACGCGACGCGGTCACCCGGCGGGTTGGGGCGCCCGGTATTTTTGTGCGCGTAATAATAGGGCGCCTGGCCGCTGCTGTGCGGAAAACTCACCGGCAACCGTGCCGAGGGGGCGACCGCGCCGAACAGGATGTCGGCGGTAGCCGGACCCGATTCCGATCCCAGGAACCACGTCGCCAGGATCGCCGGCGCGTCCTTCACCGCGCCTTCGAGCGCCAGCGCGCGACCATGGCGCAGCAGCACCACCATCGGCTTGCCCGCCGCCGCGACGGCTTCGGCGAGCGCCATTTGCGGCGCGGGGATGGTGATGTCGGTGCGCGATTGTGCTTCGCCAGACATGTTCTGCGCTTCGCCCACCGCGAGCACGACGATGTCCGCCGCGCGCGCCGCCGCCACCGCAGCCTCGATCCCGCCGAGCAGCGGCTCGAGGATCCCCGAGCCATCGGTCGCGGTCACCATCGATGCGTCGGCCAGCGCGGCGCGAACGCCGGTGAGCAGATCGACCGCATCGGCATCGGTGCCATAGACGTTCCACGGCCCGATCAGCTCACGCTTGCCCTGCACGAACGGCCCGATCAGCGCGATCCGCTTGCCGCTGCGGGGCAGGGGGAGCAGATCGCCTTCGTTCTTGAGCAGCACGATCGATTTGGCTCCCGCCTCGCGCGCCACCTTGCGGTGCGCCGGCGTGCCGATGCGTGTGCGTTCACGCCGCACGTCGATCCGGCGGAAGGGATCGTCGAACAACCCCAGCATCACCTTCATCGCCAGCACGCGCCGCACCGCCTCGTCGAGCCGCGCCATCGGCACGTCGCCCTTGGCGACCAGGTCGGGCAAGTGGTTGATGTAAAAGCTCGACTGCATGCACATGTCGACGCCCGCGAGGAAGGCGAGCTTGGTCGCTTCGCGCTCGTCGGCGGCAAAGCCGTGCGCGATCAGCTCCATGTCGCCGGTATAGTCCGACACGACGACGCCATCGAAGCCCCATTCGGTCCGCAGCACATCGGTGAGCAGCCAGCGATTGGCGGTCGCGGGAATCCCCGACAATTCGTTGAACGCCGCCATCGTCGTGCCCGCACCCGCCGCGAACGCCGCCTGGAAGGGCGGGAAATAGATTTCGCGCAACGTGCGTTCGGATATGTCGACGGTGTTGTAGTCGAGTCCGCCCTCGGCCGCGCCATAGGCGGCGAAATGCTTGGCGCAGGCGACCATCGCATCGGTCGCCTTCAGCCCCTTGCGTCCCTGGAAGCCGCGCACCCGCGCCTCGGCCATGATCCGGCCGAGCAGCACGTCCTCGCCCGCGCCCTCGATCCCGCGACCCCAGCGCGCGTCACGCGCGACATCGACCATCGGCGCGAAATTCCAGTCGATCCCCGCCGCGGTCGCCTCGACCGCCGCGACCCGCGCGGTGCGCTCGGCAAGATCGGCGTCGAAGCTGCCCGCCTCGGCCAGCGGCATCGGGAACACCGTGCGAAAACCGTGGATGACGTCGGCGGCGAACACCAAAGGCAGCTTGAGCCGTGCCTCGCGCATCGCCACCAACTGCATCTGCCGCGCCATTTCGGCGCCATTGCCGTTGAACACGCCGCCGAGCCGCCCCTGGCGCACTTCGGCGAGCTGCCCCTCGAAATTGGTCTGCGCGCCCGCAGGGTTGAGCGCGGTCGCCGCGCTGCCCGCCCAGGCGGCGGCGTTGAGCGTGAGCTGTCCCGTTTTCTCGACGACGGTCATTTGCGACAGCAGCGACTCGACGCTGGCGGGAAGCGCCGCGCCGGCGGTTTGCGCCAGCATTGCGCGTGCGGGCGACGCTGCCCAGGCGGTGATCGCGCCCGCGCCCATCAGCATCGCGCGTCTCGAAATTACCGGCTTTTTCATCGATCTGGTTCCTCTCGCGTCGCCCGATCGCCTTAGCAGCCGGGGCGTCATGAATCATATTGATGGCCGTTGTAGTTTGATGTAACCGGTTACATCAAGGGCGAAGCGATGGCGAATGCGCCGACCAGCAGCGCCTGCACAGAAGATGACCCGGTAGAGGACCGTTCTGAAGCGATGGCGAATGCCACCATCCGTGATGTTGCGCGTGAAGCGGCGGTTTCGGTCGCCTCGGTTTCGCGTGTGCTGAACGGCCATGACAATGTCAGTCCCGAATTGCGCGAGCGGGTAGCGGCTGTTGCCGCCCGGCTGGGCTATGTGCCGCACGCCGGAGCCCGCAATCTAAGTTTGTCGCGCACCGGCGCGCTTGGCGTGGTGCTGCCCGATCTGCACGGTGAGTTCTTCTCCGAAATCCTGCGCGGCATGGATCGCGAAGCATCGGCGCGCGGGCTGCATTTGCTGCTCACCAACATGCACAGCGATCCAGCCTCGGGCATCGAGGCGCTGAAAGCGATGCGTGGCTGTGTCGATGGGCTGGTGGTGATGGCACCGCATGTCGATGCCGATCAGCTTTTCGCCCATCTGCCCCCCAGCGTCCCCGCCGTCCTGATCAACTGCGCCCCGCATCATCAGCAGCGCGCCGAACTGCACGTCGACAATGCCGGCGGCGCAGCGGCGATGGTCGCGCACCTGGTTGCGGTCGGGCGGCGGCATATCGTTCATATCGCGGGCCCGGACGGCAATATCGACGCGCGCGAGCGGCAGCGCGGCTATGCCGATGCGATGGCGCAGGCCGGCCTGACGCCCCGGATCGTCGCCGGCGACTTTCATGAGGAATCGGGTGCGCAGGCCGCGCGGGCACTGCTCGCCGATACTGCCCCCGTCGATGCGATCTTCGCCGCCAACGACATGATGGCGGTGGGCGCGCTGGTGGCGCTGCGCGACGCGGAGGTCGATGTGCCGGGGCGGATCGCGATCGCCGGCTTCGATGACATTCCGCTCGCCCGTTTCGTCACCCCGTCGCTCACCACGATGCGGATCGACATCGCCGCGCTCGGGATGCGCGCCGTCGCACGGCTGACCGAGATGATCGGCGGCGGCGAAGACATGCAGGTCGAACACACCATGCCGCAGTTGATCGTCCGCAACACGACCACGCTCCAGAATTTAGCCCAGAATTAAACGAAGCCCCCGGCGAACAGGGGGATCAGCAGGGAAGAACATCATGAAGACCATTTCAGCCTTCCGCTTATTGCTCGCCAGTGCGACCGCGCTCGGCGGCACCGTTGCGATGGTGGCCCCCGCCGCCGCGCAGACGACGACCGCCAGCATTCGCGGCACCGTCACCGACGCATCGGGCGCACCCGTTGCCGGCGCGACCGTCACCGCCGTCGCGACCGCCAACAACATCACCCGCACCGCCACCACCGCCGCGAATGGCGCCTATATTCTCAACGGCGTGCGAACCGGCGAGTATCGGGTGACGATCGCCGGTGCCGACGGGGCGACGTTCGAACGGCTGGTGACGGTTTCGATCGGCCAGTCGGCTACGCTCGACGCACAGCTAGGGGCCGCTGCCGGTGCCGAGGAACCGGCAGACATCAGCGTCGGCGACCAGTCGGCGCAGGAAGGCGACATCGTCGTCACCGGATCGGCGCTGGCTGAAACCCGCACCAGCGAAATCGCGACCAACGTGTCGCAGGAGCAGATCCGCAGGCTTCCGCAGACTGACCGCAACTTTCTGTCGTTCGCCGCGCTTGCCCCCGGCGTGCGGTACAACGACAGCGAAACCGACAAGGGATTCCAGTCGGGTGCATCGCCCGCCAGCCAGGTCAATGTGTTCATCGACGGCGTCAGCCTGAAGAACAAGCTGCGCGAGGGCGGTGTCGCCGACCAGCAGAACAGCCGCGGCAACCCGTTCGGCCAGCTTGCCGTGCAGGAGTTCCGCGTCATCACGCAGAACTATAAGGCCGAATATGAGCAGGCCGGTGCCGCCGTTATCACCGCGATCACCAAGTCGGGCGCCAACGAGTTTCATGGCGAAGCGTTCGGGCAATATACCGACAAGGCACTCTCGCAGAAAAACTATATCGACATCCGCGACGGCAACGCGGAACCTGCATTCGAGCGCAAGCAATATGGCATCTCGCTTGGTGGCCCGATCATCAAGGATCGGCTGTTCTTCTTTGCCGCCTACGAGGGCAACGATCAGGACCGGGCGTTCAACGTCAATCCAAGCGTCACGGCTGACCCCGGCGCGATCCGGGAGTTTGAACAGGCTTCGGGCCGTCGCCTATCGGAGTTCGAGGGCGCATTCGTCAGCCCGTTTCGCCAGGATTTCTATTTCGGCAAGATGACGCTGACTCCTGACGACCGGCAGGTATTCGACCTGTCGTTCAGCCGTCGCGAAGAAACCGATATTCAGGGCTTTGGTGGCAACGTCGCGTTCGAAGCGGCGGAAAACAAGATCAATGTCGTCGACACCTATGTCTTCAAATGGACGTACAACGGCAACAATTTCGTCAATGAATTCAATGCCAACTATCTGAACTATGTCTTCAATCCAACGTCGTTGAACCCCGATCTGCCATCGTTCGACTATGCCGGTGTGGTCGTGTTCGGCGGCAAGGATTCGACACGGCGCGAACTGCAGCAGGGCTATACGCTGCGCGATGATCTTACCTGGACCGGGTTTGCGCGGCACGCGATCAAGGCGGGTGTCCGGGTGGAGGTGACCGATATCGAGTTCACTAACAACGCCTTCATCCAGCCGCGCTACAGCTTCAATCGTGGCGACAATGCCGGCACTCCGCTCGACCCCACCGACGATCTGACCTTTGCATTTCCGGCCGAGGCACGGCTGGGTCTGGGCAATGGGCGTATCTATGGGTCGAACACCCAAGTCGGCCTGTATTTGCAGGATGACTGGGACGTCAGCGACCGGCTGCAGTTGAACCTTGGCGTGCGCTAGGACTATGAGACTAATGCCAAGAACAACAACTTCATAACGCCGGCCAATGCGGCGACAGCCCTCCGCTCGCTGCCGACGACCGACTATTTCAACCCCGAAGATTACATCAGCACGGGCGACAACCGCGAACCGTTCATGGGCGCGATCGCGCCGCGCGTAGGCTTTTCGTGGGATATTTTCGGTACCGAGAATACGGTGATTTTCGGCGGCGCGGGCCGCTATTATGACCGCAACAATTTCAACACGACGGTCGATGAACTGTCGCGGACGATCAACCCGGTAGGTGTTTTCCGCTTCTCGCCCGATGGAACGCCCCGGCGCGGGCTTCCCACGGTCGCCTTCGACGAATCCTATCTGACCCGCGATGGGCTGTTGCAGTTGCTTGCCAGCAACCCCGAGACTGGTCTGCCCGAATTGTTGGTGACCAAGAACAATACGAAGCCGCCGGTAAACGATCAGTTCTCGTTCGGCGTGCGCCAGCGGCTTGGGGTTTTCCAGGCGTCGGTTACCGGTTCGTACCAGCGCGGGCGCAATGGCTATACCTATCTGTTCGCCACGCGGAACAATGCCGGTCAGGGCGGCTGTTGCGACGGGGCCGCGCTGGGGACGCTACGCAGCCTTGGCTACTCAAATGCATTGATCGGTTTCGACGGGCTGGATACCCGCTACAAGGCGCTGTTCGTCACCCTCGACAAGAACTACACCGCTTCGTCAGGCTGGGGGCTGAACATCGCCTATACGTTGGGCAAGGCCGAACGGAATGGCGGTGATCTGTTCAGTCTCGATGAGATCACCCCCGACGATTATGGCTGGCGTCCGACCGTCGGCGATGAGCGGCACCGGCTGGTGCTGTCGGGCATTGTCGATCTTCCGCTTGGCTTCCAGTTCTCGACGCTGACGACGCTTGGTTCGGGACAGGCCTATAATGTCGTCGACGCCTCGGATGGCTTCGAGCCGGGCCAGCGTGAATTCACCGCTGCCTATCCCGACAAGAACTGCATCGCCGGCGTCTTTGCCTTTTGTGAGGTCAACCTGACGCTTGCCAATCGGCAAAAGCTGTTCGGCACCGGCAACGAAGTCGAGTTCGCGGTCGACGTCCTGAATGCGTTCAACAACAAGAACGGGGCTGGCTTTGATGAATTCATCAACCGGAGCGCCACGCCGGATCCTGATCTGTTGCAGCCGGCTACGCTGGAGAACGCCAGCCGGCTCCTCACCCTGCCGCGGCGTATCCAGTTCCGCGTCGGCTATCGCTTCTAACTCCTGACTGCCGGGGCGGGCGTTCCCCCCTTGCCCGCCCCGGCCTTTTTTTACCCGCGTGATTCTGGGAGCCTGCAATTTGCTGAACAAACGCCAGTTCATGGCCACGGCTGGGCTTGGTCTTGGAGCCGTGGTGGCCGGGTGCGCGCCGGGCTCCAGTCCGCGTATCGCGGTCGATGGCTGGACACCGCTGGATGATCTCCCGGCGGCCGGCGTGGCGGTCACCCCGCTGATCGATGACATCCAGCGCCGCGCATTCCGCTATTTCTGGGAAACCACCGATCCCAGGACCGGTCTGGCCCCTGATCGCTGGCCGACGCCGTCCTTCGCCTCGATCGCGGCGGTGGGCTATGCGCTGACGGCGTATCCGATCGGCGCGTCGCATGGCTGGGTAACGCGCGCGGCGGCACGTGATCGAACGCTCGCGACGCTGGAGTTTCTGGCGGCAGCGCCGATGGGGGAGGGGGAGCGAACCAGCGGTAATCGGGGGTTCTTCTATCATTTCCTTGGCGTCACCCAGGGTTGGCGCTTCGCGCGCGCCGAATTATCGACGGTCGATACCGCACTGCTGATGGGCGGCGTGCTGTTCGCGCAAAGCTGGTTCGACCGCGCCGATGATCCCGCAGAAGCGCGGATCCGCGCGCTTGCCGAACAGCTTTACACCGCGATCGAATGGCCGTGGATCACCCCGCGCGCGCCGCTGGTTTCGATGGGCTGGCACCCAGAAAGCGGCTTCATCCCGCACGACTGGGACGTCTATAACGAGGGCATGATCCTCTATATCCTGGGGCTCGGGTCGCCCACGCATCCCTTGGCCGACGGCACCTGGGACGCATGGACCGACCGGTTCGAGGCAAGCTGGGGCAATCGCTGGGGCGAGCCGCATCTGCAATTCGCGCCGATGTTCGGCCACCAATACAGCCATGTCTGGATCGACTTTCGCGGCATCCGCGATCGGTTCATGGCGGCCAAGGGCATCGATTATTTCGAAAACAGCCGCCGCGCGACCTATGCCCAGCGGGCCTATGCCATCGAGAATCCTGGCGGCTGGGCGGGCTATGGCGCGGACTGCTGGGGGCTGACCGCCTGTGACGGCCCCGGCGATTTCGCGATGACGATCGGCGGGCGCAAACGCGATTTCTTCAGCTATTCGGCGCGCGGTCCGGGCGAGCGCGACGACGGCACGCTGGCACCCACCGCATTGCTCGGTTCGCTGCCGTTCGCGCCCGAGATTGTCGAACCGACCGTCAGCGCGCTTTATGCGCGCTATGGCGCAGGGCTATACGACAAATACGGCTTTCTCGATGCGTTCAACCCGACGCTGACCGCACGTCCGCCAAGGCCGTTTCAGCACGGTGAACTTCGCCCGGGGGTGGGTTGGGTCGACAAGGATTATCTGGGGATCGACCAGGGGCCGATCGTCGCGATGATCGAAAATCACCGGTCGGGGCTGGTGTGGAAAACGATGCAGCGCAACCCGCATGTCCGCCGCGGGTTGGAGCGCGCCGGGTTTTCGGGCGGCTGGCTGGGGTAGGAAGCGCCGCCGGCTGAATCAGTCCGCCGGCGAATTTGCGGCGGCGGGCATCAGGTTTACCCGAGTGATCTTCAGGCCCTGCATCTCCTCGATCTGCAGGAAATGCCCGTTGCGCTCCAGTTTCGCGCCCGCGAGTGGCAGCGTGCCGTCAATCGCCAGGAACAGCCCGGCGACGGTGACGACGTCGGGGGCGGTAAGGTCGATCGCATGATCCTCGCGTAGTTCGGCCAGCGTTACCTCGCCGTCCAGCTTCAGGCTGCGATCAGGCATGCGGCGAATCCAGTCGGTCATCAGCGCTTCATCATCGTCGATCAGATCTTCGATGATGTCATCCATCGTGACGAAGCCCATCGTGCCGCCATATTCGTCGACGACCAGCGCCGCATGCACACGCTGTTTCTTGAATAGCGCCAGCAATTCGGTGGCGGGCGTCGTCGCCGCGACGCGGGCAAGCGGCCTGACGATCTGGCGCAGCGTCTGTAGTTCGCCGTTCAGCTGCGCGCGGATGAAGTCCTTGACGTGCAGCACCCCCAGCACGGTGTCGAGCGACCCTGCATAGACCGGGTATCGTGTCTCGCGGCTGTTGGCGACTTTGATCCCCAGCGCCGTGGGTTCGGTGTCGGCATCGATCGCGTTTAGCCGGGTGCGTGAGGTCATCAGCTCCTCGGCGGTGCGATCCTCCATCTCGAAGATATTGTCGATCAGCACCCGCTGCGCTTCGTCCAACTGGCCGCTGGCAGCGACTTCGCCGGTCGCGATCGCCAGTTCTTTTGAGGTATAGAGTGATGCCGACTTGGCCGGATCGGGGATGCCCAGCAGTCGCATCAGCCCGAACGCGACCCAGTTCAGTGCGATCACCATCGGGCGAAACAGAAAACCGAATATCCGCATCACCGGATGGACAGCGATGCTCACGCCTTCGGGCAATTGCAGCGCGAGTGCCTTGGGGATCATCTCGCCGAACACGACGTGCAGATAGGTGATCGCTCCCAGCGCCAGGACAAAACCGACGCCATGTGATTGGTCATAGCTCAGCCCCCAGCTTTCAAGGGCGGGATACAGCCATGCCGCGACCGCTGGCTCGCCGTACATGCCCAGCCCGATCGAGGCGAGGGTGATGCCTAATTGCGCGATCGCGATATAGGCGTCCTTGCCCATCGGCCGGTCGAACATGTTGACCAGCCAGCGTGCGACCCGGTTGCCGCCCTGCGCCATCGTTTCCAGCCGGCTTTTGCGCGAACCGACCAGGGCGAACTCGGCGGCGACGAAAACGCCGTTGACGATGATCAAGCCGATGATGATGCCGATCGGCACGAGATAGGCGCTCACGACGTCTCTTCCTCAACCGGTGACACATCCGGGGTGACGAGCACCCGCCGAACCGCATGCCGCTCCATCGCCTCGACCCGCAGGTGATAGGCGACGCCAGGCACCGCCATGTCGTCCCCCACCTGGGGCAACCGACCCAGCAAATGCCAAACCAGGCCGCCGATCGTGTCGGCGCGGTCATCGGGCAATTCGATCGCGTAGCGGTCGGCCAGCGTCGACAGCGATACGTCACCGCGCACACTGGCCGCCGGGCCGCGCTCGATCACGATTTCTTCCTCCTGGTCGAATTCGTCCTGCAACTCGCCGAAAATCTCTTCAAGCGCATCTTCCAGCGTTACCATCCCGGCGACACTGCCATATTCGTTGATCGCAACTGCGCTGCGCCGTCCCGAATCGCGCAGCGTGCTCCACAGCTTGGGCACGCTCATGAACTCGGCAACGATCAGCGGCTCGCGCATGATCGCCCCCACCGTCGTCGTCGGGTCGCGCTGCGCGGCGGCAAACATCGCCCGCAAATGCACGATGCCGACAATGTCCTCCACATTCGGTCCAGTCACCGGGAATCGCGAAAAAGGAGAAGCCGCCGCGACGCGAACGGCGGTCGCGACGTCGTCGCTGGCCGCGATCGTGGTCATCCGCACCCGCGGCGTCATGATCTCGCGCACGCGGGTATCGTCAATGCCCAGCGCGCCGGCAAGCATGTCGCGTTCCTCGGCGTCGATCAGACCGCCGGCGGCGCTATCGCGATACAATGCTTCGAGTTCATCGGCCGAATGGACGTGAAGATGGCCGTGGTCGCTATGCAGCCTGAACGCACGCATCAACGCAAAGGCGGTGCCGTTGAACAGGACGGTCAATGGGCGGAAAATCAGCAGGCTGAAGCGCATCGGCATCAGCGTCGCGATCGAAAGCCGCTCGGGGTATCGCAGCGCGATCGTCTTTGGCAGCAATTCGCCCAGCACCACCTGCAGCACCGTCACCACCAGCAGCACGATGACGATCGCCGCGACCTGTCCGCCGACCGCGCCCAGCATTGGCGCCAGCAATGGCGTCAATTGTGCCTGGCCATAAGCACCGGCAACCAGGCTGCTCAGCGTGATGCCGACCTGGCAACCGGCCACATAATTGTCGAGTTTTTTGGGGTCGCGCAGAATATGCAGCAATTTGGCGGCGGCGGGATCGCCCGCTTCGGCAGATTCCTGAACGCGCGATTTGCGCGCGCCGACGGTGGCGAACTCGGCTGCGACATAAAGCGCGTTCGCAGCGACCATCACTAAAATGACGGCGAGGGATATCAGGAAATCCAAGGCAGGGGCCGATCACAGATATGCGGTGAGCTAAACGCTGTACCGATGCGCACGCCAACCGACAAACAAGTGCGATACCTGCCGAATATTATACAGCTCTCGCAGCAAACGCTTTTTGCAGAGTGGCTGTTATTGGTAACCTCGCACCAAATGTGGTGGTGACCCCTACGGGAATCGAACCCGTGCTTCAGCCGTGAAAGGGCCGCGTCCTAACCGCTAGACGAAGGGGCCGTCAGCGAGAGAGGGCAACTAGGGCAAGGTGGGTGTGGTGGTCAAGGGGGCGTTGGGCGGTATTTCACACAACCCATGCGGCATCGTCGATATGCAGCTCGGCGGCGGGCCTTGCGCCCCAGTCGTCGCGCTTGGCGCGCCCGGCCAGCCACAGCCGGCGATGCGGTGGGCAGCCCAGCAGCGCGGCCCCCAATGCCGTTTCGGCCTGTCGAAATGCCACTGCCTTCAGACTGCGGCCATCGTCACCCGCAACGATCGCGCGGACATGGCCGTTGCCGACCCGGTCGGCCTTGATCACGCGCACCGGCCCGGCGGCGATTCGCGGGCTTGGCCAGCCCATGCCATAGGGTCCGCCGGCTTCGAGCGCGTCGACCAGTCCGGGATGAATACCGCCCGGGGCCAGCACCGCATCGACCAGCAGCGCGCGATCGGCGATCGATCGGGTGACGGCGGCAGACAGCCGGTCGTCGAGAAAGGTCGAAAAGGCGTCGATGTCGCTTTCGGCCACGGTCAGGCCCGCCGCCATCGCATGGCCGCCGCCCGCCGCCAGCAGGCCGGCGTCCTTGGCGGCAAGCACCGCGCCACCCAGATCGACACCGGGAATGGATCGCCCCGATCCCTTGCCAACGCCATGCTCGTCGAGCGCGATGACGATCGCCGGGCGGCCAAGCGCTTCCTTCAGCCGTCCCGCCACGATGCCGATGACGCCGGGGTGCCAGCCGGGCGCGGCGACGACGATCACCGCGCGATTGGCCTGGCGTTCGGCAAGCAGTTCCGCGCCCTCCTGCACCGCTGCTTCGATCATCCGGCGTTCTTCGTTCAGCCGGTCGAGCTCCTCGGCAATCGCGCGCGCTTCGGCAGGATCGCGGGTGGTTAGCAGACGCACGCCAAGATCGGCCCGCCCGACTCGTCCACCGGCATTGATTCGCGGCCCCAGTGCAAAGCCAAGATCGGTGCAGGTGGGGTCGCGCGTCAGCCGCGATGCCTCGATCAACGCGGTCAGGCCGATATTGCGGCGCTTGGCCATCACCTTCAGCCCCTGCGCGACGAACGCGCGGTTGAGCCCGCGTAGCGCCGCCACATCGGCCACGGTGCCCAGCGCGACAATGTCGAGCAGCTCGAGCAATTTCGGCTCTTCGCGCCCGGCGAAAAAGCCGCGCGCGCGCAAGGTGCGGATCAGTGCCGCGCCCAGCAGGAATGCAACCCCCACCGCCGCCAAATGGCCGTGCGCCGCGCCTTCGTCCTCGTCCATCCGGTTTGGGTTCACCAGCGCATGGGCAAAGGGCAGAGCGGTCGAACATTTATGGTGATCGACCACGATCACTTCGACCCCGGCATCGCGCGCCATGTCGAGCGCTTCGAAGGCTTGTGCGCCGCAATCGACGGTGACGATCAGCGTCGCCCCCTCACGCGCCAGCCGCACCAGTGCCGCGCCCGACGGGCCATAGCCCTCCATCAGCCGATCGGGGATATAGGGCCGCGCCTCGATCCCCAGGTCGCGCAGCAGCAGCACCATCAGCGCGGCGGAAGTGGCACCATCGACATCATAATCGCCAAAAATCGCCACTTGCTCGCCCGCCTGCACCGCATCGGCGAGCCGATCGGCGGCGCGGTCCATGTCGCGAAAGATCGACGGATCGGGCATGAAGCCGCGGATCGACGGATTGCGATACAGATCGAGTGCCTCCCGCGAGGCACCGCGCGACAGCAACAGGCCGGTGACCAGATCGTCGGGCACGAAACCGCCACCCAGCGTGTCGCTTGCCAGCCCCCGCCAGCGCCAGGGTTGGCCAAGGATCGAGGCGGTGACGTTACATACCGATGACATGGCGCCGGGGGTAGCGAGAGACGGGGGAGGGGGCCAGCGGAAACCGGCAGCGGGAGCCGGTTGGGCAGAACCTTCGATACGGGCCTTCGCCTTCGCTCAGTCCCTACTCAGGACGAACGGTGGTGGTCGCACCGCCCGGTCAGCCTTGCAGCCAGGGCTGCTCGCGAAACCATTTGGTGAAGATGTATTTGGTGCCGCGTACCACCGCCATCCCCTCATGCAGCGTGCGCTCATTGGGGCTGCCATCGGGGTTCATGTTGTTCCAGATCAGCAGCATGCGCTTGCGCGGCGGCACGCGGATGCCCGCTTGCGGAAACCAGGTGGCACCGCCTTCGCCGACATCGTTTAGATAGCACATCGCGGTCCAGGTGCGCTGGCCGCCGGTTTGCTGCATCTTGGGCCAATAGGGCTCGCCCTGATGGAAATAATCATGATGCGCGCGAAATTGCTGCGCCGGTGCATAACGCTGGCCCTGCATCGTCTCGCCATGTTCGGGCTGCATGCCGAGCAGCGCCGCGACGCGCTCGTCGATCGGCTGGATGATCGGCGAGTAACGATCCATGTCGCAGCTTTCGCTGGTGCGGAACGTATCGTCCTTGGTCCGTGACAACAGCGTCGAGGGTCGCCGGCCAGCATCGATGATGTCGATCAGCGTCGCGCATTCGGCGTTGGAGAGGAAATCGGCGTGGAAATACGCCTGTACGCTGTCGTTGCGGATCTTCTTGATCGCGGGATTGGCTTCGAGCCGAGCGGCGGTGGCCGAACCGATTTCCTGCCGCACAGGCGATGGGGCGCCGGGCTTCTTCGCTTGGGTTGCCATCCGCCCCAAGTCGCCGCGCGGCCGGCAAAAAGCAAGAGGCCCGGATGCCGTCGCACCGAGCCCCTTGTTCACCCTATCCGCTACAAATCACCAGAAGATGTCATGCTCGACATCGACCACCTGGCCCGAGGCAAGATCGACCAGCAGCGCATCATTGTAATAGCGCACCCAGCGGAACGGTCCGTCGATCGGCGGCAGGCGATACGCCCATGGATCGGCGATCCAGTAATCCTGCGCAAACAGGATCGACCCGAGCGTCACGCCGATGCCGAACCGCTGATAGCCATAGCGATAGCCGGTCGGCGCATAATAGCGCGGCAGGCGAAAAACGTTGCGATTGACCTGCCGATAGCCGCGCCAGTCATAGCGATTGTCATTCCGCCAGCCACGGTTCCAGCCGCCGCGATTGCCCGCATAGGCGCGGTTGTTGTTCCAGCTATTACCGCCCCAGTTGTCGCGACCCCAATTGTTGTTGCCCCAGTTATTGCTGCCCCAATTGTTGCGGCCCCAATTGTTGCGACCATCGCGGTCAAAATCACGCCTATCGTCGGCGCGGTCGCGGCGGAAATCCTGCCGTGCGTCGTTGCGATCGGCGCGGAATTGCGGTTGGGTCACCACGCCCCCGCGCCGGGCGTCGCGATCGACGCGGCGTTCGTCCCGGAAGTCGCCGCGGTCATCCTGGCGGTCGTCCCGAAACGCCTGACGCTGTGGAGCCGCGTCCTGACGGCGAAGTTCGGAACGCATCGGCTGGCCGTTTACCTGCCGATCGGCCCGATTGCTCTCGCGCTGAACCTGCACCGCCTGACGTTCGCGAACGAACTGCTCGCGCTGCACCGGGTCGGACAAACGCTGTGCCGGGCGCTCCTGGCGCACTGCTGGCCGTTCGCCGCCATCCTGACGCTGCGCGCGGATGTTGAGATTGCCGACTTCGCGCGTCTGTGGCTGCACGCGCATCACCTGCCGTTCGGCACGTTGCTGCTGGCGGCCTTCGCGGCGGTTGCCGTCCTGCGCCATTGCCGTTGCCGGGATCAGCGCGGTCGCTGCCAGCAATGCACCCATCCACTTGTTCATCATCGCGAAATCCTCCGCCGGCGCTTTGCCTATCTGGTTTTGCCGACGTTTCACTTTTGCACTGGATGAGATTAGCGATGGCTGAATTGAGATGAAAGGAGTCTGTCAGCTTTCGGGCGCGGTCGCGGGCGGCGGGGCAAGCGCCGGTACGGTGCGCGCGGCGTCGGCCGGCTCGATGTCGGGGGATGCGATCGGCACGACATTTTCGTCGCCGCGCGCGATCCGGGCCGCACGCCGCACCGCCTCTAGCAAGCGCGGATGAATGCCGCAGCGGCACAAATTGGTCATCGCCGCACGAATGGTGTCGTCTGAGGGATCGCGATCCCGCCGGATCAGCGCCGCCGCCGCCATCACCATGCCGGGGATGCAAAAGCCGCATTGCGACAGGTTCGATGCCAGAAATGCCTGTTGCACCGGGTGCCCGCGATCGCGCGAAAGCCCCTCGATCGTGGTGACGAACGTGCCTTCGACCGCAGCCAGGGTGATCCGGCAGGATCGCACCGCCTGCCCATCGATATCGACGGTGCATGCGCCGCATTCGCCGGTGCCGCAGCCGAATTTGGTGCCGGTGAGATTGGAAGCGTCGCGCAGCGCGAAAAGCAGCGGCGTTGCCGGGTCGAGCCGGTACTGGACTGGCTGGTTGTTCACGGTCAGGCGGGTCATGGCGCTTGCGATACGCTTCCCGCTGCCGCTTGGGAAAGGGGATATGCCGATGACCGGGGCGTATCGCCCCGGTCATCGGACATGATCACTTCAAATGTGCACTCAGCAGCTTGTTCATCTCGAACATGCTGGCCTTTTTCTTGCCGAAGATCTTCTCGATCTTGTCGTCGGCAAGGATTTCGCGCTTGTCGTTCGGATTCTGCAGATCGTGCTTCTTGATGTATTCCCACATCTTGCTCACGACTTCGCTGCGCGGCAGGTCTGCCGTGCCGACGATCTCGGCCAGTTCGGGCGACGGCGTCACCGGCTTGGCGAGGCCGCCCTTGGCAGCAGTCTTTGCAGTCGTTTCCTTGGCCATACGCCCCCCTGTACCGGCATCGACGCAACAGCGCGCCATGCTTCACGCTTTGTGTCTCCTAGCCTTCCGGCAGAAGATCAAGCAGCAAATATCGTAACGTGATTGGCTGCGGTTGCAAGGACAGGCGGCGTGGCGGCGGGGCAACAGCCGAAAATGCTGTGCCGCATCGCCGGCGGGCTGCCCGGCTACCGGCCCATGGTGCGAACGGGCTTTGGGCTAGGTTGCCAGCTTTGATCTTGTATCGGCGCTACGACTCGCCATTTTTGACGGCTGGCGATGTGGAAAACCGCCGGTTTCGCGCGCTTTAAATGAGGCGGGCACGGCGCAAGGCTTGCCGACGCGGCAGGACCGATTCTAGGGGGAGTGATGATGAGTATCGACGACGACGCCGCTATCGGCGAGGGCGACCTGGTCGCATCCCCACCCAAGATCGAAGTGCCAGAGGATGTTGCAGAAGCGATCCGCACGCTGATCCGCTGGACTGGCGACGACCCCACGCGCGAGGGGTTGCTTGACACCCCCAAGCGTGTCGCGCGCGCCTGGCGGGAATATTGCAGCGGCTATGGCGACGATCCGGGCCATCTTTTGTCGCGCGTGTTCGAGGAAGTCGGCGGCTATGACGAGATCGTGCTGCTGCGCGACATCCCGTTTCAGTCGCATTGCGAACACCACATGGCCCCGATCATCGGCAAGGCGCATATCGCCTATCTGCCCGACAATCACGTCGTCGGCATCTCCAAACTGGCGCGCGTGCTGCATGCCTTTGCCCGCCGGCTTCAGGTGCAAGAGCGGCTGACCGCCGAGGTGGCCGACTGCATCTGGACCCACCTCAAGCCACGCGGCGTAGCGGTAGTGATCGAGGCAAGCCACGCCTGCATGACCGCGCGGGGGGTGCGAACCCCCGGCGTGTCGATGGTCACCAGCCGGGTGATGGGCATTTTCCGCGACGACGAACGCAGCCGCAAGGAAGTGCTGGCGCTGATGGGGATGTGAATGTTCGACCCTCTCCCGCGTGCGGGAGAGGCAACGGAGACTTGGTCGCGCACTTGCGCGGCCTAGTCGCAGTCGGTGAGGGTTCGTTCTTCTTCGTCGCTGCGCAGAAGTAAGAAAGCCCCCACCCAACCCTCTCCCGCGTGCGGGAGAGGGCTTGGCAGCAGGGGGTTACGCCCTGCCGCGCGCGGCATTTGCCGCCGACAGCACCGCGCGCACGCTGGCGGTTGCGACATCTTCGTCGATACCCACGCCCCACAATGTTCGGCCATCGGCATCGACACATTCGATATAGGCGGCGGCGCGCGCGTCCGATCCGTGGCCGATCGCATGTTCGCTGTAATCGGCGACGTCGAGGGTGATGCCGCACCCATCGCGGAGCGCCGCCAGCACGCTTGAAATCAGACCATTGCCGCGTCCGCTGACCGATCGGGTGACGCCGCCGATGCCGACATGGCCGGCGAAGATGCGGTCGCCATTGGGGGCGCGGGTTTCCTCATAGGCTTCGAGCGTGAAATATTGCGCCGGATCGAGGCGATAGACCCGGTTGAAGGTGTGCCAGATGTCGCCGGCGTTCAGCTCGCGGCTGGTTTCGTCGGCCATCGCCTGGACGTGGCGGCTGAAATCGGCCTGAAGCCGCTTGGGCAGCTTCAGCCCCTTGTCCTGTTCGAGCACCCAGGCGACACCGCCCTTGCCCGATTGCGAATTGACGCGGATCACCGCCTCATAGCTGCGGCCCAGATCGGCGGGATCGATCGGCAGATAGGGGACGTTCCAGATCTCGTCGTTGCGGGCTTCCTGCGCGGCGAAACCCTTCTTGATCGCGTCCTGGTGGCTGCCTGAAAAGGCGGTGAACACCAGTTCGCCGGCATAGGGGTGGCGCGGATGCACCGGCAGCGCGTTGCAATATTCGACGGTGCCGATCACCCGGTCGATGTCCGAAAAATCGAGCTTCGGGTCGATCCCCTGGGTGTACATATTCAGCGCCAGCGTGACGAGATCGACATTACCCGTCCGCTCACCATTGCCGAACAGGCAACCCTCGATCCGATCGGCACCCGCCATCAGCCCCAATTCGGCCGCGGCGACGCCGGTGCCGCGATCATTATGCGGGTGCAGGCTGATCACCACGCTGTCGCGATTGGGCACGTTGCGGCAGAAATATTCGATCTGGTCGGCATAGATGTTGGGGCTCGACGCCTCGACGGTCGCGGGCAGGTTCAGGATCAGCGGGTGATCGGGGGTGGGGCGAAGCACCTCCATCACCGCGGCACACACCTCGAGCGAGAAATCGAGTTCGGCGGTCGAAAACGTTTCGGGACTATATTCGAAATGCCAGTCGGTGGCGGGGCGCTTGGCCGCTTCGTCGCGCATGATCTTCGCGCCGGTCACCGCGATGTCGCGCACTTCGTCGCGGCTCATGCCGAACACGATCCGCCGCCATGCCGGTGACACCGCATTGTACAGATGCACGATTGCGCGATTCGCGCCGTCGAGGCTCTCGAAGCTCTTTTCGATCAGATCGCGGCGCGATTGCGTCAGCACCTGCACCGTTACATCGTCGGGAATGCGGCCAGAGCGCACCAGCCCCGAGATGAAATCAAACTCGGTAGCGCCCGCGCTGGGGAAGCCGACCTCGATTTCCTTTAAGCCCACCGATACCAGCAGGTCGAAGAACCGGTTCTTCTTTTCGGCATCCATCGGATCGATGAGCGCCTGATTGCCGTCGCGCATGTCGGTTGACAGCCAGCGCGGCGGCTGGGTGATGCTGCGCGAAGGCCATTGGCGATCGGGCAGGTCGACGGCGGGGAAGGGGCGGTATTTGGTCGATGGATCGCGCAGCATCGCTGGCCTCTCTGAACACGCTGGCACGGCACTTCACGAGCGCCGGCGGGAAAATCGATGGTTCGAAAGTCACCCTTAAGGGGCGCGCAGGATCGTCGCGTCGCGCCTTAAGGGCGCGTAAGTCGAAGCGATGCGATCGGTGCCAAGGTCATGACCCCGCTATGCCTTCCCAGTGCCGCCGCGTCCAGCATCTTTGTGCGAGGGCCAGTAAAAGCGCCGCGCAGCCCGCAAGGGGCTACGCGGCGACTGAATCACTATTCAGTTTTTCTCGAACGCGATGGTGATGTCGAGTTCGACTTCGTCCGACACGACGGGCAGCGCGCCCATGATGCCGAAATCGCTGCGCTTGATCGTGGTGTCGCCCTCGAAACCAACGGTCAGCTTCTTGTTCATCGGGTTATTGCCCGCGCCGACGAACTCGGCTTCGATCGTGACAGGCTTGGTCACGCCGTTCAGCGTCAGATTGCCCATGATCAGCGCCGTATTGCCCGTTGCCTTCACCGCGGTAGAGACGAACCGCGCATCGGAGGCATTCGCGCCGAAAAAGTCAGGCTTGCCGCCGTCCTTGCCCGGGCGCGTGAGATGGCCGGTCAGGCCGGCGCTGGCGGTGACGACCTTCGACACTGGAATGGTGACATCGACCTTGGTCGCCGAAAGATTGGCGGGGTCGATCGTCAGCGTGCCAGCGACGTCGCCGAAAATGCCGAAATAGGGGTTAAAGCCGAAATGATCGACTTCCCAGCCGATCAGCGAATGATTGGCATCGGCGGTGTAGGTGCCGGCGGTGACACGGCTGGCATCCTGCTGGCCGGGGAGGCCGGGGGTCGACTGCGCGATCAGCGGGGTCGCGGCGAGAAGGGCGAGGAAGGTGAGGCTCTTGCGCATGATGGAGGTTCCCTGTTCGTTGATACCGAACGGGAAGGTCGGTTGTGCGGGCGGTGGAGTCAAACCGTTGGATCGGAACCCAGCGTTTCCAACTATGCTGGTTTTGGGTGACAGTCCCTCACCCTTCCGCGGCTACGCCGCTCCCTCCCTCTCCCGCAGGCGGGAGAGGGAAGAGGCGCGCAGCGCCGATAGGGTGAGGGCCTGTATTTACTCGGTCAGTTCTTTTCTTTGTCCACCAGCTTGTTGGCACCGATCCACGGCATCATCGCGCGCAATTCGCTGCCGACCTTTTCGATCGGGTGCGCCTCGGCACGCTTCCGCGCCGCCTTGAGCTCGGGCTGGCCGGCGCGGTTGTCGAGGACGAAGTTCTTGACGAAGCGGCCCGACTGGATGTCGTCGAGCACGCGCTTCATCTCCTTCTTGGTCTCGTCAGTGATGATGCGCGGGCCGGTGGTGATGTCACCATATTCGGCGGTGTTGCTGATCGAATAGCGCATGTTGGCGATGCCGCCCTCATATAGCAGGTCGACGATCAGCTTGGTTTCGTGGAGGCACTCGAAATAGGCCATTTCGGGGGCGTAGCCCGCTTCGGTCAGCGTCTCGAACCCCGCCTGGATCAGATGGGTGATGCCGCCGCACAGCACTGCCTGCTCGCCGAACAGATCGGTTTCGCATTCCTCGCGGAAATTGGTTTCGATAATCCCCGAACGCCCGCCGCCGACGCCGCTGGCATAGGCAAGCGCGATGTCATGCGCGTTGCCGGTCGCGTCCTGATGGATCGCGATCAGGCACGGCACGCCGCCGCCGCGCACATATTCGCTGCGCACGGTGTGGCCGGGGCCTTTGGGCGCGATCATGATGACGTCGATGTCCTTGGGCGGCTCGATCAGGCCGAAATGGACGTTGAGGCCATGCGCGAAGGCGATCGCCGCGCCGGGCTTCATATGGCCCTTGAGGTCGGCGTCCCAGATCGCCGCCTGATGCTCGTCGGGGGCAACCATCATGATGAGGTCGGCCCATTGCGCAGCTTCGCGGTTCGACAGCACCTTGAAGCCGGCGGCCTCGGCCTTGGCGCGGGTCGCCGATCCTTCGCGCAGCGCGATCGCGACGTCGGTAACGCCCGAATCGCGCAGGTTCTGCGCATGCGCGTGACCCTGCGAACCATAGCCGAGGATGGCGATCTTCTTGCCGGTCAGCAGGTTCAGGTCGGCGTCGGAGTCGTAGTAAACACGCATGTTTTTTCCTTTTGTCATTCCCGCGCCGGCGGGAATCCATACCCGCAGGCGCCAGTGATTATGGATCCCCGCCTGCGCGGGGATGACGATGAAATCCGGGTTAAGCGGCTTCTTTCCCGCGCGAGATCGCGACGACGCCGGTGCGGGCGACCTCGATCAGGCCGACTTCGCGCATCAGTTCGACGAACTTGTCGATCTTTTCGCTGCCGCCGGTCACTTCGAACACGAAACTGCTGGTGGTCGCATCGACGACGCGCGCGCGATAGACATCGGCCAGCCGCAGCGCCTCGATCCGGTGATCGCCGACCCCGGCGACTTTCAGCAGCGCCAACTCGCGTTCAACATGCGGGCCAAGCGCGGTGAGGTCGGTCACCTTGTGCACCGGCACCAGCCGGTCGAGCTGGGCGATGATCTGTTCCATCACATGCGCCGATGCGCTGGTGACGATGGTGATCCGGCTGACGCTTTCGTCCTCGGACACGTCGGTAACGGTCAGGCTTTCGATATTATAGCCGCGACCTGAAAACAGCCCGGCGATGCGCGCCAGGATGCCCGGTTCGTTATCGACCAGCACCGCCAGGGTGTGTCGTTCCTGCAATTCTTGGCGAATCTTCATGATCGTCTCTTCCCCCCTCCCGCTTGCGGGAGGGGCAGGGGTGGGGAGATGGAGGACGGCGCTTAGAAAGCCCTCCCCCGACCCCTCCCGCAAGCGGGAGGGGGGCAGAAGTTACACCAGCGCCTTGGCCTCGTCGTCCATTTCGCCGGTAACTTCATTGGCTTGCAGCATCATTTCGGTATGCGCCGCGCCCGAGGGGATCATCGGGAAGCAGTTGGCGAGCTTCGACACCATGCAATCGACCATCACCGGCCCGTCATGCGCGAGCATATCGGCAATACCCTGATCGAGCTGGTCGCGGGTTTCGATGCGAATACCCTTCCAGCCATAGGCTTCGGCCAGTTTCACGAAATCGGGCAGCGAATCCGAATAGCTTTCGGCATAGCGGCTCGAATAGGTCAGCTCCTGCCATTGGCGGACCATCCCCATATATTCGTTGTTGAGGATGAACACCTTCACCGGCAGCCGATATTGCGTTGCCGTCGCCAGTTCCTGGATGTTCATCTGGATCGATGCTTCCCCGGCGATGTCGATGCACAAGGCACCTGGATTGCCAAGCTGCGCGCCGATCGCGGCTGGCAGGCCATAGCCCATCGTGCCGAGGCCGCCCGAAGTCAGCCATTTGTTCGGCGCTTCGAACCCGAAATGCTGCGCCGCCCACATCTGATGCTGGCCGACTTCGGTAGAGATGATCGGCGCACGATGCTTGGTCGCGTCGTACAATTGCCGGATCGCGCGCTGCGGCATGATCGAATCTTCGGCGTCGGTGAAGTCGAGGCACTTGGCCGCGCGCCAGCCATTTACCCGGTTCCACCATTCGGCAAGGTCGGGCTTGGGGTAATGCCGGCTTTTCCAGACATGGATCATGTCCTCCAGCACCAGCCCGGCATCGCCGATCACCGGCAGGTCGACACGGACATTCTTGTTCACGCTCGAACGGTCGATGTCGATGTGGATCTTGCGGCTGAGCGGGCTGAACGCATCGAGCCTGCCGGTCACGCGATCATCGAATCGCGCGCCGACCGACACGATCAAATCGGCCTTGTTCATCGCCATATTGGCTTCATACGTGCCGTGCATCCCCAGCATCCCCAGCCATTGCGGGCTGGAGGCGGGCAGGGCTCCCAGGCCCATCAGCGTCGAGGTGACCGGCGCGCCGGTGATCCGCGCCAGTTCGCGCAGCAACAGCGATGCGCCGGGGCCGGCATTGATGACGCCGCCGCCGGTGTAGAGGATCGGGCGTTCCGCCGCTGCCAGCATGTCGACCGCCGCCTCGATCGACGCGCGATCGGCCTTCATCTGGGGGCGATAGGCTTTGTGCTGGATCGGGCCGGGCTTGGTATAATGCGCGGTTGCGACCTGCACATCCTTGGGGATGTCGATCACCACCGGCCCCGGGCGTCCCGAGGTGGCGATATGGAACGCCTCGTGGATCACCGCGCCCAGCTTGGCGGGGTCTTTCACCAGATAATTATGCTTGGTGCAGTGGCGGGTGATGCCGACGGTATCGGCCTCCTGAAACGCATCGGTGCCGATTAGGCTGGTCGGCACCTGTCCGGTGATGACCACCATCGGGATCGAATCTAGCAGTGCATCGGTGATGCCGGTGACCGCATTGGTCGCGCCGGGGCCTGACGTGACCAGCACGACGCCGGGCTTGCCGGTCGATCGCGCATAGCCTTCGGCGGCATGCGTCGCTGCCTGTTCGTGCCGCACCAGGATGTGGCGAATGCGCTTCGACCGGAACAGTGCGTCGTAAATCGGAAGCACCGCGCCGCCGGGATAGCCGAACACGATTTCCACGCCGAGATCGCACAGCGCCTCGACCAGGATATCGGCTCCACTTTTCTGCGTCACAGTTCGTCTCCTTTATTGCGCCGCAGCAGGGTCGCGAGGGGCGCTGCTACCGGCATTAAAACTACACGTCAACTCACAATTGCGTAACTAAATGGCAAAAATTGACACAATATCGTCACATTCTGTCGCTTGATGGTGCGGCCATGCGGCCGGGGGCTGGTTTCGGAACCAGGTATATTGCCGTTTCGCATATTGCCGCGTTGCCAGCTTGGCCATTGCCAATGCCGTGTCACGGTCGATCCTCCCCGCCAGCCAGTCACCGATTTCGCGCACCCCGATTGCCCGGCGAACCGGGGCGACGACTGGAATACCCGGCTGCGCCAGCAATGCCCTTACCTCGTCCACCGCCCCTTGGTCGAACATCGACTCCAGCCTGCGATCGCAGCGATCGAACAGCCACTCACGCTCGGGCAGCAGGATCAGCGGGCGCAAGTCGATCGCATCGGCGATGCCGCCGTGGCGCTCGGCCTGCCAGGCGGCAAGCGTTTGGCCGGTCGACCGTACCACCTCCAGCGCGCGCGCCACCCGCGTTGTGTCGGCCGCGGCAAGACGCGCGGCGGCTGCCGGGTCGAGCGCGGCCAGCGCTGCATGCGCCGCCGCCACCGGCATCGCCCGCACCGCGTCGCGCACCGCCGGATCAATATCGGGCACCGGCGCAATGCCGTCGAGCAAGGTGCGGATATACAGCCCGGTGCCACCGACCAGGATCGGCAGGCCGCCAGCCGCGTGTGCCTCATCGATCGCGGCTTTGGCTTCATCGGCCCAGCGCGCCGCCGAATATACTTCGGTCCCGTCGACATGGCCGAACAGCCGATGCGGTGCTTGTGCTTCCTCCGCGATCGAAGGGCGCGCCGACAGGATTCGCAGGTCGCGATAGACTTGCGCCGAATCGGCGTTGATGATCGTTCCACCATGACGCTTGGCCAGCGCCAGTGCGAGCGCGGACTTGCCGCTTGCGGTCGGCCCTGCGATGAGCGCCACAATTGGTCGGCCAGAGGAAGACACCTTGTTCACAGCGACGCTGATAGCATCCGAATCGCTTACTGCGGGGGATATTTCCGCCGCGCGCGATGCACTGGGCTTGCCGGGCGACTGGGCCTGGATCGACGAGGGTGTCGCCGCCGATCTGTATTTCGACGGAGCCTCGCTCGCCGCTCGCGATGCGCTGGAGGGGGTAATCCCCGGCGTCGACATCGTGGTCCAGCCGCAAGCAGACCGGCTAAAGCGGCTGCTGATCGCCGATATGGATTCGACGATGATCACTGTTGAGTGCATCGACGAACTCGCCGACTATGCCGGGGTCAAGCCGCAGATCTCCGACATTACCGAGCGGGCCATGCGCGGCGAACTCGATTTCGCCGAAGCGCTCGATGCGCGGGTGGCGCTGCTGCGGGGGCTGGAAGCATCGGCGATCGACCGCTGCCTTGCCGAACGGGTGACGCTGACGTCGGGGGCAAAGACGCTGGTGCGCACGATGCGCGCACGCGGGGCGGCGACGATCCTGATTTCTGGCGGCTTCACGCGCTTTGCTGACCCGGTGGGGGCAGAAATCGGCTTTGATCGCGTGATCGCCAACCGGTTGCTGATCGCCGAGGATGTGCTGACCGGCGAGGTGGAGAAGCCCATCGTCGATTCGAGCACCAAGGAAGCAACGTTGCGGGCAGCGATGGCCGATCTGGGGCTGGTGCCCGAAGCGACGATGGCGGTGGGCGATGGTGCCAACGACTTGCCGATGATCCGCGCGGCGGGGCTGGGAATTGCCTATCGTGCCAAGCCGATCGTCGCCGCTGCCGCAGCGGCGCGGATCGAGCATGGTGACCTCACTGCGTTACTATATGCTCAGGGGATTGGCCGCGCAGATTGGGTGACCAGCTAAGCCTTCCCGTACCGGGGAATATGGTTAGCCCTTGGTCGGCAGGCAGTCTTGCCCCGTCCGCTTTACCGCGGCGCAGGCCCGGGCAGCCTCGGCGTTGCTGGCAAACGGCCCCACCAGCATGCGCGTCACCTCGCCCGACTTGACGTAATAGGGCTTGGTGCCCGCCAGCGCGCCGATGCCCGACACCTTGGTCCACAGCGATCGCGCATTGCCAGCATCGCGGAATGCCCCGAGCTGGATCCGCCAATCGCCTGAAGTGCGCGCCGCCACCAACTTTGGTGTTGCACCGGGAACTGGTGGCTTGTCGGCTGCTGCCAGCGGCACCGCAGCCGGCGCTGGCCTAGCCGCTGGTTGCGACTGGGGCACATCGACACGCGCCATCGCTGCTGGGCCGGTCGGGGGGTTGGCGGCGGTTAGCGAGGGTGCGCGGGTGAGTTCGTTTTCATATTGCCGCGCCAGCGCCAGCCCTTTCTGCCGGTCGGCCAGGCCGATAAATTTGTCCATCTGCGCCAGCGTCTGCGATCCTTGCGGCAAGCCGGCGGCATTGGCGCGGGCCATCAGCGCATAGGCGCGCACCCAATCCTTGGGCACGGCATCGCCGTTGAACAACATTGTCCCCAGCACGAATTGCGATCGCGCCTCGCCCCGCGCGGCGGATTTCTCCAGCCATGGCACCGCCTCGCCGCGCTTGCCGTTCTGGAACAGCGCCAGGCCGTAATTATCCTGCGCCTGCGCATGGTTTTGCAGCGCTGCCTTGCGATACCATTCCTCGGCCATCGCCAGATCGACCGGCACGCCGCGCCCCAGCTTATAGGCTTGCCCCAGATTGAACTGGGCATCGGCATCGCCGCTCACCGCCGGACCACGCCACTGCTCCACCGCGCGTTTGAAATCACCGCGCGCCCAGGCATCGACACCGGCCTTCACATCGCTCGTCTGCATCGGTGCGGCTGCCAACAGGCCAAGGCTTGCCGCCGCGACCAGCAATAGACGCTTCTTCATAACGATGCCCCCACTTCGATAATCCTGTTCATAAATAGCGCTGCTTAGCAATAATTGGCAAAGATTTCCTGAACCATAACCACCCGGCGAAGCGGTGCCCGCATGTCGCTATTAACGGCTTCTTATGGCTTCTCGCGGATAGGAGGAGGCTGGAATAGCGGGATTTCAGGGGAACTCATGCGCGTACTGGCGATGGCATCGCAGAAGGGCGGTTCGGGTAAGACCACGCTGTCGGGGCATCTGGCGGTGCAGGCCCAGCTTGCAGGTGCCGGCCCGGTGGTGCTGATCGACATCGATCCCCAAGGCTCGCTGTCGGATTGGTGGAACGAGCGCGAGACCGAGATGCCGGCGTTCGCCCAGACCACGGTCGCGCGCCTCGCCGCCGATCTCGAAGTGCTGCGCCAACAGGGCTTTCGCCTGGCGGTGATCGATACACCGCCTGCCATCACCATGGCGATCCAGAGCGTGATCGCGGTTGCCGAACTCATCGTCATCCCGACTCGGCCCAGTCCGCATGACCTGCGCGCGGTGGGCGCGACGGTCGACCTGTGCGATCGCGCCGCCAAGCCGCTGATCTTCGTCGTCAACGCCGCCACGCCAAAGGCGCGCATCACCAGCGAAGCGGCGATCGCGCTGTCGCAGCACGGCACGGTCGCGCCGATCACGCTGCATCATCGCACCGATTTCGCCGCGTCGATGATCGACGGACGCACGGTGATGGAGGTCGACCCCAAGGGCAAATCGGCCGCCGAAGTCACGGCGCTTTGGTCCTATATCTCCGACCGGCTGGAAAAGAATTTCCGCCGCACCGTCTTCGCCCCACCCGCCGCTACCAGCGGCTTCGCCGCCTCGCGCGCCGCTGGCGGCTTTGGCCGCCGGGTGGTGGGCTGACATGGCGATGTTCGGATCCGCCAAGCCAATCGCTTCGCTGTCATCGGGGCTGCTCGCCCGCAAAGGGCAGGCCAAGCCGGCAATGCGCCCGCAAGGGCTGATGGGCTATAATTCGCTGGCCGAAGACCTTGGCTGGAACGACATGGGTTCGCCTGCGCCGGCCGAACCGATTGCTTCGGCAACCCAGCCCGATCCGCACCCGCCGGTTCCTCCAGTGCTTCGGCAGCGAGAGGCGCTGGCGCAGGAAGTCGTGCCGTTTGCTCCTGTGGAATCGCCGGTATCGCGTGCCGTTTCAGCCAACACCGTTGCCAGGATGGCGCGTGAGGTGACGGCCAAGAAGACCAAGGCGGCTTTTACCCTGCGGCTCGAAGCCGATCGCCATTTGCGACTGCGGCTGGCGTCGGCGGTACGCAATCAATCGGCGCAGATGTTGATGATCCAGGCGCTCGACGCCTTTTTGGCGACCGTGCCCGAGGTCGAAGTGCTGGCGAGCCAGCTTCCTGTGGCCAAAAGATGATGTTGGGGACTGCACGATGAAGACCGTGACCAAGATTGGCCTTGGGGCTGCCGTGACCGTGATGGCGGTGTCGGCGATTGGCGGCACGTCGATGCATTTTTCCGCAGCCTTCGCAGGCAAGACCGATTCGGATGCCGTCACCAAGCGGGCGGCAAAAGACGCCAAAGCAGCGCAAAATGCACTCGACGACCGCGCCTTCGTGCAGGCGATCGGTCATGCCGAACAGGCAGTGGCGATGGTGCCGCAGGATGCGGGCTATCGCGCGCTGCTCGGCCAGACCTACCTCAGCGGCGGGCGCTTCCTGTCAGCGGCGCAGGCGCTTGAGGAAGCCCTCAGCCTCGATCCGACCAACGGCCGTGCCGCACTGAACCTGTCGCTGGCGCAGACGGCGATGGGGCAGTGGGAGCGTGCGCGCGGAACGCTTGCCGCACATGCCGCCTATATCAGCGCTGCCGATCGCGGACTGGCGCTGGCGTTGGCTGGCGATCCGGTTGCTGCGGTGCAGTTGCTGGGCGAGGCGGCGCGTCAGCCCGAAGCCGACGCAAAAGTCCGTCAGAACCTGGCGCTCAGCCTGGCGCTGTCGGGGCGGTGGATGGAAGCAAAGACGATCGCCGAGATCGATCTGCCCGCAGCGCAGGTGCAGCAGCGCATCATGCAATGGGCAGCCTTTGCCCGACCGACGACTGCATCGGATCAGGTTGCCGCGCTGATGAACATCGTGCCCGTCGCCGATCAGGGGCGTCCTGTGCGGCTCGCGCTCAACGCCATGCCGCAGCAAGTTGCTGCCGCGCCGATCTGGGCTGAATCCATCAGCGAGCCGGTGGCGAGCGCGATCGAGCCTGCGGTAGTCGCAAGCGTCGATGTGCCCGCCGCCGCTGCGCCCGTGCGTGCCGAGGCTACTGCGCGCCGCATCGTTTTTGCCGAGCGCCGGGAGGTCGTGCAAGCGCTGCCCTCGGCCTATGGCGCAACCACGCGCCTAGCAGCGGCTCCGTCCCGGCGAGCGTCGGTCGCCGTGCCGGTGCAGGTTGCCGCTGCCGGTCCAGCGCGCGGCGATTTCTATGTGCAGCTTGGTGCCTATGAAAATGCGGGCATAGCGCGCGAGGCGTGGAGCCGGTTGTCGCGCCGTGTCGGCACGTTGGGCGCGATGACGCCGCAGGCTGCGAGCATCAGCGTGCGGACTCAGAATTTCTATAGGCTTTCTGTGGGCGGCTTCGCCCGCGCCGACGCCGATCGCGTCTGCCGCGCGGTACGCGCCGGTGGCGGCAATTGCTTCGTTCGAGTGCAGGCAGGGGATCGCATGGCGGCGTGGGTTACGCCCGCACGCATGGCGATGCGCTGAACCGCAGCGTTCGGCAGCGCCAGGCTCAATCGAGCCGGGTGCCGCCCTTCATCACCAGCTTTACCCGGCCTTGCACGGGCAGCCCGTCGAACGGCGTGTTGCCGGCGCGTCCGACCATTTTCTCCCCGACAATTTGCGCGCCGATGTCGGGATCGACCAGGATCAGGTCGGCGGGGTGGCCGACGGTGAGCGATCCGGTTTCCAGGCCAAGGATGTGCGCGGGATTGTGCGCCAGCAGCGCGAACAGCCGCTCGATCGTGATGGTGCCGTCATGCACCAGCCCAAGCCCAAGCGGCAGCAGCGTCTCTGCGCCCGACATGCCCGGAGCCGAATCGGCGAAGGGCAGGCGCTTTTCCTCCGGCCCGCGTGGATCGTGCGACGAGGTGAGCACGTCGATCGTGCCGTCGGCCAGCGCGGCCAGCGCCGCCTGACGATCTGCCTCGCACCGCAGCGGTGGCGACAGGTGCGCGAAGGTGCGGAAATCGTTCATCGCGATGTCCGACAGCAACAGATGCGCGGGCGAAATGCCGCAAGTCACGCGAACGCCTCTGGCACGCGCCGCGCGGATCAGGTCGAACCCGCCGGCGGTCGTCACTTGCCGGAAATGGATCGCCGCGCCGGTTTCCTGCGCCAGCATCAGGTCCCGCGCGATCGCCAGCGATTCGACGATGGCGGGCGCGGCGCGAAGGCCCAGCCGCGTCGCCGTCTCTCCCTCGGTCGCCACGGCGCCTGCGGCAAGCCCGGCATCCTCGGGATGCGCGATCACGGTCAGGCCGATGTCGGCGGCATAGGCCAGCACCCGGCGCATCACGCCGCTGTCGGCGATCCAGCCGCGTCCGGTCGCCACGGCGCGTGCGCCCGCCTCCTGGTTGATCGCCATTTCAGCAAGGTCGATTCCCGCCAGGCCGCGCGTGGCGGCGGCGATCGGATGGACCCACAGCTCGGGCTTCCCCATGTCGGCGGCGCGCTGAACGATGCCCGGATCGTCGAGGATCGGCGATTGATCGGGCATCAGCCCGACACGGACGATCCCGCCGGCAAGGCATGCAGGCTTGTCGATCGCAAAGACGCCCAGATCCACGATCGCGGGCGCGAGCATCCGGCCACGACAATCGATGATCGTCGAACCCGTCGGCGGATCGAAATCGCCGACGCGGGTGATTCGATCGCCGCCCACCTGCAGGCTGCCACGGCGCGCGCCAGCCTCGGGGCACACCAGCATCGCGTTCACGAAAACGGTGGTCATGCCCAACCCTCCACACCGCGGGCGCGCCGGGTAAGCACATCCAGGCAGGCCATCCGCACCGCGACCCCCATTTCGACCTGTTCGGTGATCGCCGATCGTCCGGGCATGTCGGCGACTGAAGAGGTGATCTCTACCCCACGGTTCATCGGCCCGGGGTGCATCACCAGCGCGTCGGGCTTGGCCAGCGCCAGCCGCTGCGGCGTCAGGCCATAGCGGCGATGATATTCGCGGGTCGACGGGATGAACGCCCCCGACATCCGTTCATTTTGCAGCCGCAACATCATGACGACGTCCGCGCCTTCCAATGCGGCATCGAAATCGGTGAAGCGCGTGACCGCCATTTGCTCGACCGCCGCAGGCATCAGCGTCGACGGGCCGACGACGCGGACTTCGGCGGCGAGCGAGGCGAGCGCCAGCATGTTCGACCGCGCGACTCGGCTGTGCAGCACATCGCCGCAGATCACCACGCGCTGGCCGGCGATGCTGCCGCGCCGCCGCCGGATCGTCAGCGCGTCGAGCAGTGCCTGTGTCGGATGTTCATGGCTGCCGTCGCCGGCGTTGAGCACCGGGCAATCGACCTTGTCGGCAATCAACTGCACCGCGCCCGAACTGCCGTGGCGGATGACGATCACGTCGGCGCGCATCGCGTTGAGCGTCACCGCGGTGTCGATCAGCGTTTCGCCCTTCTTCACGCTCGATTGGCCGACGCCCATGTTGACGACATCGGCCCCCAGCCGCTTCCCCGCGATTTCGAACGACAGCAAGGTGCGCGTCGAATTTTCGAAAAAGGCGTTGATCTGGGTAACCCCGTCGAGCCGGCGATCATTTTTGGCGCGCGCGCGATTCGCCTCGATCCATTGTTCGGATTCGTCGAGCAGGAAGGTGATTTCGTGCGGTTGCAATCCGCCGATTCCGGTGAGGTGCCGGTGCGGGAACGCGGCTCGTCCGTCGAGGACGGCGGCGGGGGAGTGGTCCGATGCTGACATTAAGACTGGCGGGTAGAACGCCCCCGCCCTGGGCGCAAGCTTATGCCGATACGCGCTTTGGGACCATGCCGAAGGGGCGGCGATCTAAGGCGTTGATTACCCGCCGTCATCCATGCGCCAGCGCATCGATCGCGCCCTGAAGGATCCAGGCGGCGGCCATATTGTCGATCCGTTCGGCGCGCTTGGCGCGGCTTGCGTCCTGCTCGATCAGCGTTCGCTCCACCGCCACGGTCGACCAGCGTTCGTCCCACAGCAACACCGGCAACGCCAGATCATCGACATTGCGGGCAAAGGCGCGAGTCGATTGGGTGCGCGGCGAATCGCTGCCGTCCAGGTTGAGCGGCAGGCCGATGACGATCCCGCGCACCGCCTGTTTGGCGATCATGGCGATGATTTCGGCCTTGTCCTTTTGAAACTTGGTGCGGCGGATCAGCGTCGCCGGACTGGCAAAGCTCCAGCCCGCGTCGCAAAAGGCGGTGCCGATCGTCTTGGTGCCCACGTCCAGCCCGATCAAGCGTCCGCCATCGGGCAAGACCGCCGCAAACGCGCCCTTGTCGGTGGTGATCATTGCGCGAATGCCGCCATGCGCTGTGCCGCATCCCGGCGGACATTGGCCCAGAACAGGCTGTAGTCGAACACGTGATAATTGTTCCCCGGCAGCACGAAATTGCCCATTTCGGGCGGCGCGCCGATCAACAGGATGCCGCGTCCGTCGCATCGCGCGGGGACTTGTCCCGCCGCCAGTGTCGCCTGGGTAAGATCCTCGGACGGCAACAGCGTGCCAAGATTGGCCGAGGCCGGGGCCGAATCGCCGGCATTGCCGGTGATCGGATTGGTGCACACCACCGGCGTCCCGGCACGCGGCTGGCCGTTGAAGCCAGTCGTCTGATCGAAGGTGTCGAACAGCAGCGCCGGATCGGCGGGTTCGGCAAAGGTCTGCCACGACAGGATGCAGCCGGTCTGATCGGCGGTGCGGCATTCGGGCAGGCCCAAGGCGGGCAGGTCGGCAGGCTTCGATACCGGCCAGCCGACGACATAGGCAGCGACGATTCGCCGTGCGATCGGTTGGCCTGCGATCCGGTCCTTGAGCAAATTGGTTAGGTGCAGCGCGCCCTGGCTGTGGCCCGCCAGGATGATCGGGCGCTCCGGCCCGACTTCGAGGACGAACCGATCGAACGCCGCCAGCACATCGCCATAGGCAAGTGCCAGCGCCTGGCGTGCGCTTTGCTCGCTGGTCAGGAACGCGCCGAACGTCGCCTGCCGATAGCGCGGTGCCCAGATCGCGCCGACTTCATTGAAGGCACTCGCCTGGCCGCGCAGGAACGTCGCCGCGCGGGCATTGGCAACGGCATTGTCGAGCGGGGCGTTCCACTGGCCGGTGTCGAGATAGGATGTCGGATGGATGAAAAACACGGCGGCGGGCGGGTTTTTGCCGGGTGCGAACCCTTCAGGCACCCACATCGCCGGATTTTCGGCGCGGTCGGGGCGGGCGATCCACATGGCCGGCTGTGCATAGGCATTGGGCGCGGCGGCTGGCTGGGCGACGAATGGCACTTTCGGCACCATCGTTTTTCGCATCAACCCAATAGCATCAATTTGATAAGCTATGCCGGCGGCGATCACCAGGACGATCAGCACGACCACCAGATACAGAAACTTACGCTCCACGATTTCGGCCTTTCCCTTCGCGATGCGGCATCACCGCTCCCAGCTTTGGGCCTTCTCGTGCGTCACCTGCGTGCAAGGTGCAACCGCTGGTTCGCCAGTCGGACGCTTGAAGCGGGCAAGGCACGATGCTAGCCGCGACAAATGTCCGTAGACACCGCAACCGTGAAACGCATCGCGAGCCTCGCCAGGATCGCGATCACCGATGACGAGGCGCAGGCAATGGCGCCCGAACTCAACAACATCCTTGGCTGGATCGAGCAATTGGGCGAGGTCGACTGCACCGGCATCGAGCCGATGACCGCCGTCATCCCCAACACGCTTCGTTTGCGCGAAGACGTGGTGACCGAGCCCGACCAGCGCGACCTGGTGCTGGCCAACGCGCCGCAGGCCGAACATGGCTTTTTCGCGGTGCCCAAGGTGATCGAATGACCAAGCTTACCGACCTCACCGTCGCCGGTATCCGTGACGGCTTTCGCGCAGGCGATTTCTCGGCGCGCGAAGTGGCCGAAGGCTTCAACGCGGCGGTTGCCGGCGCGAAGGCGCTCAACGCCTTCATCGTCGACACCCCCGATCATGCGCTAGCCGCCGCCGACGCCGCCGATGCCGCGTGCGCGGCAGGCGACGCGGCCAAGCCGCTGGCGGGCGTGCCGATCGGCATGAAGGATTTGTTCTGCACCAAGGGCGTGCAGACCACCGCCGCCAGCCACATCCTCGAAGGCTTCGTGCCGCCCTATGAATCGACGGTGTCGGGGAAATTATGGGAAGCCGGGGCAGGGATGCTCGGCAAGCTCAACCTCGACCAGTTCGCAATGGGTTCGTCGAACGAGACGAGCTATTTCGGTAACGTCATCAGCCCGTGGCGGCGGAGCGACGGCGGCAACGCCGCAATGGCGCCTGGCGGATCGTCGGGCGGCAGCGCCTCGGCAATCGCGGCGCGGCTGTGCCCCGCGGCGACCGGCACCGACACCGGCGGCTCGATCCGCCAGCCTGCGGCGTTTGTCGGCATCTCGGGCATCAAGCCGACGTATGGCCGCTGCTCGCGCTGGGGCGTGGTCGCCTTCGCCTCGTCGCTCGACCAGGCGGGGCCGATGGCGCGCGACGTGCGTGACTGCGCGATCATGCTCGAGGCGATGAGCGGGTTCGACCCCAAGGATTCGACTTCGCTCGATCTGGCAGTACCGCAGTGGGAAGCTGGTTTGTCGAGCGACCTGAAGGGCAAGCGAGTCGGCATCCCCAAGGAATATCGAGTCGATGGCATGCCCGCCGAGATCGAGGCATTGTGGCAGCAGGGGATCGACTGGCTGCGTGATGCGGGGGCCGAGATCGTCGAGGTGTCGCTGCCGCACACCCGCTACGCGCTGCCAGCCTATTACATCATCGCCCCGGCCGAAGCTTCGTCGAACCTCGCGCGCTATGACGGCGTCCGCTATGGCCAGCGCGAGCTGCCCGAAGGCGCGAACCTCCAGGACATGTACGCCGCGACCCGTTCGGCGGGCTTTGGTCCCGAGGTGAAGCGCCGGATCATGATCGGCACCTATGTGCTGTCGGCTGGCTTTTACGATGCCTATTACACCCAGGCGCAGAAGGTCCGCACATTGATCGCGCGCGATTTCGCCGAGGCTTGGGGCCATTGCGATTTGCTGCTGACCCCGACCGCGCCGTCGGCGGCGTTCGCGCTGGGTGAGAAGATGGCCGATCCGCTGGCGATGTACTTGAACGACGTGTTCACGGTGCCGTCGTCACTGGCGGGGCTGCCCGCGATGTCGGTACCCGGCGGGCTGGACGCCGGCGGCCTGCCGCTGGGGCTGCAAGTGATCGGCCGCCCGCTCGACGAGCAGGGCGTGCTGAATGCCGGCCTGGCATTGGAAGAACGCGCCGGCTTCACCGCTCGCGCCGAGGCATGGTGGTAAGATGAGCAGCTATCGTATTCAGGGCGCCACTGGCGACTGGGAGGTCGTGATCGGCCTCGAAGTTCACGCGCAGGTCACCTCGAACGCCAAGCTCTTTTCGGGCGCGTCGACCGCTTTCGGGTCTGAGCCGAACAGCCAGGTCAGCCTGGTCGATGCGGCGATGCCGGGGATGTTGCCGACGCTCAACCGCGAGTGCATCGCCCAGGCGGTGCGTACCGGCATGGCGATCGACGCGGCGATCAACAAATGGTCGCGCTTCGACCGCAAGAATTATTTCTATGCCGATCTGCCGCAGGGCTATCAGATCAGCCAGCTTTATCATCCGTTGGTGGGTGAGGGGACGATCACCGTCCAGCTCGACGAGAAAGACCCCGATTCGCCGGTCAAGGCGATCGGCGTCGAGCGCATCCATGTCGAGCAGGACGCGGGCAAGCTGATGCACGATCAGCACCCGACGCGCAGCTATGTCGATCTCAATCGGTCGGGCGTTGCGCTGATGGAAATCGTGTCGAAGCCCGACATGCGCTCGCCCGCCGAAGCGGGGGCCTATGTCCGCAAGCTGCGTTCGATCCTGCGCTATGTCGGTTCGTGCGACGGCAATATGGAGGAAGGCTCGATGCGCGCCGACGTCAATGTCAGCGTGCGTAAGCCCGGCGAGGAATTCGGCACGCGGACCGAAACCAAGAACGTCAATTCGGTGCGATTCGTGATGGCGGTGATCGAGCATGAGGCGCGCCGCCAGGTCGATGTGCTCGAAGCCGGCGGCAAGATCGTGCAGGAAACGCGGCTCTACGACCCCGATCGCGGCGAGACGCGCTCGATGCGGTCGAAGGAAGACGCGCACGACTATCGCTACTTCCCCGATCCCGATTTGTTGCCGCTGGTGCTCGACGATGCCTTCCTGGCAGAATGCCGGGCGAGCTTGCCTGAGCTGCCCGATCCTAAGCGCCGGCGCTATGAAACCGAATTGGGGCTGTCGGCCTATAATGCCGCGGTGCTGACGGCCGAGGTCGAAACCACCCGCTGGTTCGAAGTGTTGCTGGCCGAATGCGGATCGAAGGTGACGGCCAAGGCGGCGGCGAATTGGCTGATTTCGGACCTGTTCGGCGCGCTGAACCGGCTTGGCCGCGACATCGCCGATAGCCCGGTCAGCCCCGCTCAAGGGGCCGAGCTGTTGGCGCTGATCGCCGGCGGGACGATCTCGAACACGCTGGGCAAGCAGGTGTTCGAGATCATGCTCGAAACCGGGCAGGCTGCGGGCGTGATCGTCGAGGAGCGCGGGCTGAAGCAGACCAGCGATACCGGCGCGATCGAGGCCGAGATCGCCAAGGTGATCGCCGCCAATCCCGACAAGGTCGCCGATTATCGCGGCGGCAAGGACAAGCTGTTCGGCTTCTTCGTCGGGCAGACGATGAAGGCGATGGCGGGTAAGGCGAACCCCGGCGTGGTGAATGAGTTGCTTAAAAAGGCGCTCGGGTAGGGGGCATTCGCCCTGGGTCTGGCGTGCAGGCGCAGATTAGTGCCGGCGAGGTATCTGCCGCTGGCGGCTCGCATGAATGCCGGGTCAAGCCCGGCATGACGGCGATTGAAGTTTCTGCGCATTGGCATCCTGAACGCCAACGCCGACGCCCAATCGGCCTGCGCGGGCGGGCGATACCGTCAGCACGGCCTGCGGCCGCGATCGCTTATGGCATCCCCTGCTGGGGAGAATCACATTACCGGCTGACCCGGCGCAACACCCGGATCGCCGCCTGGCCGCGGTGAAGGCACATCGATATCCGGCCCTGGCGGGTTGAACTCGGGCGGCGGGCTGTCGGGGATGCCGGGCGTGCTTGGCTGTTCGCCTGGGTGCGGCGGGGCCTCGGGAGGGGGCGCGGTGGGCTGGCCGGGTTCGTTGGGCATTGGTTGTTCGGGCATCGGGGGTTCTACGGGCATCGACATTCTCCTTCACCTGCTCAACGATCGGCGTCGATTGCGGTTGCCTTGTGTCTTGCCCTGTCTCACACGGCTGCTATAGACGCCGGCTGATCGGCGGTGTCCTCTCAGGCGGGCGTGGCGGAACTGGTAGACGCGCTTGGTTTAGGTCCAAGTATCGCAAGATGTGGGGGTTCGAGTCCCTTCGCCCGCACCAGTCTCGCCCCATGCAGGGGCGATGCAGCCACATATGGATTCACGAGAAACGAAAGCGCGACCCCGCACATGCAGACTGTCGAGACGTTGAACGAGGGCCTCAAGCGCGCCTACACGCTCACCATCACCGCCAAGGATATCGATCGCAAGGTCGATGCCGAGGTGAAGCGTGTTGCCCCGCAGGTCCGCATGCCCGGCTTTCGCCCCGGCAAGGTGCCAGCGAACCTGGTGCGCAAGATGCACGGCGAATCGATCGCGCAGGACGCGCTGAACAATTCGATCCAGGAAGGCATTCAGCAGCTGATCGCCGAGCAGAAGCTGCGCCCGGCCATGGCCCCGGCAGTGTCGCTCGACGATTATGCGCCGGGCAAGGACGCAGCGGTCAAGGTCGAGCTGGAAGTCCTCCCTGACGTGCCTGCGCCGTCGATCGAGGGGCTCAAGCTCGAGCGGCTGATCGTGCCGGTGCCCGAGGAGCGGGTCGCCGAGCAGATCAACCAGCTGGCATCGCAGCAGAAGAAGTTCGACGACGCGCCCGAGGGGCATGAAGCCGCCACCGGCAACCTGGTCGTGATGGATTTCCTGGGCAAGGTCGATGGCGTCGCCTTTGACGGCGGCACCGGCGAGGACATGTCAGTCGAGATCGGCACGGGTCGCTTGATCCCAGGGTTCGAGGATCAGCTCGTCGGCGTGAAGGTCGGCGACGAAAAGCAGATCGAGGTGACCTTCCCCGAGGATTACGGCGTCGATACGCTGGCGGGCAAGCCCGCGACCTTTGACCTGAAGATCAAGAAGGTCCAGATTTCTGGCGAAATGGCGATCGACGATGATTTCGCCAAGTCGCTTGGGCTCGAGAGCCTTGAGCAGTTGCAGGGCCTGATGAAGGGCCAGCTCGAGAACGAAACCGGCCAGCTCACGCGCACCCATATGAAGCGCAAGCTGCTCGATCAGCTTGCCGAGGGGCATGATTTCCCGGTGCCGCCGTCGATGGTCGAAGCCGAGTTCAACCAGATCTGGCAGCAGCTCGAGCATGAAGCCGGCCATGAGGAAGATCCTGCGGCGGCGATGGCCGAGCTTGAAGCCGAGCGCGACGATTACCGCAAGATCGCCGAGCGCCGCGTGCGGCTGGGGCTGCTCCTGTCGGAGATCGGTCAGGCCAATGGCATCGAAGTCACCCAGGCCGAGATGAACCGCCTGGTCGCACAGGCCGCGCAGCAATATCGCCAGGAAGACCGCGAGCGCTTCATGCAGTATATTCAGCAGGAGCCGATGGCCGCTGCCCAGCTTCGCGCGCCGCTGTATGAGGACAAGGTCGTCGATTTCCTGTTCGACAAGGCCGAAGTGACCGACCGCGAAGTGTCGCGTGAGGAACTGGAAGCTGCGATCGAGAGCGAAGACGGCGCGGTGCCGCATGTGCATGGCCCCGATTGCGATCATGGCCATGACCATGACGAAGCGCCTGCGAAGCCCAAGGCGAAGGCCAAGAAGGCGGCTGCAAAGGAAGTAGCTGCTGAAGGGTCGGCGGAAGTCGAGGCCGAGGCCGAGGCCGAAGCAGCGCCTGCGCCCAAGAAGAAGGCAGCCGCCAAGAAGGCCGCTGAGCCTGTGGCAGAAGCTTCGGACGAGGCCGCCGAGGCCCCCAAGAAGAAGGCTCCGGCACGTAAAAAGAAGACCGACGCCGAGTGATATGGGTGAGGGCGGTGCGAGCAAGTCAGCTCGCATCGCCTTCTTTTAACCTGCGCCAGGCTGCTTCGTGTCCGAGCTACGGTATCCTTCCCCCGCCGCCGGGAGAAGCTTTGGGGGCAATGTGACCGAACCACGCATCGCGGTGATCCTGCCTTGCTACAATGAGGAAGCCGCGATCGCGCAGACGGTGGTGGCGTTCCGCGCCGCGCTGCCCGACGCGCGCGTCTATGTGTATGACAACAACAGCAGCGATCGCACCGCCGAGGTTGCCGCTTTTGCAGGCGCGATCGTTCGTACCGAGCGGGTGCAGGGCAAGGGCGCGGTGGTGCGGCGGATGTTCGCCGATGTCGATGCCGATGTTTATGTGATGGCCGATGGCGACGCGACCTATGACGCGGCATCGGCCCCGGCACTGGTGGCGCGATTGCTCGATGAACAACTCGATATGGTGGTCGGCAGCCGGGTGCATGAGGCGACCGAAGCCTATCGCCGTGGCCATCAGTTCGGCAACAAGGCGCTGACCGGCATGCTGGCGCGGCTGTTCGGTCGCAGCTTCAGCGACATATTGTCGGGCTATCGCGTTTTTTCGCGCCGCTTCGTCAAAAGCTTTCCGGCGCTGTCGGCGGGGTTCGAAATCGAAACCGAAATCAGCGTGCATGCGCTCGAACTGAAAATGCCGGTCGCCGAGATCGAAACCCCCTATTTCGCTCGGCCCGAAGGCTCCGAATCGAAGCTGAATACCTATGGCGATGGCCTGCGTATCGCCACGACGATCGCGACCTTGTACCGGATCGAGCGCCCGATGCTGTTCTTTGGCCTGATCGCGGCGGGGATCGCGCTGATCGCGCTGGTCCTGTCGGTGCCGCTGGTGGCGACGTATCTGGCGACCGGCCTGGTGCCGCGTTTTCCCACTGCGATTCTTGCCACCGGGCTGATGATTCTCGCCTTTCTCAACCTTTTTGCAGGATTGATCCTCGATACGGTGGTGCGCGGGCGGCGCGAGGTGCGACGGCTGGCGTATCTGGCGTACCCCGCACCATCGCGAGGCTATGACCAGTAGGGTGGGGCAAACGACTGCAATTGCTGAACCCCTTCGCGCCCCCTTGCGCGGCACTTCATGAGCGCCGATGTTGGCGCTTCAACTTCTGAGCGGGATTTCCATGCACGACCCTATGAGCGCACTCGTTCCCATCGTCATCGAACAGTCGAGCCGTGGCGAGCGCAGCTTCGACATTTTCTCGCGCCTGCTGCGCGAACGCATCGTATTCGTCACCGGCGGGGTCGAGGACGGCATGGCCTCGCTCATCACCGCGCAGTTGCTCTTTCTCGAGTCGGAGAATCCGAAGAAAGACATCTGGATGTATATTAATTCGCCGGGCGGCGTCGTGACCGCTGGCATGGCGATCCATGACACGATGCAGTATATCCGCCCGCGCGTCGGCACGGTCTGCATGGGCCAGGCGGCGTCGATGGGCAGCTTCCTGCTGGCATCGGGCGAGCCGGGCATGCGCGTCGCGCTCACCAACGCGCGCATCATGGTGCATCAGCCTTCAGGCGGTGCCCAGGGCATGGCGAGCGACATTGAGATTCAGGCGCGCGAGATACTTCGCATCCGCCGCCGGATGAACGAACTGTACGCCAAATACACCGGCAAGCCGCTGGTGGACATCGAGAAGGCGATGGACCGCGACACGTTCCTGGAAGCCGAAGAAGCCAAGACCTTCGGCCTTGTCGACGAAGTGTATGACAAGCGCCCCGGACCGGTCGAGGATCCGTCGACGGGCACCACGCCGACGATGTAACAACGGCGGCGCAGGCCCGATGTGGTGGGGCATGTGTTGCAGCGGGGCGGGGGCACCCCCAATTTGTGCGTTGCCCCCATTACCCCGCCGTGTAGGATGGCGGGCGGATTAAAGCGCCCGATGGGGCGCCAAGGATGAAATCGAATGACGAAGTTGAGCGGTGGCGACTCCAAGAGCACCCTCTATTGCTCCTTCTGCGGCAAGTCGCAGCACGAGGTGCGCAAGCTCATCGCGGGGCCGACGGTGTTCATCTGCGATGAATGCGTCGAATTGTGCAACGACATCATCCGCGAGGAAACCAAATCCGCGCTGGTGAGCAAGAAGGATGGCGGCGTGCCTGCGCCGCAGGAAATCTGCGACGTGCTCGACGATTATGTCATCGGCCAGAAGCGCGCCAAGCGCGTGCTGTCGGTGGCGGTGCATAACCATTACAAGCGGCTCAACCACGGTGCCAAGGGTGCCGATGTCGAGCTGAGCAAGTCGAACATCCTGCTCGTCGGCCCAACCGGCTGCGGCAAGACGCTGCTCGCGCAGACGCTGGCGCGAATCCTCGACGTCCCCTTCACCATGGCCGATGCGACCACGCTGACCGAGGCGGGCTATGTCGGCGAGGATGTGGAGAACATCATCCTCAAGCTACTCCAGGCATCCGACTATAATGTCGAGCGGGCGCAGCGCGGGATCGTCTATATCGACGAGATCGACAAGATCAGCCGCAAGGCCGAGAATCCCTCGATCACGCGCGACGTGAGCGGCGAAGGCGTGCAGCAGGCGCTGCTCAAGCTGATGGAGGGGACGACCGCGTCGGTGCCGCCGCAGGGCGGGCGCAAGCATCCGCAGCAGGAATTCCTGCAGGTGGATACGACCAACATCCTGTTCATCTGCGGCGGCGCGTTCTCGGGCCTAGAGAAGATCATCGGCGATCGCCTGCAGGGCAAGTCGATCGGCTTTGGTGCCTATGTCGCCGCGCCCGAGGAACGCCGCACCGGCGAGACGTTGAAGCAGGTCGAGCCAGAGGATTTGCTGAAGTTCGGCCTGATCCCCGAATTCGTCGGTCGTCTGCCGGTGATCGCGACGCTCGAGGATCTCGACGTTTCGGCACTGATGAAGATACTTACCGAGCCGAAGAACGCGCTGGTGAAGCAATATCAGAAGCTGTTCGACATGGAGGGCGTGAAGCTCGGCTTCAACGACGAGGCTTTGGTCTCGATCTCGAAGAAGGCGATCGAGCGCAAGACCGGCGCGCGCGGGCTTCGCTCGATCCTCGAGGGCATTTTGCTCGACACGATGTTCGACCTGCCCAGCATGGATGGTGTCGACGAAGTCGTGGTCGACAAGGACGTGATCGAGGGCCGCAAGGAACCGGTTCGCGTCTATGCCAAGAAGGAAAAGGCGGGCAGCGGCGCTGCCTGACCTAGCGTTAGCGATTGGAAAGGGCCTCGGGGAACCGGGGCCTTTTTTATTGCGCCATGAGCAGGCCGATCGCCACGCCGGCCTGGATCATCACGATCAACAGCAATTGGGTGGAAAAGGGCTGTTTGCGCGTCTTGTGCCGAAACCATTGCCGCGCCAGCAGTGCGCCAGGCGAGCCGCCGATCAGTGCGAGGCCGAGCAACTTGCTTTCAGGAATACGGCGCTTGCCCGCGATTGCGCGCTGCTTGTCCTGCCAGAAGCGCAGCACCGTCCAGCAGTTTAGCGCGATGGCGGCGGCGATCAGCGGGTAGGCCATAGAGCTTAGGGCTGCCATGTTTTCCCCGATTTAGCCGCCATCCCCCGGCAATTTCCGCAGCACGCGCATTTGCGGATCGACCACTACCTGCGTGTCGGCGGGAACGGCGATTGAGCTGCGTCCATCGGTCATCGCCAGGGTCTGTATTGCCCCGCCAACTGATACCTCAACCGGCAGCGGAAATGCGCCGCCGCCGGGCACTTTCCATGCCAGCAACAGCCGCCCCGGAGCGCGCGTCTCGACCAGTTCGGGCAAAGCCGCCTGGCCCAGATACACGTCGAAGAACCAGCCCAGATCGCGCCCCGCCACCTGATCCACGATCCGGCGATATTCGGCGGTCGACGTAAAGCGCGAGGTGAAATTGCCGGGTGCCGGATCGGGGCGGCCATAGACCAGCCGGCGCGTGACTTCGCCGAACTTGGCATCGCCGATCAGCCCGCGCAGCGTGTGCAGCATCCACGCGCCCTTGAAATAAATGTCGATGCCCGGTCCGGTCGCGGCATCGCCCACCAGATTGGCCGCGCGCGGGGTGCCGGAGACGATCGGGTGGAGATTCTCGAACCGCGCCCGCCCGGCGCGCATCATCGTCATATAGCGGCCGTCGCCCTCGCGCGCGCGGCCGTAGAGCGGCTGCATATATTGGGCATAAGCCTCGTGCAGCCAGAAATCGTCCCAGTTGGCGACCGTCATCTGATTGGCGAACCATTCATGGCCGAATTCATGGTGCAGCAGCCAGTCGAACCCCTCAGGAGCCTTGCGATAGCCATTGCCATAGGCGTTGATCGTCTGGTGCTCCATGCCGAGATGCGGGGTCTCGACCACGCCCATTTTTTCGGCGGCGAACGGGTAGGGGCCGACCGTCGCTTCGTAAAAGTCGATGATCGGCGCAAACTCTGCGAACAGCCCGCGCGCCTTGTCGTCATTGCCTTCCAGATACCAGAAATGCATCGGAATCTGGTTGCCGAAGCGGCTGCTATGGACCGCCTTCAATTCGCGATATGGCCCGACATTAAGCGCGACCGAATGGAGCGTCGGATTCGCGGCGCGCCAATTCCAGCGGCTGCGCCCGTCGGCGAGCGTATCGACCCCTGTCAAAACGCCGTTCGACGGCGCGCTAAGGCCCGCAGGGACGGTGATGTGCAAATCGACCTGCTTGGGCTCATAGGTCGGGTAATCGATGCACGGCCAGAATAGGTCGCATCCCTCCCCCTGAACGGCCGTGGCCACCCAGGGCTTGCCCGCAGGCGTTTTGGCCCAGACAAAGCCGCCATCCCAGGGCGCGCGCACCGCGACATGCGGGGTGCCGCCATAGGTGATGCGCGCGCTGAGCTTGCCACCAGCAGCGACTTGGCGCGGCAGATCGATGCTGAGCCGCCCGCTGGGGTTGCGCCATGCATCGGCGGGGAGGGCGACGCCATCGATCGCCACCGCGCTGACCGGCAGGTTACGATCCAGATCGATCACCAGCCGCTGCAAGGGGGCTTTTGCGGTGAAGCCCAACGTCGCGACGCCCGCAATCGCCTCGCGATCGGGAAATATCTCGAACGCCAGGTCGGCGGTGTCGAATATCAGCTTTGCCTGATCGGAATCGAGCGGCCCGCCGGTCGTCTCGGTTTGCGTCGTCAGCGGCGGCTTGCCGGGATCGGCGGCGGCTGGCGACAGCAGCACAATTGCTGCCAGCAACATGGTACGATTGATGCCTTGCATCTGGCCCCCATATAATATGCAACAGCGTCGCCTATCGGGCGCCATCGGAGTGTTCATGAAGTCCAGCTATCCAGTGTTGCCGCTACGCGACATCGTCGTGTTTCCGCATATGATCGTGCCCCTCTTTGTCGGCCGCGACAAGTCGGTCGCCGCGCTTGAAGCCGCGATGGCGAGCAACAAGGAAATTTTCCTGGTCGCACAGCTCGATCCGGCTGAGGACGACCCCGGTCGCGACGATCTATATGATACCGGCGTTTCCGCCGAAGTGTTGCAGCTGTTGAAGCTGCCCGACGGCACCGTTCGCGTGCTGGTGTCGGGCAAGGCGCGCGCCAATCTCGATCAGTTGGAGGCCAAGGACGGCTATCTGACCGCGACGGTTTCGCCGGTCGAGGAGCTGGCCGTCGAAGGCACCGAGGTGCAGGCACTGATGCGCTCGGTCGTCGATCAATTCGAAAACTATGCCAAGCTCAATCGCAAGCTGCCTGCCGAAACTGCGGTGCAGCTGAGCGAACTGGAAGACGCTTCGCGCCTCGCCGATGCGATCGCGGGCAATATCGCGGTCAAGGTCGCCGACAAGCAATCGCTGCTGGTCGAGATCGATCCGCGCAAGCGGCTCGAAATGGTGTTCGCCTTCATGGAAGGCGAGCTTGGCGTGTTGCAGGTCGAAAAGAAGATCCGCAGCCGCGTGAAGCGCCAGATGGAGAAGACCCAGCGCGAATATTATCTCAATGAGCAGCTCAAGGCGATTCAGCGCGAGCTGGGCAATGAGGGCGAGGAAGGCGATGGCGACGAAATCGCCGAACTGACGCAGAAGATCGCGACGCTCAAGCTGTCGAAGGAAGCGCGGACCAAGGCCACCGCCGAGCTGAAGAAGCTCAAGACGATGGCGCCGATGTCGGCCGAGTCGACGGTGGTCCGCAACTATCTCGACGTGCTGTTGGGGCTGCCCTGGGGCAAGAAATCGAAGGTCAAGAAGGACCTGGTCGAGGCCGAAGCGGTGCTCGATGCCGATCATTATGGCCTGGAGAAGGTCAAGGACCGGATCATCGAATATCTCGCGGTCCAGGCGCGCACCAACAAGCTGAAGGGGCCGATCCTGTGCCTGGTCGGGCCGCCGGGCGTCGGCAAGACCTCGCTTGGCAAGAGCATCGCCAAGGCGACCGGGCGCGAATTCATCCGCCAGTCGCTGGGCGGTGTGCGCGACGAGGCCGAGATTCGCGGCCATCGCCGGACCTATATCGGGTCGCTGCCGGGCAAGATCGTGACCAACCTTCGCAAGGCCGGTACGTCGAACCCGCTGTTCCTGCTCGACGAGATCGACAAGCTGGGCCAGGATTTCCGCGGCGATCCGGCATCGGCGTTGCTCGAAGTGCTCGACCCCGAACAGAACGGCAAGTTTCAGGACCATTATCTCGAAATCGACGTCGACCTGTCGGACATCATGTTCGTCACCACCGCAAACTCGCTGAACCTGCCACAGGCGCTGCTCGACCGGATGGAGATCATCCGGTTGGAGGGCTATACCGAGGATGAAAAGGTCGAGATCGCCGAGGGGCATCTGATCGCCAAGCAGATCGACGCGCATGGCCTGAAGGAAGGCGAGTTCACGCTCGAACAATCGGCGTTGCGCGACCTGATCCGCTATTACACCCGCGAAGCGGGCGTCCGTACCCTTGAGCGCGAAATCGCACGGCTGGCGCGCAAGGCGCTGCGCCAGATCCTTGAGGGCAAGGCGACCAGCATCACGATCACGCCCGAAAATCTTGGCGACTATGCCGGGGTGCGCAAGCATCGCTTCGGCATCGGCGAGGAAGAGCATCAGATCGGCGCGGTCACCGGGCTTGCCTGGACCGAAGTCGGCGGCGAATTGCTGACGATCGAAAGCGTGACCGTGCCGGGCAAGGGCGCGGCGAAGATCACCGGCAAGCTGGGCGATGTGATGAAGGAGTCGATCGAAACCGCTTTCAGCTTCGTCAAGGCACGCGCACCCTCCTATGGCATCAAGCCAAGCCTGTTCGCGCGCAAGGACATCCATATCCATCTGCCTGAGGGCGCGGTGCCCAAGGATGGGCCGTCGGCGGGTATCGGCATCGTCACCGCGATCGTCTCGACGCTTACCGGGGTTGCGGTTCGCCGCGAGGTCGCGATGACCGGCGAAGTGACGCTGCGCGGCCGGGTGCTGCCGATCGGCGGGCTGAAGGAGAAGCTGCTCGCGGCGATGCGCGGCGGCATCACCACCGTGTTGATCCCGGCGGAGAATGAGAAGGATCTGGTCGAAATCCCCGCCGTGATCCGTGACGGGCTGAAAATCATCCCGGTCGGCCATGTCGACGAGGTGCTTCGTCTGGCGCTGGTCGAACCGCTGACGGCGATCGACTGGACCGAGGCCGACGAGCTCGCGGCACTGCCACCAGCCAGCGTGCCACCGGTGGCAGGCTCGGTACATCATTGAACCCCCGATTTTCGAGCGTTTCGCCGCAAAAAAGCCCAATTTTCTTTGACACAGCGCGTCGGAGCGGCCTTACTGCCGCACCGATTGCGGAGGTTTCAGCCGCGAGCGAACGATTTCCAAGTTTACAGCAGGGGTTTTGAGGGATGAACAAGCAGGAACTGATCGGCCAGGTCGCCGACCATTCGGGACTGACCAAGGGCGACGCGATCAAGGCGGTCGAAGCGGTGTTCGATTCGATCTCGAGCGCGCTGAAAAAGGGCGATGAAGTGCGTCTGGTCGGTTTCGGTACCTTTTCGGTCAGCAAGCGCAAGGCGTCGACCGGGCGCAACCCGCGCACGGGCGAGCCGATGACGATCAAGGCGTCGACCCAGCCCAAGTTCAAGGCCGGCAAGGGCCTGAAGGATTCGGTCAACTGATCGATTGAATGACGCCGCCGATCGGCGGGCTGGACAAAGGGCGCGCATCTCGCTTAAGAGCGCGCTCCCGCCGTTCGGTTCACCGCTTCGGCAGCGGGCGCGTAGCTCAGTGGTAGAGCACACCCTTCACACGGGTGGGGTCGCAAGTTCAATCCTTGCCGCGCCCACCAGATACAGAACCCCGCCGGCACCTAGCCTGGCGGGGTTTTTGCTGTTCGAGGCCGGTGTATCTCGGGTCTTCGCGCGCCGGTTGGTGCAGCGGGGGGCTGTAACCTTGCCGTCATAACCGTCACGGATAAGTAATATAACTGCCACGAAACTTTCGTGAAAATCCCATCCTGCAGTCATGCTTCGCGCCTAGTCAGGGCGCGTGGTCGGCAGGGGGAGTTCCGAGTCGATCGTGGGCACCCATGCCCAACCCTGGCAACCGGAAACACCGGAACGGAGATTTTCATGGCCGATTTCAAACGCCTCAGCCTCGTCCTGCTCACCAGCTGTGCCGCTGCCTCGCTCGCTGCATGCGACGGCGCGACCAGCGTCGCATCGCCCGGCGAAGGCGTGATCGTCGTGCCCGCCCCGACGCCGGCTCCTGCGCCTACCCCAACGCCGACGCCAACCCCCACGCCGACGCCGACGCCGACCGGCCCAGCTGCAAGCTGCCCAACCGGAACCACCAGCGTTGGCGTCATCGGCAACTTCCGTTCATGCCGCCTGCCGTCGCAAATTCTTGACAGCCTGACGCTGCCGGGTCTCGCCGGCGTGGCGTATGAAATGAATGGCCGCGTCGATGTGGGTATCGATCGCGGTGGCGCAGGCACCGGCGGCGATGCCGCTACGCTGACGATCCAGCCCGGCGCGATCATTTATGCCAACACCACCAACGCCGATAACGATTTCCTTGTCGTCAATCGTGGGTCGGTCATCTCGGCTGAAGGCACCGAAACGCAGCCGATTATCTTCACGGCGCAGGCAAACCTGACCGGCAACGTGACCGACGAGTCGCAGGGCCTTTGGGGTGGCATCATCCTCGCTGGCCGTGCGCCGATTTCGAACTGCAATCGTGACGGCGTTGTGGGCGGCACGGTGGACTGCGAGTTCGTTGTCGAGGGGACGGGCAACGTCCTCTACGGCGGTGCCACTCCAACCGACAGCTCGGGCGTGATGCGTTACGTTCAGATCCGTTATTCGGGTACGGTGATCAGCCCGAATAACGAGCTGCAGGGCCTCACCACCGGCGGCGTTGGATCGGGGACGCGGATCGAATATATCCAGATTCACAACAGCTCGGATGACGGCATCGAAATTTTCGGCGGTCGCCACAACGCTCGCTACCTGGTGATCACCGGATCGGATGACGACAGCGTCGACACCGATGTGGGCTGGAAGGGCTTCATTCAGTTCGTGATCGCGGCGCAGCGTCCGAACAACACCCAGACCGATACCTACATGATGGAAATCGACTCGAACGGTAACGAGGATGCGACGCCGCGTCAGAATGGCCGCATCGCAAACTTCACCTTCATCCATCGCTCGACCGGCGTGAACGCCGCTATCCGTCTGCGCGGTGGCGCTGACCAGACCTTCCTCAACGGGATTATCGTCGGCCAGCGTCCTTGCGTGAATATCGTAGCTGGTTCGACCGAGAATGGCGGGAAGTCGACCATTCGTGCTGCCAACCCAGCCATCGACGAGGTTGGTCCGCCGGTGTTCAACTCGATCTACTTCGCGTGCCAGGAAGGGCTGACGACCACGACCACGCAAAACAGCGTGACCGTGACCAATGAAGAGCAGGCGGCAATCATCAATGCCGGGTCGAACAATGTAACCAACGGCACTGCCGCTGCTGCATTGACCGACGGCTTCCTTCCCGGCACCGGTGCGGCCGCAGTCACTGCGTTCAATGCGTCGACGCTTAATCCCAGCGGTACGTCGTTCTTCGTCCAGACCAGCTTCATCGGCGCGGTCGCAGGCCCGAACGACAATTGGTACCGCGGATGGACCTGTAACTCGAACCGCGGGAACTTCGGTGCGACCAGCCAGAGCTGCACCACGCTCCCCGGCCTCTAAGTAACGGCGCGCTATGGCCGGGGGCGGTGGCAAAGGGGCCGCCTCTCCCGGCTTTGCCGTTATTTTCTCGACAGCTTCCTGATCCGGAAACCCACGATGAACAAAAAAATCGCATTCGGGACCATGCTCCTGCTTACCACACAACTCGTGGCACCCGCTGCGCTGGCGCAGGTATCGGGATCGGGCGGTGTGTCGACCACAACGCCACCTTCGGGCCAGGTGACGACGCCTGATGCCAGCGGTGCCAACCCCACCACGCCGCAAACGCTCGCGCCTGATGGTACTTCCAGGGAGGAAGGCAGCGACGAACAGTCGCCCGAACAGCAGATCGAGGTTTCGGCTCCCGGTATGGGCGACGTCAACGACGACATCGTGGTCATCGGTCGCAACATCCCCAACATCGTGCGCGCGACGCCGCAGGTCGTATCGGTGTTGTCGACCGAAGACATTGCGCGGACTGGTGAGGGTGACATTGCGGGTGCCTTGTCGCGTGTGACCGGCCTCAGTGTCGTCGGCAACGGATTTGTTTTCGTGCGCGGCCTTGGCGATCGCTACTCGTCTTCTTTGCTAAACGGCCTTCCTTTGCCCAGCCCGGAGCCATTGCGCCGGGTTGTGCCGCTCGACATTTTTCCGACCAACCTTGTTGCTTCGGCGCTGGTACAAAAAAGCTATTCGGCCAATTACCCTGGCGAGTTCGGGGGCGGCGCGATCAACCTCACCACCCGGGCAGTACCGGAAGAGAGCTTCATTCAGGTCGGCAGTTCGATCGGGTTCGACACCTACACCACCAGCAAGCTCGGCTATGTCTATGACGGCGGCACTGCCGATGTTTTCGGCTATGACGATGGCACACGCACCGTTCCCGGTTTCGTGAAAGAGGCTGGCGTGAACAACACCGGTCTCAGCTCAAGTCAGGCCGCGGCCTTGCGAAATGCCGAAACCACCTTGTTGCAGGAAAATAACGACATCCCGGCCAATTGGGGCGTCGATGTCAGCACCGGAACTTCATTCGACGTGGGCAGCGATGCGCGGATCGGCATCATCGCAGGCGGAGGTATCACCAATAGCTGGCGTACCCGATCTGCGACGCAGCAGACCGCAATCTCGGCCGATGGTGCGCTGGCCAGCGATTTTACGACGGTCACCACTGACAACCGCATCCTGGTAAACGGGCTGCTGGGCCTGGGTGCCGAAGTGGGCAAGCATCGCTTCCGCTTCACTAACCTGTATATTCACGACACGTTGAAGCAGGGCATTCTTGGTGCCGGTGATCTCGATAACCTCGGCATTCCGGGGCCGTTTGCACCGATCCCTACCTATATCGAGCAGTATACCCATTGGTTCGAGCGCCAGTTGTTCACGTCGCAAATGGTCGGCGAACTGGATTTCGACGCACTCCAGGTCGATTTTCGCGGTGCCTATGCCAACACCAAGCGTAAGGCCCCGTTCGAGCGGTTCTTCCGCTATGAATACACCGCCGCCAACGGCATCAATGACTATATCAACACGCTGGGCGGCACGACCCAGACCGCTCAGGTGGCGTTCAGCGATTTGAACGAAGACCTTTGGACGGGCGCAGTCGACGCCAGCTATGAGATTAATTGGGATCGCCCCGTGACGGTGTCGGCGGGCTATGCCTATAGCGACGCCCAGCGCGCAGCGAGCCGCTACCAATTCCGCTATGTCGGCCCGAACAACGGCACGCTGAACGACACGGTCGGCCAGCTGCGCCCCGACTATCTGCTGTCGCAGGCCACAATCGGCTATTGGGGGATTAACCTCCAGAATATTTCGGGCGCGGGTGCCAATGCTGCTCCTGCTTATGAGGCGGCGCTGGAAGTTCATGCCGGCTATATTCAGGCGGATGCCGAGGTGCTTGACGGTGTCCGTGCCACGATCGGCGTGCGCTATGAAGATGCACAGCAGAATGTGTCGCTGATCACCGGGAGCGGCGTGCTGCCGGGTACGAATTTGAACAATAGCTATTTGTTGCCAGCATCGACCATTACCTGGAACTTCGCCGAAGACATGCAGCTGCGACTGCATGCGTCCAAGACGATCGCTCGCCCGCAGTTTCGCGAGCTTGCACCCCAGCTTTACGTCGACTTCGACTCGAACCGCCAGTTTTTCGGTAACCCGGCGCTGGTTGATTCCGAGCTGTACAATCTGGAAGCGCGTTATGAGTGGTTTTTTGCCCGCGATCAGCGCTTTACCGCTGCCGGCTTTTACAAGCGGATCGACAACCCGATCGAAACGATCGCGATTCTGGCCCCCGGTAGCAGCACGTTCAACACTGGTTTCTCCAATGCTCCTTCAGCGATCCTTTATGGCGCGGAGGTTGAGGCGCTAAAATACATCAGCCTCGACTCGCTTGGTGATTCGTTTGGCGGCACTCGGTTGTTGCTCCTTGCGAACTACACCTTCACCCAGTCCGATCTGAAGGTTGGTACCCAACTCGTATCCAGTCCGATTTTGGGTGCTGGACAGGTGCAAGCGAACCAGTTGTTTCAGAACAACGCGCCGCTGATCGGCCAGTCGGATCATCTGGTGAACGGGCAGATCGGGCTCGAGAACGAAGATACGATGAGCCAGGCTACCTTTCTGGTCACTTATGCCAGCGATCGCGTGACAAGCCGTGGACCGGTGATCGACGGATTGCGGCTGCCTGATTTGGTCGAGCGGCCGGGGCTGCGTTTCGATGTGGTTTATCGCCAGGGCATTCGATTGGGCGAGGATCAGGCGATCGAATTCAAGGTTGAGGGCCGAAACCTGACGCGGACCCGCTATCAGGAGTTTCAGACCTTCGACAACGGTGTGCGCCGCGACACCAATACGTTCGATCTGGGCCGTGTGATCACGGTCGGTGTGAGCGCCCGCCTTTAAGTAACGCTTC
>NZ_JROH01000136.1 GCF_000786205.1 Sphingomonas sp. 37zxx | reverse complement strand
CCTCCTCGATCCGTTTGCGGATGCGGATACTTGCGCGATACCCTGGATGGCGTGTCGTGCGACCGTCGATGGCGGAGCGCCGGCCGCTCACATTCTGGGCGACGTGCGGGGTAACGCGGCGCTCCCGCAGCTCGTCGACGAAGTCGCTCGTGTCGTATGCCCGGTCGGCCGCCAGCGTGATCCGGCGCGCGTCCGGGCGCTCGACATCGTCGAGCATCGCGACCGCAGTCAGTCGTTCTGCAAAGCCTGCCACCCGCGTCGTCTCGGCATCGACCGCGAGTCCGTTGCGGTTCTCCATCAGGACGTGCCCCATGTAGCACAGCTTGGCGCCTGCCCCCGGGCTCTTGCGATACAGGCGCGCGTCCGGATCGGTGGTCGAGGCATGGG
>NZ_JROH01000135.1 GCF_000786205.1 Sphingomonas sp. 37zxx | reverse complement strand
AAATGCTCGGTCGACAGCAGCCGCTTCACCTGCGGGCGTGCCAGGATCGCCGACAGGAAGCGCGCCGCGATCTCGCCGTCCAGCAAGCGCTCACGGTTCTTCGAAAAGGTCGACGCGTCCCACACCGGATCGTCGATGCCGAGCCCGACGAACCAGCGGAACGACAGGTCGAAGGCGAGCCGCTCCATCATCTGCCGCTCGGAGCGGACACCGTGGAACATCTGTAACAGCAGCGCCCGCAACAGCTTCTCCGGCGCGATCGACGGCCGACCGATCCGCGAATAGACCGCCTCCAGCTCCGGCCCGATGTCGGCCAGCGCCTCGTTCACAAGCCCACGGATCGCGCGAAGCGGATGGCGCGCCGGCACGCGCTGCTCCAGATCGACGTAGGAAAAAAGCTTGCCCGATCGT
>NZ_JROH01000134.1 GCF_000786205.1 Sphingomonas sp. 37zxx | reverse complement strand
TCAAGTGATATCATGGACATCGCCTCTTGTACTGCCAGACAGACCTGGAGTCCGGTTGATACAGGGCTAGTATAACTACCGTATTTCTACGGTAATGGAGTCTAAAAACCGACGCACCGACCGTCCGACATCACACTCTTCCTATAAGGCTTTAGAACCAGGTGAGGATGAGGCGTTGTTATGAATAGTCGGATCATTAGACTTTCCCACTGTGCGTCGATCGCAACGATCGCGACATGCATGTTCGCAGCTCCTGCGGCAGCGCAGGAGACCGAGCCCATGACGGCGTGGGAAGCCAGTCGCACCGTCGATGACGGCGACATGGTCACTACTGGTGTTGCCCGTGGCCGTGACCGCCTGAACAGCGCGACATCCACCAGCGCGATCAAGGAAAACGAGATCATCAGCATCGCCCCGCGATCGCTGGG
>NZ_JROH01000133.1 GCF_000786205.1 Sphingomonas sp. 37zxx | reverse complement strand
CATGGAAACGCCAGCCATTGCCAAGCTGCCCGCCATAATCGAAATCGGTGCGATAGCTTTCATAATCCACACCGATGGTGGCCATCACCGAACCGCCTTCGACTTCACCGGTCTTAGAGATCAGGTTGATCACGCCGCCAGGTGCGTTGGACGCAAAGGTGGAAGCAGAACCGCCGCGAATGGATTCGACCTGGCCGACATTGAAATCTGCCCGGATGAAAATATCAGGCGTGAGCGCCTGCATATCGCCGAACTCCAGAACGGGCATGCCGTCTTCCTGGAACTGGATGTATTTGCTGCCACCATTGACCAGCGGCAGACCGCGCACGGTATAGCTGTTCTGCGATTCACCCGCGCCGGCTTCGACGCGGATGCCCGGGATGTTGCGAAACAGTTCGCCCAGCGATCGCGGGGCGATGCTGATGATCT
>NZ_JROH01000132.1 GCF_000786205.1 Sphingomonas sp. 37zxx | reverse complement strand
TGGGCACTTCCAATAACCCCTCGACATATTGTGCCTGATTTGATTCAGTGTCCTTGACGGGAGGCTTTGATGCGTCAGGCGGGATTGTTTGGATTATCGGAGCATCTGAAGCGGCTTTCGGCGCATGGTGATCCGCTGGAGGAGCTGGGCCGGATCATCGACTTTGAGGCATTCCGCCCGATTTTGGTTGCGGCGCTGGCCTATGGCGACGGGGCGAAGGGCGGTCGCCCGCCGTATGATCCGGTGGCGATGCTCAAGGTGCTGGTGCTGGCGGCGCAGAACAATGTGGCCGATGCGCGTATGGAATATCTGATCCGCGACCGGCTGAGCTGGCTGCGCTTCCTGGGTTTCGACCTTGGTGCACCGACACCCGATGCAAACACGATCCGCCTGTTCCGTGAGAAGCTGACCGAGGCGGGCGCGCTGGACATAGTGTTC
>NZ_JROH01000131.1 GCF_000786205.1 Sphingomonas sp. 37zxx | reverse complement strand
CGCCAGCTATGCTGCGGGTTGCGCCAGTCGATCCCCTCGAGCAGGCAGGCCAGCTGGGAGGCTGTCAAAGAGATCATACCGTCGCTCGCCGAGGGCCAGATGAACCGCCCCCGCTCGAGCCGCTTGGCGTAGAGCGACATGCCGATGCCGTCGTGCCAGATGACCTTGATCAGCGAGCCGCCGCGGCCCCGGAACACGAACAGATCGCCGCCATGCGGATCGCGCTTGAGGCCCTGCTGGACCATCAGCGCCAGGCCCTGCATCCCCTTCCTCATGTCCGTGTGCCCCATCGCGATCCACACCCGTGCTCCTGGAGGGATCACCGCAGCGCCTTCAGGGCTGCGCCCACCAGCGCCGGCGAGGCTGAGGCGAAAATGCTCACCCTTCTGCCACGCGCCAGCTCGATGATCATCGTCGGACCGTGCTCCGCCGACCCGCCCTCGCGGTCATCGACAATCGTCGCCTCGGCGAAACCCAGATCGTGCGGG
>NZ_JROH01000130.1 GCF_000786205.1 Sphingomonas sp. 37zxx | reverse complement strand
GTCTATCTCGTCGCCATCGTCGACTGGTTCACCCGGCGCGTGCTGGCGTGGCGCGTGTCGATCTCACTCGATGCCGCATTCTGCATCGAGGCGCTGGAGGAAGCGCTGGCCCGCTATGGCAAGCCCGCCATCTTCAACAGCGACCAGGGCTCGCAGTTCACGAGCGCGGCGTTCACCGCGGTCCTCCACCGCGAAAAGATCGCCATCAGCATGGACGGCAAAGGCTGCTGGCGCGACAATGTGTTCGTGGAGCGCCTCTGGCGCTCGGTAAAATATGAGGAGGTGTACCTCAACGCCTACGCCTCGGTCCCCGAGGCGCGCGCAGGCATCGGCCGCTATCTGGCGTTCTACAATGCCGTCCGACCCCACTCTGCGCTTGGCGGCCGCACGCCCGACCAGATATACTTCGACAAGCCGCTTCTCGCAGCGGCATGATCAACCCGCGGCAATCCACTTATCAAAACCGCGAGCCTGTGCAGACAAACCGAGCCACCTCT
>NZ_JROH01000129.1 GCF_000786205.1 Sphingomonas sp. 37zxx | reverse complement strand
TCCACCGCATCCGCCATTACGGCCTGCTCGCTGGCGCCACCCGCAAGGCTCACCTCGAACACGCCCGCCAACTGCTCGGTGTCGCCCCGCCCGTGACCGCTGCCGCGCCCGCCGAACCCGAGGATGCCCGCCCGCCATGCCCATGCTGCGGGGGACGCATGGTCGTCATCGAAACCTTCGAACGATGGCGCCAGCCCCGCGCACCGCCGCATGACACCAACCCGACCGGGACCACCGCGCCATGACCCGGCATGGCTCGCCTTCATCACGCCGCGCGACCTGTGCGCTTCCGGTCATGATGACGCTCGCGTTGACGATGCCGCTCCGCGTGCCGGCCCACATCTCACGCCTTCGTCAAAGCCAAAAGCCAAGCCAAACCCAGCGCCAGACGACCTCCTTCCAGCCCACAAATGCTCGCCCGGGCGGCTGTTGCCCGCACCTCGAACCAAGGCGAAAACCGAAAACCCCATAGTCAGCACACACGGCCCGCGGCTTCCTGCTTTGGAGGATATCGTACGCC
>NZ_JROH01000128.1 GCF_000786205.1 Sphingomonas sp. 37zxx | reverse complement strand
CGCAGCAACTCCCGATGGCGCGTTCCTGATGGGGCGTTGCCGCTGTTGATCACGGCCGATCGAGTATCGTCGGCTTCCTCGATTGCAGGGGAAGCCGCAGATGCCCGGTCGCCACATCAACGATCATCAGATGAGGCTTTTTATGCACTTGCGACACAGTGACGGCGTCGCGACAGCGGCTGCCAAGGCCGGGTTCAGCACGGCGACCGGATATCGCGTCGCCGGCGATCCACGGCTGCCCTCGCAGAGGGAGGCGGTCCGGGGACGACGTCGCCCCGACCCGCTGGCTGATATTTTCGACGCCGAGGTCGTACCGCTGCTGCGCGAAGCCCCGGGCCTGCGTTCGGTCGCGGTGTTCGAGGAGATGCTGCGCCGTCATCCTGATCTTGGCACCGGGATCCGGCGAACGCTCGAGCGGCGGATCCGCGACTGGCGGGCACTCCATGGTGAGGAGCAGGAGGTCATTTTCCGCCAGACCCATGAGCCTGGCCGGATGGGACTGTCGGACTTCACCGACATGGC
>NZ_JROH01000127.1 GCF_000786205.1 Sphingomonas sp. 37zxx | reverse complement strand
GCCAAGCCCTTTTTCAGCAGCCTGCTAAAGGTATGACACCTGATGCAGCCGCTAATCTTGCTCTAAGGTCTGGATGTCTCCAGACAGCACCAAAGTGAGGCAGGATAGCTGCTACGATGGCAAAGAAACTATTATCACTTCGATCAATTCTAATCATGTCTTCATTGGTGATTGCGATCTTGATCGCTTGGGTATTTTTCCCGATTCTAGTAGTCCGTGATCGAACGGGCGGTATATCTTCCGTCTCAGCGGTGAGTGCAAGACAGAGGCAGTCGCTCACATCGCTTGGCGGCAACACATTCATAGCCATTCCGAAGATTGAGGGGGCGATCGAAATTCGATGCTCCAATGGAAGTGCTAAGGTTTTCGGATATGTATCTAGGAACACTCAATCATGGGTCGAGATCACACCCGAGGTCGCCTGCTAATTGATACTCTCGCCGCTGTTAATCGCTTCATCTCAGAGCCAGATCCGAAAGTAGTTGAGTGATATCAGTATGTTGTGATTCACACCGTCTTTGCGA
>NZ_JROH01000126.1 GCF_000786205.1 Sphingomonas sp. 37zxx | reverse complement strand
AAAAGCAGCATCGCGATTTGCCGGGCATTCGGCTTTATCCGCAAATGCAAGGTCACCGATGGTGCCCGGTTCGATGGCCGGATGCTCCGGGACGTCGTGACGGGCGACAATACCGCATCGGATGTCTGGGCCGATACAGCCTACCGCAGTCAGGCCAACGAGAAGTGGCTCAAGGCTCAAGGTCGGGTCAGCCGCATCCATCGCAAAAAGCCCAGAGGCAAGCCGATGCCGGATCACGTCCGGCGCGGGAATGCCACAAAGTCAAAGGTCCGCGCCCGTGTCGAACATGTCTTCGCCCGGCAAAAAGACCAGATGGGTCTCTTCATCCGCACCATCGGCATCAAGCGCGCCGAAGCCAAGATCACGCTGGCCAACCTCGCCTACAACATGCACCGTCTGATCTTCCACGAACGACGGGCGGCCATGGGATAACTGCGTCTGAAAGGCAGGAAAGCCGTCGGAAACGGTCAAATAGAGGCTCAAAAGCCATACAATCATGCCAGCATCGACGCCCCAGACCCAAATCCGCTCAGATCACCGG
>NZ_JROH01000125.1 GCF_000786205.1 Sphingomonas sp. 37zxx | reverse complement strand
GCCAGGTGAAGATGAACGTCACCAAGCAGTTTGCGGGTGGTTACATCCGCGTTTATGCCAAGCTGCTCGACGACCAGTCGCCGTTCAATTTCTATCAGCCCCAATTGGTCACCGGCACCGATGATAACCCGTCATTCTCTGATCCGCGCGGCTTTGATGGCCGCAACAGTTCGCTGCTATCGCCCAATTTGGGCAGCATCTTGCGGGTCGACGCATCGGGCAAAGTCGTCCGAAATTCCATCGATGAGGGCGTGCGGGTCAATGCGAAGTCTTTGGGCTTTGATGCGCAGTTCAGTCTGGGTGAGTGGTCGATAACTGAACGCTTCCGCTATGCTGACCAATCAACTAGCAACACTTTGTTGTTCACTGCGGCCACCGCCCCCGCTGCTGGATTTGGCAGCCGTTTTGCCGGCCCCGGCGCAAGCATAACCTATGCCGCAGGCCCGCGCGCTGGACAGCCATTTGATGCAGCCGGCGGCAATGGCCTGATGAGCTTTTCTATCTTGTCCTCAGCTTCCATGCCCGATGTCAGCAACATGACCAACGACCTGC
>NZ_JROH01000124.1 GCF_000786205.1 Sphingomonas sp. 37zxx | reverse complement strand
TATGTCGAGGGGTTATTGGAAGTGCCCACCTTCAGAAGTGATTTTTCGCTCCATCGCTTTTGGTATGGCGGCAACTGCGGTTATGCTCTGGGCACCGGAAGCACCAGAAATATTGAACGATTGGAAACATCCAGTCTGGCGACCGGTCGCGGCGTTAGCAGTAACCGTATCAATTGGGGCTTTGTGGCGCTGGCGCGGGATGCGCTGGAGCAGAATGGTATTGCGCGAGCTAAACGTTAGCTGGACGGATGACATTCCAACTGCATGGCTTTCGATTACGGCTACCGAAACCGATATCTCGCCAACGCAAATCGTAGTCGATTTAGATAACGGAAGGACTTTGATGTGCGAAGATACTCGGCCATTTGTCGGAGCGCCTTCTGCCTCTTGCGTTTACGGACTTGATGGAAGCATCGCGTTCTATGTGACAGCCGAAAGGCCGGCTGGCGGCGACTGGGTCGATCGAACAGAGATACGGCACAGCATCGAGGGCGATATGCTCACCTACGTACCAGCGTCGTCAATTAACAGGCTGCTGAAAAATCCCACGGTTT
>NZ_JROH01000123.1 GCF_000786205.1 Sphingomonas sp. 37zxx | reverse complement strand
CCCACAGCACGAAGCCGCTGCGCGGCAGAGGTGATGGCGTTGAGGTAGCGCGCTTGCGCTGAGGTTTGGTTCTGCGGCAGCGGCGGCAGACGATGGAGTTCCTTCAACGAGAGGAACTTCATCATGGCGATGCTACCCACCGAACAGTCCGTTACGCCGCTGCGCCAGCGCATGCTCGACGACATGGCGATGCGCTCAATGCGGTCGCGTACCCAGCACGACTATGTTCGCCACGTTGGCGCCTTCGCGGCTTTCCTGCGACGCTCGCCGGAGACCGCGACCGCCGAGGACGTACGGCGCTTCCAGCTTCACCAGCGCGAGCACGGTGTGGGGGAATCCGTCATCGGCGCCACAGTATCGGCGCTGCGCTTCCTGTTCGGCGTGACGCTTGACCGGCCCGACCTGTCCCGCAAGCTGGTCCTGGCACCTCGTCCCCGGAAGCTACCCGACGTGCTGAGCGTCGAGGAGGTGGCGCGGCTGCTCGAGGCGGCACCGGGCATCAAGTACCGAGCGGCACTGGGAGTCGCGTACGGTGCCGGATTGCGGGTGTCCGAGGTCGCGC
>NZ_JROH01000122.1 GCF_000786205.1 Sphingomonas sp. 37zxx | reverse complement strand
CACAGTCGCGCCTTCGCCGTTCGGGCTTATCCGCTCCAGACCCACGAGATGCTGTTCGACGCGCTGACCCAGGCGTTCCGGGTTCTGGGCGGCGTGCCCCGGCGGGGGATTTTCGACAACATGCGCACGGCGGTCGATCGGATCGGTGCGGGCAAGATACGGCAGGTCAATGCCCGGTTCGCGGCGATGGCGAGTCATTATCTGTTCGAGCCCGAGTTCTGTAATCCGGCTTCCGGTTGGGAGAAGGGGCAGGTCGAGAAGAACGTCCAGGATGCGCGGCGACGGTTGTGGCAACCCCATGGTCCTTCTGGGCCCAGCTTCCCCGATCTCGACGCGCTCAACGTCTGGCTGGAGGCGCAGTGCATCGTGCAATGGGCGCAGATCGAACACGGCGTGCTGCCCGGCACCGTCGCTGATGTCCACGCCGCCGAGGTTGCCAGTCTGATGCCGCCGGGTCGGCCGTTCGACGGCTTCGTCGAGCACACCAAGCGGGTATCACCGACCTGCCTCGTGCACTTCGAGCGTACGCGCTACAGCGTGCCGGCATCGTTCGCTAACCGCCCGGTCAGCTTGCGGATTTA
>NZ_JROH01000121.1 GCF_000786205.1 Sphingomonas sp. 37zxx | reverse complement strand
CGCTCGACCGGCTGATGGCGCTGATGGAGGGCAATACACCCACCGGGTGAGCGCGCGATGCGCGCCTCACTCGAGGTCGCCGACATCTTCCGCGCTGCCGGTCCTGCGTACCGGACCGCCCATGCCGGGCATCTGAGCCTCGACCAGCTCAAGGTCATGTCGGCTGTCGAACATTGCCGCACCGCTGCGCTTGGTGGCCACATCGAGGGATGCACCGACTGCGGGCACTGGCGGGTGGCCTATAACAGCTGTCGCAACCGGCACTACCCGCGGTGCCAGGGTGCGGCCGCGCGAGCATGGCTTGCCGAGCGCGAGGCCGACCTGCTGCCGACCGGCAGCAGGTCATGACGCTGGCCGCTGACGAGTTCATCCGGCGCTTCCTGATCCACGTTCTACCGAAAGGCTTCCACCGCATCCGCCATTACGGCCTGC
>NZ_JROH01000120.1 GCF_000786205.1 Sphingomonas sp. 37zxx | reverse complement strand
GAACCGCGGTGTCCGGCGCGTCGTGCAGGCGCAAATACAACGTGTCGCCGGTGGGGCGGGGCAGGGTGATCGATGCGCCGACGAAGCCGATCGGGACTTGCACCGGCTTGGCGAAATCGGCGGTCTCGCTGATCGCGGCGATCAGGAACAACTGGTCGGCAGGCAGGGGTGCATTAGACTTTTGCATCGCTACGTTGCGGGGTTTTCTGCGGCGTAGCAATTTATGCAAAATCTGTGCGTTTTGCATCGCGAACGCGGAATAGTGGTTGTTAGCCGCCGTAGAACAGAGACCACGCTTCGTAGGCTCCCATCGCGATTACAACGACGACGAAGACGCGTTGCAACCAAAACCGTGCTGGCTCCTCCGCGCGACAGATAGGGGTCGTCAGCCAGATTCGTCGCTTCAATAACAGCGGCACCAGAAACGCGGCTCCCCATAGGATGTAAAACCAGGGCCGGATGGCGTCGAGCATACATACAGTAAAGCCTGAATCTCGAATATCCGCAACTGGGACGTCAGCCGGCCGGCTGCTTCTGGTCGCTACGCTGATGCAAAAGCTCGATATTTGCATCAACTTGAGCCAATTTCCTGGCAATTCACCCTAGGCTAAGCCAGTCACCCACCGCGCTATAACAGCACCGCCGGTCAAACCACCACCAGCCTGTCCCCGCCGGTC
>NZ_JROH01000119.1 GCF_000786205.1 Sphingomonas sp. 37zxx | reverse complement strand
TAGCCAAGCCCTTTTTCAGCAGCCTGTTAAAACGGTGTATGAAGCGGCCGATATTGACCAAGCTATCCCCGCAAATTTGCAGCTAGCCGGTGGAGTCCTAGGTGACGACGCACTCAAAAGGGTACTTCTTTACCGTGCATTTATACGCACTGTTTTCGTCGATATAAAAAAAGAGCTAAAGCAACAATTACTTTCGAGTTTGTTTAAGCGAGCACTTGACAGATTAGGAATAAAGAAAAGCGACATAAGTGGCTCGATAGACGAACTACTAGAGGGCTCTTTTGAGGCTCAAATAACTGATATTACGGCAATAAAAACAATATCAAAAAAAATATCAGATGAGGCCCAGACTAGTCAAACCAACACGAACGGTAGGTCCTTTGGCGGCAACATTTCTCCCCAAGATACTTTGATAGCAGGAAGGCTGGACACCTCTCAACAACGCGCAAAATCTTCGACAGCGATGAAGTCAGAAGATTACGCTGACGTCGTATTGAGAACATTCGCCGTCAGCCGGGTTATAGAGGATTTAGGAAAGCTTCTCAGTAGTGTTGGCATCAACAAGCTATATATATTTATTGATGATTTTTCGGAGCTTCCAGAAGAAGCAATGAAGGTGTTTGTAGACACTGTACTTGCACCACTAAACAATTGAGCACCTCCATCAACCCGGTGATCTGAG
>NZ_JROH01000118.1 GCF_000786205.1 Sphingomonas sp. 37zxx | reverse complement strand
CTCAGATCACCGGGTTGATGGAGGTGCTCATCTTCGAGGGTCGCTTCGTCAAGGGGCGGCCCTTTCTATTTGCGACCGTTAATCTTATTTCGTTCCGTGTGCCGGGCTTGTTATGTTCTGGAAGGCGGAGGAAAGATGCAGGCGTATAGGGTCGAAACGATTCGGTTGACGAGCGGGGAGCGCCTTCCGATGCTTGTGCACCGAAACAGCGGGATGCCCCATAGTTTTGTGACAGATTACACGCTGGCCAACCACCGCGGCGTCCCGATTAACACCTCCAGGCGATCGGTCGATGCCATCGGGTTGGTTATTTCTTGGTCTGAAGCTCGTAAGATTGACCTCGATGAGCGGCTAGGTAGCGGCAACCTGTTTACTAGCGACGAAACATCGTCGTTAGCGGAAGCGCTGTGGCAGCGCCGCAATGGCACGGCGAATTGCTCCGTTGTTGGCGAAACACACGGACATCGTATTGACGAAGCCATAGCATACATAAAATGGCGGGTGGGACTAACGACCTCGTCGCTATCTGTGAATGATATTCGAGTCTCCAATATCACAGATAGGCTGAACGCCGTCGTTGAGCAGCTCCGTAACGTCAAAGGAAGTAGCAAATCAATTCCACGCGGCCAGCTTACCAACGAACAATGTGTAACCTTGTTTGAGATTGTCCGTCCAGGATCAATCAGAAACCCCTTTAGCAGGCTGCTGAAAAATCCCACGG
>NZ_JROH01000011.1 GCF_000786205.1 Sphingomonas sp. 37zxx | reverse complement strand
CAAACCGTGGGATTTTTCAGCAGCCTGCTAGGGGTTTGGTCGGTGTCGGTGAGGCGTTTCTGATAGTGTAAGCACCGCCTTGGTGGAGACAGCGCGACGAGATCAAGGATGGCTTGCCTGATGGCCAGCGTGCTCGGTTGTGACGGCGGTCCCCCGGCTCGTTTTTTCCGTCCCGCCGCTTTCAGACGGCGGGATTCAAGGAAGGCATAGGCGATCATCGTCATCAAAGCATGTCGGTGAACCCTACCCAGGATCTACCTTCCAAGTGGTCGGGCCCAAGCTCTTGCTTGAGCTGCTGGTGGGCCTGTTCACAGACCCACCTGGCCTTGATCGTGGCGGGGAGCGTCTTGAGGGTAGCGTCGCCCGGCAGGTTCGACACATAGTATTCCGGCTCCCCGCTCGACCGCCGTTCGCCCACAAGCCAGACCTCGTCGCCCGGCATGCACTGCATACGGGTATGCCGGAGACAAGCTCAACGAGGCGCTCAAGGCACACGGAAGCTGGACCATCGAAATCATCAAACGCTCTGATACCGCCAAAGGCTTCGTACTTCTGCCACGCCGCTGGGTCGCCGAACGAACTTTTGCATGGCTGGGCCGGTGCAGAAGACTGGCCAAAGACTGGGAAAAAACCATCCAAAGCGCAACCGCATGGACCCACATCGCATCCATCCGGATGCTCATACGCCGAACCGCAAGATACTGCTATGCTTGATGAACTTTCGAATGAACCTTCTATTCTTTTGCCTGGGTGACAACAACTGCGCAAACCAACTCCAGTGTGGAGGCAATAGCTCTGGCCTCACTCTATACAATAGCGCAGCCTACAGGCTGGCACATTGCTGGCAGAGCTCCCACTTCGGTCGATCACGCGGCCAGGTCGCGGCCAACATGTTCGCAACACAGCATAACAGTATAATACTGCAATGTTGATGCTTATATATTGTGACATTGTTATCGCGTTTAATAAAGGTGATACGAAATGGAGGATGCCACGTCATGCAGAATTATATGATATTAAACCCTCAGCATAATAAATATCTAGCAGTTACTGACTCAATACCCGCGGAGAGAACTAAGGTATTGGCTCTCCCATTTTCGTCGCCACAGACACATACGGTGTCTGCATTCTGGAATTTCATTCCATCGCGCGCAGGGGGGGTTGCAATCTGCTTGGCCGCTTACCCGGACCTCAGTCTGGATATCAATGCTACATCAGAGCCCGCCGTGGCGAATGGCACCGGCCTGGTACTTTCGAACATGGGCACACCGAACTTTCCGCAATCGAACCTCTGGGCTGTTGGGAAGCTCGACGATACTGACGGTACTGACGATATGGGGCTGGGCGTCAGCGACCGAATCCTGGCGATGACGCTAGTAAATAGTTCTGCAATCGACGCTGACGCTCCCACACCCGCGTCCCAAGTATGGCACAACAACAATTCTCAGCAGCAGCAGTGGATGATTTTGTCTGTACGATAAATTTATGCAAAATGGCGCGGTGCAGCTTTGTGGCCATGATCCACCTCACCGTCGCCGTCATCAACTCACGATGAATCCCCACAGGCCCTAACCATCAATCGTCACTGGCGTCCGGTCCCCTCGCCCCTACCCGCCTCCCCCAATCCCCGCTACCCCAGCGGCCATGTCCAACCTCACCCATCTCGATTCGGCGGGCGCGGCGCGCATGGTCGATGTCGGCGACAAGGCGACGACGCAGCGGACCGCCATCGCCACCGGCCATATCAGCATGTCGGCCAAGGCTGCCGCCGCGATTCGCGATGGTGCGGTTGCCAAGGGCGATGTCCTTGCGGTCGCGCGCGTTGCGGGGATCATGGCGGCCAAGCGCACCAGCGACCTGATTCCGCTATGCCACCCGCTGCCACTGACCAAGGCCGAAATCGCGCTCGACGTCGCGCAGGATCGAGTCACCGCCACAGCCACCGTCTCGACGGCAGGCCAGACCGGGGTGGAGATGGAGGCGCTCACCGCCGCCTCGGTCGCGCTGCTGACGATCTACGACATGGCCAAGGCGCTCGACAAAGGCATGACGATCGGCGGCGTCCGGCTGCTTGAAAAGCGCGGCGGCAAATCGGGCGACTGGCACGCTGACGCAAGCTCGGCGCAATGATCTCGCTCGACGACGCCCTTGCCCGGCTGTGCGCGCTTGCCCCCGCGATCCCGGTCGAAACCGTGCCGCTGGCACAAGCCGCAGGCCGCTGGCTGGCCGAGCCGATCGCCGCCCGGCGGACTCAGCCGATTCGCGATCTGTCGGCGATGGATGGCTATGCGCTTCGCTTTGCTGACCTGCCCGGCCCGATCGCGGTGGTGGGCGAAAGCGCCGCCGGTCGCGGCTTTGCCGGCGACATCGGCCCCGGTCAGGCGGTGCGGATTTTCACCGGCGCGCCGCTTCCGGGCGGTGCCGACACCATCCTGGTGCAGGAGGAAGCCGCGCGCGACGGCGATGTGCTGACCCTCAGCGGCGAAGGCCCCGGTGGCGTCGGTCGGCACATCCGCCGCGCCGGGCTCGATTTCACCACCGGCGAGCTGCTGCTGGCGGCGGGCGATCGGCTCAACCCGCCCGCGCTCGCCCTGGCTGCGATTGCAGGCCACGCCGCGCTGCCCGTCCGCCGCCCGATCCGCGTCGCGATCGCCGCCACTGGCGATGAGCTCGTGCCCGCCGGCCAGCCCGTTCCGCCCGACGGCTTGCCCGAATCCAATTCGATCCTCGTCGCCGCGATGCTCGCCGGCCTGCCCGTCATCATCGAACAGCTCGGCATCCTTCCCGATGACCAGTCAGCGATCGAAGCCGCGTTCGCCCGCGTCGATGCCGATCTGCTGATCACCACCGGCGGCGCGTCGGTCGGCGATCACGACCTTGTTCGCCCCGCGCTCCAGGCGGCGGGCGGTGAGATCGATTTCTGGCGGATCGCGATGCGGCCTGGCAAGCCGATGCTTGCGGCGCGATTGCGCGATACGTTGGTCGTCGGCCTGCCGGGCAATCCGGTTGCCGCGTTCGTCACCACGCTTCGCTTCGTCAAGCCGTTGGTCGTCGCAATGGCGGGGGGCGCACTGCCGCTCGCGACGCGCCGACTGCCAATCGCAGGGCCGCTGCCCGCCAATGACCACCGCGCCGATCATCTGCGCGCCACGATCCGGGGCGGCGTGGTTCACTCCGCCGGCCGGCAGGACAGTTCGATGCTGCGCACCCTGGCGCACAGCGACTGCATGATCCTGCGCGAGCCGCACGCCCCCGCTGCCGCACCCGGAGACTCGGTGGAAGTCCTGATGATCGCGTGAAGCAAGCTTGACTTGCATATTGGCGTTGCCTACACGTTCCGCGTCTGTTCCCGACGGAGAACGCTGATGTTGACGCGAAAGCAACATGACCTGATCTGCTTCATCGCCGATCGCCTGAACGATACCGGCGTCTCCCCCTCGTTCGAGGAGATGAAGGAGGCACTCGACCTTAAGTCCAAGTCCGGGGTCCACCGTCTGATCTCGGCTTTGGAAGAACGCCAGTTCCTCCGCCGCCTGCCCAATCGCGCCCGCGCGCTCGAAGTGCTGCGGATGCCCGAGCGCCCCGTGGCAGCGTCCGCGAAGACGAAAACGCCCGCGGACGTCGTATCGCTGTCACGGCCATCCGCGCCATCGGCAGCACCCCGCGCCGCCAACGACGTGATCGAAATCCCGCTGCATGGGCGCATCGCCGCCGGTCTGCCGATCGAAGCGATGGAAAGCGCGCAGATGCTGCCCGTCCCCGCCGCATTGCTTGGCGCGGGCGAGCATTATGCACTCGAAGTATCAGGCGATTCGATGGTCGAGGCGGGGATTCTCGATGGTGACTATGCACTGATCCGCCGCCAGGAAGTCGCCCGCGATGGCGAGATCGTGGTGGCCTTGGTCGACGACCATGAAGCGACGCTCAAATATTTCCGGCGCGAAGGGGCGATGGTTCGGCTCGATCCGGCGAACCGCGCCTATGATCCACAGCGCTACCGCCCCGATCAGGTGCGCGTGCAGGGGAAGCTCGCCGGGCTGCTCCGCCGCTATTGAAGCTACGCGGCGGCTGCACCGTTTCGGGCAGCCGCCAGCGATGCGCGCTAGGGTTGCCCGCCACGGTGCGGACCTGCCCGCCCGCCAGCGTGATCGCCACCCCGCCGGTTCGCGCCAGCATCGGCCGGTCCAGCTTCAGCCAGCGCGGGGTGCAGGTGCGCGGCAATCGCCGCTCGCTGATCACGATGTCGGCGGCACGGCACAGCGCAACAAACTCGGCGATCGGCACCAGATAGCCGCTGCGGGTCGCCAGGATCGTCCAGACGCGGCCCTCGGCCCGAAGGCGAACCAGGCACAGGTCGCTGCTGCACCGGGCGCGGGGATCATCGCTCAGCGCCGACAATTCGGCATCGGTCCCCCCGGTCTCGCCCAGCACGCCGCGAACATACTCCCCCGCCCGATCGCGCAACAACGCCATGCCGCCATCGCCGGTCCGAACCGCCACATGCCGTCCGTCGCCGGTAACGATCAGATCGGGGGCAGGAGTCGCCACCGCCCACCCCGCCCCCAGCATCAGCGGCAGCACCCCCAGCCACCGCCACCGCGTTCGCCACAGCGCCGCCCAGATGCCGCCCGCCACCATCAGCCCGAACGCAGCGCGCGGCATCGACGGCAGCGCCTTCACCGCGCCGGGAGCATCCGCGGTGGTGTGGGCGATCCAAAGCAACACCCACAATCCCCGCTCGGCCAGCCACCACACCGGCGCACCCAGCCCCGCCGCATCGAGTACCAGCCCAAGCGCCTCGAGCGGCATCACGACAAAGGTCGTCAGCGGAATCGCCACGATATTGGCAAGCGCGCCGTACAATCCCGCCTTGTGGAAATGGAACAACCCGATCGGCATCAACGCGAACTCGACCACCAGTCCGGTTAGCAACAGCGACGCCAGCCCGCGCAGCAGGCTCGCCCCCCGGCTCTCCTCGCGCTTCAGGAACCAGCCCCGCACCACGCGATGTTCGTGCAACGCCACGATCGCGGTCACCGCGGCGAAACTGAGCTGGAAACTCGCCGACATCAGCGCTTCGGGCCATAGCAACAGCACGATCGTCGCCCCGGCGGCAACCAGCCGCAACGTCACCGCCTCACGCCCCATCGCCAGCGCCCCCAACACCAGCAAAGCGGCAATGCACGATCGCACCGTCGGCACCTCAGCCCCGGTGAGCCAGGTGTAAAATATCGCCACACCCGCCGCCGCGCCCGCCGCAACCATCGGCAATCGCCACCGCAGCGCGAGTGCCGGGCTGAGCGCCAATAGCTTGAGCACCAGCAGCATCGTCGCGCCGACCACGGCGGTAACATGCAGCCCGCTGACCGACAACAGATGCGCCAGCCCCGATCGCCGCAGCGCCTCGTCATCCGCCTCGCTGATCGCACCGCGATCGCCGGTAACCAGCGCCGCCGCGATGCCGCCGGCGCTGCCATCGACACGCTGCTGGATGTGCCGGGTCAGCCGTTCGCGCAGCGCCGACCCCGGTGGATCACCCGGCGTGACCACCATGATCGGCGCGAAAGCCCGCCCCGTCGCGCCGATTTCGCCAAACCACGCCACCCGCTGGAAATCATACGCCCCCGGCACCGCCGCGGCCCCCGGCGGCATCAACCGTGCCCGTAGCTTTACGATCGCCCCGCGCCCAACGCCAGGCGGCATATCCTTGTCGGCGACATTCACCCGCACCACCGGCGGCAGCCCCGCCGTCGCCGGTTCGATCACCCCCAACCGCAGCCGAACGATCTGCCGCGCCGGCATCGGCTCGACCCGATCGACCCGCGCCGAAAACGCCACCACCGCCGGCCGGGCCAGCACCGGCGCTGCCACCCGTTCGGCGCGCCCCCAGATCAGCGCACAGCCCAGCGCCATCGCGCATCCTGCGACCAGCATCACCCGGCTCGCCCTGCCGCCCCGGGCGATGGTCACCCCCGCCAACGCCACGCCGCCGCAAGCCGAAAGAAACGCGCTCCACCGCGCCGCGTCGGGCAACAGGAACCATGCGGCGATCCCGATCCCCAGCATCACCGGCAGCCACAACGCCAATTGGTCGCGCTCGGCCTCCAGCCAGCGCTCCACCGCTAGACCGCCCCTTGAAATGCGCGGCCCCGGCGCGATTTGAAGCGAGCCGATACGCATGCTAGGGGCTGTCGCGGCACGTGAAGCCATCGTTTTTAAAGTCTGGGAGCAACCGCGCGTGGGCGCAACACCCGATATTCGCCAAGCCCCCGAGCATCCCGCCGTGGTCACTCGTTTCGCGCCGTCACCGACTGGATTGCTCCATATCGGCGGCGCGCGCACGGCGTTGTTCAACTGGCTGTTCGCGCGGCATCATGGCGGCAAGTTCCTGCTGCGGATCGAGGATACCGATCGCGCGCGCTCGACGCAGCCGGCGATCGAGGCGATTCTCGATGGCATGCGCTGGCTGGGGCTCGATTGGGATGACGAGGAAGTATATCAATTCGCCCGCGCCGATCGCCATGCGGCGGTCGCGCACCAGTTGCTCGATGCCGGCCATGCCTATCGCTGCTATGCAACGTCGGAGGAGCTGACCGCACTGCGCGAAGAACAGCGGGCAGCGGGCAAGCCGATGCGCTATGACGGCCGCTGGCGGAATCGCGACGCCGCCGACGCACCCGAAGGCGTGCCCTTCGTCGTCCGGCTCAAGGCGCCAACCGATGGCGCGGTGACGATCGAGGATCGTGTCCAGGGTTCGGTGACGGTCAACAATGCCGAGCTCGACGATTTCGTCCTGCTGCGATCGGACGGCACCCCCACCTATATGCTGGCGGTGGTGGTCGACGATCACGACATGGGGGTCACCCATGTGATCCGCGGCGACGACCATCTCAACAACGCTTTTCGCCAGCTCGCACTGATCCGCGCGATGGATATGGTCGAGGGCGGCTGGCCCGATCCGATTTACGCGCACATCCCGCTGATCCACGGATCGGACGGGGCCAAGCTGTCGAAGCGGCATGGCGCGCTCGGGGTCGATGCCTATCGCGACGACATGGGCGTGTTGTCCGAAGCCTTGTCGAACTATCTGCTTCGGCTCGGCTGGGGGCATGGCGATGACGAGGTCATCAGCCGCGACCAGGCGATCGAGTGGTTCGATCTGGGCGGCGTCGGCAAATCGCCTTCGCGTTTCGATCAAAAGAAGCTCGAAAATCTCAACGGCTTGTACATTCGCGCCGCCAGCGACGAACGGCTGGTTGAACTCACGGCACCGCGCCTGCCGTTCGCCGCATCGGACGCTGACCGCGATTTGTTGCTGCGGGCGCTGCACGCGCTCAAACCCCGCGCAGCCAATCTCAACGAACTGGCAGATGCGGCAACGTTCCTGTTTGCCGAGCGTCCTTTGCCGATGGACGATGCCGCCGCCGCGCTGCTCGATGCCAAGGGTCGCCAGCTGCTCGGCGCGTTGCATACCAGACTTGACGCGCTGCCCGGCTGGGATACGGAAGCACTCGAAGCGGCGGTACGCGAGGTAGCCGAGGCGGAGGGCGTGAAACTGGGTGCGGTGGCACAGCCGCTGCGCGCCGCGCTTACCGGCCGAAAGACCTCGCCAGGCATTTTCGACGTGCTCGTCCTCTTGGGGCGCGACGAAAGTCTGGGACGTATCACCGACCAACTGGCCGTATCGGCCGACCTATAATTACGTAATCACGAACGAGAAGGATAGCGCGATGAGCGATGCCGCCAGCCAGACGATGACGATCGGGGAAAAGCAATATCCCGTGCGCCAGGGTAGCGTCGGGCCAGATGTCGTCGATATCCGGAAATATTACGCGCAGACGGGCATGTTCACCTACGATCCCGGCTTCACCTCGACGGCGAGCTGCGATTCGGCGCTGACCTATATCGACGGCGATGAAGGCGTGCTGCTGCATCGCGGCTATCCGATCGGCCAGCTGGCTGAACAATCGAGCTTCATGGAAGTGGCGCATCTGCTGCTGAACGGCGAACTCCCCACCGCACCCGAACTCGAAAAGTTCAGCTACACGATCACCCGCCACACGATGCTGCACGAGCAATTGGCGCAATTCTATCGCGGTTTCCGCCGCGACGCGCATCCGATGGCGATCATGTGCGGCATCGTCGGCGCGCTTTCGGCCTTCTATCACGACTCGACCGACATCGCCGATCCGCACCAGCGGATGGTCGCCAGCCACCGGCTGATCGCCAAGATGCCGACGATCGCGGCGATGGCGTATAAATATTCGGTCGGGCAGCCGTTTCTCTATCCGGATAACTCGCTGAGCTACACCGGCAACTTCCTGCGGATGACCTTCGGCGTGCCTGCCGAGCCTTATGAAGTGAACCCCGTCGTCGAGCGCGCGCTCGACCGCATCTTCATCCTGCATGCCGATCACGAGCAGAACGCCTCGACCTCGACCGTCCGGCTTGCCGGGTCGTCGGGCGCGAACCCGTTCGCGTGCATCGCGGCTGGCATCGCCTGCCTATGGGGTCCGGCGCATGGCGGCGCCAATGAAGCCGCGCTCAACATGTTGCGCGAGATCGGCACGCCCGACAAGATTCCCGAATATATCGCCCGCGCCAAGGACAAGAACGATCCGTTCCGCCTGATGGGTTTCGGCCACCGCGTGTATAAGAATTACGATCCGCGCGCGACGGTAATGCAAAAGACCGTCCGCGAAGTATTCGAATCGCTCGGCGTCAATGACCCGGTGTTCGAAACCGCGCTTCGGCTGGAGGAAATCGCGCTGAAGGACGATTACTTCGTCGAGAAAAAGCTGTTCCCCAACGTCGACTTCTACTCGGGCGTCATCCTGTCGGCGATCGGCTTCCCGACGACGATGTTCACTGCGCTGTTCGCGCTGGCACGCACCGTCGGCTGGGTGGCACAATGGAACGAGATGATCTCGGATCCAGAGCAGAAGATCGGCCGCCCGCGCCAGCTCTACACCGGCCCGACGCAGCGCGACTATATCCCCGTCGACAAGCGCTGATTCGATGGGACGCCGGCGTATCCTGATGATCGTCGGCGTCGCCCTGGCGCTGATGGGAATGTTGTGGATCGGCCAGGGCCTGGGACTGGTCCGGTGGCCGGCGTCCAGCTTCATGATCGATCAGCGACCATGGATCATCAACGGCTCGGCGCTGGCCGTGCTGGGATTGGTGCTGGTGCTAATCGCCAGGCGGTTGCGATAGGCTGAAGGCCCGCGCCGCCAGGACAAGGGAGAAGGGCTAACCCTTACCCTCGGTAAGCAACGTCAGGGTGAAGCGTGCGCCCTGCCCCGGTGCACTTTCCAGCGTCACATCACCGCCCATCGCTCGCGCCAGGCGCCGGGCGATGTACAGGCCCAATCCGGTGCCGCCGAGTTCATTGGCATCGACCCGGCCGAATTTCTCAAAGATTTTCTGCTGGTCGGCGATCGCAATGCCCTTGCCCCGATCGGCAACCGTCACCCGCGCCTTGCCTTCTGCGCGCTCCAGCCCGATCGAAACCACCGCGCCGGGCGGCGAATAGCGGACGGCATTGCCGACCAGATTGACCAGAATCTGCAACGCCCGCCGAAACTCGCCGCGCGCTGCCAGTGTCTCGCTGAAATCAGGCCGATCGATCCGCACATCGGCATTCGACGCCCGCACCGCCAGCAACCCGCCCGCACGCCGCGCAACATCGGCGAGGTCGATCGCCTCCGCCTCAACCCGAAAATCGGGCCGTTCGATCGCCTGCAGGTCGACCAGATCGTCGACAAGGCCCATCAGATGCCGCGCGGCGCTGGCAATATCTTGGGCATATTCGACATATTCGGACTTCACCGGCCCCTCGGTCTGGGCACCGATGCTGTCGGCATGCGCGACGATACGCTCCAGCGGCACGCGCAGCGCTCGCTCCAGCCGATCGCTGAACGCTTCGGGAAAGGCCGATGCGATGTCCTCGGCAACCGGCGGTGGCCCCATCATCGGGGCCATGAAGCGCCCCGCGCCGATAAACCCGGCAAAGCGCCCTGCCGGATCGCGCCGCGCGCTGGCCGACAGCCGCACTCGCCGCCCGCTCGCGGCAACCGTCGCCAATTGGTCGGCAAAGCCCGCGCCATTGGCAGCGGCGGCCAAAATCGAAACAATGCCGTCGCCATCATCATCAAGGATCAGGAAGCGGGTGATCGGCTTGCCCAACAGTGCCCCGGTGTCGAAAGCCCCCCCCGCCGCAATATCGCCCGACAGCGCGGTCAGGCACATCGCCGCATCGCTTTCCCATCGGAAATCGGCGTCGGCATCATCGAAGGCTGCAATCGCCACCGCTCCAGTCAAGGGCGGCTGCGGCTCGCGCATCCGCCAGCCGCTGATCTGCAGCGCCGTTGCATCGGCTTCCGGGCTGGCGCGCACCCACAAGTCCAGATCGTCGTCGCCATCGGCAACGATCGCGGCACGCGCGATCACGATGCCCAGTCGCCGCGCCAGCCGCGCGACGGTGGCAACCGCCGGCAACGCCAGCACCGCGCCGATCGCGCCGCCCGCCTGTTCGTTCAATTGGGCGATTCGCGGGTCGGCGGTAACCAACCGGTCATGCAGATCGAGCCGCGCCAACGCCACCGATGGATGGTTCGCGTCGAAAGCGTTGATCACGCCATCACCGCCATTGCATCGCGATAGGCGCGCGGCAGCTTCAGCGGTGCCAGCGCAGCCAGCGCCGCATCGGATGGAAGCGCCGCCAGCGGATCGAGCAGGTCGACAAACGCCTCAATATCGCGGCGCGGATCAGCCTCGCTCAGCATATAGCCGATATGCGCGATGCCCGCTCGCCCCAGTCCCAGTCCACGCAGCGCAAGCCACAGCCGAACATCGTCCGGTCGCACCACGATCGTGCGAACATCCTCGAACGTCACGCGCAATCCGTGCGCGATCAGCGCGATGAACAATGCCACGCGGCGGTCACCCAGCGCCTGCTCGATCAGTGCCGGCAATTGAGTGGCCGGTGCGTCGAGCGCGACCGCCAGCCGAACGGCGGCGGCTTCCAGACGGGCACCCTCGTCATACGTCGCAAGGCTGCGCAGGCTGGCATCGGCCAGCGCCCGGTCCAGCGCCGCACCGCCCACGCCTTGTGCCAGTTGTGCCATCGCCGCCGCCGTCGTCCAGGTAGTTCGGACATGCAGTTCCGCCGACAGGTCGGTCGCATAGGGCGGTTGATCGACCGGGGTGCGCCGCCGGCTTTCCGCCGCCAGCAGGGCATTGGCATGCTGCGCCACCGTGCGGTCGGCATAATCGACATATCGCGCTGCATCGCCAGCCTCACCGCCGGGCAATCGCTCGGCAAGCAGGTCCATCGCCACGCGGTCGAGCAATTCACGCGCCACATCGGCATCGGAGAGCAACTGCCGCTGCACCCGCGCGAAAAGGTGATCGACCGCAATCGCGGTGATGGCGGCGGCGGCTTCATGCTGGCCCCGATCGTTCAGCAATCGGATGGCCTGACCATGCAGATCGCCGCCGATCGTGCCGATCGTCGCGCGCAGCAGCGTTTGCAGCGCCACTCGGCTGCGATCATCCAACCGTGCCGTGTCGGGCGTCAGGAAATCTCGGATCGCCGCCATCTCGATCGATCGCACATACGGCTCCGCCGCCGCCGCTTGCGCGAGCAGGGCATCTACGCCGTCGGGTTCCCCCTCGCGCATGTCGAATTGGTCGGTCGGCATCCTCGCCGATGTAGCGGCCATGTCGTTAAGACCAGCCTAAGCCTTTTGCCGCAACACTTCGACCGCAGCCGCCAGCGTTGCAAAGGCATAAAGCACGGCCACCACCAGTCCGATCGTCGCAAATCCTGCAAGAACAAACGGCACCAGCAGCAACAGATAGGCCGAAGGGCTTCCCCACCATAATGGCCCGCGCACCATTGTCCGCTCGGCGATGGCAACCGCCACGAACAACCCCAGTGCCAAGGTGAGCGCAGTTGCATTGCCCTCTGCCCAACTGGTCGCAAGGCCGGTCAGCAAGGCACCGGTGCCCGCCGCCGCCGCAATCGCGATTTCCTGCAATCGCGCGCGCGAATCATCGCCCCGCAACCAGCTCAACAGCGACCCGGTCGACAGCAACGCGATTGCGACGACGATCGCAACCAATCCAGCGGTGACATAGCCATAGAGGATCGCCGCGATCCCGCCGGTGACGATCAGCGCGGCTGCGGCGATCACTGCCCAGCCCGGCACGCCCCGCGTCACCATCTGCGGCAATGCCAGCCGCGAAATCGGCGTGAAGACGAATCGATCGGGCCAGTCGACCCGGCTATTGGCCAGCGCCGCCAGCACCGCGTTGCTGCGGCTCGCAAGCTGCGCTGGATGGCGCACCACGCCATGCCCGGCGCGCTTGGCGGACCCCGGCAGCATCAATTGCGCCGCACCGCCCTGCACGCTCACCCGCAACAGCGCCGACTGGAAATCATAGTCGCGCGGCATCGCAGCGATCTCGGCCAGTCGCGCGCTGGTGAGCGAGGCAAGCCCAGCCCAGACATGCTCGGCATCGACCCGCTCCACCGCCGCCGGTGTTGCCGAATCGGTGGTGACCATCAGCGTATCGGGCTGCGCCCCGGCGATCGCCCTCACCGCCGGCTCGGTCGTGACCAGCGAATCGGCGATCACGATGATGCTCGCCAGCGGATGCGCGCGCGCCGCCGCCTCCTCCGCCGATCGCACGATGTCGACGGCGACGCCGCGCCGGGTGATCCGGTTGACCGCGCCCAGCAGCGCCGGCGTGACCCGCGCCACCGCCACCATCATGTGCGATGCTCCCGCCGCGATCAGCAGCCGCGCCTGATATTCGAGCAACGTCATGCCCCCGAACGGCAACGTCGCCGCCAGCGCCTCGCCGCGATCCTCGGCAGGCTCGGTGGCGAAGATCAGGCCGGCGATCATTCAGCCTACCGCCCGGTGCAGCGTGCCGCCGGTCAACGGCGCGCAAACCCCGGTGGTGCCCGGAAAGCTGATCGGCATGCCCTTCAGCGATCGCACCGCCATATAGGCGAAACCCTCGGCCTCCAGTGCATCGCCGTTCCAGCCGATCGTGTCCGCCGCCTCGGGCACCAGCCCGGTCCGCTGCGCGATCATCGCCAGCATCGTCGGATTGCGCCGCCCGCCCCCTGCCACCAGCAGCCGCGTCGGGCGCGCCGGCAGATGCCGCAGCGCATCGGCCACCGTCTGCGCGGTGAACGCGGTGAAGGTCGCGGCACCATCCTCGATCGACAGTCCGCGTGCCGGCTGAATCGTGAAATCATTGCGGTCGAGCGACTTGGGTGGCGGCGCGTCGAAATAGGGATGATCGAGCATGCTGGTCAGCACGATCTCATCCACCCGCCCCGCCGCCGCCAGCGCGCCATCGGCATCGAAGCGCAAACCCCGCTGGGCCTCGACCCATGAATCGATCAAGCCATTGGCAGGCCCGGTGTCGAACGCGATCAGCGTATCGCCCTCACCGATAAAGGTGATGTTGCCCACCCCGCCCAAATTCAGCACCGCGATCGGCAGCGGCAGATCGCGGGCAAGCGCGCGGTGATAGACCGGCAGCAACGGCGCGCCCTGCCCCCCGGCGGCGACATCGTTGCGGCGAAGATCATTCACCACGTCGATGCCGGTCAGCGCAGCAAGCGCCGCACCATCGCCCAATTGCCAGGTCCAGCCCCGATCGGGGCGATGCGCGATCGTCTGGCCATGAAAGCCGATAACCCCCACGGCGCCGCGCGCTACCCCGGCCTTTGCCAGCAGCGCCGCGACCGCCGCCGCATGGCGCTGGGTCAGCAATCGCTCCGCGGCTGCGATCGCGGGATGGTCGCCCGGCACCTGCATCGCCAGCGCCGCTTCGGTGGCGGTCGTCAGCATCGCCCGATCGCTGTCCAGATAGTCGCTGCCGACAAACGCGATCGGCCGCGCAACCCGCTCGCCATCGGTTTCGATCAACGCCGCGTCGATCCCGTCGAGCGACGTTCCCGACATCAGCCCGATCGCCAGCATATGCGTTGAAGGTTCATTCATCCTTCATCCCCTATCGCGGGCAGCCGCGAGAAGTCGAGAGATGTTCGCTGATGCCGAGCGAGCAGCGCATTGCACACGCCGGGCTTCAGGTTCGTTCATCCTCTGGACATGTCGTGGAACTATCGGTCAAACTGTCTAAGGAGACAGAAAATGCGCATCGTTGCACTGGCGTTATTATCGTTTGCGGCCACATCGGCACACGCCCAGGTGGCCCCGCCCGCTCCCCCGCCAAGTGCGCGACCCCCGGTCCCCGCCAATGATTGGACCCTCTCGATCGGCATGGCCCCGGTGCTCAGCCCGGCTTGGCAGGGATCGAACGAAATGGCGCTGTCGATCTTTCCCGACATCCGGCTGAATTATCGCGACATTCTGTTTGCCTCGGCGATCGACGGTTTCGGCTGGAACGCGATCAATGAAAATGGCTGGCGCGCCGGCCCCCTCGCCCGTGTGCGGTTCGGTCGCAATGAAGATAATGGCGGATCGCCTTTCCTGATCACCGGCGGCAGCGACGCGCTGGTCGGCATGGGCAATGTGCAAACCGCGGGCGAAGTAGGCGGCTTCGTCGAAAAATCCTTCGGGCCGAAGCGCGAATGGCGGGTGCGCGGTGAACTTCGCCAGGGCTTTGGTGGCCATGAAGGCGTCGTCTTCGATGCCTCGGCGAGTTATCGCACGCGAATCGGGCGGGCCATCGCCAATATCGGCCCGCGCGCGACGATCACCAGCCAGGATTTCATGCAGACCTATTTCGGGATCGACGCCGGGCAATCCGCGCGGACCGGCTATGCACGTTATGAAGCGTCGGGCGGGCTGCTGTCCTATGGCGTCGGCGGATCGCTCATCCGCCCGCTTACCCGGCGAACGGCCCTCACCATGTTCACCAACCTCGAACGGCTGGGCGATGAAGCGGCGGATTCGCCCCTGGTTCGCGAGCGTGGCCAGCGGACCCAGTTCACGCTCGGCCTGGGATATGGATACCGTTTCGGGCTGTGATCGATTTGCCGGTCAGGCATTGATGGCGGGGTAGCCGGCGAGCGCATGTAAGCCGCACCCCAGCTTCCCCCCGCCCCAAATCATGCTATCGCGCAAGCCATCATGACCCAATTCGCTTCCGACCTGCTCCGCACCCTGGCCGATCGCGGCTATATCCATCAGCAGACCGACGCAGCCGCGCTCGATGCGCTGGCCTGTCGCCAGGTGGTGCCCGGCTATATCGGCTTCGATCCCACCGCGCCGTCGCTGCATGTCGGCAGCCTGGTGCAGATCATGATGCTTCGCCGGATGCAGCAGGCGGGGCACAAGCCCATCGTGCTGATGGGCGGCGGCACCGGCAAGATCGGTGACCCCAGCTTCAAGGACGAAGCGCGCCGGTTGCTCACGCCCGACACGCTCGCCAGCAACGTCGCGTCGATCAAGACGGTGTTCGAACGCTTCCTTACCTTTGGCGACGGGCCGACCGACGCGCTGATGCTCGACAATGCCGACTGGCTCGACGCGCTCGAATATATCCCGTTCCTGCGCGACATCGGCCAGCATTTTTCGGTCAACCGGATGCTCAGCTTCGATTCGGTCAAGCTGCGGCTCGATCGCGAACAATCGCTCAGCTTCCTCGAATTCAACTACATGATCCTCCAGGCCTATGACTTTCTCGAGCTGTCGCGCCGCGCCGGTTGCCGATTGCAGATGGGCGGATCGGACCAGTGGGGCAACATCGTCAACGGCGTCGAGCTAGCGCGCCGCGTCGATTCGACCGAGGTGTACGGGCTGACCACGCCGTTGATCACCACCGCCGATGGCGGCAAAATGGGCAAGACGATGGCGGGGGCGGTGTGGCTCAACCCCGAACAGCTCTCTGCCTATGACTATTGGCAATTCTGGCGGAACACCGACGATCGCGACGTCGGCCGCTTCCTGCGGTTGTTCACCGACATGCCGCTCGACGAAATCGCCCGCCTCGAATCGCTCGGCGGGGCCGAGATCAACGAGGCCAAGAAGCTGCTCGCCAATGCCGCAACCGCCTTGTGCCGCGGCACCGACGCCGCCGCCGAAGCCGCCGAAACCGCACGGCGCACCTTTGAAGAGGGCAGCGCCGGCGACGCGCTTCCCACCCACGCGGTTGGCGAACCGACGATCGGCATCGTCGATGCGATGGTCGCGCTAGGCCTGGCAGCGTCAAAGGGCGAAGCGCGGCGGCTAATCAAGGGCGGCGGCGCGCGGGTCGATGGCGTGAAGGTCGAGGATGACGCGCTGGTGGTGCCCGTTGCCGACTCGCCGGTTCGCGTGTCGGCGGGCAAGAAGCATCACGGCCTGCTCGTCAGGACTAATTTATCGTAAACGGTCGTTAAGTCCCTTTATTGTAAGCAAGTTCACCCCAGGCACGATAGCTTTGGGCATCCCGCAAAATGTTGCGGGATGCGTGACAATGAGGTGGCTTGGTGACCGGCACGGATTCATTTGCCAGCCAGCGCGAGGTCGAACGCGACCTGGTGGATTACCGCGCCCGCGCCTTCGGTCCCGATGCGCGGCAATTATCGCTGCAGATCGTCAATATCTCGCCGCACGGGCTAATGGCGCGGTTGGAAGCAGGCTATGTGCCCGGCGAACGCATCCGGGTTACCCTGCCCGTCACCGGGGTAGTCGTCGCTGAAATACGCTGGGTGCTGGGCGGTCGGATCGGCTGCAGCTTCGACGCCGCGATCGACCGGGCGTCCTATTACGAGCTGCTGGCAACCATGCTGAAGCGCTGAGCATCAGCCACGCCGCACCAGCACGACTCCGACCAGCACGAGCACTACTCCCGCGACCCGCGCCAGGCTGACCGGCGCGCGTTCGAGGCCGAACAATCCGAACTGGTCGAGCACCAACGCGGCGACCAATTGGCTGGCGATCATGATCGTCAGCATCGACGCGAGGCCCAGACGCGGCGCGGCGAAGGCTGCGGCGGCGACGAAATAAGCGCCGTACAGCCCGCCGAGCAGCATCCACGGCTTGGCGCTCCTGACGTTCGCCAACGGCGTCCGATCGGCTGCCAGCCATATGGCGAGCAGGATCGCGGTGCCGATCGCGAACGATACCAGCGCAGCCACGAGTACCGACCCGATACTGCGCCCCAGCGCGGCATTGGTCGGCGGCTGGACGGCCAGACCGATGCCGCCAAGCAATGCGGCCAGGATTGGAATGAGATTGCCCATGCACCCTGCCCTATCTTTCGACGCAACTGGAAGAAACCGTTCGTTTCGAGCGAAGGGACAACGCTACCCCGAGCGCAGCAATCCCACGGCGGCATCGCGCTCGAACAGATACAGCGCCACCCGCGCCGCCTTGCCCCGCTCGCCGCGCAAGCCGCCGTCGCGATCGACCAGCAACCGCGCATCGCTATTCGCAGGCGGCAGCAGCTCGCCCAACATTTCAGGTGCCGCCAGCCGGAAGGTCATCTCGCCCGATTGGCGCGTGCCGAGCAATTCGCCGCTGCCGCGCAGCCGCAGATCCTCTTCAGCGATTCGGAACCCGTCATTGCTCTCGCGCATCAGCGCCAGCCGCGCGCGCGAGGTCTCACTGAGCGTTCCGCCACGCAGCAACAGGCACACCGATTTGCCGCCGCCCCGCCCAACCCGCCCGCGCAACTGGTGGAGCTGCGCCAGTCCGAAACGGTCGGCATGTTCGATCACGATCAACGTCGCATTGGGCACATCGACGCCAACCTCGATCACCGTCGTCGCCACCAGCACCCCGGCACGCGCCTCCGAAAACCGCGCCATCTCGGCGTCCTTTTCCAGCGGCTTCATCCGGCCATGCACCAGCGCCACCGCCGCATCGCCAAAGCGCCGCCGGAGCGTTTCGGCGCGCATCTCCGCCGCCGCCATGTCCGACGTCTCGCTTTCCTCGACCAGCGGACACACCCAATAGGCTTGCCCCCCGCCCTCCAGATGCCGGCCCAGCGCCTCGACCACTTCGGCGAGCCGCTCCTCGGACAGCACCCGCGTTTCGATCGGCTGACGGCCGGGGGGCATTTCGTCGAGCCGACTGACGTCCATCTCGCCATATTGCGCCAGCGTCAGCGTGCGCGGGATCGGCGTGGCGGTCATCACCAGCAGATGCGGCGGCACCGCAGCCTTGGCCTGCAACAGCATCCGCTGCGCGACGCCAAAGCGATGCTGCTCGTCGACCACCACCAGCCCCAGCGCCTTGTAGGTCACCGTATCCTGAAAAATCGCATGGGTGCCGATCAGGATGTCGATCGACCCGTCGGCCAGCCCCATCAGCGTCGACTCGCGCACCCGCCCCTTGTCCCGCCCGGTCAGGATCGCGACGGTGGCAATCCCCCCCAGCGTCCGCGACAGCGTCTCGAAATGCTGGCGCGCAAGAATTTCGGTAGGAGCCAGCAGCGCCCCCTGCGCCCCGCCCTCGACCGCGATCAACAGCGCCATCGTCGCCACCAGCGTCTTGCCCGATCCGACATCACCCTGCAGCAGCCGCAGCATCGGGCGGTTCTGCGCCATGTCGCCCTCGATCTCGGCGATGCTGCGCGATTGCGCGCCGGTGGGCGAATAGGGCAGGTCAAGCCGGTCACGCAGCCGCCCGTCGCCCACCAGCGCCCGCCCCCGCTTCGACCGCGCCTCGCCGCGCACCAGCAACAGCGCCAATTGATTGGCGAACACCTCGTCATAGGCCAGCCGCGCGCGCGCCTTTTCATCCGCCGGATCGGCATGAATCCGCACCAATGCCTCGCGCCAGCCGGGCCAGCCATGCTTGGCCTTCAGGCTAGGCTCGATCCATTCGGGCAAGTCGGGCGCGCGCTCGATCGCCTGCGCGGCAAAGGCGGCGAGCCGCTTGGAATTGACCCCCTCGGCCTGCGGATAGATTGCCTCGCGCCCGCCGACGGTGCTCGCTTCCTCTGGCGGCACGACGATGTCGGGATGCACGATCTGCAATTCCTGCCCGTACAGCTCAAGCTTGCCCGACACGAAGCGCGGCTCGCCCAGCGGCAGCAATTTCTTCACCCAACCCGAATTGCCGCCGAAATAGACCAGGCTGACATAATTGCCCTTGGCGTCGACCGCATGCGCGCGCGTCGGCCCGCGCCCGGCGCTCGACTTATATTCGACGGCAGTTAGCTGGATCGCGATCACCCGCCCGGCATCGGCCATGTCCAGCTCGTCGCGAGGGCAGCGATCAATCCAGCCGCTGGGCAGATGAAACGCCACGTCGACCACGCGCGACAGCTTCAGCCGCTCGAGCGGCTTGGCCATCGCCGGCCCCACCCCCTTCAGGACGGTTACCTCGGCGAACAATGGATTGAGTAGATCGGGTCGCATGCCTATCTGCCCCCATACACCAGCCGGCGGCAGCTTCCAGCGCCACCGGTCTATCCGTGTTGGAGAGATGATGGACCGCGATACGAAAATAAAGCGCCTGCGATTCCGCGCCTGGCATCGCGGCACCAAAGAGGCAGACCTGTTGATCGGCGGCTTCTTCGACCAGCATCATGCCGGGTGGACCGATGCCGAGATCGAGCAGTTCGAAGTGCTGATCGAGGAACAGGATGTCGACATCATGGCCTGGGCGATGGGGACGCAAGCCGTGCCCGAGCAATATCGCGGCACACTGATGCAGGCGATGGAAACGCTCAACTACGTGCCGATCGCGCGCTGACCTAGCCTCCCTCTCCCCTCCGGGGAGAGGATCGGGGAGAGGGGCCGGGTAACCGCCCTCTCCGCTCTGCCCCTCTCCCAACCCTCTCCCCGGAGGGGAGAGGGCTTTCAAAAAGAACCCCATGCCCGACATTTCCACCGTTCTCGGCGCGCGCCAGCCGCTTACCCTGTCGGGCGTCGCCGCCGGCTTCGTTCCCGTCCTGCTCGCCGATCTGGCGCGTGCGGCCCCCGGCGGCGCGGTGCTGATCGCGTCGGACGATGCCGAGATGCGCGCGATCGCGGGCACCGTGCCGTTCTTCGCGCCCGAAATCGAAGTGCTGCAATTCCCGGCCTGGGATTGCCTGCCCTATGACCGCGCCAGCCCGTCGCTTCGCACCATGTCCGAACGATTGGGGGCGCTGCACGCGATCCAGACGCGGCCCACCCGCCCCCGGCTGTTCCTCACCACCGTCAACGCCGCGACTCAGCGCACGCTCACCCCGTTCCGAATCCGCCAGCTCGTCGCCCGGCTTGCCCCCGGCGAGCGCATTTCGCTCGGCAAACTGGCCGAATTGCTGTCGGCCAATGGCTATCTGCGTACCGACACGGTGCATGATTCGGGCGAGTTCGCGGTGCGCGGCGGGCTGGTCGATTTGTGGCCATCGGGCAGCGATTCGGCGCTGCGCCTCGATTTCTTCGGCGACGAAATCGAAAGCGTGCGCACCTTCGACCCCACCGATCAGCGCACCACCGGTCGCATCGACGGCTTCACCCTGCTCCCCGCCTCCGAAGCATTGCTCGACGAAGCCAGCATCAAGCGCTTCCGCGGCCGCTACCGCGAACGCTTCGGGGCCACCGCGACCGGCGATCCGCTATACCAGGCGGTGAGCGAAGGCCGGCGGCTGGCGGGCATGGAACATTGGCTGCCGTTGTTCGAGGAACGGCTCGAAACGCTGTTCGACCATCTGCCCGACGATGCCGTCGTCGTTCGCGATGCCAACGCCCCCGCCGCCGCCGGTTCGCGATTCGAGGGGATCGCCGATTATCAGGCGAACCGGGTTCGCGCGCAGAGCACCGATGTCGGCAGCTATCGCCCGCTCGGCACCGACCAGCTCTATCTGCTCGCCGACGAATGGGCCGGGCTGCTCAAGGAAGCGCGCGCGCATCTGATCAGCCATTTCCACGAACCCGCCAGCGCCACCGTGCTCGATTTCGAAGTCGACGGCCCGCGCGATTTCGCCCCCGAACGCACCGCGCAGGCAAATGTCTACGAAGCCGTGGTCGCGCACGTCGCCAAGCTCCGCAAGGAGGGCCGCAAGCCGATCCTCGCCAGCTATTCGATCGGCGCGCGCGAACGGCTGGGCGGCTTGCTCGCCGATCATGGCCTCAAGGGCGCGGCCCATGCCGATAGCTGGCAGGAAGCGCTTGGCCTCGCCGCAAAGGACGCGGGCAAGGTCGCGCTCATCGTCCTGCCGCTCGATCACGGTTTCACCGCCCCCGGCATCGCGGTGCTCACCGAACAGGACATGCTCGGCGACCGGCTGATCCGCCGAACCAAGCGCAAGAAATCGACCGACGCCTTCCTCGCCGAATTGTCGTCACTGTCGCCGGGCGACCTCGTCGTCCATGTCGATCACGGCATCGGCCGCTACAAGGGGCTGACCTCGATCCCCGTCGGGCAAAGCCCGCATGATTGCGTCGCGCTCGAATATGCCGGCGGCGACAAATTATACGTGCCGGTCGAAAATCTCGACGTCCTGTCGCGCTACGGATCGGGCGAGGAAGCCGCCACGCTCGATCGGCTGGGCGGCGAGGCATGGCAGCGCCGCAAGTCGAAGATGAAGGAGCGAATCCGCGAAATCGCGGGCGAACTCATCATCGTCGCCGCCAAGCGCGCCACCCGCCCCGGCCAGATCGCCGAACCCGATTCGAGCGGCTATCCCTCGTTCCTCGATCGCTTTCCGTATGAGGAAACCGAAGATCAGGACCGCGCGATCGAGGATGTGCTGGGCGATCTTTCGGCGGGCAAGCCGATGGACCGGCTGGTCGTCGGCGATGTCGGTTTCGGCAAGACCGAAGTCGCCTTGCGCGCCGCCTTTGTCGCCGCAATGGCGGGGATGCAGGTCGCGATCGTGTGCCCCACGACGTTGCTCGCGCGCCAGCATTACACCAATTTCAGCCAGCGTTTCGAAGGCTTCCCGATCCGCATCGGTCGCCTCTCGCGCCTCGTCCCCGCGAACGAGGCCAAGGGGGTGAAGGAAGGGCTTGCCGACGGCCAGGTCGACATCGTCATCGGCACCCATGCGCTGCTGTCGAAGGGGATTGATTTCAAGCGGCTCGGCCTGGTCGTCGTCGACGAGGAACAGCGATTCGGCGTCACTCACAAGGAGCGGCTGAAGGCGCTGAAGGCCGATGTCCACGTCCTGACGCTCACCGCCACCCCCATCCCGCGCACGCTGCAAATGGCGATGTCGGGCCTGCGCGACCTGTCGGTGATCCAGACCCCGCCGGTCGATCGCCTGGCGGTTCGCACCTATGTCATGCCCTGGGATCCGGTGGTGGTGCGCGAGGCGCTGCTGCGCGAGCATTATCGCGGCGGCCAGGCCTATTTCGTGACGCCCAAGATTTCGGACCTGCCCGAGATCGAGGAGTATCTACGCCGCGAAGTCCCCGAAATCCGCTACGTCGTCGCGCACGGCCAGATGGCCCCGACCGAGGTCGAGGAGCGGATGTCGGCCTTCTACGACAAGAAGTTCGAGGTGCTGGTGTCGACCACGATCGTCGAAAGCGGGCTCGATATTCCCAGCGCCAACACGATGATCATCAACCGCGCCGACAAGTTCGGCCTTGCCCAGCTATACCAGCTTCGTGGCCGCGTCGGGCGCGGCAAGACCCGCGCTTATGCCTATATGACCACCCCCGCCGAACGGCTGATGACGGTGGCGGCGGACAAAAGGCTCAAGGTGCTGTCCGACCTCGAATCATTGGGTGCAGGCTTCCAGCTTGCCAGCCACGATCTCGATATTCGCGGCGCTGGCAATCTGCTTGGCGACGAGCAGACCGGCCATATTCGCGAGGTCGGCTATGAACTCTACCAGTCGATGCTCGAAGAGGCGATCATGGACGCCAAGGCGGGCCGCACCCGCGACGATGGCGAATTGCAGCCCGGCGAATTCAGCCCGCAGATCACCGTCGACGCGCCGATCCTGATCCCCGAAACCTTCGTTCCCGATCTCGACCTGCGGATGGGGCTGTATCGTCGCCTCAACGATGTCGACGATCGTCCGGGGATCGAGGCATTCGCCGCCGAGATGATCGACCGCTTCGGCAAGCTGCCCGAACCGACCGAGAATCTGCTGGTGCTGATGGAAGCCAAGCTGAACGCCAAGCGCGCGTGCATCGCCAAGCTCGACGTCGGCCCGCGCGGGGCTTTGGTGGCGTTCCATGCCGACAAATTCCCCAATGTCGACGGGCTGCTGGCCTATGTCGCGCGGCTCGAAGGATCGGCAAAGCTGCGCCCCGACATGAAGCTGGCCATCACCCGCCCATTCGCGAACCCCAAGGCACGACTGAACGCCGCGCTGCAAATCACACGGGGGCTGGCAAAGGCGGCAGGGTAGTTCCCGTCCCCGTCCGCATTGAACTTGTCGAAATGCCGTTCTTCTTCTGCCAACGCCAGAAGAACAGTGCTTCGACAAGCTCAGTGCGAACGACGGTGTAGGGTACCGAACGCCGTCACACCACCGGCACAGCTTCCTCGATCTCCTCTGCGACTTCCTCGCCAGCGAACTTCTCGCGGCTCATCGAAAAGCTCCCCGCATAGAAGCGCATCTTCCATCGACCGACGATCCGGGTAGCGTCGTCGTTGACGGTGCCCTGGTAGTCGACCGCATGGCTAAGACCGCCCGACCCGTCATATTGCTTGCGAAAGCGTACCGTCAGACCCTGCCGCGTGCCATCGACGCTAGCACGAACGATCCCGCTGCCCAGCCAGATGTCGCGTTCGGTGATCGAACCGCTCAGCGATCCTCCCTGCTCCTCCAATAACGCAATGAAGCTGTTCGGATCGACGCTCCAATGGTTCGACGCATAGTCGCCATACCAGACGCCGCTCAGATCACTCGGATCGTTCATCAGCTGCTATGGTCCGCCACGATCCGCCAGCCGCCATCCTCACGCCGGAACACCAGTGTCGTCATGCCCGTCTGCCCCTCGCCCAGCCGCCACCGCGCGGTGAGCAGCGCATGGTCGTCGCCCAGCAACCGGAAATCCTCGAACACGAACGACAGCGCCGGAATCGCCTCGCGCTTCGCCGCCGGTCCGAAAATCGCCGGATACCCCGCGATATAGCGGGCGCGGATCGCCGCCTTGCCGCGCACCAGACCCTTGGCCCCGGTAAAGCTGGTCGCGGGATCATCCGAATAGACCGCCAGGAACCGATCGAGGTCGCCCGCATTCCATCCCGCCGCCGAATCGCGCATGGCGGCTTCGATCGCCACCCTCGGCTCGGCGATCGGTGTTGCGGCCACCAGTACAGGCACTGCCCATAATCCGATCATCGCTGCCCCTCTACCAACGCCACCAGCGCCGCGACTTCGATCGGCGGCGCGCACAGAAAGCCCTGGAAATACTGGCATCCTTCCTTGGCCAGCAAATCGAGCTGCACCTCGGTCTCCACCCCTTCAGCGATCACCGACAGCCCCAGCGATCGCGCCATGTCGATCACCCCGCGCACCACGATCCGGTCGCGCGGGGTGCCTTCGATATCCTGGCTCAACTGCTTGTCGATCTTGAGGTAATCGAGCGGCAGCGCCTTTAGATAGGCAAGGCTCGAATAGCCGGTCCCGAAATCGTCGATCGCCACCCGGCACCCTGCGCGGCGCAGTTCGGCCAGCAATCGCGCGGCTTCACCCAGTTCCTCGATCAGGCCGCTTTCGGTAATCTCGATCGTCAGCCGCGAGCGCGGAAAACCGCTGGCGTCGATCCGCCCAAGCAAAATATCGGCGAAGTCTGGCCGGGCGATGTCGCCCGCCGTAATGTTGATCGCCAGCCGCAATCGTCCAAGCACCGCCGGCCATGCCGCCGCACGCCGCAACGCCAGTTTTTGCACATGCTCCGACAGCGCCAGCGCAAGACCCGCCCGATCGGCTGCCGCAAACAGCAATTCGGCACCCAATTCCCCCAGCACCGGATGCCGCCACCGCGCCAATGCCTCGACACCGACGATCTGGTTCGTGGCGATCGCCACCTGGGGCTGAAACAGCGTCTCGATCTGCCCTGCATCCATCGCCTGGCGCAGTTCGGCAGCCAGCCGTTCGATCTGGTCGCGCCCGCCCTCTGCCTTTGGCGCTTCCAGCGCATCGCCGACGCGGCGCAGCAACGCGGTCGCGTCATCGCCCTCCTGGCTCGCCGCCGTCGCGATCCGCGCGCCAATCGGCACCATCTCGCCGGCGACGACGAACGCCCGCCCCAGTGCCGCACCCACTGCCTCAGTCGCGCGCGCCAGTGCATCGGCATCCTCGCGCGTGGCGATGGCGAAATCGGCACCGCCCAATCTGGCAACCATCGCCCGCCGCCCCAGCACCGCCGATGCCGCTTCCTCGATCCGTTTCGCGGCAGCTCGCAACAGCCGATCGCCAGCCGCCCGGCCATAGGCGACGTTGACCACATCAAACCGCGCCAGCGTCACCACCGCCACTTGCAATGCAGTGCCAGCGCGCAACGCATGATCGATCCACTGCCGCGCGCCCTGTTCATCGCGCACGGCGGGCATGGTCTCGCGCAATACCGCGCCGACATCGGGCGGGCTCCCCAGCGGCTCGACCAGGGACTGCAGCCGCCCGGTGCGCGGATCGCGTTGCAGATGCTGCACCACGCGCCCCAGCGGGGCCAGATCATGCGCGAAGGCAGTCACCGTGCCGCCCTCCAGCCGCATCAGCGCCCGCGCAAGCGCCTTGCGCTCTTCGCGCGCAATCTCACGCAGCAACGCACGCACAGTCTGTGTCGTCGCCATCTCCAGCACCGATGCCAGCGCCGGCGTAAGCTGCACCGTCCGCCGCAGCGGGTCATAGCGCCACCCCAGCATGTCGGCGGGTCGATTATCGACCCGCTCGTCACCGGCAATGCCGCGCCGGGCGAACCGCAGCATGTGCAGAAACTCCGCCTCGGCGATCGGGCTTACCAGGAAATGCGTGGCCCCCGCCGAATAGAAATCGCCCAGCGCCGTGACATCCCCGCGCGAGACGCAGGCGACGATCGCCCCCGGTCGCGACGCCCCGGCCCCCGCCAGCGTCGCCACCGCCGCCACGCCTTGCGCCAGCGATCCGCGCGCGTCGACTACCGCCAGTTCCGCTCCGCTCGCGCGAAACCGTCGTTCGACCGCCTCGTCGCGCCGTGCGGCAACGACGCGCCAGCCGCCGCGCGCGGCCAGCGCGGCCAGTTCGTCGCGTTGCCGGAACGAAAGGATGAACAGGGGAAGATGGTGCGGAAGAGATGCGTCGATTTGTGTCACGTGCGCCTGGGTTCCGCCGGCGCAATGTCGCGCCAAGTCCTTGGTCTAGCGCGCTCTGCGGCATGCGCCAATCCATCAACGTGCCATCAATCGCTTGAGCCACCGCACCTTGTGCCATTGCTGGCCAGGCCTTAGCTGTTGGGCATGTCGATGCCCCCCGCCCTGATCGATCGCCACGGGCGGACTATCCGCTATCTGCGCGTTTCGGTCACCGATCGCTGCGACCTTCGCTGCCGCTATTGCATGGCAGAAAAGATGCAGTTCTTGCCAAAGTCGGCGCTGCTTACCCTCGACGAGATGGCATTGATCGCCGAACGCTTCATCCAGCGCGGCGTGACCAAGGTCCGTCTTACCGGCGGTGAACCGCTGGTGCGGCGCGATGCGCTCGATCTCGTTCGGCGACTGGGTCGCCATGTCGGCAGCGGGCTCGACGAGCTGACCATGACCACCAACGGCACCCGGTTGGTCGAGCATGCCCCGGCCCTTGCCGATGCGGGCATCCGGCGGATGAACGTCAGCCTCGACAGCATCGACCCCGATCGCTTTCGCCATATCACCCGCCACGGCGATCTCGCCCAGGTACTGGCCGGCATCCGCGCTGCTACCGCCGCAGGTATCGCGGTGAAGATCAACGCCGTCGCGCTAAAAGGTCTGAACGAGGACGAACTCCCCGCGATCTTGGCCTGGGCAGTGGCCGAAGGGCATGACCTGACCTTGATAGAAACGATGCCCCTGGGCGCAATCGACGAAGACCGCGCCGACCGCTTCGTACCGCTGACCCGCGTATTCGATACGCTGGCCCAGCGTTTCGCCCTGGTCCGCAATTCGCACGATAGCGGCGGCCCGGCGCGCTATTGGCAGGTCGATGGATCGGCCACCCGGCTCGGCCTCATCTCGCCGCTCACCGGCAATTTCTGCCAGGGCTGCAACCGCGTCCGGCTGACGACCGAGGGGATGCTCTATACCTGTCTCGGCCATGATGATTCGGTCGATCTCAAGGCGGCGATCCGCGCCGGGGGGCTGGCCGCAGTCGATTCGGCGCTCGACGAAGCCATCGCCGCCAAGCCCGAGGCACATGCGTTCGACGTTACGGCAGGGGCGGCCCCGGCGGTGTCGCGCCATATGAACGTCACCGGCGGATGAGCGACGGCGTGCCGCGCGCCCTGGTCGCATCGCCCACCCATGCAGCGCAGGTGGCCGAGCGCGAGTTGCGAGATCGCTATGACTGGGTCGCCCCCGATGAAGCCGATACGATCGTCGCGCTGGGCGGCGACGGCTTCATGCTCCAGACGCTCCACGCGATGCTCGAACGCCGGCGAATCGTCCCGGCATTCGGCATGAACCTAGGCACGGTCGGCTTTCTGATGAACGACTGGCGGCTGGGCGGCCTGGATGAGCGGCTGGCGCGCGCCAAGCCGTTCCGTGTCTCACCGCTATCGATGACGGCAACGACGATCGATGGCCAGACCCACCAGATTCCCGCCATCAACGAAGTGTCGCTGCTGCGCGAGACTCGCCAGACAGCCAAGCTGGCGGTCACCGTAAACGACCGCGCGGTACTGCCCGAATTGGTCTGCGACGGCATATTGGTGGCCACGCCCGCAGGCTCGACTGCGTATAACCTGTCGGCCAACGGCCCGATCCTGCCGCTTGGCTCGGCGCTGCTCGCGCTCACCCCGATCAGCGCGTTTCGGCCCCGCCGCTGGCGGGGAGCCATCCTGCCCGAAAAGGCGCGAATCACGATCACCGTGCTCGAACCCGAAAAGCGCCCCGTCAGCGCGGTCGCCGATCAGCGCGAGGTTCGCGACGTCGCACAGGTCGAAATCGCGATCGATCGCATGCGCGGCCTGACGCTGATGTTCGATCCCGAGCACGCGCTCGACGACCGGATTACGATGGAACAGTTCATCGCTTGAGCCGCCGGCCGATCTTTCGTCGAAACCCCGCTTGCCAACCCTGAAAAACCACTGCTATAGGCCCCGCTCCCGCAGCGGCCTAGCCGCTTCGACGCGGGCGGCCCTGCCGCCCTCGACGGTGTTCCCCGGTAGCTCAGCGGTAGAGCGTTCGACTGTTAATCGAATGGTCGCCTGTTCGAATCAGGCCCGGGGAGCCACCGCCGCTCGTGCGATTTTCCGCGCAAGCTGGATTTATTCAGCTACCGTCAATCCTATGCGTGACACAGTTCATCGCTATATAGTGTGGAGCGCCAAGCGTTGCTGCGCGTGGGTTTGAATAAGCGTCTCGTCGGCGCGTCCGTGGAGAGTATGAATGACTGATCGCCGTTTTCGTCCCGCATTGCTCGCAATCGCCAGCACATTGGCGCTGGCCGCCTGCGCCACGCCAACGCCTTTCACCCCCGCGACCGGACAGGGCTATAGTCGCGCCGGCTATGCCGACGAACAGATCGAGGCCAATCGCTTCCGGGTCTCGTTCTCGGGCAACAGCGTCACGTCACGCGAGACGGTGGAGCGGTATCTGCTGTTCCGCGCGGCGCAGGTGACGCTCGAGCGCGGATTTGATCATTTCATGCTGATCGATCGCGACACCGAACGGCGCTCGCGCACCCAGATCATGGATAACGGCTTCGGTCCCGGCGGGTTCGGCGGGTTCGGCGGGTTCGGCGGATGGGGGCCGAGCTGGCGCTTCTTCCAGCCCGGCTTTGGCTGGGGCGGTTGGGGTGGCTGGGGCGGCGGCTTTGGCGGCGGCATGACCGACATTCGCCAGATCGATCGCTATGAGGCGATGGCGGAAATCATCACCGGTCGCGGCCCCAAGCCCGCCGACAATGTCCGCGCCTTCGATGCGCGCCAGGTGATCGAGAATGTCGGTCCCAACGTCATGATGCCCGAACCCGGTCGTCGTCGCTGATCCTGCTTTTTCAATTATAAAAGGGTCGCGCATCCCCCGATGCGCGGCCCTTTTTTTGTCCTTGGCTCCCCGCCCATCCCCCGACTGCGAGGCGATGGGCAGGCGTCGTGGATCAAGCCACCAGTGCGCCGTGGCAATGCTTGTACTTGCGCCCCGAACCGCACGGGCATGGCGCGTTGCGGCTCACCTTGCCCTCCCAGTCGGCGGGATCATCGCCGATCGCCTCGCCGCTTGGCTGCGGGATCTGAAAGGGCGGCATCCGATTCTCCAGCGTCCCAAAGGTCGCCGCATCCCAATCGTCGCTGTCATCCTCGCCGGTCAGCGGATCGAAATGATGCGTCAGGAAATCGGGCAGCTCGGGCAATGCCGGTGGCGGCGTCATCTGGAACTGCGCGCGCGCGAAGGTGCTCGTCACGTCCTCGCGGATCGATGACAGCATTCGCTCGAACATCGCGAACGCTTCCTGCTTATATTCGTTGATCGGCGTCTTTTGCGCGTAGGCGCGCAGATGCACCACCTGCCGCAGCGCATCGAGCATCGCCAGATGCTCCTTCCAGTGGTGATCCAGGTTCTGCAACAGGATCGACTTTTCCACCTGGCTCCAGGTCTCAGGTGCCAGGCCTGCCGATTTATCGTCGATCAGCTTGTCCGCCGCCTCGCGGATTCGCGTTTCAATATCCTCGGGCTCGATGCCGTCCTGTTCGGCGATCCATTGATCGACCGGCACCTCGATGCCCAGCACCGCCTGTGCGCGCTCCTTCAGCCCCTCGACATTCCATTGCTCGTGATAGCTGTTGAGCGGGATCGCCTCAGCCACGATGGTGTTGACCGTTTCGGCGCGCATGTCGATCACGACGTCGCCGACGGTATCGGCGTCCATGATGTCGCTGCGCTGTTCATAGATCACCTTGCGCTGGTCGTTCATGACGTTGTCATATTCGACCACCTGCTTGCGAATGTCGTAGTTGCGCGCCTCGACCTTCTTCTGCGCCGTCTCGATCGCCTTGCTCAGCCACTTGCTGCCGATCGCCTCGCCATCGCCGATGTTCGATCGCATCATCTTGGCAAACATCGTGTCGGGACCAAAAATCCGCAGCAGATCGTCGTCGAGGCTCAGGTAGAAACGGCTGAGACCCGGATCGCCCTGACGCCCTGACCGCCCGCGAAGCTGGTTGTCGATCCGGCGGCTTTCGTGACGCTCGGTGCCAAGCACGAACAGGCCGCCGGCGGCGAGCACCGCCTGTTTCTCGACCTCGATCTCGTCGCGAATCTTGGCGATCGCCGCGTCGCGCTCGGGGCCTTCGGGCATTTCGGCCAGTTCTTCCTCGACGCGGAATTCCAGATTGCCGCCCAATTTGATGTCGGTGCCACGCCCCGCCATATTGGTCGCGATCGTCACCGCGCCGGCACGACCGGCCTGCGCGACGATATGAGCCTCCATCTCATGATAGCGCGCGTTCAGCACCTTGTGCGGCACGCCTTCGTTGGTGAGATATTCGGACAACAGCTCGGACTTTTCGATCGACACCGTGCCCACCAACACCGGCTGACCCTTTTCGGCATGGACCCCGATGGCCTTGGCGATGGCCATGAACTTGTCCTGCATCGTCTTGTAGAATTCGTCCTCCTCATCGACCCGCCGGATTTCGACGTTCGTTGGGATGGTGACGACGTTCATCTTGTAGATATCGTGGAATTCCGCCGCTTCGGTCGCCGCGGTGCCGGTCATGCCGCTTAGCTTTGGATACATGCGGAAGTAATTCTGGAAGGTGATCGACGCCAGCGTCTGGTTCTCAGGCTCGATCTGGACGCCCTCCTTGGCCTCGACCGCCTGATGCAAGCCATCGGACCAGCGGCGACCATCCATCATCCGCCCGGTAAACTCGTCGATGATGATGACCTTGTCGTCCTTGACGATATAATCGGTATCGACCTTGAACATCATGTTCGCGCGCAGCGACTGGTTCACATGGTGGACGACCTGCGTATTCTCGAAATCATACAGGTTCGCGCCCTGCAACAGCCCGGCGTTTTCCAGCAGTCGCTCGATCCGCTCGGTGCCGTCCTCGGTCAGGATGATCGACTTTTGCTTTTCGTCCTTTTCGTAATCGTCGGACGTCAATTGCTTCACGATCAGATCGACGCTGCGATACAGGTCTGACTTGTCATCGGTCGGCCCGCTGATGATCAGCGGCGTGCGCGCTTCGTCGATCAGGATCGAATCGACCTCGTCGACGATCGCATGGGCAAAGGGCCGCTGCACCATCGACGCGCGATCATATTTCATATTGTCGCGCAGATAGTCGAAGCCGAACTCGTTGTTCGTGCCGTAAGTGATGTCCGAATGATAAGCCGCGCGCCGCTCATGATCGGCGAGATTGGGCACGATCACCCCGGTCGTCATGCCCAGGTAGCGATAAAGCTGCCCCATCCACTCGGCGTCGCGCCGCGCCAGATAGTCGTTGACGGTGATGACATGGACGCCCTTGCCCGCCAGCGCGTTGAGATAGGTGGCCAGCGTCGCCACCAGCGTCTTGCCCTCGCCCGTCCGCATCTCGGCGATCTCTCCGCGATGCAAAACGATGCCGCCGATCATCTGAACGTCAAAGTGGCGCATGCCCAGAATGCGGACCGATCCCTCGCGCACCGTCGCAAACGCTTCGGGCAGAATGTCGTCGAGCGTCTCGCCGGCTGCCAGCCGCTCGCGAAAGCGCGCGGTCTGTTGCGCAAGATCGTCGTCGCTCATCGCCTGGAGCGAAGGCTCGAGCGCGTTGATCTTCTGCACGATCGCGCCGAGCGACTTGACGTAACGATCGTTGGAGGAACCGAAAAAGGTTTTGGCGAGGCCACCGAACATGGGAATTTCCTGCTATTTTGACCGCAATACCCAGCCGCGAATGCGCGTGCCGGGAGCGTTGAGAATGGATACGAAAAAGGCGCGCGCGGGCTCCCGCGCCGGCCGACAGCCTATTCGCGGCGGCGCGCGGGGCGCTCGTCCACCGGCAGCAACATCAGCGCGAATCGCGCCGTTTCGATCGTCATTGCGGGTGTCGGCTGCGATCGCAGCGTCTCCAGCGAAGCGCGCAACGGCACTGAAACCAGCCGTGCGGCGGCAACCGCAACCGCCTGCGCGCGCTGCCCGACGGCACTGGCGGCCACGCGCGGCTCGTCGATAACCGCACCGCCAGGGGCAATGCCGGTGATCGCCGCAAGCAGCGCATAGAGGAACGGAAGCAGGTTCACGGTCGCTACTTATGGCGTCGCGCGATGAACGTCCACCGAATGCCGTCAAATAGTGCCGCGCTGCCCGCCGTGCGCCGGTGGCAAACCGCCCCCAACCGCGCTAACCCCCGCGCATGACCCGCTCCCCGCTCGCATTGCCCTTCCCCGCCATCCCCGCCATCGCCGGCGTGTCGCCGCATGTCGCGCGTGCCGGCTACAAGCCCTGGGACCGAGCCGACCTCACTTTCGTGACGCTCGACGAAGGCACCGTCGTCGCTGGCGTCACGACGCAAAGCAAATGCCCCTCGCCCGAAGTCGAATGGTGCCGCCGCGCGCTGGTGCTGGGCCGCGCCCGCGCGCTGGTCGTTAATGCAGGCAACGCCAATGCCTTTACCGGCGCACGCGGCCGCGCAGCGGTCGAGGCGATCGCCGCGCGCACCGCCGGGCATCTGGGCTGCCAGCCATCGGACATCTTCATCGCCTCGACCGGGGTGATCGGCGTCCCGCTGCCGATCGACAAGGCCGAAGCCGGGCTCGACGCCGCCTTCACAGCGCCCCCCGCCTCGTGGGAGCAAGCCGCCAACACGATCGGCACCACCGACACCTTTGCCAAGGGCGCAACCGCGACTGCGATCGTCGATGGCCGCACCGTAACGATCGGCGGTATCGTCAAAGGTTCGGGGATGATCGCCCCCGACATGGCGACGATGCTCGGCTTCGTCTTCACCGATGCCGCAGTCGAACCCGGCTTCCTGCAAGACGCGCTGGCCGACGCCAATCGTGACACCTTCTCGTGCATTACCGTCGATAGCGATACCTCGACCAGCGACACCGTGCTGGTATTCGCCACCGGCCAGGCGGGGAACCGCGTCCTGAGCGATGCCACCGATCCGGGTGCCGACGCCTTCCGCGCCGCGCTCGCCGATGTCTGCCGCCAATTGGCGCATCTGGTGGTGCGCGACGGCGAAGGCGCGACGAAGTTCATCCGCGTCGATGTCGAAGGGGCCGACAGCGACCGAAGCGCCCGCGCGATCGCGATGAGCATCGCCAATTCGCCGCTGGTGAAGACCGCGATCGCGGGCGAGGACGCCAATTGGGGCCGGGTCGTGATGGCGGTCGGCAAGGCGGGGGAACCTGCCGACCGCGACCTGCTATCCATCCGCTTCGGCGGCATCGAAGTCGCCCGCGAAGGGCTAGTGGTCGAGGGCTATGACGAAGCGCCTGTCGCCGCGCATCTCAAGGGGCAGGAGATCGAAATCGGGGTGAACCTGGGCTTACACGAAGGCCGCGCCACCGTGTGGACCTGCGACCTCACCCACGGCTATATCTCGATCAACGCAGATTATCGGAGCTGACGCGCCCCGTCATCCCCGCGAAAGCGGGGATCCAGAAGCCCACGGCTAAGGCTCAAGCCTTCGCCACGGCTTCTCTGGATCCCATCAACCGCCGCGTTAAGGATCAGATCAGCCCAATTCACCCTCAAGCCATGCCTTCAGCCGGCCCTTGGGCTCGGCCCCAAGCTTCGTCGCGGCTGGTTGGCCGTTCTTGAACAGGATCATCGTCGGGATGGTGCGCACGCCATATTTGCCCGGCGCGTCTGGATTCTCGTCGATGTTCAGCTTGGTGATCGTCACCTGCTCGCCCAGTTCCTCGGACAGTTCCTCCAGGCTCGGCCCGATCATCTTGCACGGGCCACACCATTCGGCCCAGAAATCCACCAGCACCGGCTTGTCCGACGCCAGCACATCGGTGTTGAAGCTTGCGTCGGTGATTGCCTTAGTACCCATTATTCTTCTCCTGAAACGTCTTGAAGGCCAATCTATGCACCGCAGCCTAGCGGCTCAAGCGCGCGAGCCCAAGCTTTGCTCCCCGCGCGCGAAGCCCGGCTTGTGCGATGCCAGCGTTTCGGGCGGCAGCGCGATCAGCCTTGGTGCGGCAGTGTAGAGCAACGCCGCCTCGATCGCACGCCCCGGAAAGATCACCGCCAGCGCGGCGGCATAGGCCGCCATTTGCCGCAAATGATAGACCGGCACCTCGTCGATCGTCGCCGGCGCGCTGCGGCCGGTCTTGAAATCGACCAGCACAATCCGGTCGTCGCGCACCAGCAGCCGATCGACCGTGCCCGACACCACCGCGCCCCCGACCACCGCCGCGATCGGCGCTTCGACCAGTGCGTCGTCGCCGAACAAATCGGCGAAATCGGGATGCTCGATCACCGCCAGCGCAGCATCGACGAGCGACGCGGCATCATCCGCTCCCGCCCGCGCCAACCAGCGCTCGCCAGCACTTCGCCGAGCCTCCGCAGCAACCCCCGGCAACCGCTCAAACAGCCCATGCAGCAGCCGCCCGCGCTCGGCAGCGGCGCGCATCGCCGGGGTGGGCGGCGGATCGGCCACCGAATCGTCGCCGATCGCCGACGGGGCCAGCGGCCTTGGCGGACGCGCCTCCTGCGGCGCGGGTCGCCGCGCCCAATCGGGCAACGCGGGCGATGCCTCGGCAGCAACCGCAGCCACGGACTTGGCCGCCACCGGCGGTTCGGCATCGTCGAGCACGCGCGTCTCGCCCGGCGCAGCTCCCAGCGAATCAAACGCCCGCACGCAAGCCGCATACCAGCTAAGCGCCGGCGGCTCGCCCTTGGCGCGCGCCGATAGCGATCCGGCGATCACCAATTGCTCCTCGGCGCGCGTGGCAGCGACATAGAATAGCCGCCAATGCTCCTCGATCTCGCGCTGCTCGGTCGTCGTCAGCAGGTCGCCCAGCGGCCCGCCGCGCTCGTCGGGGCGCGGGCGAAAGATCGGGAAGGCCGCGCCTTCATGCCCATCGGGCAGCCAGTCGAGCAGGTCGCGCCGCGCCGCCTTGGGATCGGCGGTGGCGTCGGCCAGGATCACCAGCGGTGCCTGCAGCCCCTTGGCCCCATGCGCGGTCATCACCCGCACCGCCGCCTGCGGCCGCGACGAATCGCGCACGATCTCGACATCGCCGCGATCGAACCAGTCGAGAAATCGCTGCATCGACGGCGCAGTCAGCCCCTCGAAATTGAGCGCAGCATTAAGCAGTTCCTCGATCGGATCACGCGCTTCCTCGCCCAGCCGGGCGATCAGCTTGCGCCGCCCGTCCATCTCGCCCGACAGGATTTCCTCAAAGAAACGATAGGGCGTCGCCACATCGGCGCGGCGCAGCAACAGATATAGCGGCGCGAGCCGTGCCTCGTCCTGCGTGCGGCGCAGATGCCGCCACAGGCTGGTCGCCGGGCGATCCATCGCCGCCGCCATCAATTCATCCTGCGTCCAGCCGATCAGCGGCGACACCAACAGGCTGGCAAGGCTCAGATCATCCTCGGGCTGCAACGCGAAGCGCACCGCCGCCAGCAGATCCTGCACCGCCAGCGGCGCGTTGAGCCGCAACCGATCGACCCCCGCCACGGGCACCCCCTCGGCATAAAGCCGCGCGACGATCAGCGCCGCCAGGTCGCCGCGCCGCTTGACCAGGATCATGATGTCCTCGGGGCGAAGCGCGCGGCCCTTGGCCCCCAGCCGATGCCCGTCGTCCAGCCATTGCCGGATTTGCCGCGCGATCCGCTTGGCGAGTTCGCGCGTCGCGTCGTCGACCCAACCTTCCTCATCGTCGGCATCGCCCCCCGCCACCACCGGCGGCAACAGCGTGACGATCCCCGGCCCGGCGACTTGCGAGGCATGCGGCTCGATCGCGCTCAGCGCCCCCAGCCCCGGTTCTGGCACCGCCGCAATCGCCGCATCGACGAAACGCAGCACCGTCCGTGTCGATCGAAAGCTCTGCGTCAGCGACAGCGATTGCAGCGGGCGCGCAGGTTCGTTGGGGAAGGGTTCGGCGCTCGCCAGCGCGTCGAACCGCGCCTGCGCCGCGCCGAAATACACCGGGTCGGTGCCTTGGAAGCCATAGATCGCCTGCTTGTAATCGCCGACGGTGAACAGCGTCCGCCCCCCCGATCCCCGCGCGCCTTCGCCCGCGAAAAATTCATCGGCGAGCGAAGCGATGATCGCCCATTGCTCGGGATTGGTGTCCTGCGCTTCGTCGATCAGCACATGCTCGGTCGCCTGGTCGAGCTTGTAGCGCACCCAATCGCCCATGCCGGGCTTGGCGAGCAGTTTCACCGTCGCTTCGATCAAATCGTTGAAATCGACCGCACCCGCGCGCCGCTTCGCCTCGCCATAAGCGATGGCATAGGCCCGCCCCGCCGCAAGCGCTTCGGCCAGGCAATCGGCATAGGCCGCCTGCGATCGCATCGCGAGCAGCGCGCCGCAGCGCTCGTGCAGCCGCACCGCCCAGCCGTCATAGCCCTCATCCTTGGGGCCATGCTTGGCGCGCATCTCACCCTTGGCCGTCGCCCAAACCGAATGCAGTTCGCCCAACCCCGCCGCCCGCGCGCGCGGCGATCCGGTGATCCAGCGCGCGATGATGTCGGCGCGCGCCAGTCCGGTCTTGGTCGCCCAACCGGCATTGGCGGCGGCGATCGCGCGCAGCGATGGCATGTCGAACACATCATCGCCGCAGCATCGCTCGATCTCGGCCCCGATATCGCCGCTCGGCAGATCGAGCGCGCGGCGGATGAACGGGCCGATGCCGCTGGGCAGTGCCGCCATCGCCGCTGGCTTGCGCGCGCATGCCATCAGGAAATCCTCGGCCTTGCCCTCGCCCAGCCGCAGCGACAGCGCGCCGATCGCCTCGACGATCCGCACCCGCCCCGCCGCCGCTTCGTCCTCCAGCATCCGCGCCAGCGCCTCGCGCGCCAGCACCGCCTCCTCGCGCCCTTCGAGCGGGCGGAAGCCGGGCACCAGATCGGCCTCGACCGGGAAGGCCGACAACAGGCTCTGGCAGAAACCGTGGATCGTCTGGATACGCAGCCCGCCGGGCGCATCGAGCACCCGCGCGAACAAGGTGCGCGCGCGCTCGATCTGGTCGATGCTGCCACGCTCGCCCAGCGCCTGTAATTCGGCGAATAATTGCGCCTCGGGGATCCGAACCCAGCGAGCGAGCGTGCCGTTGATCCGCTCGGCCATCTCCGCCGCGCCCGCCTTGGTAAAAGTCAGGCACAATGTGCCCTCGGGCCGCGCGCCATGCAGCAGCAGCCGGAATACGCGCGCCGACAGTACCTGCGTCTTGCCCGTCCCCGCCGATGCCGACAGCCAGATATGCGCGGTCGGGTCCGAAGCTTCGCGCTGCGCGCCCTTCAAGGGGTGGATCACGCTACTCACGGCCATACCATTCGTCGCGGCGCATCAATTGATCATATTCGGCATAAGGGGCAAATTCAGGCTCGAGCTTGGCGATGAAGGGTTCGTCGCCGGTCAGCCAGCGTCCCACCGCATCGGCAAAATGCGCCTGCGCGGTGGCGATGAAGTCTTCGGGTGCGATCTTCTCGCCGCGCCCCTCGACCGGCGATCGGATGAAGCCGAACTTACCCGCGTAGCGCCCCAACGACCAATATTCGAAGGTTCGCGCAACACCATCGACCCGCTCGAACCCGCCGCGCTCGGCAATCAGCCCGATCAGCCCCAGTTGCAGGCTATATCCGGCGGTCACCGCCTTGTTCGACGGCGGCGTGCCGGTCTTGTAATCGACGATGCCCAGCGTGCCGTCGGGCATGCGGTCGATCCGGTCATATTTGCCGTTCAGCGTCACGCCCGCAATCTGCAGCTTGCCTGCCTGCTCGACATCAATCACCGCGCGGCCTTCGTCCCGCTGCCGCGCCAGCTCGCCCGCGATCCAGTCGATCGCCTCGATCAGGCGCGGCTGCCACAGCGCGCGCAGCACCGGATGCGTTCGCGTATCGCCCAGCATCGCCAGCGCGCGCGGCTTGAGTGCATCGGGTCGGCACTGATCCTCCTGCGACCATGCCTGCAACACCGCATGCACCGCCGTCCCGCGCCATGCCGGCGTCGGATCGGCATCGACCGGGTCGAGCGGCATCAGCCCCAGCATCCGCCGCGCGTAAAAGGCATAGGGGTCGGCCTTCAGCCGATCGACCTCGGTCACCGAAATCTTGCGCGGCCGCTTCTCGACCGGCGGGTTCGGCGCAGGCCGCAGTGCAGGCGCATACACCTCGGGCCGATCGAGCGCGCGCGCCCATTCGGCCAGGCCCGCGGGTGCTTCCAGCCCAGCCGACAGCGCCTCCATCCGCAGCCAAAAGCGCGAGGCGATCGTCGGTGAGGACGAATCACGCCGTGCCCGCGTCAGCAGCACTTCGGGCGCACCCAGCGCCATCGAGAAATCATGCGCCGAAAGGCCGATCCGGCGCTCAAGCGAAGGCAGCCCCAATTCGCTGCGGATACGCGGCGCAAGCCACGGATCGGGCGCGGGCAGCGCGGGCCAAACGCCTTCGTTCAGCCCACCCAGCACCATCAGATCCGCCGTCTGCAACTGCGCCTCGACCAGGCCATAGATCGCCAGGCGCGGATGCCCGCCCTGCGGCGGACGCACCGAAACCTCCTCGAACAAGGTGCGAAGCAGCGGCAGCAAATCACCCGGAGCCACCTGGCGCGGCCCGTCGGCGGCTTCGATTTCGAGGTCGGCCAGCAACTGCGCCGCCGCCCGCCCATCGGCCCGCGCCCAAACGGCCTCGCCGCACAATATGGTCGCGGCTTCGCGCAAAGTGGCGATGAGGGAAGACAAGCCCCCCTCGCACGAAGGAGGGACACTCAGCGCAGCAATCCCCTCCAACCGCGCCCGGGCCTCTACCCACCACGCCGCCGCCGTCTCGCGCACCCCAGCCGTCCGCTTGTCGCCCTCGCGCAAATGCGCGTCGATCCCCGCAAGCCCCGGCCCCGGCCTAGGCCCGCGCAGCGCCAGATCGAGCGCGCGCGCGCCTTCGAGCCACGCCAGCCGCCCCTCGCCCGCCGCGACCAGCGGGTGCTTGAGCAATGTCAGCAACGCCATCGGCGCGAAACGCTGGCCGATCGCATCGGCAATCGCCAGCAACAGCGTCCCCGGTGGCAGCGTCGACAATTTCTGCCCCGCCGAATCGTCGACCGCCACGCCCCAGCGCGCGCAATGCGCCGCCACCCGGCGTGCCAGATTGCGATCGGGAGTCACCAGCGCCGCCGTCCGCCCCGGCAGTTCGAGCACTTCGCGCAGCGCCAGCGCGATCGACTGGGCTTCCTCGGCCGGCGTCGCGACTTCAAGCGCCCGCACCCCGTCGAACCGCCGCTGGCCAGCGGGCAACGTCGTCCATAAATGCGTGAACGCCGCGGGCGCCATCGCGCTGGCGATCGCCTTGCCCCGCGCCGGCGTTGCATCCAGCTCGCTCGCCACCCGCCACGCCGCCACTTCGGTACGGTTGACGCCCATCCGGTCGAGCAACAGCTTCAGATGATATTGCGGGTGGGTCTCGATCGACCGAATCCGCGCGCCGGTCACCGGATCGGGCGCGTGCGGCCCGAGCGACGCCCATTGCGCCTCGTCCATATCGGTCGCGAGCCCCGGCAGCACCACCAGCCCGCGCGGCATTTCGGCCACCACCCGCAACAGCCGCGCGATCGGCGGCGATGAATTAGTCACGCCCGCGACGCAGACAAACCCCTCGGGCGGCCGATCGCGCCATGACACGGCGGTGCGATCGAGCAGCATCCGCCGCCGCTCAACCATGTCGATCATGCCCAACCGCGCCAGCTCGCCCGGCCAGCGATCAAGCACCACTTCAAAGGTCGACAGTGCGCTTTGCCAATGGTCCGAAAGCTCGGCGGTCAGCTCCAGATCGCGCAGTGCCGACGCTGCCACCTCCTCGACCTGCATCTGGTCGAGCGTGCGGCCAAGCTCGCCTGCCAGCCGCACCGCTTCGGCCGGCTCGATCGAATCGCCGCGTGCCTCGATCAGCAATCGCGCCAGGATCATCCGGCGCTTGAGGGGTGGCACCGCCGGCGGCACCGGCTCGGCATCGGCGGGATCGAACAGCGGCCCAACCGCCTCATCGAGATCGGGATCGCCGATCGCCACGATGCGCGGCAGCAGCAGCCCGCCCTCGCTCGCGCGCACAAAGGCATCGGTGATGGCACGCCCCGCGCGATGATTGGGCACCAGCACCACCCCGCGCGCCAGCCCCATCCGGTCGCGCCCAAACCGCCGGATCAGCCCGATGGCGAGCGTATCGGCAAACGCCCGATGCGGCGGTATCGTGTACAGGCCGAGCCGGCGCTCAGCCATCGGCGAGCAACGCCTCGGCCTCACCGATCGCGCGCGGGCTGCCGACGTCGAACCACAATCCCTGATGCGTCAGGCCCCAGGCGCGCCCGGCATCGATCGCGCGCTGCCAGAACAAATTGGTCGAAAACGGCCCCTCTGGATAATCGACGATCAGCTTGGGGCTTAGGATCTGTACCCCGGTATAAACGAACGGTGCCAGCCGCCCCGGCTTGCGCCGCCCGACGATCCGCCCTTGCGCATTGAGGTGGAAATCGCCCTGCCCGCGATGGCTAGTCGCGCGCGCCAGCGGCACCATCAGCAGCAGAGCATCCATTCGCTCGGGATCCCACCGCGCCGCCAGCGCCCGGATCGCATCCACCGGCCCGTCGATCCACAGATTATCGCTGTTGACGCACAGAAACGGTGCGTCGCCCAGCAGCGGCAGTGCCTTGGCAAGCCCGCCCCCGGTTTCGAGCAGTTCGGCGCGCTCGTCGGATACCGCTATTTCGATACCCTTCACCCGGTGATGCAGATGCGCTTCCATCACATCGGCCAGATAATGGACATTCACCACCGCCCGCTCGACGCCCGCCGCGCGCAGCCGATCGAACACATGGTCGATCAGCGGCTTGCCCGCCACTTCGACCAATGGCTTTGGCCGGGTAGCGGTCAGCGGTCGCATCCGTTTGCCCAGACCCGCCGCCATCACCATCGCGACTTGCGGCACCGAAACGGCGGGATTGGGCCGCAACGAAAGCGTCTGCGCCATCGGGTTCAGGCTTCCAGCAAGATAGGGTCACCGCGCTTGGCGGCGGGAATATTGGCGTCGAACCAGTCGGCCACCGGGCGAAGCGCCGGATGCGCCAGATCGCGGTGCAGATATTCCCACACCCGTGGGCAGAGCGTGGGATAGCGCGACTTGCCATCGCGCTTCCACAGGCGGGTGAAGATGCCGATGATCTTGGCGTTCCGCTGCGCGCCCAGCACATGATAGGCGGTGTCGAACGCCTGATCGGCACCGGTGATCCGACGATAGCGATCGAGCATCGCCGCCTCCAATGCTGCGGGCACGTCGCGCCGCGCATCCTGCAGCAAAGACACCAGATCATAGGCCGGATGCCCCGCCAGCGCGTCCTGGAAATCGAGCAGCCCCAATGTTTCACTGCCCTCGATCAGCATCAGATTTTCGGCATGATAATCGCGCAGCACCGTCACGGGCGGCGTATCGGCCAGCGGCACCAGCACTTGCGCCCATGCGGCGTGATAGCCTTGCGTATCCACCTCGACCCCGATCGCGGGGCAATACCATTCTGGCAACAACCCCGCTTCGCGCTGATATTCGGCCATGCTGTACGGGGCCAGCGGCATCGGCGCTTCGCCATGCAGCCGCACCAGCACGTCGATCGCCGCCTCATACAGCCGCAATTCGCTTTCGGGCGCGGCATCGGCGGTTTCGCGCAGCCGGGCGTTGCCGAAATCCTCGATCAGCACCAATCCTTCGGCCAGTTGCTCGCCCAGGATTGCAGGCGCGGCAAATCCCCGCTCGTTCAGCCAGCGCGCAACCGATAGGAACGGGCGCGGGTCTTCGTGCGGCGGCGGCGCGTCCATCAGGATCGCGCTTCGTCCGGGTGCGACGACCCGGAAATAGCGCCGGAACGAAGCATCGCCGGCAAGCGGCTGAATCTCAGCATCTTCCCACCCGATCGACGTCAGGAAGGGAACAGCGGCGGCAGGCGGGTTCATGTCAGGGGCCATCGCGCCCTCCAAGCCGCCGGCACCTGTGCTGTCAAGATACGCGCATCATCCTCGGCCACCGCAAGCGTCAGGCGGAGCGCGTCGTGCCACCAATACTCGCCCGCGCGTTCGGGCCATTCCACCAGCAGCGCCGAATCATAACGTGCATCGTCCAGCCCCAGCTCCAGCATCTCGCGGTCATCCTCGATCCGGTACAGATCGATATGCAGCACCGGCAGACGAAGCTCGGGCGGGGCATAGGGTTGAACGATCGGATAGCTCGGACTAGGGGCCTCGCTCGTCAGCCCAAGCTCGGCAAGCAATCCGCGCGCGATGCTGGTCTTGCCCGCGCCCAGCGGCCCGCTCAGCGTCACGACATCGCCAACCGCCAGCACCCGGGCAAGCTGCGCGCCGAACACGCGGCTCTGCGCATCGCCGACCAGCCGGATCATGTGCGCGGCAAGCTGATGGTCACCAGCGTCCCCTCTCCTGGTTGCGACACCAAGGTGATGGTGCCGCCATGCGCCTCGACAAACTGCTTGGCTAGCGGCAGCCCAAGCCCCAGCGCCCGCTCGCCGCCAGCAGTCACGCCATGCCGGGCAAAGCGGTCGAACGCGCGCGCCTGCGCCTTGGCATCCATCCCCGGCCCGTCATCCGACACGATGATCCGCGCCGCTTCGGGCGTGCCATCGACGTGCAGCAAAACCCGGCCACCCGCCGGCGTTTCGGCCAGGGCATGGCGAAGCACATGCTCGATCGATTGGCATATCCGCCGCTCGTCGCCTGCGATCATGCCCGCGCTTGCCTGCGCGTCGACCGCAAAGTCGATCGCCTTGTCCGCCGCTGCCGAAGCCACGCCCGCCGCCGCCGTTTCCGCCGCCAGCTTCAGGTCGAAACGCTGCCGCACCGGCGGCGTATCGCCCTGCGTCAAATCGAGCACATCGTCGACCAGCGTTCCCAGCCGCTCGACCGATTCGAGGATCGCGGCGGTATAGCCCGTCCCGCTCTCGCTCAGCGCCCCGGCATAGCCTGCATGCAGCATCTCGGCGAAGCCCTTGATCGACGTCAGCGGGGTGCGAAGCTCATAGCTCATATTGGCGACGAACTGGGTCTTCACCGCATCGGCGGCCACCAGCGCTTCGTTGCGATCGCGCAGCGCCTGTTCGACCCGCTTGCTGTCCGAAATATCGAGCATCGTCAGCAGCGCGTTGCCGTCGGGCAGCGGCACCGCCGCAAATTCGAAATGCCGCCCATCGGCAAAGGCGACGTGCCCGCCGCGCTGCAACCGGTCGACCGTCGCCGATCGCACCAGATCGGCGATCAGCATCGCACGCTCGGGCTTCGCCAGCCGATGCGCCGCCTCGCGCGCCAGGGCATCGACGCGCGGATGGGTATCGAGCAACTCGGTCGAGAATCCCCACACATTGCGGAACTTGTTGTTCCACAATTGCAGCCTGCCATCGGCGGCGAACACCCCCACCGCCTCGAACAGATTTTCGGTCGTCGCGGTGCGCACCCGCAACAGCGTGTCGCGCGCACTCGCCAGTTGCACCTGTTCGGTGCGGTCCTCGAAAATGATCAGCAGCCCGCGATCGGGCAAGGGCTGCGCCACCACGCGCAGATGGGTGCCACCCGCCAAATGCCAGTTTTCCTCGATCGACTCCTCGGCTGACCGGAACCAGTCACGGCGCTCGGCCTTCCAGCCGGGAAAATCGCGCACCTCGGGCAGCCGCCCCGCCTCGCGCATCCGCTCGAGCACTCGATCGAATTCGGGGCGATCGGCCAGCCATTCGCTGCGCATCGCAAAGATGCGGCGAAACGGCTGGTTGCAAAATACCATCGCATGATCGGGGCCGAACTGCACCACGCCCGCCGAAACCCGGTCGAGCATCGCCCGCTGCGCCTCGCCGAAGCGCTTGATCCCGCTGCGCGCCTGCTCCAGTTCCTCGATGTCGACGGCAAAGCCTGCGGTGCCGCCATCGGCCAGCGGCACGTCGTGCACGCGAAGCATCCGCCGCGCGCCCGCGATCGTCGTCGGCATCGCGCTGGTCTGCGGTGCGCCGGTATCACGCGCGATCGCTGCCTGCGCCATCGGCCCGCCCAGCGCCGATCGTTCGACCAGCTCGACCTGTCGCGCCACCACATCCTCGCCGTCGCTGGCGTCGACTGCGCGGACATAGGCGGTGTTCACCATCGCCAGCCGCAGATCATCGCCGCGATACCACATCGGCATCGGCGCTGCCTCGATCAGGCCGGTCAGTGCGGTATAGGCGTCCTGTAACCGCTCAGCCCGCTCGGCCAGCCGCGCGACTTCGCCCTGCATCTCGGTCGCATCGAAAAACCACACCAGCACGCCGCCGGGTGCGCCCAGCGAATCGGGCGCGCGTTCGCCCACCGCCAGCATCAGCCGCGCCGACCCTTGCGCGCGCACCGCCAGCCGGAATCCGCGTCCGGCCTTGCCCGCGACCTCGATCCCCTTGGCCAGCGCGTCGCGATCCTTGACCACCAATCCTTCATCGCCGATCGAAAGCCCGGCGACATCGCGCGCCGCTGCGGTCAGCCCCAGCCAATCGGCTAGATGGCTCGATAATTCGACCCGCCCGTCGGCGCGCACCACCATCGCCCGCGCCGGTGCAGCCCGCACCAGCGCCCACAGCCGCGCATTATCCTGCTCGCTCACACGCACCCGTGCGCGCAGCGCCAGCCCGGTATACAGCGCCCATCCGGCCACACCGATCAGCGCAGCCAGCACCACGCCGGCAAGCGCGATGTGCCAGATATTTGCCTCGATCATGTCCGCCCGCACCAAACCGGCGCAGCGCCCCGCCCTCGCTTCATGCACTAGCCCTAGAGTGCAGCGGCGATGCGCGGAAGAGGGTGCCGTCGCCGATCACGCCGCACCCAATGAAAAAGGGGCGCCGGTTGATGCCGACGCCCCCTTTGCTGCTCGGTACGACCGATCAGTAGCGATAATGATCGGGCTTGAACGGTCCCTCGACCGGCACGCCGATATAGCCCGCCTGCTTCGGCGTCAGCTGCGACAATTGCACGCCCAGCTTTTCCAGATGCAGCGCCGCAACCTTCTCGTCGAGATGCTTGGGCAGGACATAGACCTGGTTCTTGTACTCGTCGCCCTTGGTCCACAATTCGATCTGTGCCAGCACCTGATTGGTGAAGCTGGCCGACATCACGAAGCTTGGGTGGCCGGTGGCGCAGCCCAAATTCACCAGCCGGCCCTTGGCCAGCACGATGATCTGCTTGCCGTCGGGAAACTCGACCAGGTCGGTGCCGGGCTTCACTTCGCTCCACTTGTAGTTCGACAAGGCGGCGATCTGGATCTCGCTGTCGAAATGGCCGATGTTGCACACGATCGACATCGGCTTCATCGCCTTCATGTGATCGGCGGTGATGACATCGGCATTGCCCGTGGCGGTGCAGAAGATGTCGGCGCGCTTCACCGCTTCTTCCATCGTCACGACTTCAAAGCCTTCCATCGCCGCCTGCAACGCGCAGATCGGATCGATTTCGGTCACCATCACGCGCGCACCGCCATTGCGAAGCGACTGCGCCGAACCCTTGCCGACGTCGCCGAAACCGGCAACCACGGCAACCTTGCCCGCCAGCATCACGTCGGTCGCGCGACGGATCGCATCGACCAGCGATTCCTTGCAGCCATACAGATTGTCGAACTTCGACTTGGTGACGCTGTCGTTCACGTTGATCGCGGGGAACGGCAGTTCGCCCTTCTTGGCGATTTCATACAGGCGGTGGACGCCGGTGGTGGTCTCTTCCGAAACGCCCTTCAGGTTCTTGACCGTCTCGGTCAGATAGCCGGGCTTCTTGGCGACATACGCCTTGAGCGCGCGCTGCATTTCGACTTCTTCTTCATTGTCCGGCTCAGGCATCGTATGACCCGCTTCCAGCTTGGCGCCCCATAGCGCGAACATCGTCGCATCGCCGCCATCGTCGAGGATGATGTTGGACGTCTGGCCGTCGACATCGCCGTCCCAGCTGAAGATGTCGCCGACATAGTTCCAGTAATCGGCCAGGCTCTCACCCTTGATCGCGAACACCGGCACGCCGCTGGCGGCAATCGCGGCTGCGGCATGATCCTGCGTCGAAAAGATGTTGCACGTCGCCCAGCGGACCTTGGCGCCCAGCGCGGTCAGCGTTTCGATCAGCACTGCGGTCTGGATCGTCATGTGCAGCGAACCGGTGATCCGCGCGCCCTTCAGCGGCTGCGATGCGGCGAATTCTTCGCGCAGCGCCATCAGTCCGGGCATTTCGGTTTCGGCGATCCGCATTTCAGCGCGGCCGAAATCGGCCAACGCAATGTCCTTGATCACATAATCCTTGTTGTCGAGCACGGTAGCCAAGACGCTTCTCCAATTCCGAAATTCAGGCGCGCACCGGACTCGCCGACCGCGATTTGGCGCGTTTAGCGGGGTCCCCGTCGCCACGCAATCGAAATATAAAGATATCTTTATATGAGCCAGTTCAGGGACCGGTGTCGCGCGCCAAGCGACTTTATGGCGGACGTCGCATGCTCAGATAGACCCACTCGTCTATCATAGAAGAGATGGGTCGGCATCGGCCCTGAGCTGCGGAAAATCTCATGCTGTTCAAGTCCACCATTCGCGCGAAACTTATCCTTTGCCTGTCGATGTTTGCCTTTGCACTTCTGGCACTTTTGATCACACTCGCTGCGGTGGTCAGAACCGACTCCGCCGCGTTTCAGACGCTGCTCACCGATCGAGTCATACCGCTAGGCGACTTGAAATTCGTTACCGACCAATATGCGGTCGCGATCGTCGATGCTTCCCACAAGGCGCGTGACGGCAACCTTTCCATCGCGGAGGCAGCCGATCAGGTCCGCGAAGGGCGCGCCGAGATCGACGCTCGCTGGAAAGTTTATCGCGCCAGCTTCATGACTGAGCACGAGGAGAAATTGGCAAAAACCGCCGAACAAAGGATGGAAAGCGCGGATCAGGTAGTCGCGGCATTGCAGACCGCACTCGATGCGGACGATCGTGCCGCGCTGGACCGCATCGTCGCGACCGACCTCTACCCTGCGATCGATCCTGCATCGGCGGCGCTCAGTGCCCTGGTCGAGGAACAGATCAAGGTCGCAAAGGAGGTGAGCGACGGTGCCCTCGACTTCGATCGGGCTGCCGTGATCGTGTCCGCCGTCATCGCGCTAATCGCAGGGGCTGTTTGGGTTTTTGCGCTGGTCGTGGCACGCAACGCGATCATCACGCCGATAGCGACGCTGGCCGACACGATGGAAAAACTGGCGGACAAGACCAGCGACGCCCTTATTCCCTATCAGGAACAGCCCAACGAGATTGGTCGCATGTCGCGCGCATGTGAGATTTTCCGCTCCGCTGCCGTCGAACGCGCCTTGGCCGAGAGTGCCGCAACCCAGACTCAGCAGCAGGTCACCGCTGCCTTGCGCGACGCGATTTCGGCGATTTCCGCTGGCGACCTCGGGCGCGACATCAACAGCCCCTTCCCCATCGACTATGAGCCCGTCCGGCAGGACTTCAACGCCGCGCTGATGCGCCTGCGTGGGTTGATCGGTGCCGTCGCCGAAAGCGCGCGCGGCATTACCACCGGCTCCAGCGAGATTGCGGTTGCAACCGAGGATCTGGCCCGACGTACCGAAGGCAATGCCGCAAGCCTCGAGGAAACCAGTGCCTCGATCACGCTGATGGGGAAACGGCTGCAAGGCGTGGCAGACTCCGCCGCGCGCACCCTGCAAAGCGCAGACGAAGCAGCGCGATCGGTCGAAAACGGACGCGAAGTCGCTGCCTCTGCATCTGATGCGATGGCGCGGGTGTCGGACAGCGCCCGCGGCATTGACGACGTGATCGAGGGGCTAGACAAGATTGCGTTCCAGACGCGCGTGCTGGCGATGAACGCTGCCGTAGAGGCCGGTCGCGCCGGTGAGGCGGGGCGCGGCTTTGCCGTGGTCGCCGATCTGGTTTCGGCGCTCGCAATGCGCGCTGAGGAAGAGGCCAAGCGCGCCCGCGACCAACTAACCGTAACCCAGTCCGAAGTCGGATCGGCAGTAGAGATGGTCGCCCGCGTCGATGCAGCGCTGGTTCGGATCGCCGACGCGACGGGACAGGTCCACACGCTGCTCGATTCGATGTCACACGAAAACCGCGCCCAGGCTGAAGCGATCACCGACATAGCGACCGCCGTCGCCGCGATGGACCGCGCTACCCAGCAGAATGCGGCGATGGTCGAGGAAACCTCGGCAGCCGCGCGCAATCTGCAATCCGAAGTATTGACGCTAAACGAACAGGCCGGGCAATTTCGCGTCAGTCAATCGGCGAGGAGCCGGCACGGAACAGGCATGGCGGAAGTGCAGCATCTCAGCGCACAGCCATCATAGGCCGCATAGCTCGCGGCGCACGCTCGTCAGGGCACGCCGAACCGTCAAACTCAGGCTTTCCCGGCGGCGCTGGACAACAATGTCGGGTCGATCCCTGCAGCGGCAAAGCAACTGGTCCAGCGCGCGTCTGTCGGGACGTCGTACAACAGGCTCAACTCGCCCGGCGTGTTGAACCAGCCATGGCGGGTCATCTCGCCATCCAACTGCCCCTCGCTCCACCCGGCATAGCCAAGCGCCACCAGCCAATGCGAAGGCCCGGTGCCGTCGGCGATCGCGCGCAGCACGTCGATCGTGCCCGACAGCACCCAGCGGCCCGCGACGTCGATCGAATCCTGGCCACCCCAATCGTTCGAATGCAGCACGAACCCGCGCTGCGGCTCGACCGGGCCTCCGAAATGCACCGGGGCATCGCCGACGGTGCCGGGGTCGATCTCGAACTGGCGCAGCACGTCGCCCAGGCTCAGCCCGTCGATCACCGCCCCCACGCCCACGCCCAGCGCGCCTTCGGCATCATGGCTGCACATCGCGATCACCGCGCGGTCGAAACGGGGATCACCGATACCGGGCATCGCCAACAGGAACTGTCCGGTCAGAAAGGGAGATTGTTCGATCATGCCCCAAGCATATGCCGCGCAAGGCCACTTCGCCACCGCTTGAAATCATGTCGCCGCGCCCCAACGTGCCGCCCACCGCGCCTGCTGGCGCTTTCAGGGGAGCCTAGACATCATGACCATCGCAATCGGCGAAAAACTTCCGCAAGCCACCCTCGTCAAGGCGACCGAAGCCGGTCCTGACCAGGTGACCACCACCGATTTCTTCGCCGGCCGCCGCGTCGCGCTGTTCTCGGTCCCCGGCGCCTTCACGCCGACGTGCTCGGTCAAGCATCTGCCCGGCTTCATCGAACGTGCCGATGAAATCCTGTCCAAGGGCATAGACGAAGTCGCCTGCACCGCCGTCAACGACGCCTTCGTGCTAGCCGCCTGGAGCAAGGCGAACGAGGCCGAAGGCCGGGTGACGATGCTCGCCGACGGCAATGGCGAGTTTGCCACCGCGATCGGCCTGGATGCCGATAGCTCGGCCTATGGCATGGGCAAGCGCAGCCAGCGTTATGCGATGATCGTCAACGATGGCGTGGTCGAACAACTCCATGTCGAAGCGCCCGGCGAGTTCAAGGTAAGCTCGGCCGACTATCTGATCGACAAGCTGTGATGATAAGCGCGTGAAAAAGGGGCAGCGTCGTTCACTATAGTCGCCGCCGATGATGGCGTAATGGAACTTCATCGCCCCCGTAACGGTTTGCAGGTGCGAAGGGAGAAACTTATGACAAGCGAGACGCTTCACAACGACGCTGCCAACGCCATCGACCAGGCAGAGGACAAAGTGACCCAAATTACCGACGCCGCGAGCAAGCAATTGTCCAAGGCGGGCGATGCCACGCTGAAGGCGGCCAGTGCCGCCCGCGAAAAAATCGAATCGGCGACCGGGACCACGGTCGATTCGGCCCGCCGCCATCCCGTGGCCGCCGCGGCGATCGTCGCGGGTGCGGCTGCCGCCGTCGCCGGCGCGGCATTCGGCGTCAGCAAGCTGATGGAAAAGCAGAAGGCGACGTCGGCCAAGCCCGCCACCGCCAAGGTGCCTGCCGAGCCCAAAAAACCCGCCGCGCCGCGCAAGACTGCGGCCAAGAAGCCGGCTGCAACGCCAAAGGGCTGAAGCTTCGGCGAAAGCCACGGGGCCGACGTGCGGGAAACCGTTCAGCACGTCGGCCCCCGCTGCGTTTCGCCGTCGTCAACGCTCCCAGGATTCGATGCACGTCTTGCCAGCGTAACGCGCGCGCGATAGCCGCTTGTGATGACACAGGCATCCGACATCGTCGCCGAACTCGATCGGCTCTATCGCGCCTCGGTGGCGCGCCTTCAGGCGGCTCTGGCCGCCTATCTCGCCGATGGCACCGCGCCCCCGCCGCACAGCCGCACCGACGGCTCGTTCGCCTATCCCGAAATCCGCGTGGTATATACTGGCGGTCCCGAACGCCCGACCCCGCTTCGCTCTTTCGGCAGGCTCGTCACGGCGGGCGACTATCGGATCAGCGTCACCAAGCCCGCGATGTTCGCCGACTATCTGATCGAACAGCTCACCTTGCTGATCGAGGATTATGCGGTCGAGGTTTCGGCGGTCCCCGGCGCACAGGAAATCCCCTTTCCCTATGTGCTCGATCCCGGCCACGCGCTGCAACTCGACGAGGTTTCGGCGCTCGAACTGGCGCGCTTCTTCCCGGCGACTGAACTGGCGCATATCGGCGACGAAATCGCCGACGGCCTGTGGGTCAGCAATGACGAGACGCGGCCTTTGGCGCTGTTCGATGGCTTGCGCACCGATTTCAGCCTCGCGCGCCTCCGTCACTACACCGGCACCCCGCCCGAGCATGTCCAGCGCTATATCCTGTTCACCAACTATCACCGCTATGTCGATGAATTCGTGCAATGGGGGCTGGGCCAGCTCAACACCGACAGCCGCTACACCGCGCTGTCGGGTGCTGGCGGCCTGTATATCGAGGCGGGTGCCGATCCCGATCAGATCGTCACCGACAGCGCCTGGCGCCGGCATCAGATGCCCGCTTATCACCTCATCGCGCCCGACGGCACCGGCATCACGCTGGTGAACATCGGCGTCGGCCCGTCGAACGCCAAGACGATTACCGATCACCTCGCGGTGCTGCGGCCCGAGGCGTGGCTGATGATCGGCCATTGCGGCGGCCTGCGGCCCAGCCAGCGGATCGGCGACTATGTGCTGGCGCACGCCTATCTGCGCGACGATCACGTCCTCGACGAAGTGCTGCCTCCCGCCATCCCCGTTCCCGCGATCGCCGAGGTGCAACAGGCGCTCGCCCGCGCCGCTGCGACCGTGTCGGGCCAGTCGGGGGACGAGCTGAAGCGGCGACTGCGTACCGGCACGATCGTCACCACCGACGACCGCAACTGGGAACTTCGCTTCTCGGCCTCGGCGCTTCGCTTCTCACTAAGCCGCGCGGTCGGGATCGACATGGAATCGGCGACGATCGCGGCGCAGGGCTATCGCTTCCGCGTTCCCTACGGCACCTTATTATGCGTCTCGGACAAGCCGCTGCATGGCGAGCTGAAGCTGCCCGGCCAGGCCAACCGCTTCTATGAACGCGCGATCAGCGAGCATATGCGAATCGGCATCGAAACCTGCGAAGAACTGCGCCGCGAGGGGGCCAAGCTGCACAGCCGAAAGCTGCGCGCGTTCAACGAACCGCCCTTTCGCTGATCCTGTCGGGAAAGCCTGGCCGTCTCGTGCGTTGACCAGGCAAATCCCAACAGGAGCATCCGCATGGCCATCACCCTCAAGCCGCTTGCCGAACAGACGATCGTCATCACCGGCGCGTCTTCGGGGATAGGGTTGGCCACCGCGCGCCGGGCCGCACGCGCCGGTGCGCGGGTCGTGCTGGTCGCGCGCAATGCGGATGCGCTGCGCGAGGCGGGCGAAAGCATCATTCTGCGCGGCGGCAAGGCGGCGTGGATCGCGCTCGACGTCGCCGACGAAGACGCACCGCAGCGGATTGCGGCATTGGCCGATCAGCGTTTCGGCGGCTTCGACACCTGGGTCAACAACGCGGCTGCCTCCATGTATGCCGAACTGCTCGACACGACGATCGAGGAGCATCGCCGCGTCTTCGAAGTCGGCTATTTCGCGCTTGTTCGTGCCTCGCTATTCGCGGTGCCGCGCCTTGCCGAACGCGGCGGCTCGCTGATCAACATCGGTTCGGTATTGTCCGAACGCGCCATCTCGCTGCAAGGGGCCTATAGCGCCACGAAGCACGCGGTGCTGGGCTTCACCGAAGCGCTCCGCACCGAAGTCGAGGCGGCGGGACATCCGGTGTCGATCACCCTCATCAAACCCGCCGGGATCGACACCCCCTATCCCGAACATGCACGCAACCGCATCGGCGCGCCTGCGCGTATCCCACCGGTGGTGTATGATCCCGAACTGGTCGCCAAGGCGATCTGCTTCGCCGCTGCCAACCAAAAGCGCGACCTTACCGTGGGCGGCGTCGGGCTGCTGATCGCCGGGCTTGGCAACGCGATGCCGCGCATGACCGATCTGGTGATCGAACGCTTCAGGGGCCGTACCGCGCAGACGATCGACCAGCCGCCCGAGGAGGGCACGCAGGACAATCTGTTCGAACCGCGCAAGGATGGCCGCGAACGATCGAACCAGGACATTTATGTCCGCCGCCAGAGCGTCACGCTCGAAGCGCAGATGCGCCCGCTGGCGGCTGCGACGGTACTCGCCGGCCTGGGGGCCGCCGCCTATCTGCTGACGCGCAAGCCGCAGCCTGGCTTGCACGCCGTCCAGGCAACCGGCGCGCACCAGCCCGACGGCAGCGATTCGAGCGCGTCGTTCGCAGCCGGGATCGCTGACGAAAATACCATCCCGGAAATCTAGACCCCGTTGGTCTGGAGTAGCCGCAAGTACGAACGCTGCCTCAGTCGCGCAGGAACGCCGCCAGCGCATCGCCCATTTCGGGCTTGGTCACCGAACTCATATGCCCACCGGGCATCTCGACCAACGTCGCGTTGGCGAGTGTGGCGGCGAGTTCGGCATGCGATCCGTTGTCGTCATCCTCTTCGCCCGCCAGCACCAGCACCGGCTGCTCGATCGCCAGCACCTGTTCGCGCGACGTGTCGACAAAAGTGTCGATCACATGCCGCAGCGCGACCGGATCGCCCTTGGTGGTCTTCAGAAACGCCTCGACCATCCATTGGGGCGATCCGCGCTCATAGCTGCCCAGATTGTCGAGAATGTCGCGGAAATGCCCCGCGCGGCGATGGGTATCGAGCAACCCCTCCAACCCCATGCCGGCGAACACCACCCGCGCGGGCGCAGGCACGATCCCCCGGGCGATCATCCGCATCGCCGTGCGTGCCCCCAGCGAATAGCCACCCAGGTCATAATCGGTCAGGCCCAGATGCGCGACCAAAGCCTCACCATCCATCGCCAGCGCATCGGCGGGATAGGCAGCAGCGTCATGCGGGCGATCGCTAAGCCCATGCCCGCGAAGGTCAGGCATAATCACCCGCCGCCCCGCCGCCGCGATCTTCGCGGCATGCCCATAGCGCACCCAATTGGTATGCGCGTCGGACATATAGCCGTGGATCAGCACTACGGGGCTGCCCTCGCCCAACTCGGTCCACGCGATCTTGGTGCCGTCGAAACTGGTGAAATGGTGGATCGAAGTTATCGAAGCTGTCATGCGCGTTCCTTCAGCGGCACGACGTGTCGTCGTGCGGCATGCCCTTCCAACTTCGCCACAAACTTCAGGTCGGCCGTGACCAGCTCGACCCGCATATCTTCGGCAAGGGCGACATAGACACAGTCGTAGATGCTGTGGCCAAGTTCGGTGGCCAATTGCATCGCCCGGCCCATTACCCGGCATTCATCAACGCTGGTGATCAGCAGCGGCAGATCGGCAAAGGATTGCGCCACTTCGGCAATGACAATTTCCCCGCGACGATGCTTTTTGACCAATGCATTGCCGACCTCGCTGAAGAACAAGGCCGGCGCATATAATCGCTGGTCCCCGATCAGAGCCGCGGCGGCTTCATGATCTTCTTCGGGAACGATCCATTTGACGCCGACACTGGCATCAATGATCACCGTCACGATCCTCCCGGACCAGTTGCCACCCCGGCGTCTGCGCGACGCCCGAGACCTTCGCGCGCTCGCCCGCTTGCTGCATCCGCTGCACCAAAGCGCGCTTTTCCTCGGGCGTCAGTTCGGCGATCTCATGGATCGCGTCACGCGCAAGCGCCTCAACCGAAACGCCCTTCAACCGCGCCCGCGTTTTGAGTTGCTCGTAGCGCCGGTCGTCGATCTGCCGAACAGTCATTTGTGCCATCAGCGAATGATAGCATTTATGCTAGCACCGCTCAACCCTTCTTCAAATGCCGCCGCCCCAGCAACTCGGCGATCTGCACCGCATTCAGCGCCGCGCCCTTGCGCAGATTGTCGGACACGCACCAGAAGGCCAGGCCGTTCTCAACCGTCGGGTCTTCGCGCACGCGGCTGACATAGGTCGCATAATCGCCGACACACTCGACCGGGGTGACATAGCCGCCGTCTTCGCGCTTATCGACCAGCATGATCCCCGGCGCCTCGCGCAGCAGGTTCTGCGCGTCCTCGGCCGAAAGCTCTCTCTCCATCTCGACATATACCGCTTCGGAATGGCCGACGAACACCGGCACGCGCACACACGTCGCGATCACCTTGATCTTGGGATCGAGGATCTTCTTGGTCTCGACCACCATCTTCCACTCTTCCTTGGTCGAACCATCGTCGAGGAAGCTATCGATGTGCGGGATCACGTTGAACGCGATCTGCTTGGTGAACTTGCGCGGCTCGGCGCTGTCGCCGACGAAGATATTGCGGCTCTGTTCGAACAGCTCATCCATCCCCGCCTTGCCCGCGCCCGACACCGACTGATAGGTCGCAACAACCACGCGCAGCACCTTGGCGGCGTCGTGCAGCGGCTTCAGCGCCACCACCATCTGCGCGGTCGAGCAATTGGGATTAGCGATGATGTTCTTGGCCTTATAGCCATCGATCGCCTCGGCATTCACCTCGGGCACCACCAAAGGCACATCGGGGTCCATGCGATAGAGCGACGAATTGTCGATCACGACACAGCCGGCGGCGGCAAAGCGCGGCGCGTGGATCGCGGTCGCTTCGCTGCCGATCGCGAACAGCGCCATGTCCCAGCCGGTGGGATCGAAATGCTCGATATTCTGGATCTTCAGCTTGCGCCCGGTCTCGCCATAATCGGCCAGCTCACCCGCCGAGCGCGAAGATGCCAGCACTGCGATCTCGTCGGCCGGAAACTCGCGCTCCGCCATGATGTTGAGCATTTCGCGCCCGACATTGCCGGTCGCGCCTGCGACCACCACCCGATAACCCATGATCCACTATCCCGTAATTGGCGCGCGAACGGCGCGGCCCGCTGTTTACGCGGGCGCGCGCCGATTGAAAGACCCTTTCGCTAGTGGATTGATTTTGACATTCGCATCCCGCCTGCGGCACACTCTCGCTGCGAATGTCAAAATCATAAAATCCACTAGAATCACATAATTGCTAGTGGTCCTGGAGATTCTGACATTTGCTCCTGACTGAGCCGAAGGGGGTAGCAAATGTCAGAATCGGACCACTAGGGCAGGCCCAAACGTAACTATCGTTGGGGCTTGTCCAGCACCTCGCGGTCGAGAAAGTCGAAGATCGTCCCCCACAAATGCTGGCTGATCCCCTGCCCGCCAACGCGGTGGGTCTGGCCGGGGTACAGCATCACTTCAAACGGTCGGGCATTCTGCTGCAGCTTGGCCATCATCACCGTCGAATGCTCCAGCACGACATTATCGTCGGCCATGCCGTGGATCAGCAGCAGCGGATCGGCGATCTTGGCCGCATCCTCGACGGTGTTCGATGTCTTATAGGCTTCGGGCACGATGCGCGGATCGCCCATATAGCGTTCGGTATAATGGGTATCGTACAATTCCCACTTGCTCACCGGCGCGCCAGAGACGCCCGCCGCGAACACGCCCGGTGCCGCCTCGAGCATCTTGAGCGTCATATATCCGCCATAGGACCAGCCATTGATCGCGATCTTGTCGGGCGCGACGAACGGCTGCTGCTTCAGCCAGTTGGCTCCCGCCACCTGGTCGGCAACCTCGACGCTGCCCATTGCGTGGTACAGATGATCCTCGAACGCCTTGCCGCGATTGGCGGCACCGCGATTGTCGATCTGGAACCAGATCCAGCCGCGATCGACGATCATCTGCTGCAACGCCCCGCCCCAGGCGCGGGTGACATTCTGCGAATGCGGCCCGCCATAATGCTGGAAGAACACCGGGTATTGCTTGCCCGGCTCGATCGGCGGGGTGATCATTTCATAGTGCAGCGTCGTGCCGTCCGGCCCCTTGAACGTCCCGAAGCTGCGTTCGCGGTGGCTGGCGAGATACGGCGCATAGGGATGATCACCCTCGACGCGGTTTTCGTTGATCCACGACAGGCGCTTGCCGGCCGCGTCCGCCAGATAGCTCTGCGCCGGCTGGTTGATGTTCGACCGGGTGATGATCAGCCGGGTGCCGCTCGAATCCATGCTCGCGCCATGCCACCACCCCGCCTCGGTCAGCCGCGTCACCGCGCCCGGCTTGGCGATGTCGACGGTGTAGAGGTGCCGCTCGAGCACGCCGTCCTTATTGCCCAGGAACGTGATCCGCCCCTTGGCCTGGTCGATGCCGACCACATCGGCGACTTCCCAATCACCCTTGGTAAGCTGCGTCCATTTGCCGTCGCGAAAGCGGTACAAATGCCCATGCCCGTCGCGCTCCGACCACCAGATCAGGCTGCCGTCGTTCAGTGCGCGAAGCCCGTTCGACAGGTTCACCCAGCTTCGCTCGCCCGATCGTTCGGTGAACAGCACCCGCGACTTGCCAGTCACCGGATCGACGCGAAGCATATCGAGCGTCTTCTGGTCGCGGCTCTGGCGCTGCACCAGCAATGCCGATCCGTCGGGCAACCAGTTCACCCGCGCCAGATAAATGTCACGCTCCGGCCCCAGATCGACCTTCACCTGCCCCGACCCGTCGGGCCGCATCACATACAGATCGACCGCGACATTGTCGGTGCCCGCCTTGGGATAGCGCTGGTCGTACACCGTCGTGCCCTCGGCCCCGATCGCCGCGCGGCTGACGATACCCACCGGCGCTTCGTCGAACCGCTCGACCGCGACCAGCCGGTCGCCCGGCGACCACCAATAGCCGGTGAATCGGTCCATCTCCTCCTGCGCGACGAACTCGGCCTCGCCCCAATGGATAGTGCCCGCGCCATCCTTGGTCACTTGCCGCGCCTCGCCGCCGCCCAGCGGCTGCACCCACAGATTCTGGTCGCGTACGAACGACACATAGCCCCCCGCCGGGCTCACCACCGGGTTGAGTTCGCCGCCCTCGGTCTTTGTCAGCCGCCGCACTTCGCCATCCAGCGTCGCCAGATATAAATCGCCGTCGAGCGGCACCAGGATCGACTTGCCATCGGGTGCCCAGTCATAGGCGACGATCCCCGTCGATCCGCCGATCCGCGCGCGCTCGCGCTGCATCTTTTCGGCCTCGGACAATTCGGCACCGCTGCCGACCTGCTTTGAATCGACCAGCATCCGCCATTGATTGGTCGCGGTGTCGAGCGCCCACAAATCGAAACGATTAGGCTCGTCGGCGCGCGCGCGCAGCAGCGTCAGCAGCTTGCCATCGGGCGACAATTTCACCGCACGGGCGCTCCGACCGTTCAAATCGGGGCTGGAAAATACCCGGTCGATCGTCAGCGCGCCGCCGTCCTGCTTCGCCACTTGCGTGGCCACCTGTGCCTGGGCCGCCACCGGATCAGCCGCCATCGCCAGACCGCTCACCGACGCAAGCGCAATCCCAACCAACCATCTACGCATTCCTCGAACTCTCCGGTGAAGCTGCCCGACGATCGCGGGACCGGTCACCGTTATTGCGAGCCGGGGCCGCCGCGTAAAGCCTCACGCCTCGCGATCGATCCCCGGCACCCTCACATCATGCCCCAGCGCGTCGCGTGTCCACAGCATCGTCACCAGCGTATACAGCACCACCGCCAGCGGTGCCGACACGATCACCCCGAGCACCCCGAACAGCGACCCCAGCCCCGCCAGCGCGAACAACAGCAGCGCGGGCGGGATCGACACCGCGAAACGCTGCACCAATGGGGTGAGCAAATTCCCCTCCAATTGCTGCGCGATCATATACACGGCGGTCGCCATCAGCCCGGTCTCCGGCCCTTGCGCGAACGCCAGCAGCACGCCCGGCACCGCGCCGACAAATGGTCCCACCAGCGGCACGAAATTAGCGAGGCCGACGATCACGCCCAGCGCTGCGGCTGAAGGAACGCCGACAAAGGTCAGCCCGACCCCCACCAAAATCCCCACCACCGCCATCGTGAAAAACTGCGCCAGCAGATATTTCCGCATCGCCAGGCCGCTGGCGCGCAGTGCCTCCGACACGCGCGGCCCCTCGTCTTTGGGAAACAGCAAAGCCACGCCATCGGCATACAGCTTGGGCTGTAGCGCCAGATAGATCGCCGCGATCACCACCAGCACCAAATTGGTCACCGCGCCAACCGCGCCAAAGGCAAAGGTCAGCACCCGCCCCGCGACATTCTGAATATCGGGCGTGTTCGACAGCATCGAACGCGCCAGGGGAATGCGTGCCGCCCATTGCTGCGCGCGGGCGATGGCGTCGGGCAACTGGCTGCCAACGATCGTGAACTGCTCGCCCAATTGCGCGCCGAACAGCGACCCGGCGAGCCATAGCAAGGCGATGATCGCCGCCAGCCCCAGCAATGTCGCCGGCGTATCGGGCAGCCCCATCCGCAGGAACGGCAAGGCCGCCGATCGGATGAGCGTCGCCAGCAGGATCGCCGCAAAGATCAGCAGGAATACGAACGACAATTGGGTCAGCAATATCGCGGTGCCGACCAGCAGCAGCACGATCAACGTGTTGCGTACCACGCGCGCCTGATCCGAACTGCCCATCTGGTCCCCGCTATCCCGCGATCCGCATCGGATCGTTCACCCACGTAACGACCGCCCGCCGCGCACGATCCCGCTCCCGCGACAAAACCAGCGCGCCGGGCAACGCAAAAGGGCGCGGCAGCCAAAGCCACCGCGCCCTTGGGCAACCGTCAAACCCGCACCGATTACTCGGCGGCGGTGGTCTTGGCCGGACGCGGGTCGCGGCGCTCGGCGATACGCGCCGACTTGCCGGTGCGACCGCGCAGATAATACAGCTTGGCACGCCGCACGACACCGCGACGCACGACTTCGATCGATTCGATGTTCGGCGAATAGAGCGGGAAGACGCGCTCGACGCCTTCGCCAAAGCTCATTTTGCGCACGGTGAAGTTGCTGCCCATGCCCTTGTTCGAACGCGCGATGCACACGCCTTCGTAATTCTGGGTACGGGTGCGCTCGCCCTCGACGACCTTCACGCCGACCTTGAGGGTGTCGCCCGCGCGAAACTCGGGGATGGTCTTGGCCGCCGCGAACTTCGCGATCTGTTCGGCCTCGATCTGCTGGATGAGGTTCATTTCATTCGTTCCTGTTCTGTCGCCGCGCGCCAGAGGGAGACTGGACCCGAGCGTCCTCATGACGCTCCCACAGATCCGGCCTCCGTGACCGTGTATCAACCTCGGCCTGGTGCTTTCGCCAGGCCGCGATCCGCGCATGATCCCCCGATCGCAGCACTTCGGGGATCGTGCGGCCCTCCCATTCTACCGGTCGGGTATATTGCGGATATTCGAGCAGCCCGGTTTCGAAGCTCTCGTCATCCCCGCTTGAAGCCGCGCCCATTACGCCGGGAAGCAGCCGAATGCAAGCATCGAGCAGAGTCAGCGCCGCCATCTCGCCCCCCGACAGGATGTAATCGCCGATCGAAACCTGCTCGATCTCGCGCGCTGTGAACAACCGTTCGTCGATCCCCTCGAACCGCCCGCACAGGATCGTCACCCCCGGCCCCGCCGCCAGCGCGCGCACCCGCGCCTGGGTCAACGGCGCACCACGCGGCGTCATCGCCAGCACCGGCCTCCCGCCCCCGACACTGTCGAGCGCGGCGGCGATCACATCGGCGCGCATCACCATCCCCGCCCCGCCCCCCGCCGGGGTATCGTCGACCGAGCGATGCTTGTCGGTGGCAAAGTCGCGGATCTGCACCGCCTCAAGCCCCCACCGCCCCTCGCGCAGCGCCCGCCCGGCGATCGACGCACCCAGAGGCCCGGGAAACATCTCGGGGTAAAGGGTGAGAACCGTGGCATCCCAGCCTTTAGCGTCCACGACAACCGCCACCTCGTCACTTGCCGTCGGCGCGGTCCAGTCCGAATGCCATTCGAATACCCCAGCATGCTGGTCGGCCAGCGCCTTGGCGGCCTCCACGATCCCTTCATCTGCATTGATCAAGATGAATACGCGCGGCGAATAAGGCCGGGCACGGATGGCCGAAACGCTTTTGGCACCGCGCGCCAGCAACTCCTCGGCGATCCACGCAATTTCGGCTGCATGCCCACCCGCGCGCCGCGTCTGATGGTGGTAGGCGATGACGCAAGCCCCGTTGCGGGCCAGCGTCAACAACTCTTTGACCGTAACATGCTTGGCCGATGCGCGATGGTCCGCGTCGGGCCGAAGATCGATTCCGTTGTCCGGGTCGACAAAGACGATGCCCGCGCTGCCCACGCTTGCCGATTGTTGCCGAAACCACTCGGCTCGCCGTTCGCGCCGCTTGGCGGTGCCCGTCGGCACCTCGTTTCGATCGAACGTGAATGCTCCCGGCAGCAGCGCATGCTCCAACCCCGCCACCGATCGCACCTTCTGCTGCATCAGCAGATCGAGCGCATCGAACAGTTCCGGGTCGATCGATCGCCACTTTTCGGGCGCACGCAAATAGCTGACATGGCCGCCATCGCCATTATGGTCTTCGTCGGGATGCAGCCACCATAGCACTGCTACATCGGCGATCTTTGAAACTTTGCGGAGAATGGCGAGTTTCAGGTAGTCGCCAATATCGCCTGCGTATCGGTGCTGCACCAGCTCACTTTTCGTTGCCTATCAGTCAACTGCCGACCAGCCGACCATCGGCCAGCCTTTCAGACTGCTCGACCTCGGCTATCACATCTTCTTTGATGTGCCGCAATGCGTCCCAGGGATAGGCGCAGCCTTTGGCACCCAACCACAGCATACGTGCCATCAGGGCTTGCGCGGATGGTTCGTCATAAACCTCTTTCAAACCGTGCCGGGTCGCGGCCCAGCACGACACATGGACATGAAAACTATCCTGCGCGCTATAGGCATGCAGATCACCCTCCAGCCAACGACAATAGCTCACCCGCGCCCCCCTTCATGTCGTGTCATCCGAGCCGTTGCAAAGACTAGCAGCGAGTATCGGTCCCGATATGCAGACCGCATCCGAAATGGAGTGACATGGACGACTGCATCATCATCGGCGGCGGACCGGCCGGCCTCACTGCGGCGATCTATCTCGCGCGCTATCACCTATCGATACGCCTGTTCGACAGTGGTGACAGCCGCGCTGCCATGATTCCGCGCACGCACAATCACGCCGGCTATCCCGGCGGCATCGAAGGCCCCGAATTGGTCCGACTAATGCATGAACAGGCCAAAAGCTTCGGCGTATCGCGCGAGAATCGCGTCGTTTCCGCAATCGAGCCCGATGGTGAGAACTTCATCGTCCGCACCGCCAACCACAGCTTCCCGGCGCGCACGGTGTTGCTGGCGACCGGCGTGGTGAACCTGCGCCCCAAGACCCTCGACGACACGCTCCATGACGAAGCATTGCTCCGCGGCCTGCTGCGCTACTGCCCGGTCTGCGACGGCTACGAGGTCACCGACAAGCGGGTTGGCGTCATCGGCACCAGCGACCACGGCATGAAGGAAGCGTTGTTTCTGCGCGCCTACACCGCCGACGTCACGCTGATCGCGCCCGACAGCGAGCATGATCTCGACGCCGCCTGCCTCGCCAAGCTCGACGAAGCCGGCATCGCCCGTGTCGATGGCCCATGCGACGAATATCGCATCGAAGGCGAGCGCTTCGTCGTCGAAACCGCTACCGGCCCACTATCGTTCGACAGCGTATATCCGGCGCTAGGCTCGACGATCCGCTCGGACCTCGCGATCGCGGCGGGCGCGGAGGCGGCCGAGAGCGGCAGCCTCAAGGTCGACAGCCACATGCGCACCAGCGTCCCTGGGCTGTTCGCGGCGGGCGATGTGGTGCTCGGGCTCGATCAGATCAGCAACGCGATGGGCCAGGCCGGCGTCGCAGCGACGACGATCCGCAACCTGCTGAACGAGCGGACGCCGATCCGGCGCTGAGCCCGCCCTTCAATCCTCGACGTAGGCGCTATCCAGCAGCATCCGCGCGTCATCCCATTCGGGCACCGCTTCGGGTCGCATCGGCACCATGAAACGCTTGGCGCGTCCCTGGTCGTCGGTGGGCTTTTCGATCTCGATCACGTCGCCGGCACCGAAATTGTCGATCGCCACGACGCGGCCGACTGCCTCGCCATCGGTGCTCACCACCGGCAGCCCGATCAGGTCGACATGATAATATTCGCCCTCGCCCAGCGGCGGCAAAGCCGAGCGCGGAACGGTCAATTCGGTGCCGCGCATCGCCTCTGCGGCGTTGCGATCGGCGACCTCGGCGAAGCGCGCGATCGCACCCGCAGGGACGATTCGCAGCGCCTTCACCGTCAACGCGCCGTCGTTAAAGCTTTTATGCGGCGTCAAGTCTTCGGCGAAGACCTTCAGCCGCACTTCGCCGCCGATGCCATGCGCGCCGGTGACGACAGCAAGCGTCACACGCTTGTCTCCCCCGCCGCTGGCAGGGGGTGTGGGGGGAGGATTGGTTGACATAGACATTCGCTAGAGGCCGACGGCCCCTCCCCTAACCCCTCCCGCCATGCGGGAGGGGGAGATCGGTTCAGCCCTCGGCCGGTGCGGCCGCGCTCTCGCCTTCGTTGGTCGCGTCCTCGGTCGCTGCGTCCTCGGCGGGAGCGGCTTCCTCGGCAGGCTTGGCTTTGGCTGCTTCCTCGGCCTCGCGGCGCGCGTCTTCGGCTGCCTGGACCTTGGCTGCACGCTCCTCGGCGCGCTCGGTCGCCTTTTCGCCGGGCTTGCCCTTGTTGGGGTTGCTGCGCGCCGCACGCTCACGCAGGCCGGCTGCATCGAGGAAACGGGCAACGCGGTCGGTCGGCTGCGCGCCGACGCTCAGCCAATGGGCTGCGCGCTCATTGTCGAGCTTGATCCGCTCGGCATCGTCCTTGGCCAGCAACGGATTATACGTGCCGATCTTCTCGATGAACTTGCCGTCGCGCGGCGCGCGCGCATCGGCGACCACGATGCGGTAATAAGGGCGCTTCTTCGAACCACCGCGCGACAGGCGCATGCTGATTGCCATAACTTCGTCTTTCTTGTGTTCGTCACCCCGGCGAACGCCGGGGCCTTCTGGTTATATTGGTGCCTTTGCCGCCGCAGGACGGCTCGGGCGGCTAACTCACTTCTTCTTCATGAGATTCTCGAAACCTGGTGGCAGCTTCATCGTGCCGTCACCGCTCCCGCCCAAGCCGGGCAGCCCGCCGCCCGCCTTCGACATGAAATCGCCCATTGCGGGGCCGCCCAGCGCGTTGCCGATGCCGCCCATGCCGCCACCGGGACCACCCTTGCCCAGCAACGCCGCCATGCCCTTGATGCCGCCCATCTTTTTGATGCGCTTCATCGCGGTGGCCATTTCCTGGTGCATCTTCAGCAGCTTGTTGACGTCCTGCACGGTCACGCCGCTGCCCTTGGCAACGCGGATCTTGCGCTTGGCGTTGAGCAATTCGGGCTTGGCGCGCTCCTTGATCGTCATCGATCCGATCATCGCGTCCATCCGCAGCAACAGCCGCTCGTCGACCGCGCCGTTCGCCATCGCCGCCTGCGCCTTCTTCATGCCGGGGATCATCCCGGCAAGCGCACCCAGGCCGCCCATCCGCCGCATCTGCCCAAGCTGCGCGCGCAGGTCGTTCATGTCGAACTGACCCTTGGCCAGCCGCTGCGCCATTCTTTCGGCATCATCGACCTGGATCGCCTCGGCAGCGCGCTCGACCAGCGACACCACGTCGCCCATCCCCAGAATTCGCCCGGCGACGCGCTTGGGGTGGAACGCCTCGATCGCGTCGAGCTTTTCGCCGGTGCCCGCAAACTTGATCGGCTTGCCCGTCACCGCGCGCATCGACAGCGCCGCGCCGCCGCGCGCATCGCCATCCATCCGCGTCAGCACCACGCCGGTCAACGGCACCTGGTCGCTGAAGTTCTTGGCGACGTTGACCGCGTCCTGCCCGGTCAGCGCATCGACGACGAGCAGGATTTCATTCGGCCGCGCGATGTCGGCAACCGCCTTCATCTCGTCCATCAGCGCCTGATCGACATGTAGTCGCCCGGCGGTGTCGAGCATCACCACGTCGAAGCCCTGCAGCTTCGCTGCCTGCAGCGCGCGCCGCGCGATCTCCACCGGCTGCTGCCCCTGAACGATCGGCAGCGTCGAAACCTCGGCCTGGGTGCCCAGCACCGCAAGCTGCTCCTGCGCGTTGGGACGATTGACGTCGAGCGACGCCATCAGCACCTTCTTGCGCTCTTTGCCCGCCAGCATCTTGGCCAGCTTGGCAGTCGTCGTCGTCTTGCCCGAACCCTGCAAGCCGACCATCATGATTACCGCGGGCGGCGACACATCGATGTTCAGCTCGGCGGTATCGGGGCCAAGCATTTCGATCAGCGCGTCATTGACGATCTTGACGACCTGCTGGCCCGGCGTGACCGATCGCAGGACCTGCTGACCAATCGCCTTTTCCGTAATGCCTTCAACGAAATCACGCGCGACGGGCAGCGCTACGTCGGCCTCGAGCAGCGCGATCCGCACTTCGCGCATCGCGCCGCGCACATCGGCTTCGCTCAGCGCACCACGGCCGCGCAGTCGGTCGAAGACGCCGCCTAGCCGGTCACTGAGGGAATCGAACATGCATTTACTCCGGTCGCTTCGTACCGCCCCGACCGTAACGCAAAACACGCCGGCGGACGAGAACTCGTCGGCCGGCGGACCCCTTGGGGCGCGGTTGCATCACGTTCACGGAAGAACGATCGCCGTCGCCCTTAGCCAAAGCGGGCAAAAGACGCAAGCACCGCGTCTCCAGGGGTTCCGATCGCTGCCGGCAGCCGCCTTTGCCACACCGGCATCCGCCCCTTAACCCCTTCTATACCCACGCCATGCCAAGACTGTGCGCATGGAGACCCCTGGCATGCCGAGCGATCACGACCTTTTGGAACGCCGGCGCAGCGCGCTTGTGCGGACCGACATTCTCACCGGCATCGTCTCTGCCGGTGCGATCGTGCTGTTCGTCATCACCGGCGGCACGGTGCTGTCACAGACCGTGGCGCACTATGTTCATGATGGGCAGCCAGCCGATCGCGGCCTGGTCATCGCGCTGTTGCTCAATATCGCATTGGTGCTGATCGGCTGGCGTCGCCACGATGCGCTGTCAAAAGAGGTGCGCGAACGCACCGCTGCCGAGGAACGCGCTACCCTGCTCGCTTCACGCGATCCGCTGACCGGCTTTCTCAATCGGCGCACCCTGGCGGGCGAGGGCCATGCATTGCTTACGCTGGCGAAACGACGCGGCAAGGCGGTGGCGCTGCTTATCCTCGATCTCGACCATTTCAAATCGGTCAACGACATGCACGGCCATGCGGTCGGCGACGCGCTGCTGCGGCTCGTCGCGGCGGAAATCATCGCGATCCTGCCCACCAGCACGCTTACCGCGCGGCTTGGCGGCGATGAGTTCGCTTGCGGCTTCCTCTTCGATCCTACCGCCCCCGAGATGGTCGATCGTATCGCCGAACGGCTGGTCAGCCGCCTTGCCCAGCCATTCGACGCCGAAGGGCTTCAACTGCACATCAGTTGCTCGGTCGGCATCGCCCGATCGGACTTTGAATGCCCGACGATCGAAGCGCTGATGCGCGCCGGCGACATCGCGATGTACGCCGCCAAGAAATCAGGCCGCAATCGCTGCGTGTGGTTCGACGCATCGATGGAGCGCGAACTCCAGCAGCGCAACGACCTTGAACAAGGGCTTCGCGTCGGCATTCCCCGCGGTGAGATCGTCCCCTATTTCGAGCAGCAGGTCGATATCGCCACCGGCAAGCTCAACGGCTTCGAAGTGCTGGCCCGCTGGGAGCATCCCACGCGCGGCATCATCAGCCCCGAACGCTTCATCCCGATCGCCGAGGAAACCGGCATGATCGCCGACCTGTCGATGTCGATCATGCAACAGGCATTCACCGCCGCGCGCGATTGGGATCCGTCGCTCACCATCTCGATCAACATTTCGCCCTGGCAGTTGCGCGATGCGTGGCTGGCGCAAAAGATCATCAAGACGCTCACCGAAACCGGCTTTCCGGCCGCGCGGCTGGAAATCGAAATCACCGAAAGCGCGCTGTTCGAGAATATGGCGCTGGCGCAATCGATCGCGGGCAGCCTGAAAAACCAGGGGGTGAAGCTCGCGCTCGACGATTTCGGCACCGGCTATTCCAGCCTGGCCCATCTGCGCGCGCTACCGTTCGACCGGATCAAGATCGACAAATCCTTCGTCACCTCGATCAACGAAAGCACCGATTCGGCGGCGATCGTCACCGCGATCGTCAGCCTCGGCGAAAGCCTGAACCTGCCCGTCACCGCCGAAGGGATTGAGGATGCAGCGATCGAGGCGCGGCTAAAGGCAATGAACTGCGCCAAGGGCCAGGGCTGGTTCTATGGCAAGCCGCTGTCGCTGATCGGCGTCCGCCGCTTTTTGGCCGAACGCCACATGCTACTGGGCACGCATGCCGGCGCTATCATCGAACCGATCGACGCGCGGCGCATGGCTGGCTAATCCGGCGCGGCTCGGGCGCTATTGCTGGCGCTCGGTCACGGTGGGGCAAATAGATCAAAGGTTCAGCATGCGCGCGAAATTGATGGTGACGCGGGGGCTGCGGCAGGCTTCGGGAGCGATTGCATTGGGGGCGATCGTCGCGGCAACCGGCGCAATCGCGTCGTCGCCCAGCGGCGACAATGCTGTGGCACAAGGACAATCCCCGATCCTGTTGTCCGAGTTCATCTACACCCAAGCCCCCTACCCCCAGGCGCACGCATCGACGATCGTCGAACTGCCCGACGAAACGCTGGCGGCATCATGGTTCGGCGGATCAGGCGAAAGCCAGCCCGATGTCCGCATCTGGTTCGCGCGGCGCGGCCCGAACGGATGGGACACTCCCGTCGCGGTCGCAGACGGCGCGACAGGCGGCGGCAAGCGCTTTCCCACCTGGAACCCGGTGCTGTTCCAGCCCAAAGGCGGCGACCTCCAGCTCTTTTACAAGGTCGGGCCGAATCCGCGCAGCTGGTGGGGCATGGTCAAAACCTCTGCCGATGGCGGCAGGCACTGGAGCGCCGCGCGCCGGCTGGCCGACGGCGTGCTGGGACCGATCAAGAACAAGCCTGTTGAGATGCCCGACGGCAGTTGGATCTCCCCCTCCAGCCGCGAAGAGGGCAGCGCCGAGGAGAATTACTGGTCGCTCCGCGTCGAGCGAAGCGATGATCGCGGGCAAAGCTGGCAGGTCGGCGACACGATCGCGTCGCCCATGCATATCGAGGCGATCCAGCCAAGTATCCTGTCCCACCAGGACGGACGGCTGCAATTGGTGGCGCGAACCCGGCAGGGTGCGCTCGCGGCCAGTTGGTCGCGCGATGCCGGGCGCAACTGGTCACCGCTCGCCGCGATCGACCTGCCCAATCCCAATGCCGGCACCGACGCGGTGACGCTGCGCGATGGACGACAGTTGATCGTGTACAACCATGCCGGCCATGCCCCCGGCCAACCCGGCGACGGCCCGCGCTGGCCGCTCAACATCGGTCTTTCCGACGACGGGGTGCGCTGGCGCAACGTCCTGACGCTCGAATCCCAGCCGGTGCCCGCCGGCTACGCTTATCCAGCGGTAATCCAGACCGGCGACGGGCTGGTCCACATCACCTACACCCACAACCGCACCCGAATCCGGCACGTCGTCATCGATCCCCAGCGGCTGCGCTGACTGCGCCGGTACATTGCCCGACAGTCCAGCGGGACAGCGACACGATCGACCCGAGCCCCCCAAAGGCGTACCCCGGCAATCGCCTAAAGCCGCGCAACCGGAGACGATGATTGGACCTTGTCGGCTTTGCCCTTGCGGTATTGGTGATTGAGCTGACCCCCGGCCCCAACATGGCCTGGCTCGCCGGGCTAGCCGCGACCCAGGGGCGGGCATGCGGGTTGGCGGCGGTTGCCGGGGTGGCGATCGGGTTGCTTGCCAACGCCATTTTCGCCGCACTGGGGCTGGCGGCGTTGTTGCAGGCCGCGCCGGAGCTTTGGGACGGCCTTCGCTATGCCGGCGCGGCGATGATGCTGTGGCTTGCTGTCGAAGCATGGCGCGGCGCAGGCGGGCCATCGGGCGAAGCCAGTCAGGGCAACTCGCTGCGCCGGGCGTTCGCCACCGGCACCCTCATCAACCTGCTCAATCCGAAAGCATATATCTTTTTCGTCGTGGTCGCGCCGCAGTTCCTGCGCGGCGAAATGCTCGGCCTCGGCAATGCGCTTATCCTGGCACTGGTTAGCGTGACCATCGCCACCACCGTCCATCTGGCGATCGTCATCGCCGGCAGCAAAGCCAATGTCTGGCTTTCCGATCCGGCCCGCACCCGCATCGTGCGCCGCGTCTTTGCCGCGATCATAGTCGGCGTTGCGGCGTCGTTCCTGCTGGCGGACCTTGGCTAACCGCGCCTGGCGAAACCGCCGCCCTACATATCACCAGTTACTGTCCCGGCTTGCCAGATAGGCCAGCTCATCTTCGCTCGAAACGCGCCCCAGTGCGGCATTACGGCTAGGAAACCGGCCAAAGCGCGCCACCACCTCGGCATGATCGCGGGCAAAGGCAACGCTGTCGGCACCGCCCAGCGCCTCGAACAGCCGCACGCTTTCGGCCTGAGCCGCCGCGTCCTCGCCGTGCATGAAGGGCATGTACAGAAACACCCGCCACGCATCGGGCATCGCGCGCTCCCACCCTTGGGCAATCGCCTCGCGAGCGAGTATCAATGCCAACGCATCGCCTTCGAACGCGCGCGCGCTGCCGCGATGGATGTTGCGGGTGAACTGGTCGAGCAGGATCACCGCCGCCAGCAAGGGTTCGGGCGAATCGCGCCAGGCCGCCGCGCCGCTCGACAGCACCTGTTCGCGCACGCTGCCAAAGCGATCGGCGATCGCCGCATCGAAAGCCGCGTCCTGCGCGAAATGCCCCTCGGGCGCGGTTTCCTCAAACCAGAACGCCAGCACCCGCGCCGCCGCTGCATGGACTTCGCCGCCATCGGTCCCTAGATCGCTCGCCATGATCGCTTCCCCTCGATTGGTCTTTTGCCGGTGACGAACATCGTCACCCTGGGCTGTCGCCTGAACATCGCCGAAAGTGAAGCGATCCGCACGATGGTGGGCGATCGGGCGGTGACGGTGGTCAATAGCTGTGCGGTCACCAACGAAGCCGTGGCCAACACCACCCGCGCGATTCGCCGCCTGCGCCGGCTGCATCCCGATGCCGAACTGGTGGTAACCGGCTGCGCCGCCAATATCGAGCCCGATCGGTATCGCGCGATGCCCGAAGTCGATCGCGTCGTCCCCAATATCGGCAAGCTCGACCCGGCGCATTGGGGCGCGGTCGATACCCCGCCCTCGCCGGCCAAGCGCGCCACTTTCACCAACTTCGCCCGCGCCTTTGTCGAGGTGCAGAATGGCTGCGACCATCGCTGCACCTTTTGCGCGATACCCTTTGGCCGTGGCCCCAGCCGTTCGCTGCCCGCAGGCGGCGTGATCGAACAGATTCGCCAATTCGTCGATGCCGGCCATCGCGAGATCGTCCTGACCGGCGTTGATCTGACCAGCTATGGCCATGACCTGCCCGGCCAGCCGACGCTCGGCCAGCTCGTCGGACGCATCCTCCTGCACGTCCCCGCGCTCCCGCGCCTGCGGCTGTCGTCGCTCGACGGGATCGAGATCGACGACCGGCTGTTTGCGTTGCTGACACAGGAGGCGCGGGTGATGCCGCATGTCCATCTGTCGCTTCAGGCGGGGGACGATATGATCCTCAAGCGCATGAAGCGCCGGCACAGCCGCGCGCAATCGGTGGCGCTGGTCGAGCGGCTAAAGGCAGCGCGCCCCGCAATTGCGATCGGGGCCGACCTGATCGCCGGCTTCCCCACCGAAGACGATGCCGCCTTCGCCAACACGCTGGCGCTGCTCGACGATTGCGATGTGGTCCACCCGCACATCTTCTCCTTCTCCCCCCGAACCGGCACCCCCGCCGCCCGGATGCCGCAGGTCGCGCCCGCACTGGTGAAGCAACGCGCCACCCGCTTGCGTGAGGCGGCACAAAGCCGCCGCGCGGCATGGCTGCGCTCGCTTATCGGCACCCGGCAATCGATCCTGGTCGAACGTCCCGGCGACCGGGGCCATGCCGAAAACTTCGCCGAAGTGAAATCGGCCTCCAATCCCATCGCAGCACGAACGGGCCAGATCGCGCCGGTACAGATCACCGACGCGACCGAAAACGCCCTGACAGGAACCTTCGCATGACCAACTCAAGCTGGCACGATCGCCTGCTCGGCGGCTTCCGCAAGACATCGGATCGGTTGATCGGCAATCTGGCCGGCTTGTCGGCGGCCCGGCTCGACGACGCCAAGCTCGACGAGATCGAGGAAGCGCTGATCGCGTCGGACCTAGGCCCGCAAACCGCCGCGCGGATCCGCACTCGCCTTGCCGAAGGGGCCTATGAGCGCAACATGGAGGAGCTGGGCATCCGCCTGGTCGTCTCCGAAGAGATCGAGAAGGTGCTCGAAAAAGTCGCGCAGCCGCTTGAGATCGACGCCTTTCCGCGCCCGCAGGTGATCCTGGTGATCGGCGTCAACGGATCGGGCAAGACCACGACGATCGCCAAGCTCGCCAAGACGCTGGTCGATCAGGATTATGGCGTGATGCTGTGCGCGGGCGACACCTTCCGCGCCGCCGCGATCGGCCAGTTACAGACCTGGGCCGACCGGGTCGGCGTGCCGCTGGTGCGCGGCAGCGAAGGCGGCGACGCGGCGGGCATCGTGTTCGAAGCGGTGAAGCAGGCAACTGCGACCGGCATCGACGTGCTGATCGTCGACACCGCCGGGCGGCTGCAAAACAAGCGCGAACTGATGGACGAGCTGGCGAAAATCCGCCGCGTCCTCGGCAGATTGAATCCGGAATCGCCGCACGACGTGGTGCTGGTCCTCGACGCCACCACCGGCCAGAATGCACTCAGCCAGATCGAGGTGTTCAAGGAAGTCGCCGGCGTCACCGGCCTGGTGATGACCAAGCTCGACGGCACCGCGCGCGGCGGCGTATTGGTGGCGGCGGCGGAGAAATATTGCCTGCCGATCCACGCGATCGGCGTCGGCGAGCAGGCCGACGACCTGCGCCCGTTCGACGCCAATGAAGTCGCACGGATCATTTCGGGCGTTGAAGCGATGGTGCGATGATGCACCCCATTTGGAAGCAGAATTCGTGACCACCAAGCCTCCCCTCTCCCCCACCGCACGCATGGCGATCGATTACGGCCCGCTGGTCGTGTTCTTCGCCGCCAACAGCCTGTTGCCCGGCAGCCAGCTAGAGCGCGTACTGGCGGCGACTGCGGTGTTCATGGTCGCGATCATTACCGCGATGGCCTATTCGCAGATCAAGTCCGGGACGATCTCGCCGATGCTGTGGCTATCGGGTGCGCTGGTGCTCGTGTTCGGCAGCCTGACGCTGTATTTCCACGACCAGACCTTCATTCAGATAAAGCCGACGATGGTCTATGGCATGTTCGCCGCTATCCTGGCGTTCGGCCTGATCACCGGGCGGCCCTTGCTGCAAAGCCTGCTCGAAACCGCCTATCCGGGGCTGACGCCAAAGGGGTGGCGGCTGCTGACGATCAACTGGATGATCTTCTTCGTCGCGCAGGCGGGGCTGAATGAAGCGATGCGCGCCTGGCTCGATTGGGATGGCTGGGTCGCTTACAAGACCTGGGCGGTGATCCCGATGACCCTGATCTTCGCGATCGCCAACATCCCGATGCTAATGCGCCACGGCCTGAAGGTGAGCGACCCCAAGGAAGCGCCAATCCCGCCCGAGGGTTGAACGCAAAAGCCCCTCCCCTGAAAAGAAGGAGGGGCTTGCGGGTTATCAGCCCTTCACGGCTGCATAACGCTGCGACACGACGTCCCAGTTCACGACGTCCCACCACGCCTTCAGATACGCGCCGCGATCATTGCGGTATGTCAGATAATAAGCGTGCTCCCACACGTCATTGCCCAGCAGCGGCGTGCCCTTGGTCTCCACCACATCCATCAGCGGATTGTCCTGATTGGGGGTCGAGGTGATGTGCAGCGCGCCCGATGCATCGGCGATCAGCCACGCCCAGCCCGAACCGAACTGGCCCGCGCCCTTGGTGTTGAATTCGTCCTTCAGCTTGTCGAGACCGCCGAACGCTTCGACCGCAGCCTTCAGCTCAGCCGACATTTCGCCGCGCTCGCCCGCCGGGGCCATCGTCTTCCAGAAAAAGTCGTGGTTCCAATAGCCGCCGCCATTGTTGCGAACCATCGCCGATGCCGACGAGATGCTGCCGAGGATTTCCTCGATCGACTTGCCCTCAAGCCCGTCCTTGGCGACGCCTTCGTTCAGCTTGTCGGTATAGGCCTTGTGATGCTTGTCGTGATGGAACGTCATCGTTTCCTTGTCGATGGTCGGCTCCAGCGCGTCATAGGCATAGGGCAGCGGGGGCAGTTCGAAAGCCATGGAATCATGCTCCTGATTTGTGGGTTCACCGAAGGAACGCCGGACGCCTTCAATGGGTCCGCTGCGATCGTTACGCAACCGCGCCTATAGCAAGGTAGTGTCTCAGTTTGAATTTAACCGCTGATCCGTTGGCGCCAGCCGCGCGCTTCCTATATGCTTAGCGCAAAGCATGGAGGCAATATGCGCGACACACCCTACGCACGAGAAATCGTTTCGGCGACAGATTCAATTGGGCAGTCCATCGAACGAATTTTCGTCAAAGAACACGAGCAGGAAGAAATACGCTTTTCGTGGTGGAAGAACGGCACGCTGGTTATCCGACCGCTAGACCTTCCCGAAAGCGAGCTGCTCCCGTTGATGTGCGACGCGATCCGCAAGGGCGTTTTCACTCCAAGCTTTCTCAAGGGTCTTCACGAAGCGCTCTATGATATTCGGAAGGATGAGCCCGATGCCTAAAGGCCCCAACGGAGAGAAGCGCCCCGCCGACGCGATCGGCCTTGCGGTGCATATCGGCAAGATCGCCACGGGCGAGATTGAGGACGAACGCGAAAGCCTGTCCAGCGCCGCCGCCGAGATGGGGCGAGTTGGGGGCAAGAAGCGCGCTGAAAACATGACGCCAGAGCGGCGGGCGGAGATCGCAAAGAAAGCTGCCCAAACCCGGTGGCGTGATAAGACATAGGCGCACGCATATTTAGGCATTGATTTCCGGAAAATGCGCTGGCATAAGTGGCCCTACCAAGGGGGCCTTATGCCGACGCCAAATAGAGAAACCGTTCGTGCCATTCTGGAAAAGAATGATCGCGATTTAAAAATACGCGACGCGATTGGGCGGGCTTGGCAAGACGTCAAGCAAAAATATCCCGACCGTGCGTGGTGGCGGCGTCAGACGACCTTGCGTTCGATAATGTGGGAGTACTCCGTTGAGCGTGTGATGGAGGTCGTCGAAGACGATGCTCGGCTTGTTGCTGTAAAGCATCACGACACCGCTTCGTTCATCGCAGACGACTTGGTATTTTTCCGTCTTAAGAAGGCCGACCGAAAGCTTTTCAGCAGCAATTACCCTACGCCGTTGGCTGGTATGTTTCATCGGCACGCGGCCGATCTGTACGGTCATGAGGGTTTTCAACGCGTCGAAATTGTCCATACATTCGATCGATTTACTACTGGTATCGAGTGGATTGGCGTCGTTGCGCGCGAGGGTAAGCAAATCATTTGGGATTTCGAGCTTCGCTGTGGTGAAGCTGAAGTTATTACTTTCCCGGTCGCGCCGACTTTGCCCGCTGGCAAGACAGTTATTCGCCCGAACATACCAGAGGTCGGCAAACAGGCCGATGATGCAGAGTAAGCATGTCAAACATTTTCAATCACGCACTATTGCTTCTCGCGAGGCAGTATAGGGGGGAGAGTCAGGGCGCGGTTGCGGGACGCGCAAGCCTCGACCAAGGTCACTATTCTCGTATCGAAAATGGCCTTTTGCCCGAAGGGCCTTCGGCTGAGAACGTCCAGAAAATTGCTGACGCTTTAGACTTCCCTTCCGCCTTTTTCTATTTGCAGGATGGATTGACCGGCCTGCCGCTCAGCATACACCCTATGAACCGCAAAAAGGCATCGGTTGGAGTAACTCCTCTTAAGCAAATCCATGCGGAGTTGAATATTCGGCTGATTCATCTTCGGCGCTATCTTCGCGCGGCGGAAATTCACCCCGATTTGCCGCTGCCCGAGATTGATGTGGACGAAGGCGCAGGGCCGCAAGAGATAGCGCGCACGCTGCGTAGGGCGTGGTCGGTGCCGGAAGGTCCGATTACAAATCTCACCGATCTGTGCGAGCGCGCTGGAATCTTGGTGATCTGGTGCGATTTGGGCAAGGGGATCGACGGGGTTACATTAAAAGTTCGTGATCTTCCGCCGTGCATCTTCTTGAATCGAAATGTGCCGCCTGATCGCATGCGCGCGTCGCTCGCGCATGAGTTGGGTCACGTGATAATGCACCGCATTCCAACGGACGAGATTGAGGACGAGGCCAATGCTTTTGCGGCTGAATTGTTGGTGCCGGAACGACAGTTCCGGCGACAGTTCAACGCGCGTGGCGGGGTCACGCTGGAATGGCTGGCGCGGCAGAAGGCCTATTGGAAGGTATCAATGCAGTTCCTGCTCTACCGAGCGGGAGCGCTTGGAATAGTAACCCGGCACCAAACTGAATACGTTTGGAAGCGAATTTCATCGCTTGGTTGGCGCACACGTGAGCCGCAGGAAACCGACTTCGCTTACGAAGAGCCAACTGCGTTCCCTGAGCTTCTAAAGCTTCACGACCATACCCTTGGATACGATCTTCATACAATAGGAAACTTGGTGAGCAGTAATGCCGCGGACCTTCAGCGTTTATATCGCCCCTATATCGGCAAAGGCAAAGCCGGCCTCTATGCCGTGAAATGAGCCTTTATGCTTGACGCTAAGCATAGAAGTTCATATTCAATGTGTATGAACAAGCTCCCCCTCGCCAAGCGCACCCAAATCCTCGCCATGCTGTGCGAGGGTTCGTCCATGCGCTCAATCAGCCGCGTTGTGGACGTGTCGATCAACACGGTCACGAAGCTGTTGGAACAGGCCGGGGAAGCTTGCCTCGCGCTGCACGATGAGACGGCGCGCAACGTGCAGGCAAGCCGCATTCAGTGCGATGAGATTTGGTCGTTCTGCCACGCTAAGGAAAAGAACGTCGCGACCGCAAAGGCCGCACCGGAAGGCGCTGGCGACATGTGGACGTGGACTGCGATCGATGCCGATACCAAGCTGATCGTGTCCTACCATGTCGGTAGCCGTTCAGGCGAAGATGCCATGATCCTTATGGATGATCTGCGCGCGCGCCTAGCTAACCGCGTTCAGCTCACCACCGATGGCCACAAGGCTTATCTGGAAGCTGTAGAAGGCGCTTTCGGCGCGGACGTTGACTACGCGCAGCTTGTGAAGCTGTACGGACCCACGGTCACCGCACCGGGCCGTTACAGCCCTGCCGAATGCACCGGGATCAAGAAAATTCGTCGCGAGGGCAATCCGGATATCGCGCACGTCTCGACCAGCTATGTCGAGCGCCAGAACCTTACCATGCGTATGTCGATGCGTCGGTTTACGCGCCTCACCAACGCCTTCTCAAAGAAGTTCGACAACCACGTTCACGCTCTGTCGCTATATTTTGTGTTCTACAATTTCTGCCGCATTCATAAGACGCTGCGTATGTCGCCCGCGATGGCTGCTGGCATCACGGATCGGCTTTGGTCGCTGGAAGACGTTATTGCCCGGATTGACGCCGACACACCGCCGCCGGCAAAGCGGGGGCCTTACAAAAAGCGGGAGAGCGCGGGGTGAGCGATGGGACCAAGCGGGCGCTGATTATTGCCGGGGGCATTATCATTGCCGTCTGCATTTACGTCTATTTTTCGCCGTATCAAACTTGCGTGCGAGGATACGCGAGCGCTGATCAGGCCGACATGGGTCGGATGGTATGCGGAAAGCCGAATTCAAACTGAGACACTACCTATAGCAATGAATGTTTGCGAAGCGCGTGGCGAAGCTGGTCATAGGTCAGCCCAAGCGCGGTCGCGGTGCTGCGCTGGTTATGGCGATGCTCGGCCAGGGCGCGGGTGAGCAAACGGCGCTCATAGCTTTGCACGCGGGTGCGGAAATCGCCCTCGATCGGCTCGGCGGCGATTTCGGCGGGCGTCGCCTCCGCGCTGGTCGGCGCGGCCGATGCGCCGGGACGATAGGGCGAATCAAACGGGTCGATCTGGATCACGTCGATCGCCCCGCCGCTTTCCCAGCGATACACCGATCGCTCCACCGCGTTGCGAAGCTCGCGGACATTGCCCGGCCAGCCATAGCGTTCGAGCATCTCGACCGCGTTCGGCCCGAAACCCGGCCATTGCTCCCACCCGATCTCTGCCGCCATTCGCCGCCCGAAATGATCGGCCAGCACCAATATGTCGCCGACGCGCGCGCGCAGCGGCGGCAGCGTCACCACCTCGAAACTCAGCCGGTCGAGCAGATCGGCGCGGAACGTGCCCTTGTCGACTCGTCCGGGCAGATGCTCGTTGGTGGCAGCGACGATCCGCACATCGACCCGCATCGCGCGCGACGAACCGATCCGCGTGATCTCGCCATATTCCACCGCGCGCAGCAGCCGGTCTTGCGCCGCCATCGACAACGTCCCCAATTCGTCGAGGAACAAGGTGCCGCCATCAGCCTCTTCAAACCGCCCGGCCCGCGCCTTTGACGCGCCGGTGAACGCGCCTGCCTCGTGCCCGAACAATTCGGCCTCGATCAGCGTTTCGGGCAGCGCGGCGCAATTCATCACCACCAACGGCTGATCCCAGCGGTTGCTCAGCCGGTGCAGTCGCTCGGCAACCAGCTCCTTGCCGGTGCCGCGCTCGCCGATCACCAGCACCGGACGGTCGAGCGTCGCGGCGCGGCTGGCGCGCTCCAGCGCGTCGAGAAAGACCGAGGACTGGCCGATAACGGGGGTAATGCGATCCATTGCCCAAGCTTGTGGCGTAAATTGCCAACATTTGGTAACCCACTTTAATCCTGACCGTAACGATCGCGCCAAACCCACGGAAAACCGCCATTTTCAAAACTGGCACGGGTCATGCAAAGCTTCCTGCAACCGCCCCAGAGCGGGCATTAATCACCAGGGTTCAGGGAAAACCACCATGACGATCCAGAGCACCAAAATGTTTCGCCGCCAGTCCGCCAGCTTCGCCGCCATCGCGCTGATCGCGTCGATCGTCAGCACCGCAGCGCTGACGAATGTCGCCACCGATGGCGGCCTGGCTCCGGTACTGGTAGCTTCTAACGATGTTCCCGCTGGTCGCGCGATTGCGTGACTGGCCACTGACCGGGGCGGGTTCGCCCGCTCCGGTCTTTTTCCGAAGTAAATCCGAGGAGTAGCTAGATGGGCATTTTTTCCCGCACTCGCGACATCATCGCCGCGAACATGACCGACCTGCTCGACAAGGCCGAAGACCCCGCGAAGATGATCCGCATGATCATCCTCGAAATGGAGGAAACCCTGGTCGAAGTCCGCGCATCTGCCGCCCGCACGATCGCCGACCAAAAGGAAATGCGCCGGCACATCGCCAAGCTCGACAAGCTGCAGGATAGCTGGACCGAAAAGGCCGAGCTGGCACTGTCGAAGGACCGCGAGGATCTTGCCAAGGCCGCCCTGGTCGAACGCCAAAAGGCTGCCGACATGGCCGGCCAGCTCCATGCCGAAATCGCACTGCTCGATGAATCGCTGACCGCTTCGGAAGCCGATATTGCCAAGTTGCAGAACAAGCTGCGCGAGGCACGTACCCGGCAGAACTCAATCGTCACTCGCCTGGAAAGCGCGAACAACCGCGTGCGGATGCGCGAAATGTATGCCGGCGAAAAGGTCGCCGACGCCTTCTCGCGCTTCGACATTCTCGAACGCCGGGTGGACATTGCCGAGGGGCGTGCGGATGCCGCCGGATTGGGCGGCGTTGGCAAGAGCCTCGAAGAGGAAATTGCCGAGCTGCGCTCCGCTGAAAAGGTCGATGCCGATCTTGCCGCGCTGAAGGCACGCATGGGCAAGGAGGGCTGACCCGATGGCAAGTTTCTTCCTGCCCATCATGATCTGCGCGGTGCTGTTTATCGGCATGCCGTGGATCATCCTCCACTACATCACGAAGTGGAAACAGGCACCGACGCTGACCGGCGAGGACGAAAAGCTGCTCGACGAGCTGCATCTGATGGCCCGCCGCCTCGACGAACGGCTTGAGACGATCGAACGGATCGTCGCTGCCGACAACCCAGATTTCCGGCCGCAGGCGCGCAGCGCCGAGCCCGAATCGCCTTATGACTATCGGAGGAACTAATGTCCGCCAGCCGCACCAAATTATATCTCGACAAGCCAAACGGGAAATGGATGGGCGTATGCGCGGGCATCGCCGACTATACCGGGGTAGACGTCACCTGGGTCCGCGTAGGCGCGGTACTGCTGACGCTGCTGGGTGGCTTCCCCTGGACGCTGATCGCCTATGTGATGATCGGCTGGATGGCACCGCACAAACCAACCGGCCTGTATGACAGCGCCGAGGATGCCAAATTCTGGCAGGGCGTGCGCTCCAATCCCAAGCGGTCGACCGCCGAGGTCCGCTCGAAGTTTCGCGACATCGATCGCCGCCTGGCGGACATCGAGACCTTCTACGTCAGCCGCAACACTCGGCTGGCCGACGAGATCGACCGGCTGCGCTGAGCGCGCCGGTGCATAAAGGGAGAATATCATGCAGTGGAGTTGGTTGGTCCCCGTACTGATCGTCGCGTCGATCGGCATCTCCAGCGCCTTCAAGATGTGGATCAAGGCCAAGCATGGCTATCCGCTCGAAGACGAGGACGGCCACACGGTGCATCGCATCGGCCCCGACACCGACCGCAAGATTGCGCTGCTGTCGACCGAGAATGAGCGGCTGACCGGCCAGGTCTCACGGCTCGAGGAGCGGATCGCGGTGCTCGAACGCATCGCCACCGATCCCGCCGAACGGCTGGGCCGCGACATCGACGCGCTGCGCTGAACAAGCCGCGCCAAAACAAAGGGGAACGAGGGATGGAAAAACTGCAATTTCTGATGGACGCCGCACCGCTCATCGTAACGGTCGTCGCGATCGGCACCGCCGGCTGGGCCTTCACCACCTGGCTTCGGATCAAGAACGGCTATCCGCTCGACGGAAGCTGGGGACAGGCACTCTATCCGCAGCGCAACGACGAAACGATCGAACGGGTCAAGCTGCTCAGTCAGGAAAACGCCCAGCTTCGCGCCGAACTCGGCTCGATCAAGGACCGGCTCGCCAATGTCGAACGCATCGTCACCGACAGCAGCCACAGTCTGGATCGCGAGATCGAACAACTGCGCGGCCGCGCGAACTGAAAGGATCGTTCCATGCGCGCTGGTTTCATCCTCGGTTTCTTCTTCATCGTTGTCGGTATCCCGGTAATTTTGGGTGTTGGCAGCGACATGTTCAGGCGCTGGCTCAAGCATAAGGAAGCGATGACCACCGCGCTCACGCACGAAACCGCCGAAAAGGCCGCGCAATATGCCGCGCAGGTCGAACGGCTCGAACAGCGGGTGCGGGTACTCGAACGGATCGTCACCGATCGCGGAATGGGCATTGCCGACGAGATCGAACGGCTGCGCGACGCACCCCTGAACTAAACCCCCTCCCCTCCACCGCGCTGACAGGAAAGGCACGGCAATGACTGAACCGCATCTCTATCTTATTCTTGCGACCGAAGGACTGTTGGGACTTGGCCTGGTGATCGCCGGATTGCTCGCCGGCTGGCGCGGCTGGCTAGCGTATAAGCGCCACGAACTGGCGGCGACCGGCGCACCCGATCCGGCGATGCCCGGCCCGTCGGCCAGCCAGCGGATCGAAATCGCCGACCTGAAGGAGCGGATGCGCAAGCTGGAAGCGATTGCCGCCGGGGTCGAGCTTTAACGGGGTGACGCAAGCCCCGCTGGCCCCCGCTGCGCCCTCCCGCTATGGCGCACCGATGCAGACGCTTACCGACATCGCCGACGAATACAGCTTCCTCGATCCCGACGATCGCTATCGCTTGCTGATCGATCTCGGGAAATCGCTCGAACCGATGCCCGATCCGCTGAAAACCGATGCGACACTGGTGCGCGGATGTTCGGCAGCGGTGTGGGTGTATCCTACGGTCGCCGGTGACGGCACGCTGCATTTCCTGGCCGACAGCAATGCCGCGATCACCAAGGGGATCATCGCGCTGGTCCTCACCAGCGTGCAGGACAAGCCAGCCGACGCCATTCTGGCAACCGATATTCCCGAGGCACTTGCCCCCTTCGACCTCAAGAACCAGCTCAGTTCCAATCGGACCCAGGGCATTCCGAACATGATCGGCCTGATCCGCGCCACTGCCGAGCGCTACGTTTAATCGGCAGGCGGTGTCGCTGCCAGGCCGAGGCTGTCTGCCACCGCATCGAGGTCGGCACCGGGCTGCACCAGGTTCCAGATCCGGCTATCGGCACCGTTGACGACCACCACTGCATTGCGAGGACACACGCCAAGGCAACTCACCTCGACGATGCCGGCATTGCCCTTGCGGCCTTTCTTCAATCCCAGATGCCGGCGCAGCGCCTTGGCCAGCGGCTGTTTACCGCCCTCGCCAAAACCGCCGCCGACTTTCTTTGAGCATTTGGCGCAGACGAGCACCGTCTGCGACCAGTTTGACCGAACCTGTGTTTTCACTGGATGTCAGTCCGGCTGCCATTGGCGGCGCTCTTCGGCGGCACGAAGCACTTCATAGGCGGCCTGGATCGCCTGAAAGCGTGTCGCCGCCTCGGCATCACCGGGGCGGACGTCGGGGTGATTTGCCTTGGCCTGCCGCCGCCACGCCGCGCGCACCGCTTCGAAATCGGCATCGGGATCGAGTTCGAACAATTCCAGCGCCCGCATTTCGTCGCGCGAACGGCTGCCGTCACCCGGTCCCGCCCAGGCGTGATGGCTGGATTCGCGATAGCCTGAGGTATCGCCGCGCTCCTCGGCCTCGCGCTTGGCCGCGTCTTCGGCGCTCAGCCCTTCGAAATAATTCCAGCCGCGATTATACTCGCCGGCGTGGGTCTCGCAAAAATACCAGCGTTCCGGGCTGTTAGGCGATTTCGGCGCGGGCCGATCCCCCGGTTCCTCGCAGCCATGCCGGTCGCAAATCCGTACCTGGGTCGCCTCGCGGCCTGAACCATAGCCCCGCCAACGCGGGAAGCCCCAATCATTTGAACGAGTGTATTTGGCCATCATGGAACGACATAGGCTGCCATCGCTTCATAGCAAGCTGCCCTTGTCGATAACCGTCGCGGGTTGCCTGTAGCTGCCAACACCTGCATAATTGTCCGGCACCGTTGCAAAATCACAACAGGGGATTTCGAACTTGAACGCGCTTTTCGCAACCTGGCGGCAGGATTTGCCCGCCTCGATTGTCGTGGCGCTCGTCGCCCTTCCGCTATGCCTCGGCGTAGCACTTGCCTCGGGTGCGCCTTTGTTCTCGGGCGTCATCGCTGGCATCGTCGGCGGTATCGTCGTCGGGCTGCTATCGAAATCCCCCCTGTCGGTCAGCGGCCCTGCCGCCGGCCTGACCGTGATCGTGTTCAGCGCGATCCAGAGCGTGCCCAGCTATGAAGCGTTTCTGCTCGCGGTCGTGCTGGCGGGCATCATGCAGATGGGCTTTTCGCTCACCAAATCGGGCGTTCTCGCCGAATTTGTACCAACTTCGGTAATTACCGGGATGCTGTCGGCGATCGGCCTCACGCTGATCCTGAAGCAGATCCCGCACGCGATGGGATATGATGGCGATCCAGAGGGTGACTGGAACTTCTTCCAGGCCGATGGCCTCAACACCTTCAGCGCGATCTGGTACACGCTTACCGACAGTTTTCTGTGGGGCGCGGCGATTATCGCGCTGGTGTCGCTGGCATTTCTCTTCTGGTGGGACAAGGCGCGCCCCAAGGATGGCCCGCTGCGCTTTCTGCCAGCCCCGCTGGTCGTGGTGGTGTTCTCGATCGTCGCCAACCTGGTCTTCTCAGCGACCGCGCCCGGCCTGGAAGTACAGCGCTCGCACCTGGTCGAGGTGCCGATCGCCAGCTCCATCGGCGAGTTCGTGAACCTGTTCACTTTCCCCGATTTCGGCGCGATCACTATCCCGGCGGTCTGGACGGTGGCGCTGACGCTGGCGATCGTCGCCAGTCTTGAATCCTTGCTCAGCGTCAAGGCAGTCGATGAACTCGATCCCAAACGCCGCGTGACCGACAAGAACCACGAATTGCTGGCGCAGGGCGGCGGCAACATCGTCTCGGGCATGATCGGCGGCCTGCCGGTAACGTCGGTGATCGTTCGCAGTTCGGCCAACGTCGATTCAAATGCCGGTTCGAAAATGTCGACGATTTACCACGGGCTTTGGCTGTTGCTCAGCGTCGCGCTGATCCCGACCGTGCTCAATCTGATCCCGCTGTCGGCATTGGCCGCGATCCTGATCCAGACCGGCTACAAGCTCGCCAAGCCCGCGCTGTTCGTCGCGCGCTGGAAGATGGGCTATGCCCAGTTCGTGCCGTTCGTGGTGACGATCGTCGCGATCCTGTTCACCGATCTGCTGATCGGCATCATCATTGGGCTGGGCGTCGGCTTCGTGTTCGTCATCGCGCGCAACTTCCGCCCTTCGGTCAGCTATGTCGAGGACGGCTCAAACGTGATGGTACGCGCGCGCCGCAACCTCTATTTCATCCATAAGGTGGAATTGACCTCGGCGTTGAACCGGGTGCCCGATCATGCTTCGATAGTGATCGACATCACCGCGACCGAATTCGTCGACCCCGACAACATCGACATCATCAACGCATTCATCAAGAATGCCGAATATCGCGACATCAAGGTCAGCGTCCGCGGCGATCTTGCCGGGCGCTCCGCCTCGCAGATCAAGGCGCCGACCAAGGAGATCGTTTTCGCATGAAGAGCTATCAGCAGCTGATCCTGTCGAACAAGGCATGGGTGCAGGAAATCACCGAACAGGATCCTCAATTCTTCAAGCGCCAGGTCGGCGGCCAGCGGCCCGAGATATTGTGGATCGGCTGTTCGGACAGCCGCGTCTCGCCCGACCAGATCACCCAGACATTGCCCGGTGAGATGTTCATCCACCGTAACATCGCCAATCTGGTCCATGCGGACGACCTGAACTTCATGTCGGTGCTGCAATACGCCATCGAAGTGCTCGAAGTGCAGCATATCGTCCTGTGCGGCCATTATGGTTGTGGCGGTATCCGGGCGGTGCTCGAAGGCCGCGTCCAGGGGCCGATCGCCGAGTGGCTGGAAAACGCCAATGGCGTGCGGACCCGCCATGCCCATGAAATCGAATCGCAGCCGTCCGAAGACGCCAAGGTGAACCGATTCGTCGAATGCAATGTGCGCGACCAGCTGCTCGACGTAGCGCGGACCGACATCGTCCAGGCCGCATTCGCCAAGGGCAAGGCGCTCCAGCTCCACGGCTGGGTCTATGATGTCAGCGATGGATTGATCAAACCGCTGCTCGAAATCGATGCCGCGACCGATCTCGATGTGCTGAGCCGCCCCCAGTCGGCGCTGGCGGCGGAAATGCCAGAGGGTCTGTAAGCCGGGTTCTGTCCACCGCCCGTTCGCTTGCGCGGCGGGCGGATGGGCGACCATTCCTCTAGGCGCGCCGTTGCCGACGCGCTCAAGCAACCAACCCGGACGACGCGCCGAAACGAGGCGCATGTGCCGTCCCTATTCGGTCTTGCTCCCGGTGGGGTTTGCCGTGCCGCCCCTGTTACCAGGCGCGCGGTGCGCTCTTACCGCACCCTTTCACGCTGACTGGGCCGAAGCCTTAGCCGTCTGCTCTCTGTGGCACTTTCCCTGGGGTCGCCCCCGCCGGGCGTTACCCGGCACCGTCGTTTCGTGGAGCCCGGACTTTCCTCGCGCGGTTGCCCGCCCGCGGTCGCCCGACCCTCTGGCAAGTCGCCGTCCTAGTCATCGCCCTGCGGTTTGGGAAGCAGTAACGCGAGCAGGATCATGCGGCATTCGGCGTCGATGATTCCGTCGATCATTTCGGGGCGAAAGCGCCGCTGAAAGGCGGTCACGCTCTTCACCCGATCGCGCACGTCATAGCCGAACCGTTCGAGCGCCAGCAAAAACCCGCTATCGCTCCATTCGGGGTCCATCAAATGCCGGGTCGGACGCGGCAGCGCCAGCCGCAGCCGTGCCAGCCTGCCCCAGGGGAACAGCTCGCCCGGATCATCCTTGCGGTCGGGCGCGACGTCCGAATGGCCAACGATATTGCCGCGCGTGATCGCATGGCGCTGCTTCACGGCGTCGACCAGGCGGATGACCGAATCGATCTGCGCTTCGGGAAACGGGCGATAGCCCCATGCATGCCCCGGATTGACGATCTCGATGCCGATCGATGCGCTGTTGACGTCGCGAATGCCGCGCCAGCTCGCGCGCCCGGCATGCCAGGCACGCCGCGCCTCATCGATCATGCGAAGCACGCTGCCATCCTCTGTCACCACATAATGGGCAGACACTTTGGCGGCAGGATCACGCAGGCGATCGATCGCGGCCTTCGCATCCTGCATGCCGGTATAGTGCAGCACGATCATCGTGATGGGCAGCAAGCGGTCATCGAAATTGGGCGAAGGTGCCTCGACGAATTCCATGCCACCTCACCCGAACGACCTCGTCCGTCGATGCGACCGATCGGCGGTCGGCGCAAGCGCTTATGGGGTTGCGCTGGTCGCCGGTTGCTCGGTCAATCGCTGGCGCAATAGAAACCGCGATACTCGCCGCACGCGACCAACGAATCGGCCTGCCCGGTCACGGTTTCGCTCGCCCCCAATACCAGCCGTCCATCGGGCCGAAGCGCCCGCGCCAGCTTGCCCAGGACGTCGCAGCGCAATTCCGGCGACAGGTACAACAGCACGTTGCGACACAGGATCAGGTCGAACTTGCCCGGCAGCGGCGCGTCGTGGGCAAGGTTATGCGTGCGAAACTGCACCCGCGACAGCAATTCCGGCAGCGCCGTCCATGCGTTGCCGGCGGCTTCGAACCAACGCACCATGCTTCGCACCGGCAATCCGCGCTGTATCTCGAATTGCGTGAAGCAGCCCGATTTCGCCCGCGCGATCGCGGTTGCCGAAATGTCGGTCGCCTGGATTTCGGGGAAGGGATGCTCGCCGGCCTGGTCGGACAGCAGCATCGCCACGCTCAGCGGTTCCTGACCCGTGGAGCAGCCCGCCGACCATATCCGCAGCCGCCGTCCCGGATCGGCTTCCTGCTTGGCCAGCAGGAATCTGCCCGCCTGCTGGATTACCGCGGGATCGCGAAAGAACGAACTCTCATGGTTCAGCAGCGCCTCTACCGCTTCGCGCTCCAAACACTGGTGATGTCCGCTTCCAAGCGCCGCCGCCAGCTTGTCGATGGTGGCAAATCCATGCGCCCGCAGCAGCGGGGCAAGCGCGGTTTCGACCCGCCAGACGCGGTTGGCGGCGATCCTTTGCCCGGTGCGCTCCTCCATCAGCGCGACGATGATGTTTGCCGCGCCGGGCGAAATTCGCTGGGTCTGAGCGGCGGCGATCACCGCCCCCGCCCCTGACGACCGACCAGTTCGCCGATGGCTTCGGGCGGCAGGATCGCATCGGCGATGCCGGCCTCGGCAACCGCGCCGGGCATGCCCCACACCACCGATGTTTCACGGTCCTGCACGATCACGGTGCCCCCAGCAGCCGAAACCGCCTTTGCGCCCTCGGCACCATCGCGGCCCATGCCGCTCAGGATCACCGCAATCGCCCGCGTGCCCCATAGCTGCGCGACACTGGCGAACATCGGATCGACCGACGGCATGCATCCATTGGCCACCGGCGTCTCGACCAGGCGGATCGCCACGCCGTCGGAGGTGGCGACGCAGCGGATATGCGCGGTGCCAGGCGCGACCACGACGTGGCGATCGCGCAGTCGCAGCCGGTCGCTGGCCACCACGCAAGGCCGTTTGGCGAGCACCGCCACCTGCGCGGCGAAATAGGGCATGAACGATGACGGCAGGTGCTGGGTAATCAGGATCGGCGCGTCGAAACTCGCCGGGAGCGACCGCAGCAACTGGCTGAGCGCGTGAATCCCTCCGGTCGACGCCCCGATCGCCAACACCGCAGCATCGGGCCGGCTGGCGGCACCAACCCGCTTCGCCGGCGGCGAGGCAGGCAGCATGGGTTCGTTGGCCGCCACTCGCTCGAGCCGGTCGCGCAGCGCGCCCGCGAACTCGCCCGCGAAATTGCCTATCGCCGGCTTCAACAGCGTCGCCGATGCGCCAAAGGCAAGGGCATCGATCGTCGCGCTGGCCCCTTCCTTACAAGCCGACGACACCACGATCACCCGCGCCCCGCGCCCGGCAACCAGAATATCGGGCAGCGCCGCCAGGCCGCTGGCTCCCGGCATATCAATGTCGAGGAGGATGATGTCGACCGAGGCGGCGACCAGATAGTCCAAAGCGGCTGCGGTATTGCCCACCATGCGCGCCGCGCAATAGCCCGGGGTTCCGTTGACGATCCGCGCCAGCACCGCGCGGGCTACTGCCGAATCATCCACGATCAGCACCCGCCGATCGGCGCTGGTCGCGTCGGCCCGCGCATTCGACGATCGGTTCACGGCATCAGGCCATGCCGACGATCTGGAGCTTGCTTTCCAGGGTGTCGCGATCGAACGGCTTCATCACATATTCGTCGGCCCCGGCGTCGATCGCCGCGCGGATATAGGCCATGCCGTTTTCGGTGGTGCAGAACACTACCTTGGGCCGGCGTTCGATGCCGCTGTCCCCCAAGGCGCGCAGGAAATCCATCCCGCTCATCACCGGCATGTTCCAATCGAGCAGCACCACATCGGGCGCTTGCGCCAGGCAACTGTCCAACGCCTCGCGCCCATCGGCCGCTTCGCGCACTTCGAAATCCAACGTCTCCAATATGTGGCGCGCAACCTTGCGGATCACTTTGGAATCATCGACGACTAGGCAGCTTTTCATCGGCAAGCATATCCTGCTGGAGGCGTGTTCGACCCATGCCACGGACATCGTAAGCGTAGCGTTAATCGATCGGAAATCTCAGGCTAAACCGTCGCGGGCAACAGCCAGGCCAGATCGATGATCAACACCGGCTCTCCGTCGCGATCGATCAGCCCGCGTGCCGCAAGCGCCCATGCCCCCTCCAGCGCCGCGGTGCCGGCAATCGGTTGCGCCACGAAAGGCGCGACGTCGTCGAGCGTGTCGACCAGAAAGGCATAATGATGCCCGTCGACCTGGGTGACGATGGCGCGGCGAGCCATGTCGGCCTCACCGCCCATCCCCAAGGCCGATCGCGTATCGATTACCGTGACCACCCGGCTTCGCAAGGTCGCAAGACCCCGCACGGTGGCGGCAGTTCGCGGCACTGGCGTCACCGGGCCAATATCCACCACCGATTCGACCGAGGCCGATTCGATCGCGATCGTTCGCCCGGCGACATGCGCGATCAGATACAGATTATTCATCGCCCCGCTCCTGCCGCCCGGCGCGAACAGTCGCGCAGCGCCTCCAGCAGCCCTTCGCGGTCATAGCGATAGATACCCGCCTCACCCGCGCGCTCATGCCGCAGCACCACCACCGGCAAGTCGCCGTCAGAGCGCGACCCCTCACCTTCCAGCCGCAGGATCGCCGCCGGTCGATCCCCCTCGCTTGCCTCGGTCGCGACACGATAGCCGGCATTGCACAGGATCGGTGCCAGAAAGCCCGGCATCCACCCCGCCGCATCGGGCTCGATCAGGAACAAGGGGCGATCATTGGTCGCCGCGACATCGGCGTGGTTCGCAAACAGCCAAAAGGGATCGAGTATCTCGATCGGCTCACCGTCGATCAGACTTACCCCCGCGACCGGCCCTTGCGTCGCTGCCGGGGAGATCGCCTGCGGCGTTTCGACGATGTCGGCTGCCTCCAATATGGCATAGCCGATCTCGGAACGATCGTCTTTCAGGCGCAACACCGGAAACGATGGCGCGGCGGGCAATGGCCCTTGCGCCACCAGCGACAGCAACAAGCCGTCGAGTGCCAGCCGCAGCCTTCCGGCCGACAGCCGAACCGCCTCCGTCGCCACCTGTTCGATCCTATCGACCACCGACAGCGGCACCGCACGGCGCGCACCGTCCAGATCGACGAACAACAGCACCTGCATCATCGGCACCCGCGCCGCCGGCTCCTCGGTCGCCTCCTCCACCTGCTCGCGCTGGAAGCGAAGCCCGGCGACATCGGCAATGCCGGCGCAGTCGAGCAGCAGCATCGGCTGCCCGCTGTCGGGCATCGTCTGGCCGGCATAGACGCCGGCAGCCATCACCGCCGGTGCAGCCGGTTTGATCACCAGTTCCTCGGCGTCGATCACATGATCGACCGCCAGTGCAAAGCTCGCGTTGCCGATGCCGACGATCAGGAACATTCCCGCTCCCTCGGTCGCGGCGGCTTCGATCCCCAGCAACGCGCTCAACCCGACCACGGGCAGCAACCGATCGCGGACCTGCAACACCTGGCTGTCGCCGATCCGGTCCAGCCGCACGGCACTGTTTTGTTCGGCGACGATCTCCTCGATCACCGCGCGCGGCACGGCGAAGCGGTGATCGCCCACCCCGACGATGATCGTCGCGATGATCGACAATGTCAGCGGTACGTGAATGGCAATCCGCAAGCCGGCGCCGGGAACGTTGTCGAGGTCGATCCGACCGCCGATCTGGTCGACGCAGGCGCGAACCACGTCCATCCCGACCCCGCGCCCCGACACCGCCGACACCTCGTCCTTGGTCGTCACGCCCGGTTCAAAGATCAGCGCCAGCCTGGCGCGTTCGGGCAATGCACGGAGTTCGCGCTCGCTGCGACCGCTGGCCGCCAGCTTGGCGATCACGCGATCGACATCGATCCCGCGCCCATCATCGGTGATCTCCAGGATGATCTGATTGCCCGCCTGCCGCGCGCTGACGGTCAGACGACCCTGTTCGCGCTTGCCTGCCGCCACCCGCTCCGCCGGGGTTTCGATCCCGTGGTCGATCGCGTTGCGGATGATATGCACCAGCGGATCGCGCATCACCTCGATCATTTCGCGATCGAGTTCGACATCGGCACCCTCGATGCACAGCGTCACCGCCTTGCCGACCCCAGCCGCGGTATCGCGCACCATGCGCGGCAGCGCCGAGAAAAGCCCGTCGATCTTCTGCATCCGCGTCCGGGTGACCGTGTCGCGCAATTCGGTGACGGTAGCCGACATCCGCTCCAGTGCCGCCTCGACCAGCGGGTCGACATCGCCTTCGCGCATCCGCCGCGCCAGCTCGTTGCGCGCCAGCACCATGTCCGACATGCCGCCCATCATCCGATCGAGCAGCTCGACGCTCAACCGAACACTGCGCGCCGGCGCACGGTTGGCGATTGCCGGCACCGCAACCGCCGTCTCCGCCGCCCCTTCGGCAAGCGCTGCAATCAACAAGTCTTCGCCGGTATCGTCGAGCGCGATGCCCGCGTCGATCGCCTCGACGATTTCACCGATCCGATCGATGATCGCCAGCACAGCGCTCACCAATGCACGATCGGGCCGACGTGCGCCGTCGCGAACCTGCGACAGCACATCTTCGGCGGCATGGCTCAGCCGCTGCAGTCGCGGCAGATCGAGGAAGCCGCAACTGCCCTTCACCGTGTGGACAAAGCGGAAAATCGAATCGAGGCGGGCGCGGTCGTCGGGCGCACCTTCCCAAGCGATCACCTCTCCCGACAGCGCCTCGAGCGTTTCGCGGGTTTCGGCAATGAATTCTTGCAGCAGATCGTCCATGTGCCCCCGCAGTCGGTAGAGCAGTCATGACCTCTCTGGGTTAAGAGCAAGTTAGCCTAGTGGATTGATTTTGACATTCGCATCCCGCCTGCGGCACGCTCTCGCTGCGAATGTCAAAATCATAAAATCCACTAGAATCAAATGTTTTTTAGTGGTCCTGGAGATTCTGACATTTGCTCCTGACTAAGCCGAAGGGGGTAGCAAATGTCAGAATCGGACCACTAGCGCGTGCGAAACGATGCGCCGAACAACAGAATTTCGGCGTCGGCGGGCGAAACCTGCAGATCGCCGCCACCCTGATCGACCAGCGATCGTACCAGATACGCAGCGGCCGAGCGCGGAGTCACATCGGCTTCGGCAACTCCGCCTTCCAGGGCGTTGCGTAATTCGGGGTCGAGCACGATCCGCGCACCATCGGCGCGGACGACGATCTCGACCCGGTCCTCAGTCACCTCGGCACCGACATCCAGCCGTCCGCCACGGATCAGCGCGTCGCCGGCGATCAGCGCCAGATTCATCAACACCTTGATCGCATGCTTGGGCAGCACCGGCGCGTCGACCATCCAGCCGATGGTCAACCGCTGGTTATCGGCGAACAATCCCTCGATCGCGGCATGTGCCTCGCGCGTGTCGATGGTCTCGCCGAAACCGCCCGCCGCGCCAAAGGCCAGACGGAAAAACTTCAGCTTGTTGGCCGATGCCCGCGCGCTTTCCGCCAGCAACTCCATGCAGCGCGCCCGCATTTCGGGATCATTTTCATCGGCAAGCAATTCAAGCCCGTTGTTGAGCGCGCCAACCGGGCTCAGCAAATCATGGCATAGTCGCGAACACAGCAGGCTCGCAAATTCGGTCGGGGAAATATCCAAAGCATGGCTCCGTGGGGTTGCCGCCTTGTGGCGCAGGCGCGGTCAAGTCGCAAGCAAGCGTTGGTCGCTCATCATAACCAGTTCGACGGCATCGAAACAACCCTCGACCGCGCCGCCCGCCGTTGCGGTCCAAGCCGATACTTGGTTTGCCGCAACGATAATCCAGATACGACCGTCCGCCGCCGCCATCGCCGCATCGGTTGCCGATGGCCTGGTATCGCCGCTCGGATGCGAATGCCAATAACCAAGCACACGCGGCCCCCCGGCGCGCTCGACCTTGAGCGCAGCGAACAGTGCCGCCGGATCGATTTCAAAGGTGCGGGCAGGCTCGGCTGCGACATTTGGGGTCTGGACTGCCAGCGCGATCACGGTATCGCCGATCAACAAACCGCATACCTCGACAGCGGGCGTTTCCGCCGCTGCCGCGTGAATGACCGCCAGGGCCGAACTTGTAATCCCAATGTGCTGCACCGACCTATAATATGACAATGAGCCGGGGGGTTTCCACCATAGATGCACACATCGCAGACGCAGCCAATGGCTGGCGGCTCGATCGTGCCCTGGCGCAAGCGGTACCCACCCTGTCACGCGAGCGGTTGAAGGCGTTGCTGGCCGCGGGCCATGTGTTCGACGGCGCCGGCGTCCCTGCAGTAGATCCTTCGCGCAAGGCGGTGGCGGGGTCGCAATTCACCATCAGCATTCCCGAACCGACCCCGGCGGAAGCGCAGGCGCAGGATTTGTCGCTGGTCGTCGTGTACGAGGACGAATCGCTGATCGTGATCGACAAGCCAGCCGGCCTGGTCGTGCATCCTGCCGCGGGCAATCCCGACGGCACGCTGGTCAACGCGCTGCTGCATCATTGCGCGGGTCAGCTTTCGGGGATCGGCGGAGTCGCGCGCCCCGGCATCGTCCATCGCATCGACAAGGACACGTCGGGGTTGATGGTCGCCGCCAAGACCGACCGAGCGCACGAAGGACTTGCCCGCCAGTTCAAGGACCACAGCATCGATCGCCGCTATCGCGCGATCGTCGCGGGGCGGCCCAATCCGGCCACCGGCACGGTCGATGCGCCGCTCGCCCGATCCTCGGCCAACCGCAAGATGATCGCCATCGTACAGGGCGGCAAGCGCGCGGTGACGCATTATCGCTTGCTCAAGCTGCTGCGCGATGCCTCGCTGATCGAATGTCGCCTGGAAACCGGACGCACCCATCAGGTGCGGGTTCACATGACCTCGATCGGTCATGGATTGCTGGGCGACCCGGTGTATGGCAGGAGTAAGGCGGTGCATCGCCCGATGCTGGAAACCATGGGTTTCCGGCGACAGGCGTTGCATGCCGCCCGGCTGGGGTTCATTCATCCGGTGACAAGTATCGCTTTGGCGTTTGATAGCGAAATGCCCGGCGACATGCAGGAACTGTTCACGGCACTTCACGTATAGTCTTATGGTGATATTGTCCGCGCAGCCCCGCGCGGCGATATTGCCCTACTGAGGGAGATTTGGTTATGGCAATCGGCAGCAACGTGCCCGCAACGGTTCCCGCCCTGGGCGGCGAGGCCAGCCTCAACCGCTATCTTTCCGAGATCAAGAAATTTCCGATCCTGGCGCCTGAACGCGAGTACATGCTCGCCAAGCGCTTTCAGGAGCATCAGGATCCCGAGGCAGCGGCGCAACTCGTCACTTCGCATCTGCGGCTCGTGGCAAAGATCGCGATGGGCTATCGCGGCTATGGCCTGCCGGTGTCCGAATTGATCTCCGAGGGCAATATCGGTTTGATGCAGGGCGTGAAGAAGTTCGAGCCCGATCGCGGCTTCCGCCTCGCCACCTATGCGATGTGGTGGATCCGCGCCTCGATCCAGGAATATATCCTGCGGTCGTGGAGCCTGGTGAAAATGGGCACCACCGCCGCGCAAAAGAAGCTGTTCTTCAACCTGCGGCGGATGAAGGCCAAGCTCGATGCGTTCGAGGACGGCGATCTGCGTCCCGACGACCTTGCAAAGATCGCCAAGGATCTGGGCGTCACGCAGGACGAAGTCACCAGCATGAATCGCCGCATGGCGATGGGCGGCGACACCTCGCTCAACGTGCCGATGCGTGAGGATTCGGAAAGCCAGTGGCAGGATTGGCTCGCCGATGACCAGCCATTGCAGGATGAGCGGGTCGCCGAGGCGCAGGAAGCCGATGTCCGGCACACGATGTTGATCGAGGCGATGGACGACCTGAACGAGCGCGAAAAGCATATCCTGACCGAGCGGCGGCTAACCGACGATCCCAAGACGCTTGAGGAATTGAGCCAGGTCTATGGCGTGTCGCGCGAGCGGGTGCGCCAGATCGAAGTGCGCGCATTCGAAAAGCTGCAAAAGGGCATGATGCGCCTGGCAGGCGAGAAGCGGTTGCTCGCCTTCAACTGATCGGGCAATCGTCGATCGGGTGAGCATTCGTACCACCAACAAACGGCGCAGCGCCGGCCCGGGGCGATCCCCCATGGCCGGCGTTTCGCGTTCCAGTAAACCGATCGGCAAGCGGCTGCTGGGTTGGCTGATCAAGCTGATCATCGGCTTCGTGCTCGTGTCGCTGCTGCTCGTGGTGATCTTCCGCTTCGTGCCGCCGCCTTTCACCCTGACCATGATGGGCGACGTTTTTGCCGGTCGCAGCGTTACCAAGGATTGGGAGCCGCTATCGGCGATCGACGCCGACATGGCGCGCGCTGCCATCGGCGGCGAGGATTCGCGCTTCTGTTCGCACAGCGGCTTCGATTATCAGGCGATCGGCGCGGCGGTTGTCCGCAATGCCAAGGGCGGGCGAATCCGTGGCGGTTCGACCATCAGTCAGCAGACTGCGAAGAACGTGTTCCTGTGGCAGGGCGGTGGCTATGTCCGCAAAGCGCTCGAGGCGTGGTTTACCCTGTTGATCGAGACCATCTGGGGCAAGCGGCGGATCATGGAAGTCTATCTGAATGTCGCCGAAACCGGCATTGGGACCTATGGGGCCGAGGCTGGCGCGCGGCGATATTTCGGCCACGGGGCGGCAACGCTGTCCGAGCGCGAAGCCGCGCAGATTGCTGCCGTACTGCCGCTGCCCAAGAAACGCGCCGGGGTCTCCCCTACCGGCTTCACCCGGCGCTACGCCCGCTCGATACAGTCGCGGATCGGGGTCGTGCGGCGACAGGGGCTGGATAGCTGCCTGCGCTAGCCCAGCCCCCGATCGCTTATTTTATTCCACCGTCTTCTTGGCCGCATCGCCGACTGCCGTGGCCCCGTCCTTCACCGCATCGGCGGCACCACTGATGGCGTCGGTCTTGATCGCGTCGTTGCGGCTCTGGTTCATCAGGAAATAAGCACCGACAACGACCGCGATCAGCAGCGCGACGCCGATCAAAATCGTGCCGCCACCACCGCGCCGCTCGATCACGGTGGTGGTGGTGTGCGGCGCGCGGGTTTCCGTCGTCCGTTCCTCGGTCATGTATCGCGTCCCTCTGGTAAGTCAGACGCGATAAACGACGAGGGACAAGCTATTGTTCCCGTTGTGAAACGTTCGGTCCGCCGGCCTTAGAGCATAATGCTCGCCATCGCTTTCGTCATTCCCGCGAAGGCGGGAATCCATACGCCAGTGCGGTGGTTATGGATTCCCGCCTTCGCGGGAATGACAAAGAAACGATCGACGGATCAGCTCAAACCCATTCTTGTTTTAGAACGGCAGCTTGAACCCCGGCGGCAGCGGCATGCCCGCGGTCAGCTTCGACATCTCCGCCGAAGAGGCCGCATCCGCCCGCGCGCGCGCATCGTTCAGTGCCGCTGCGACCAGATCCTCGACGATGCCCTTCTCCGACGGAGCAAGCAGCGACTCGTCGATGTCGACGCCGATGATCCGCCCCTTGGCGCTGGCACGCACCTTGACCAGCCCGCCGCCCGACACGCCTTCGACCTCGATCGTGTCGAGGCTCGCCTGCGCCTTTTCCAATTCGGCCTGGACGTTCTGCGCCATGGCCATGATGTCTTCGAGGTTCTTCATCCTGCACTCCGATTGGTGGTGACGCCCAACAGTCTTGCGCCGGGAAAGGCGGCAAGCGCGGCTGCGACGACGGGGGAATTGCGTATCTCGGCTTCCTTGGCGGCTTCGTCTGCCTCTTCGGCTTCGCGCAGCGAAGGCGCACCGGGGGCATCGCTGGTGGTAACGCGCCAGCGGGCACCGGTGATCCGTTTCAGTTCATCGGCCAGATCATTGGCGAAGTCCGATGGGATGGGCCGCTGCGCGCCAAGCTCGATCTCGGGCGGTTCGATCCGGGTCGGCCGCGCATGATTGCGCACCGCCTCGCCCAGCGCGTGCCGACCGTGGCGGGCCAGCAGGTCGCGGATCGCCTCGATCGTATCGGGCAGCGCTGGGGCGGTGGGTGCCGGTGCGGCAGGGGTCGCCGCAGCAACCGGGTTGCCCGAAGCGGCCACCGCCGGTTGCGCCTGCGCCGGCACCGCAGGTGCCCTGCCCTCACCAATCTGGCGCGCCAACTCGCCGGGGTCGGGCAATTGCGATGCGTGGATCACCCGCAACAACGCCATCTCGCACGCCTCGATCGGCAGCGCGGCCCGCGCCACCTCGTCATGGCCCTTCAACAGCAATTGCCACAGCCGGTGCAGCACCGGAAACGACAGGCGCGAGGCCCAGTCGGCCAGGGCCTGACGTTCTTCCACAGGTTGCGAAGGGTCGGGATCGGTCCCCACCTTTGCCAGCGTCACGCCATGCACCGTCTCGAGCAGCGTCCGCAGCACCGATAGCGGATCGACGCCCAGATCATATTGCCGCCGCATCGCCGCCAGCGCGCCCGCCGAATCACCGCCCAGCAACAGCGCGAACATCGCCCGCACCGCGCCGCGATCCGACAGGCCCAGCATGTCGCGCACGACATCGGCGCGCACCCCGCCGCCTTCCAGCCCGGCATGCGCGATCGCCTGGTCGAGAATCGACAGCCCGTCGCGCGCCGATCCTTCGGCGGCGCGCGCGATCAGCGCCAGCGCCTCGGACTCGGCCTCAAACCCTTCGGCGGCAACGACATGCGCGAAATGCGCCGCCAATTTGTCCGAACCGATCCGCCGCAGGTCGAAACGCTGACAGCGCGACAGCACGGTGATCGGCACCTTGTTCACCTCGGTCGTGGCGAACAGGAATTTGACGTGCGCGGGCGGCTCCTCGAGCGTCTTCAACAGCGCGTTGAAGGCGTTCTTCGACAGCATGTGAACTTCGTCGACGATGTAGATCTTGTATCGCGCCGACACCGCCGAATAACGCGACGCCTCGATGATCTCGCGCACGTCATCGACGCCGGTATGGCTGGCGGCGTCCATTTCGATCACGTCGATATGCCGCCCCTCGGCAATCGCCCGGCACGGATCGCACACGCCGCACGGATCGATCGTCGGCCCGCCCTGCCCGTCCGCCCCGATGCAATTCAGCGCCTTGGCGATCAGCCGCGCGGTCGACGTCTTGCCGACCCCGCGCACTCCGGTCAGCAGGAACGCATGCGCCAGCCGATCGCGCTTGATCGCGTTGCCCAGCGTCGTGACCATCGCATCCTGGCCGATCAGCTCGGCAAAAGTCTGCGGCCGGTATTTGCGCGCCAGCACCCGATACGCCTCGGGCTTGGGCGGCGGCGCTGGCTCGCCTAGGTCAAAGGAAGGATCGGACATGCCGCGCGTTCTAGCCCAGACAATGGCCGCTGTCGAAGGGATCAGCCTGTCCGCGACCCAGCTCGCGCCGTAGCCGTCAACTCATTCAACGGTAACGCTTTTCGCAAGGTTGCGCGGCTGATCGACGTCGGTACCCTTGGCGACTGCGACATGATAGGCAAGCAATTGCACCGGGATGGCGTACACGATCGGCGCGATCAGCGGGTGGACCTTGGGCATTTCGATCGTCGCGACCGCATCCTGGCCCGCCTGTGCCAGCCCGTCGGCGTCCGAAATCAACACCACCTGCGCGCCGCGCGCCTGGGCCTCCTGCATGTTCGACACCGTCTTGTCGAACAACGGCCCCGAAGGCGCGAGCACGATCAGCGGCACATGCTCGTCAATCAACGCGATCGGCCCGTGCTTCATTTCACCCGACGCATAACCTTCGGCATGGATGTAGCTGATTTCCTTGAGCTTTAGCGCACCCTCCAGCGCCAGCGGATAATCAGGACCACGCCCCAGATACAGCACGTCGCGCGCGCCCGCGATCGTGCCCGCCATCGCTTTGATGTCGTCATCATGCGCCAATGCGGCGTTGATCGCGGCGGGCACTTCGCGCAGATGGCTGACGATTTCCCGCTCCTCGGCGGCACCCAGCTTGCCCTTGGCCCGCGCCAGATTGATCGCCAGCGCCGCCATCACCGCCAACTGGCAGGTGAATGCCTTGGTCGATGCAACGCCGATTTCGGGGCCGGCATGGGTGGGCAGCAGCAGATCGACCTCGCGCGCCATCGAACTGGTCGGCACGTTGATGATGCCCGCGGTGGTGACGCCGTTTTCCTTCATGTGGCGCAGTGCCGCCAGCGTATCGGCGGTCTCGCCCGACTGGCTCACCACGACGCCCAGCGTGTTGGCCAGCAACACCGGATCGCGATAGCGAAACTCCGACGCGACATCGACTTCGACCGGCAGGCGCGAAAAGCGTTCGATCCAATATTTGCCGATCATGCCGACATAGCTGGCGGTGCCGCAGGCCACGATCGTCACCCGCTCGACGCTCGACAAGTCGAACGTCATGTCGGGCAGCGCGACCTGCTCTTCCAGCGGCCGGATGTACGAACGCAGCGTCTGCGCGACGACGATCGGCTGTTCGTAGATTTCCTTCAGCATGAAATGCCGATGGTTGCCCTTGTCGATCAGCGCGCCGGTGACGCCGCTGATCGTGATCGGTCGATCGACCGGCTGGTTGTCACGGTCATATACCTGCGTGCCTTCGCGCGTGAGCACGGCCCAATCGCCTTCCTCAAGATAGGCGATACGCTGGGTGAGCGGTGCCAGCGCCAGCGCGTCGGAACCCAGATAGCTCTCCCCCCCGTCCTCCTCGGCACCATAGCCGACCACCAGCGGCGAGCCGAGCCGCGCGCCGATGAGCAGGCCGGGATGATCGCGAAACAGGATCGCCAGCGCGAACGCGCCGTGCAGTCGCGGCAGGATCGACCGCACTGCCGCCTGTGGATCGCCGGTGGCGTCGAGCGCCGCGTCGACTAGATGGGCCACCACTTCGGTATCGGTCTGGCTCAGGAACACCCGGCCCTGCGCCTGAAGCTCCTCGCGCAGCGGCTTGAAATTCTCGATAATGCCGTTGTGGACTATTGTCACTCGCCCGGCGGTATGCGGGTGGGCATTATCCTCGGTAGGTGCGCCATGCGTCGCCCAGCGGGTATGCGCGATGCCGACATGGCCCGGCAGCGGCTCGGCGGCGAGCAAGCGGCCAAGATTGACCAGCTTGCCCTGCGCGCGGCGACGCTCGATCCGCCCCTCGTGCAAGGTCGCGATGCCCGCCGAATCATAACCGCGATATTCCAGCCGCTTCAGGCCGTCGAACAGCCGCTCGGCGACGTCGGTGGTCCCCAGAATCCCTACGATGCCGCACATGTTATTTCGCTGCCTTTCTAGCCTGCATCACCGCGCGAAACCGGGTGGCCCAGCCTGCGCGCGTCGTTTGCGGCGCGCGGGTCAGCGCCAGCGCGCCAGCCTCGACATTGGCGGTCACCACCGTGCCTGCCCCGACGATCGCGCCATCGCCGATCGTCACCGGGGCCACCAACGCGCTGTTCGATCCGATGAACGCCCCAGCGCCGATCTTGGTGGGGTATTTGAAGAAGCCATCGTAATTACAGGTAATCGTGCCCGCGCCGATATTGGCATCGGCCCCGACTTCGGCATCGCCGAGATAGGTCAGGTGGTTTGCCTTTGCCCCCTCGCCCAGCACCGCATTCTTGGTCTCGACGAAATTGCCGACTCGCGCCCCGCGTCCCACCACCGTGCCGGGCCGCAGCCGCGCGAACGGGCCGATCGTGCTGCCTTCGGCCACTGTCGCCCCTTCAAGGTGCGAAAAGCCGTGGATGGTCACGCCATCGGCGACCGACACGCCGGGGCCGAATACGACGTTCGGTTCGATCACGACGTCGCGGCCGATCACCGTATCATGCGCGAACCACACGGTTTCGGGCGCGATCAATGTCGCGCCCTGCGCCATCGCGGCTTGCCGTCGCTGCGCCTGCCAATCGGCCTCGACCGCTGCCAGTTCGGCGCGGCTGTTTACCCCCGCAACCTCTTGCGCCGCCGTCTCGATCACGGCGGAGGCGCGGCCATCGGCGGCGGCGAGCATCACGATGTCGGGCAGATAATATTCGCCCGCCGCGTTATCATTGCCGACCCGCGCCAACAGATTGAACAGATCCTCCGATCGCACCGCCATCAGCCCCGAATTGCACAACGTCACCGCGCGCTGGGCTTCGCTGGCGTCCTTGAACTCGATCATCCGTTCGATCCGCCCGTCACCGTCGGCGATCACCCGGCCATAGGCACCCGGATCATGCGGGCGGAAACCCAGCACCACCGTCGCGGGCGCGTCGTTTTGGTGCAGCCGATTAATCATCCGCTGCATCGTCGCCGCACGCACCAGCGGCACGTCGCCATAAAGGATCAGCACATCGCCCGAAAAACCGTCGAGCGCCGATGCCGCCTGCGCCACCGCATGGCCGGTGCCGAGCTGATCGGCCTGATGCGCGATCACCAGCTCGTGCGGCGCGACCGCCGCCTCGACCTGCGCACGCCCAGCGCCCACCACCGCGACGATTCGATCGGGGGCCAATTCGCCAACCGACGCGACCAGATGCAGCAGCATCGGCCGCCCGGCGATCGGGTGGAGCACCTTGTGCAGGTCGGACTTCATCCGGGTGCCCTTGCCGGCGGCCAGGATGATGGCGGCAATCGGTCGCGTGGTCATGCAGCTTCCTTGGTTTCGCTCGGGCGACTGCCACGAATGTCTTGCCAATTCCATAGGGTAGCTGGCAGTCGGGCGGGATGACATCCTTTCCCTTCGACATTGTCGGTTTCGACCTCGACGGCACCTTGCTGGATACCAGCGCCGATCTGGCGGCGGCGGTGAACCATGTGCTGGCGCTGCACGACCGCGCGCCGCTGGCGGTCGAAGCGGTGAAGCCGATGGTCGGACTGGGCGCGCGGCACATGCTCAAACAGGGGCTGGCGGCATCGGGCGGGGTCGATGAGGCGCTGCTCGATTCGGGCTATCCGCTGCTGCTCGAACGCTATGCGGCGAATATCTCGGCTGGGACGGTGCCGTTTCCGGGCATGCTCGACGCGCTCGATACGCTGCAGGGGCACGGCGTGACGGTGGCCATCGTCACCAACAAATTCGAAGCAATGGCGGTGAAGCTCGTCACCGAACTGGGCCTTGCGGATCGGTTCGCCTGCATCATCGGCGGCGACACGATGGGCAAGGGCAATGCCAAGCCATCGCCCCTGCCCATCCACGAAATGATCCGCCGCTGCGGCGGTGGCCGCGCCGCATTCGTCGGCGATTCGATCTTCGACATCCAGGCGGCAAAGGCAGCCGCCCTCCCCTCGATCGCAGTCAGCTTCGGCTTTTTGTGGCAGCCGGTCGAAGAATTGGGGGCCGACGCGGTAATCGACCATTTCGACCAACTGGTCCCGGCACTGTACCGCTTGGCTCAGCCCGGCGGGCGATAGCCTTTTCGCCACTTGGTCCACAGGTGGCGCGCAAGCATCGCCGGCGGCATCCGCAGATAATGGCCGCGCAGATAAAAGGCGAATTCGGTAGCCTTGCGCCGCTGTACGCCCCATCCGTCGCGGCCCAGCAGACGGCGAAGATAGGGGCGGTCGCTTGAGTGCATGCGCGCAGGCGAAGCGTCCGGCGAATAAAGGTCGGCCAGCCGCATCGCCCGGGCCATCGCATGCGACAGTTCGTGGTGCGCGGCGCGCGCCATCAGGCTCGCGCGGAACGCCGGGCCGTCAAACTCGTCGAGCAGACAGCGAATATCCCACAGATTTCGCAATCCCCCCGCCAGATCGCCATCGGCAAACAAATGGGCGGCGGCGTGGATCAGCACGTCGCGGCGGCTCAGCATCCGCATCCCATTGCCGATCTCGATACTGTCGGCGATCAGCCCAGCCGCGTCGGGCCGCACCCGCGCCGTCAGCGGCAGGATCGTGTGATGCACGTCGATCATCCGGTCGCGCTCACGATGGATCAGCGGCGGCAGCTCGTGCATCCATTGGCGGTAATAGGCGTCGTCATAGGGGTCGGGCTTCGCCCATTCCCAGCCCGCGCGCAGCAGCGCCGCCTCGACGGCATCGATCGAGCCGCGCGGCACCAGAATATCCAGATCACCGATCGAACGCCCCTTCCCTGCCGACAGCCCCGCCGCGACAAAGGCGGTGCCCTTCAGCAGCACCACCGGCACCCCAAGCGGTGCCAGCGCGCGCCGCGCCATCTCAGCTTCCCACAATGCAGCGATCCGCCCCTGATCGGCCGACAATCGCGCATCGGCGAGGATTCGCGCGGCGGCATCGGGCATCGGCAAACCTTGCAGCCGATAAGCGAGCGTGCCGATCATCTGCTCGGCGCGCGCCGCCCCGATCAATGCGGTCCAGCCTTCGGGATCAAGCGCGGCGACGCTAGACGGATCGCGCAGCGCGGCGACCAGCAGCATCGCGCTCATGCCGCCACCGCCTCGACCTGAGCGATCGCCGTCGCGGCGTCGGGATAGTCGATCGCGATCGCCGGAACACCCTGCACCAGCCCGGTCAGCGCATCGAACCCCCGCTCACCCATCGCGACATAATTGGTCGAAGCCTGAGTCAGCCGCACGAACGTCTCGCTCGGCAACACCGCGCGCTGCGCCGCGTCGAAGCCGAAACGCGGGAACAGGATCGCCGCCGCACGCGCGGGTTCGGCCATACGCGCGATCGAATCGGCATCGGGCACCAGATGGCGGATGTCGCCCTTGGGCGTTCCCACCTGCAACGGGCCGAAGCGCGCGGTCGGCAGCGCCGCCTCTACCACGCTCACGCTTTCGTTCTTCAGGCTCACCAGCCGGGGAAAGCCGTGGATCAGCCCGGTCTCGGCATCGACCAGCGCGAATTCATCGCCCATCAGCCGCCAGCCGCGTGCCATCAGCAGCGCCGCCAGCGTCGATTTGCCCGCGCCCGAAATTCCCGTCATCAGCACCGCGCGCCCGTCACGCTCGACGCAGGATGCGTGCAGCAGCAAATATCGCCGCTGCGCCAGCGCCATTTGCAGGTTCATCCCCATTTCCGCCGCCAGCAGCCCAAGCGACAGCGGCAACGGCGCGGCATCGGGAATGGTATAATCGCCGCCGATCATCACCGCGGGCCGCACGAAGCGCCGCCAGGGCCGCGCCGCGAACAGCCGGACCGAGAAATCGGGTATCCCGTCATCGGGCTTGGGGTAATCGCGATACAGCGTTTCCAGCTCGGCGATCGGCTGCCGCCAGTCCGACCCAACGCGAAAGCCGATCCGCCCGATCCTGACGTGGAAAACGTGCTTCACCCGCGTTCGACCAGTCCAACCGCCGCCAGTTCCTCCAGCCGCGCAGTCAAAGCATCGGCATCGGCGTCGCCCAGCTCATAGCGCGCGGCAAGCGCCGCCAGCAGCGCGGGCACGTCCATCGCTTCGTCGGCCAGCACATCGAGGATTTCGGGCACCGGCGATGCGACGACATGCGTCTGCCCCGACGCCCGGTGATAGATCAATGTCAGCAAATCGAGCGGCACGATCCGCAACGCGGCGCGCGCGCCTGCCCGATATTGCACGGGCACCAGCCGATCAGCCGCGCGGCATCTGCAACGAAGCGAAGCAGGTGAAGCCGCTGGTGCCGGTCTGCAGGCGGCGGATATAGTTGGTATACGCCTTGCTCTGCGAATAATCCGCGCCGGGCAGCGATCCGCCGTTGAGCGCGCGCTTTACTTCCTCGCCGGTAAAGGGCCGCGATGCCGGCGGGAACGCGCCTGCGGTGCCGGCAGGCACCAATTTGCCGTCCTGCGCGATGTAACTGCCTGCGCGCCCCGGATCGGGAACCGGGATTTCGCAGGTCGACAGCGAAGCGGCGGTCTGCGCCAGCGCGGGCCGGATCGATACGATCGCCGACGCCCCAACCGCACCCAGCATCAATGCGCGGCGGCCCGGTTCGGCTGGCTTGGACGGTTCGTCGGTCATGACCCCACCTTTGTAGGCTTGGAAAGCTTACGCAATGGCAAAACAGCGTTAACAATATCAGGTGCTACCCCAAAGCGTCCCGGATCGGGTACATGGCACCCATGTTACAGGGGTCAGGGATTCGGGCGGCGCTTGCGCTGGGCCTTGCAGCCATCAGCGCGCTTGCCGGTTTCGTGATCGGGGCGAGCATCGAATCGGTCGCAGTGGCGCTGGTCGGCGGCATCGCCGCGGTGCTGGTGGCGATCGGCACGGGCGAGGACGAACCGCCGCCCCGCCCGCCCGAGCCGCTGGTCGCGCCACCCACGACGCCCGAACCCGCGATAGCCGACGTGATCGCGGCAATCGGCGAACCGATGCTGGTCGTCGCCGAAAAGCGCGTCATCCGCGCCAATGCCGCCGCCAAGTCGCTGCTGGGCGAGCATATTCTAGGCGAAGACGTTCGCCTCGCGATTCGCCATCCGGCGGCTTCCGAACGGCTGGTTGCCGCGACCGGATCACCCGATGACGAACCCATCCATCTGGTCGGCCTCGGCACCCGCGAACAACGCTGGGAAATGCGGGTGCGCGAGGTGGGGGATGACATGCGGATCGTCCACCTGGTCGATCGCACCGGCAGCTATGCCACCGACCGGATTCGCGTCGATTTCGTCGCCAATGCCAGCCACGAGCTTCGTACCCCGCTCGCATCGATCCTGGGCTTCATCGAAACGCTGCGCGACGAGGCGGGCGAAGACCCCGGCATCCGCGAACGTTTTCTGAAAGTGATGTTCGACGAAGCCAATCGGATGCGGCGGCTGATCGACGACCTGATGTCGCTCAGCCGGATCGAGGCCGAAAAATATCGCGAGCCCGATGCGCTGGTCGATCTGGGCGATCTGGTCGAGGAAGTTCGATCCGAAATCGCCGCCGCCAGCAGCGGGCGCGGCGGCGATCTGTGCTCGGCAGTTGCCGACGTCGCACCGATCAAGGGCGATCGCGCACAGTTGAGCCAGGTGCTGCACAATATCGTTGGCAATGCGATGAAATATGGCCGGCCCGGCACCCCGGTAACGATCCAGCTTCGCCACGATGGTGGATCGATGCTGCGCTTGTCGGTTACGGACGAAGGCGAAGGGATTTCTCCCGAACACCTGCCGCGTCTGACCGAACGTTTCTATCGTATCGATTCGGGACGCAGCCGGGCGATGGGCGGTACTGGCCTTGGCCTGTCGATCGTCAAGCACATCGTCGAGCGCCATCGCGGTCGCCTCGACATCGCCAGCACCCCCGGCACCGGCACCGTGGTGACGATCCTGCTGCCAGCGGGGTCGATGTCATCAAAACGCAACGTCAATGCAACAGAGGGTCCGTGAGTGGGTGTTACGGCCCGACAACAGCGCATACCGCGCGAGCCTGGGGGGCTAGTCCACATGTTGCGTTTCGTCGCCTTCGTGAGCCTGGGTGCGCTCGCACTCGCCGCTTGCAGCGACAGTAGAGCCGCGCGCGAAGAGATTCGCGTCGTCGGATCGTCGACCGTCTATCCGTTCACCACCACCGTCGCCGAACAGTTCAACAATGCCCGGCCCGACATGAAGTCGCCGGTCATCGAATCGACCGGCACCGGCGCTGGCATCAAGCAATTCTGCGCCGGCGTCGGCCCGCAATTCCCCGATATGCTCAATGCGTCGCGCCGGCTGCATCGATCGGAATATGACGATTGCCAGGCCAATGGCGTTCGCGAAATCCTGGAAGTGCAGGTCGGGATCGACGGCATCGCCCTTGCCGAATCGCGAAGCGGCCCCGGCCTGTCGTTCACCGTAGCCGACATTTATCGCGCGGTCGCCGCCAATCCCGGCGGCAAGCCGAACACCGCGCGGCTATGGTCGCAGGTCAACCCATCCTTCCCCGCAATCCCGATCCAGGTGCTCGGGCCACCCTCCACCAGCGGCACGCGCGATGCCTTTGTCGAACTGATCCTCGAACCCGGTTGCAAGGCGGCAGTGCCCGAAGCCGAGGCGCTGAAGAAAAGCGACGAAGAAGCCTATGACATGATGTGTACCCGCGTCCGCAACGACGCGGCCTATGTCGACAAGGGCGAGAATGATAACCTGATCGTCCAGAATCTGGTGACCAATCCGAACGCGATCGGCATTTTCGGCTTCAGCTATCTCGAAGAGAATATGGGCCGATTGAAGGGCAGTACGTTGAACGGCGTCGCACCCACCTATGAAACGATCGCATCGGGCGCCTATCCCAGCGCCCGCCCGCTCTATCTGTACGTCAAGAAACAGCATATCCGGCCGATCCCCGGTATGCAGGCGTTTCTCGACGATTATGTCGCCGCCTGGGGTCCGGATGGTCCGCTGGTCCGCAAGGGCATGATCGCGGCACCGCGTGAGGTGCGTCAGCGGTCGGCCGAAATCGTCAAGCGCGGCATCGCGCTCGATCCGGCGGTGCTCAAATGACCGCCACTGCATTGCTGCTGTTGATCGTCGGGCTTGCGCTGATCGGCTGGCTCACCGCCCGCGCGCGCGCCACGCGATTGCAGGGTGTCGGCGGCAAGCGGCTGCATTCGCTTCCCGGCCAGCATGGCTGGTATGTCGCGATGTGGGTCGCGGTGCCTGCACTGATCTTCCTCGCTTTCTGGTCATGGCTCAGCCCGCAACTGGTGAACGACGCGGTGCTGGCGACGCCGCAGGCACAATCGCTGCCCGCCGCCGGCTTCGAACGATCGGCGATCCTGGGCGAAGCGCGCAACCTTGCCGGAACCGAGGGCCTTGGCGCGTTCAATCCCGAGGCCGAAATGCTCGCCCCGGTGTTCGACGGTTACATGACCAGCTATGCCTGGATCGGCACCGCGATCGCAGTGCTGCTGGCCTTTGCCGGCGGTGCCTATGCCTATACCCGGATTTCCACCGATTTCCGGGCACGAACCCGCGTCGAGCGCGCGGTGATGCTGGCGCTGCTGGTCGCGTCGCTGATCGCGATCCTGACCACGCTCGGCATCTTCCTGTCGCTGCTGTTCGAAAGCGCACGCTTTTTTGCGATCGTGCCGATCACCGATTTCCTGTTCGGCACCAATTGGGCGCCACAGGTCATCAATCCGGCCGATCCGGGGGCTGATCTGGGCGCGGTGCCGCTATTCTGGGGCACCTTCTTCATCGGCGCGGTCATCGCGATGCTGGTCGCAATCCCGTTCGGGCTGATGAGCGCGATCTACCTCACCCAATATGCAGCGCCTACGGTGCGCAAATGGATGAAGCCCATCCTTGAGATCCTCGCGGGCGTTCCCACCGTGGTCTATGGCTATTTCGCCGCGCTCACCGTTGGCCCCGCGATCCGTGACCTTGCGGTGTCGCTCGGCTTCACCTTCGCCAGTTCGGAAAGCGCGCTGTCGGCGGGGCTGGTGATGGGGGTGATGATCATCCCCTTCGTCTCGTCGATGGCCGATGATTCGATCGCCGCGGTGCCAACCTCGATGCGCGACGGCAGCCTGGCGATGGGCGCGACCACCTCGGAGACGATCGGCCGGGTGCTGCTGCCCGCCGCGCTCCCCGGCGTCGTCGCCGGCGTGCTGCTGGCGGTGTCGCGCGCGATCGGCGAGACGATGATCGTCGTGATGGCCGCCAGCGGTGCCGCGACGATCACGCTCAACCCCTTCGACAGCGCGACCACGGTCACCAAGCAGATCGTCGACCTGCTGACCGGCGAGGCCGAATTCAACAGCCCCAAGACACTGGCCGCCTTCGCGCTGGGGCTGACCCTGTTCGTGATAACGTTCCTTTTGAACATCGTCGCGCTTCGCGTCGTGAAGAAATACCGGGAAGCGTATGACTAGCACCCTCGTCGCCCAGTCGCTCGCGCAGGGGCACGAACCCGCCGAGCGAGCGCCCACCGACTGGAAGACCCAGTCGATGCAGCGCCGGATCCGCCGCCGCTACGCCGCCGAACGCCGTTTCAGGCTGATCGGCCTTGGGGCCGTCACGATCTCGGCGGGGTTTCTGGCATTCCTGCTGTGGACCATGCTGTCGAACGGCCTGGCGGGCTTTAGCCGCACCGAAGTTCGCCTGCCGCTGAACTTCGCCGCGATGAACCTCGACGTCACCGCCGAACAGCTTGGCCGGCGCGGGGCCGATCTGGCGCTCGCCGGTGCCGGGTTGCAAAATGCGGTCGGCGTCGCCGCCGTCGAAGCCTTTGGCGAAGAGGGCGAACGCTATATCTCGGACAGCGCCTGGGTAACGGTGCGCGAGGCGGTGAAGGACGATCCATCGCTGCTGACCCGGCAGGCGACGATCACCGTCCCCGCCGCCAGCAACATCCATGCCGCCGCAACCGAGGACGCCACTCCCGAAGCCGAAGCGGCAGCGGCGATGCTGACCAAGCGTGGCGCACTGACCACCGGCTTCAACTGGACCTTCCTCACCGGCGCGGATTCGACCGATCCCACCGCAGTCGGCATCTGGGGCGCGCTGAAAGGATCGTTCCTGACGATGCTGGTGACGCTCGCCCTGGCCTTCCCGATCGGGGTGCTGTCGGCGATCTATCTCGAGGAATATGCCCCGCGCAATCGCTGGACCGACTTGATCGAGGTGTCGATCAACAATTTGGCGGCGGTGCCGTCGATCATCTTCGGCCTGCTCGGCCTCGCGGTATTCCTGGGCACCTTCAACATGCCGCGATCCGCGCCGATCGTCGGCGGCGTGACGCTGGCGCTGATGATCATGCCCGTCATCGTCATCGCCGGGCGCAACGCGGTGAAGGCGGTGCCGCCGTCGATCCGTGACGCAGCGCTGGGCATCGGTGCAAGCCGTATCCAGGTGGTGTTCCACCACGTCCTGCCGCTCGCGCTGCCCGGCATCCTCACCGGCACCATCATCGGCATGGCGCGCGCGCTGGGCGAAACCGCGCCGCTGCTGATGATCGGCATGCGCGCCTTCATCTCGACCGCACCCGATGACCTGACCAGCCCGGCAACGGTGCTGCCGGTGCAGATATTCCTCTGGTCCGATCAGGTCAGCCGCGGCTTTGTTGAAAAGACGAGCGCGGCGATCATCGTGCTGTTGATGTTCCTGCTCGCGATGAATGCCCTCGCCATCTATCTCCGCAACCGATTCGAGACCCGCTGGTAATGACCGATGTTCATGTGAAACCCGCTGCCGACACGCATGCGCCGGCCCGTCCCATCAAGATGGCGGCGCGCAACGTCGACGTATTCTATGGCAAAACCCACGCGATCAAGGGCGTGTCGATCGACGTCGACATGGACAATGTCACCGCCTTTATCGGCCCGTCGGGCTGTGGCAAGTCGACCTTCCTTCGAACGCTCAACCGGATGAACGACACCATCCCGATCGCGCGGGTCGAAGGCGACATCACCCTGGATGGCGAGAATATCTATTCGCCGTCGATGGACGTGGTGCAATTGCGCGCGCGGGTGGGAATGGTGTTCCAGAAACCAAACCCCTTCCCCAAATCGATCTATGAAAACGTCGCCTATGGCCCGCGAATCCACGGCCTCGCGCCGTCGAAATCCGATCTCGACCATGTCGTCGAACGCTCGCTTCGCCGGGCCGGACTGTGGGAAGAGGTAAAGGACCGGCTCGCCGATTCAGGCACCGCGCTGTCGGGCGGCCAGCAGCAGCGGCTGTGCATCGCGCGCGCGATCGCGGTCGATCCCGAAGTGATCCTGATGGACGAGCCGTGCAGCGCGCTCGATCCGATCGCCACCGCCAAGATCGAGGAGCTGATCCACGAACTGCGCGGGCGCTACGCGATTGTGATCGTCACCCACAACATGCAGCAGGCGGCGCGCGTGTCACAGCGGACGGCGTTTTTCCATCTGGGCAATCTGGTCGAATATGGTGTGACCTCGGATATCTTCACGAACCCGCGCCAGGAACGCACCAAGGACTATATTACTGGCCGATACGGCTGATCCTTTCGCCTCGAGGCACAACGATATGAATGAACATACGGTCAAGGTTTTCGACGACGAATTGGGGCAATTGCGCGGGCTGATCGCACAGATGGGCGGGCTTGCCGAACAGGCGATCGGCGGCGCGATCGAGGCGCTGGTGCGCCATGACCTGGTCGCCGCCGCAAAAGTGATCGAGGGCGATAAAAAGATCGACGTGCTCGAGCATGAGGTCGAGCGGCTGGCGGTCCAGTTGATCGCGCTGCGGGCGCCGATGGCCGACGATCTGCGCGAAGTCGTCGCGGCGATGAAAATCTCGAACACGCTCGAGCGCGTGGGCGACCATGCCAAGAACATCGCCAAGCGGGTCGCCGACATCGAGGGGCATCGGCATATCGAACCGCTGTCGGTGCTGCCCGCAATGGCGGGGCTCGCAAGCGAGATGCTGCACGACGTGCTCGACGCTTTCGCCGCCCGTGACATTGAAAAGGCGATGTCGATCGGCGAGCGCGACCGTGCGGTCGATGATTTCTATAACTCGATCTTCCGCACGCTCGTCACCTTCATGATGGAGAACCCCGCCAGCATCGGACAGGCCGCACATCTGCTGTTCGTCGCCAAGAACCTCGAGCGGATCGGCGACCAGGCGACGAACCTTGCCGAAATGGTGTATTACGCGGCAACCGGCGAGCAGATGGGCGAACGCGAACGCATTCCCTCTACTGCGGCCAATTGAAAGTGGCGACGATGGCACGAGTGAAGATGCTGCTGGTCGAAGATGATGCCGCGCTCGCCGAACTGCTGACCTGGCATTTCAAGCGCGAGGATTTCGAGGTCAAACAGACCCCCGATGGCGAGGAAGCGTTGCTGCTCGCCAAGGAAGCGACTCCCGACATCGTGCTGCTCGACTGGATGGTCGAGGGGCTGTCGGGCATCGAAGTGTGCCGCCGCCTGCGCCGGATGCCCGAGACCGCCAACGTGCCGATCATCATGCTCACCGCACGCGGCGAGGAAGAAGATCGCGTCCGCGGCCTCGAAACCGGTGCCGATGATTATGTGACCAAGCCCTTTTCCCCACGCGAACTCGTCGCGCGTGTCGGCGCGGTGCTTCGCCGGGTCCGCCCCGCGCTGGCGGGTGAACAACTCGTCTATTCGGACATCGAAATGGATACCGTCGGCCACAAGGTGCGCCGCGGCGGCGAAGTCGTGCCGCTTGGCCCCACCGAGTTCCGGCTGCTCAAGCATTTCCTCGAACACCCCGGCTGGGTCTTTTCGCGCGAGCGGCTGCTCGACGCGGTATGGGGGCATGACAGCGACATCGAGAGCCGGACGGTCGACGTGCATATCCGCCGGCTTCGCAAGGCGATCAACGGCACCGACCGCCCCGACATCATCCGCACCGTGCGATCGGCGGGCTACGCGCTCGATTCGGGTAGCTGAGGGGCTTCTCTCCCGCGACCAAGGAAAGATTCTCCGGCCAGCGCGTTCCCCTGGCAGCGCATCGTATCGCGCCTCGGTTCCGAACAGGAGAATCCGCATGAAATTCTTCGCAATGACCGCCGCGCTGGCATTGAGCACCGCCGCCTTCGCGCAGACGTCGCCGACCACCTCGGGCAACACCCCGCCATCGGGTGCCGATGCCCCGATGACCAGCCAGCAGATGCCAGCCGACCCGTCGATGCGCCCCGGCGGGTACATGCCAGCGCAGCCGCCAATGTCTGGTCCGGCGCAGGCCGGTGCGACCATCCGGGTCCAGCCGTCGATGCCCGCCAGCCAGGCCTTCCCGCCACCCGCGCCAAAGGCCGAATATCCGGTCTGCAAGCGCGGCCAGACCGACGGTTGCCGCAATCGCGGCGAATGATCGCGCATTGATGCGACGATCGGGGGGTGCGGCAGCGATGCCGCGCCCCCTTTTCATCGGCCCTTTTTCATCGGCACACGCATGCTAGGGTGGCTGCAAAATATCGGGAGAGCATTGCCATGACCATTCGCTATGACGGCCGCGTCGCCATCGTCACCGGGGCCGGTGGCGGATTGGGCCGCGAATATGCGCTCGAACTGGCGCGGCGCGGCGCGAAAGTGGTGGTCAATGATCTGGGCGGTGCGCGCGACGGATCGGGCCATTCGGATGCCGCTGCCGCAGTCGTCGCAGAGATCGCCGCGATGGGCGGCGAAGCGATCGCCAATTCGGGCAGCGTCACCGATCCCCCGGCGATGGAAGCGATGGTGGCCGAGGCAAGGGATCGGTTCGGCGGGGTCCATATCCTGATCAACAATGCCGGCGTCCTGCGCGACAAAAGCTTTGCCAAGATGTCGCACGAGGATTTCGCCTTTGTCGTGCAGGTCCATCTGATCGGATCAGCGATCTGCACCAAGGCGGTGTGGGATCTGATGCGCGACCAGCAATATGGCCGTATTCTGATGACCGCTTCGTCGACCGGCCTGTTCGGCAATTTCGGCCAGGCCAATTATGGCGCGGCAAAGCTGGGCCTCGCGGGGCTTACCAAGACGCTCTATCTCGAAGGGGCCAAATATAATGTCCGGGTAAACACGCTGGCCCCGACGGCGGGCACGCGCATGACCGAGGACATCTTCCCCGCCGAAGCCTTTGCTGCGTTCAGCCCCGACAAGGTCGTGCCCGCCGCGCTGTTCCTGGTGTCCGAGGATGCGCCGACCAACATGATCGTCGGGGCGGGGGCCGGCGTGTTTCAGGCGTCGTACATCACGCTCACGCCCGGCGTCCGGTTGCAGGGCGAGGCGCTGTCACCCGAAGGGATCGCGGCCAATTGGTCGGCGATCATCGATCGCACCGGCGAAATCGTGCCGCAATCGGGCAATGAGCAGGCACAGGCGATTTTCCGCAAACTCGGCTGATGCCGCGCGCAAAGCGTTAATCCACCAGCTTCATCAGCCGGCGCTCGATCGGCGCGAGCACCGGCCCCAATTCGGCACCGCGCTTCAGCACAGTGCCGTTCTCACCCAACAGCGCCCACATCCCCTGGCGATTACGATGCGCCGGGCGTTTTTCGATGCGGAATTCGGGGTTTTCGGCGGCCCGGCGAAACGCCGCGAACACCGCCGCGTCGCGTCCCAACTGAATCGCATAATCGCGCCAATGCCCGGCTGCCACCATCCGACCGTACAGGTCCAATATCCGCGTGAGCTCGACCCGCTCGAAACCGATCTGGCTTGGCCGCTGACCGTTCAGCGGCAATGGCAGAACGATGCCGCTCACGCGCGATCGCGCCGCTCTTCTGCCTCGTCGATCAGCAGATCGAGCCGCTTGCGGAGGGTTTCGAGTTCGCAGCGAAGCGCGTCGACCTTTTGCGTTGCGGGATCGCCGATGTCGCTGCATGGCGTACCATAGGGCATGAACGGCTTTTGATAGGTTCCGGCACCGATCAGCGTAGGCTTTGCCGGGATGCCGACCATCGTCGCCCCCTCGGGCACATCCTTGGTCACCACCGCATTCGCCCCCACCCGCGCCCGCGCGCCGACCGTGATCGGGCCAAGCACTTGCGCGCCCGCTCCCACGATCACCCCGTCGGCCAGCGTCGGGTGACGTTTGCCGACAACGCCATTGTCGGGGCTGGTGCCGCCCAGCGTCACGCACTGATAGATGGTGACATTATCGCCGATCACCGCGGTTTCGCCGATCACGGTAAAGCCATGATCGATGAAGAAATTCCGCCCGATCGTCGCGCCCGGATGGATGTCGATCGCGGTCATCCAGCGTGACCAGTGATTGACCAATCGGGCCAGGAAATACAGATTCCGCCGGAACAGGGCATGCGCGATCCGATGATAGCCAAGCGCCCAAACGCCCGGATAGAGCAGGATTTCGGCGCGCGAACGCGGCGCGGGATCGCGCGCTCTAATCGAATCCAGATAGGTTTTCAGGCTGCTAAACATCGGCGCGTCCCCTTGCGACGCCTGTAATCTAAGGGGTGGTGGCACCGATTACCAGAACACCCCCCGATCGCCCTTGGCGGGGGTAAAGTCTATGTGTCTTGTGGGGTTTGATCGGATCGCGCAAGACCGCCGCTCTTCGCTGGAAAGATGTGCATGCTGGAAGCTTTCGATTTCGCCGATTTATGGCCCTATATAGCGGTCGGCCTGGCGGCGCAGATCGTCGATGGCGCGCTGGGCATGGCGTTCGGCGTTATCTCCAGCACCTTGCTGGTCAGCGTCCTCGGCGTGCCGCCTGCAACCGCGTCGGCGGGCGTGCATCTGGTCGAATGCTTCACCACCGGCGTTTCGGGGATCAGCCATGCGCTGCACAAGAATGTCGATTGGAAGCTGTTCTGGCGGCTGTTGATCCCGGGCGTGATCGGCGGGGTGACGGGAGCGTATCTGCTGAGTTCGCTCGACGCTGGCGTCACCCGCCCGTTCGTCATGGCCTATCTCGCCGGGATAGGCGTGTATCTGCTGGTGCGCGGGCTTCGCTTTCCGCCGCGCACGCATCGCGATCCGCGCTTCGTCTCGCCACTCGCGGCGGCAGGCGGCTTTCTGGACGCGGCGGGCGGTGGCGGCTGGGGTCCGGTGGTAACGTCGAACCTGCTGGTGCAGGGCGCGCAGCCACGCATGACGATCGGCACGGTCAATTCGGTCGAGTTTTTCCTCACGGTGTCGATTTCGGTCACGTTCCTTGCCAATCTGGGGTTCGCGGCGTTCACCACCGCGGTCGTCGGCCTGTTGATCGGCGGCGTGATCGCGGCTCCGTTCGGCGCGCTGGTGGCCAAGCGCGTGCCGACCAAGACCTTGCTGGTGATGGTCGGCGCGGTGCTGACCGCGACCAGTGTGTTCAGCCTGGTGCAGGCGCTGCGATAAGCCCGCTTCGTCGCTCTGGTAACTGATCGAGCAAAGCCATAAGTGGCGTTGCAGCAATGACCATTTATCTCCCCACCCTGAAACAGCTTCAATATCTGGTGGCCTTGCACGAGGCCGGCCATTTCGGTCGCGCTGCCGAGGCATCGAACGTCACCCAGTCGACCTTGTCGGCGGGTATTAGGGAGCTGGAGACGCTGATCGGCGTCACGCTGGTCGAGCGGACCCGCCGGGTGGTGCGTTTCACGCCGCTAGGCGAACGAATCGTCGAAAAGGCGCACCGCGTCCTTCGCGAAGCCGATGAGCTGGGTGAGATCGCCCGCGCCGCCGGGCGACCGCTGTCGGGCGAAATGCGGATGAGCGTCATCCCCACCATCGCCCCATTCATGCTACCGCGAATCCTGCCGCGCCTGCGCAGCGATTATCCCGACCTGAAGCTGTATCTTCGCGAAGAAGCCAGCGGCCAGGCGTGCGAGGCGCTGCAACAGGGGCGCACCGATTGCGTGCTGCTCGCCCTGCCCTATGCCTGCGGCGACGTCGAGGTCGATGAGCTGTTCGACGATCGGCTGCTGGTCGCCTTCCCGCAAGGCGATGTCGGCGGCATCAACGGCCCGATCGTCGCCGAAGACATTGACGAAACCCGGCTGTTGCTGCTCGAGGACGGTCATTGCCTGAAGGATCATGCGCTGGCGGCATGTTCGCACCTCGAATTGCGCGGCAAGGCATCGATGCTGGGCACGTCGCTCCACACGATGGTGCAGATGGTCGAAAACGGGCTGGGCGTCACGATGCTGCCCGCGATGGCGATCGAAGCCGGGATACTCGAGGGCACGCATATCGTCGCCCGAGCAATTGAATCGGATCGCGCCTCCCGCCGGATCGCGCTGGTCTGGCGGCGCGCCAGCCCGCGCGAGCGCGATTTTCGGCTGCTTGCCGACGTCCTGCGCAGCCATGCACCGGCGGCCGATCCCAGGAAATAGTATCGGGTACGAAACCGAATCGGCCTTTCGCGCGTACCTAATAATGTGTGTCGGACCGCCGATGTGCTTATTTCTATTCAGATTACTGGAGAACCAGATGCTTCGCTTGTCAGCACTCACCCTAGCCGCGCTTGCCGCCACGTCGTCCGTCGCCATCGCGCAGACCACGACGCCGACGACGGGCACGACGACAACGACGATGCCTGCGACCGCAGCAGCCTTGCCAAATCCGCAGGTCGGCGGCGCGGAAATGATCGCGACCAAGACCATCGTCGAAAACGCCTCAGCCGCACCCAATCTGTCCACGCTGGTCACCGCTTTGAAGGCCGCCGGCCTGGTCGAAACACTGTCGGGCACCGGCCCCTTCACCGTATTCGCGCCCGAAAATGAAGCCTTCACCCGGCTCGCGCCCGGCACGCTAGACACGCTGCTGAAGCCCGAGAACAAGGCGGTCCTCGCCAAGGTGCTGACCTATCATGTCGTCCCAGGCAAGGTGACGCTGGCGCAGCTCAAGGAGCAGATGAAGGCCGGCGGCGGCACCGCGACGCTGACCACGGTCGAGGGCAGCCCGCTAAAGGTTACCGAAGAAGGTCTGGCGATCGCACTGACCGACGTCAGCGGCAACAAGAGCTATGTCGCCGTCCCCGACGTCAACCAGTCGAACGGCGTCGTCCATGTCGTCAACGGCGTGGTCGTTCCCAAGCTGAGCTGATCGACCGATCACTGAACTGCGAAACGCCGTCGGGGAAACCCGGCGGCGTTTTCATTTGGGGCAATCGAGCAACGACGTTTCGGGTTCAGCCCCAGTCCTGCGCCGCATTCGCGTCGGCGGGACGCGCCTCGACCCAGCGATCGCCAGCCTGGGTTGCCTCGCGCTTCCAGAAGGGCGCGTCGGTCTTCAGCCGGTCGATGCAATAGCTGCACGCTGCCAGCGCCTCGGCCCGATGCGCGGCAGCGGTGGCGACGAAGACGATTCGTTCGCCCGGCCGCATCGTTCCCACCCGGTGCAGGATGGTCACCGCTCCCAGCGACCAGCGTGCGACCGCTGCTTCGGCCACCGCTTGCAACGCCGCCTCGGTCATGCCGGGATAATGTTCCAGCGTCAGCGCGGCGACCCCGTCATCGGCGCGCACCAGCCCGGTAAAGCTGGCGATGCCCCCCATCCCCGCCGCCTCGATACTGGCCTCGACACCGGCCAGTGCTTCGGCCAGGTCGATCGGCGCGGTCTGCACGCCGATGCGGATCACCCGCCGGTCACCGGCGGAAAGATCGCGATTTCCTGCGCACCCGCTACCGGCGCATCCATCGCCACGAACTGCTGATCGATCGCCGCGCGCAGTCGCCCACGATCGGCGAAGGCAGCCGCGTGGCCCAGGCTTAAAGTCGAAAGCCAGTCGATCAACTGGCCCAGCGTCACGGCCTCGGCTGGCGGGTCGAGCGTCTCTTCGCCCGTGCCCACCGCTTCGCGCACCCAGGCGAAATAGAGCAGCCGCACCGCCATCAGCTATCCATGTGCTTCAGCCCGACGCGCAGATAGTCCCAGCCGGTGATCAACGTCAGGATGGCGGCACCCCAGAGCGATGTGAGGCCGACCAGCTTCACAAGCGGCCAGCCGGGCAGCGCCCCCCCCAGGATCAGCGCGCCCAGCGACACCAATTGCAGCGTCGTTTTCCACTTCGCCAGTTGCGACACCGGCATGGAAACCCGCACGCTCCCCAGAAATTCCCGCAATCCCGACACCATGATCTCGCGCAGCAGGATCACCAGCGCGGCGATCATATGCACGCCCTCTATATCATGCGTGCCCACCAGGATCAGGATCACGGCGGCAACCATGATCTTGTCGGCGATCGGGTCGAGAAAAATGCCCAGCTTCGACACCGTCCCTTGCGAGCGCGCCAGATACCCGTCGAGATAATCGGTGAACCCGACGATGCAGTAGAGCACGAAGGCAAAGCCGTATCCGACCTGCCAGCCGGGCCACCACAGCAGGGCAACCAGGATCGGAACCGCGAAAATTCGCGACAGCGTCAGGATATTGGGCAAAGTAAGCATAGACGCCTACGGCTCTAAGGGCACTCCCGCGTTCTCGCAACGCCGCAGCCGTGCAATCGTCATTGTCCCATGCGTTGCCAATGGCCTATGGGGTGTCTCCCGAGAGCGACGCGGATAACGCATACCCGATGATACCGTCCATCAGCCTGCTCGGCGCGCGCCGATTCCTGCCGCTGTTCGCCACCCAGTTTCTGGGTGCCTTCAACGACAATCTGTTCAAGAACGCGATGATCTTCTTCGTCACCTATTCGGTGTACAGTGATGTCAACGCAGAGACGGCGTTTTCGGCGGTGGCGACGGGCATTTTCATCCTGCCCTTCTTCCTGTTTTCCGCGCTCGCCGGTGAGCTTGCCGACAGCCATGACAAGGCGGCGATCATGCGGACCATCAAATGGGCCGAGATCGGCATCATGATGGTCGGCGCGACCGGCATCTTCCTCGAACAGACCTGGATCATGCTGCTCGCGCTGTTCGCGATGGGGGTGCATTCGACCTTTTTCGGCCCGATCAAATACGCTGTCCTGCCGCAGCATTTGCGGCGCGAAGAGGTGCTGGGCGGCACCGGCCTGGTCGAAGCGGGCACCTATGTCGCGATCCTGATGGGCACGATCGCCGGCGGCATCCTGCACGCTCATGTCGCGGCGGTGGCAGTGATCGGCATCGCGATCATCGGCATGTTGACTGCGCGCGCGATTCCCCCCGCACCGCCGTCGGTGGCGATCAAGCTCGACTGGAATGTGCTGCGCTCGTCGATCCGACTGGTTCGCGCGACGATGCACGTCCGCCAGCTATTCCTCGCGATCGTCGCGATCAGCGTGTTCTGGAGCATCGCGGCGATGATCGCGGTGCTGTTTCCGCCGTTGGTGAAGAACGTCTATTTCGCGCAGCCGAGTGTCGCCAGCAGCTTCCTTGCCGTGTTCTCGATCGGCATCGCGATCGGATCGGTGATCATCAACCGGCTGCTGATGGGTGAGGTTTCGGCGCGCTATGCCCCCGCATCGGTGCTGGCGATGGGCGCGTTCCTGATCGATTTCTGGTTCACGTCGCGCGGATGGACACCGGTAGTGCACGGCCTTGCCGATCTGCCCACCTTTCTTCGCGATCCGGGAGCGGTGCGGGTATTCATCGATCTGGCCGGGATTTCGATCACCGGCGGCATGTTCGTGGTCCCGCTCTATGCCTTTCTGACGACGATCGTCGATCAGTCGCAAACCGCGCGAACGGTGGCGGCGAACAACATCGTCAATTCGGGTGCCATGGTTGTCGGATCGGTCGGCATCCTGGGCGTGACCAATTTTGGCTTGGCGCTAGTCAACGCGCTCTGGGTGCTGATCGCCACCACCTTGGTCTCGGCCTATTGCGCCTGGCGGCTGCATCAGGCGCGCGACCAGACCCTATAACAGAAACGTATAGAAGCAGATGAAGAAGGCGGTGAAGCTGAGCACGAACAGCTTGATGTCGCCATCCTCTTCGCGCACCCGCGCGGTCGGCGCTGGTTTGCGCGCAAGGCTGCGGCGGAACGGATGCCCCTGCGGGGCCGGTGGGGTTGGACGCTGCATCACGTGCAGTAAACGCTTTGTTAGCGATTTGGTCCAACCCCAACCGAGCACCCGACTGTATCGGATCGGGACGCGGCGGTTTACCGCGCGGCAGCAGCCAGTTGCGTCCCGGACTTGGTCAATGCGACCGTTTTGCGCTCGATCAGCCCGACAGCTTCCGCAATCGCATCGGTCGCCTTGCGCTTATCCGATGCCACCTCGTCGCCAAGTGTCAGCAGGCGACCGCTGATGACGGTGCCGGTCTTGGCCTCTTCCTCGATCGCGATGCCACCCTTGCTATTGGCCACCCGATCCCAGGCGGCGCGAACGGCAGCCCAATAATTGCTGGTCTTGGCCCAATAATCATCGGCGGCCTTCACGTCATAATCGTCGAAGCGGGTATAGGTGTTCAGCACTGATTCCTGGACGATGGGCACCAGATTTCCATCCTTCATCCCCATCTTGGTATTGTCCTGCCAATGCAGCCAGCCGGTCGGGGTCGGCTGGTGCCGGTTGATCGCATAATAGCGGTCATACACCGGGTTGCGGATCGCATCGCGTCGCGCCAGCGGCCGCCAGGTCCAGTTCGATCGCCAGCGGCGAACCCCCGCCTGGGTTTCGAACTGTCCCCAGCCGGCATAGCGCGGGCTGTCATCGACCTGGTACACCGTCTGCGACCAGCGCCCTGCCCGCATCCGTTCAGGCACGTCTTCCCAGGTCCAGCTGCCCGTGCCGCCATAGACCAGCACGCGCGCAGGCTCATATTCCCAGTCCTGCCGCCAATGCTTGATGACGTGGCTCTTGCCCTCATGTTCGGCGACCAGCAGATGCTGGAGGACGATCCGCGTCGGGCTGCTTTCGATCACGCGGACGACTTCGTGGCCACCCGATGTCTTGTGATCAAGCGGCGTGTACCCCGCCAGCCACGGCGTGGTTTCCTGCATGTCGAAGCGGACCTTGAAATTGCCCGCCATCGCCAGGATCTCGGCGCGGTCGGCGTCATAGGCCGCCTTTGCCTCTGCGCTGCTGTGTTTCACCGGTCCGTCGGCGAACGCGGCAGTGGGGGTCATGGCCAGCGCGGCAATCGCGGCGGCAAGCAGCAAGGATCGTTTCATGGTCTTCCTCCCGGTTGGCATCAAAAGCGGATCGACAGCGAGGCGCTGGCATTGCGCCCAGGCTGAGTGAAGGCGGCGGTGGGTACATCGGCCGCACCGGCAGGTAACGCCCGCTGCACCGCAAGGCCGCGCACGTCCGACCACCAGGCATAGGTGGCATCGGTCAGGTTGAAGACGCCCGCCCGCAGCGTCACCGCGTCGGTGAGCCGCGCAAACAACGTCGCATCGAGGATGGTGAAGCCATCGGGGCGATAGCATTCGCGCGTGCACAGCCCGGTGGTGTCATCGAGCGACTTGCGCGCGCTGTGGGTCATGATGACTTGCCCGCCAAAGCGGCCCGCCACCGGCTCACGCCAGCCAATCCCCATCACCAGTTTCAGCGGATCGACGGTCGACAGCGGCATGCTGTCGCCATCGGGTGCGATCTGTTCCCCTTCAGCATAGGAGATGGCCAGCGTTCCCGTCACGCCATTGTCCGCCTTTGCCTCGAACCGAGCCTCGGCCCCGCGTACCTTGGCGCGGTCGAGATTGATGAACTGGAATATCGCCGGGTTAGCCGGGGTAAACGCGCCGCCGACGACTTCCTGGCTGATGAAATCCTTGTAATCCGACTGGAACACGCTGGCCGACACTTCGACTGCCGAGGTGTTGAGGCGGACCCCAGCCTCGATCGCTTCACTGGTTTCGGGGCGCAGATTGGGGTTGGGCACCGATGTGTAGCCAGAGGCGAGGTTCGAGAAGAACTGGTTGATCTGCCCAGGCTCGGGCGCGCGGAAGCCCTGTGCGTAGCTGGCGAACAGCCGCACCGTCTCGTCGAGCTTCACGACAGCGCCGATGCGCGGGCTCACCCGATCGCCCGATTGGCCGGCACCGGCGAATTGCGGCAGCAGCGGATCATCCTCGGGCGACAGGTCATACCAGTCATATCGCAGCGCCGGATGCAGCGTTACCGGGCCAAGCGTAATCTGGTCGCCGACGAACATGCCCGCCAGCGTGAAATCGGTCTGGGGAAAGGCGCGGGTGGGGAATGTCTCGCCAAAGGGCGGCACCGTGCCGTCGCGCAGGCCGCGCTGGCGCAGCACGCTGAAATCGGCCCCGGTGACCAGCCGGTGCGTGATCGCCCCGGTCGAGAAGCCAAGCCGCGCTTCGGCCGAGGCACCATATACCCGGTTTTCCAGCGTGTTGAGCCGGGTGCGATCGGCCAGCACGGTGCGGTCTTCGGCCGAAAACTGCCGGTCGTCGGCATCCTGCAAATAAACCGCCGCGCGCGCGAACTCGATCAGCCCTTCGCCGTCGAACGTCCAGTCAGCCGCCGTGCGCCAGCGCTTGCCGCTATCGCTTGCCTGCAATCCGGCAACGGTGGTGGAGACGCCGCTGAGCACATTGGTATCGACCTGGTTGTCGAGATATTCGCCGGTCAGGCGCAGCTTGTGCCCGCCGCCGGGCTGCCACACCAGCTTGCCGATGGTGGCGTTCGAATGGCCTTCCTGGGGGTTCGGCGCGGTGCGCTCGACGCCCGACCGGAAATCCTCGCCCTGATTCTTCAGTTCGGCGAAATCGCGCCGGGTATAGGACAGCATCGCCGAGACATTGCCGAACGCCCCCGCCAGAATGCCCGTCTGGGTGAATTCTTCATCCGCCGAATTATACTGGGTGCGGACCAGGCCGCCGATGCTCTTGCCACCCAAAATGTCGGCGGGGTCGCTGGTGGTGAAGCTCACCGCGCCGGCCAATCCGTCACTGCCGTACAGCGCCGATGCCGGCCCGCGCAGGAACTCAACCGATTTGACCAGCCCGACATCGACATAATCGCCGCGTCCGGCATCCTGTGCGCCGAAGCTGAAACCATAGGGAACGCGAACGCCGTCGACCTGGATCAGCACGCGATTGCCGCCGATCCCGCGGACGACGAAACCTTCATTGCCCGCACGCCCGGTGGTGCCGGCAGCAGCGCCAAAGCGCGTCGGCGCCCGGCGAACGCTGATGCCGGGTTCGAAGCGGACCAGATCCTTGATGTCGGTGGCGAGTTCGTCGGCGATCTCGGCGTCGGTCTTCACGGTAACCGTGACCGGCGCATCCTGCGCTTCGATCGGCGTCCGCGTCGCCGAAACGACGATGTCGCGATCGTCGTTCTCGCGCGTGTCGACCCCGTCATTGGCTCCGCCCGCCAACAGGATGGCCGCCATAACCCCCAAATTCATACCGTGTTCCCTTTGCGAATCGCTCTCATTAGCTGATTGCCTCTTGACCTTATTGCCAACGCTTCGCAACAGCAATTGTTGAATGCACAGGGAGGGACCCGATTTATGCGGAACATGTTGATGATGGGCGCGGCGCTCGGCGCGCTGGGCGCGCACCTGCCGGCGCAGGCCCAGACTGCGCTCGGCCAGCTTACGCGGGAAGGCGATTGTGACCCGGCGATCGCCGATTGCAGCACGCGCGATGACAGCGACGATTCGCTGGGGCATGACATTGTGGTGGTGGGCGCGCTGACCGATGTCGAAATCGATCGCAAACAGATCGAGCTTTCCCAGGCGAACGATCTGGCAGACCTGTTTCGTCGCGTGCCCTCGGTTTCGGTCGGCGGATCGCTCGGCATCGCGCAGAAAATCTACGTTCGCGGGCTCGAGGATTCGCTGCTCAACGTCACCATTGACGGCGCGCCACAGCGCGGCACGCTGTTCCACCATGTCGGGCGAGTCACGGTCGAGCCCGAGCTGCTGGAAACCGTCGAAGTCCAGGCTGGGGCTGGCGAAGCAACGGCGGGGTTCGGCGCGGTTGGCGGCGCAATCCGCTTTCGCACGCGCGACCCAAGCGATTTGCTGCGCGACGGCCAGTCGGTGGGCGGCATTGCCAAGGCCGGATGGTTTTCGAACGAAGGCTATAAGGTTTCAGGCACCGTATTCGCCCGGTTGACCGGCGACGTTGGCATTATGGGCTCCTATGTCCGCACCGATCGTGAGGATTTCCGCGACGGCGACGGCGAGACGTTGCGCGGCACCGCCGCGACCCAGGAGCTGGGCTTCGTCAAGATCGGCGGCGAGCTTGGCGGCGGACACCGGCTGGTGGCCAGCTATGAAATGCGCGACGAATCGGGCGAATTCGGCCAGCGTCCGAACTGGCCGGTGCTGGCTACCGCGTCGCTATTCCCTGCGGAGGGCAAGCGTAGGACTGCCGTCGTCAACTATGGCTATCGCGGTCCCGACGGCATCGGTGTCGAAGCGACGGGCTATTGGACCCGCACCAACTTCACCCAGGATCGTTTCGATCGCTGGGGCCTGTATGGTGCCGAGATTGAAACCTATGGCTTTGACCTTCGCGGGCGATTGCAGCGCGGCAACCACGACGTGATCGCAGGGATCGAACATCGCAGCGATCGCGTCATGAGCCAATATCTGGGCGATCCGGCGCAATGGCAGCCCTGGACCTGGGATCCGGCGGTTGGCCGGTTCGAGGAGCGCGGCGGGCTGATGGGGCTGTATATTCAGGATCATTGGCAGGTGTTCGAGCCGCTGCTGCTGAGCTTCGGCGCACGCTACGACGCCTATGACGTCAATCTGACCACTTATAATGAAGCGACCGACAGCGACGGGCTGAGCCTCAACGCCGGCGCGCGCTATGAAATCCTGCCGGGCCTGGCGCTGAATGCCGGCTATGCGCAGGCATTTCGCGGCAAGGAAATCGGCGATGCCTTCACGCTCGAACAGCGCCCCGGACGGCTCACGCTGCAGCCCGGACTGGAGCCAGAGCGCGTGGAGAATATCGAGGTCGGCGCCAGCTACGCCCGCAACGGTTTCACGGCATCGGTTGCCTATTTCGACATGACGATCGACGACGTGATCGTCGATCAGCTGGGCACGCGCCGCCCAGCGCCGGGCCAGCCGCTCGAAGGGCCAGTATATTTCGAAAATGTCGGTCGATTCACGTCAAAGGGCGTCGAACTACGTGCGGGCTATGCCAGCGGGCCGTTCACGATCGATGGCTATTTCAACCATTATGACTCGCGGCTCAACGACAAGCTGATCGAGGGCTATGAACAAATCGCGATCGGCAATTCGATGGGCGACAATTGGAACGTGACGGCGGGCTATGCCCCTACCCCGTCGCTGACATTCCAGGCCAGCGTCACCCGGTTCGAAGACCTGAACGACATCGAGGTGCTGTTCCGCGAAGCCGAACTTGGCTTCATCGATGGCACGCGCACCGTCGACAAGCCGGGCTATACCGTCGTCGACATCTTCGCGCGCTGGCAGCCTTTCGGCACTGACATGTTGGAATTGCAGGCAGCGGTGTATAACCTGCTCGATCTGCAGTATCGCTCCCATGCCAGTGTGGCCGATTACGGCGGCATTCCCGGCTATGGCATTGTTGCCGGCCTGCCTGAGCCGGGGCGCAACATTCGCCTGACGGCAGCCGTTCGCTTCTGATCGGGCGATGGGGCGGCATCGCAAGGCTTTGCGGCTATGGCATCGTTGGTTCGGGCTGGGAGCCGGGCTTTGGCTCGCGCTGCTCAGCCTGACCGGCATCGCGATTGCCTGGTATGACGAGGTCGACACCGCCCTCAATCCCGATTGGCGGCGCGCCGCAATCAGCACCGCGCGCCCCGCTGCACTCCAAAACGTGCTGGACCAGGCCAGCGCGACCCTGCCGGGCTTCACCGCCAGCCAGATCCAACTCGCGCGTCAACCGGGCGATGTTCATTGGCTGGTGGGCCGCGCCCCGCTGAATGGCGTCGCCCCGGTGCCGGTGCAGATATTTGCCGATCCAGCCACCGGGGCGGTGCTGGGCTGGCGCGAAACCGGTGCACTCCGCCTTGATCGCCGTCACCTGATGGACTTGCTCTATGGCATCCACACCGATTTGCTGCTGGGTGAAACTGCCGCTTGGTTGCTGGGACTTGTCGCGCTGCTGTGGGTGATCGACCATGGTGTCGGCATCGCATTGGCGCTGCCGCCACGGCAACAATGGCGCGATGCGTTTCGCATGGCGGGCCGGCCCGGCAGCCTGAAACGACTATTCGATTGGCATCGGGCCAAGGGGATGTGGGCATGGCCCATCACCATGACCCTTGCTTTGACCGGCCTCACCCTCGCCTGGCCCGAAGCGTCGCGCGACCTGGTTGGGCTCGCATCCCCCGTCAACGAACGGCTGCACGAAACCATGCCACTGATCGGCGATATTCCGACTCCGATTCCGATCGATACAGCCCTCGCCAATGCCACCAACGCCCCGGCCAAGGTTCACAGCATCCGGCTGCTACCGCGTCAGGGGATGTATGCGGTGCGTAGCTTCGACGCCCGCGATGTCGACAATCAGGGGCGGCTCTGGACCTATGTCGCCATGACCAACGGCCAGGTGGTGGGCAGCCGCCATGACGCCGGCGAAAGCGCGGGCGATGCCATTTTCGCCTGGCAATATCCGCTGCATTCGGGCCATGCGGCAGGCTGGGCTGGCCGTATATTGGTCAGCATCGGCGGCATCGTTACGTTGCTGCTCGCCTGGAGCGGCGTTCGCCTGTGGTGGCGGCGGCGAAAGCGATAGCGCCGTTTCCGGGCATTGCGATGTTTGCGAAAATGGGGTTTGCGCCGTGCGGCGGCTTGGATCGATCATTTGGTCGGTCTGGGCTACCTTGATCCTCAGGCTCCAACGTTTCGACCGACTAGAGCGGTTTTCGCCGTCGCTG
>NZ_JROH01000117.1 GCF_000786205.1 Sphingomonas sp. 37zxx | reverse complement strand
ATACCAAGTCCCTTGGGATCTGACTCACGGCGGGGGATTCCCAAAGCGGCCATGATCTGATTCAACACCGCATGCTGTGGGAGGTGTGCGATGGCATCGGCGGTTGTGCTGCGGGACGATTTCGATGGGGCGGGTCTTCGAAGGCTGGCGCGTTTGAGCGGGGACGCAAATCAGGTTCGGCGATTGCTGGCGCTGGGGGTAATTTACGATGGTGGTGCGCGACACGCGGCGGCACAGGTCGGCGGCGTGGGCTTGCAGACGGTTCGGGACTGGGTGCTGCGCTTCAACGCCCGCGGGCCCGAGGGCTTGCTCGACGGCAAGGCGCCTGGCCCGCGTCCGGTGCTTGGAGCCGAGCACAAACAGGCGCTGGCCGAGATCATCGAACAGGGTCCGGTCCCGGCTTCGCATGGCGTGGTTCGCTGGCGGATCGTTGACCTGATGCAATGGCTGTTCGACGAATATGGCGTGTCGGTCAGCAAGCAGACGCTGAGCCGCGACCTGCGCGCTATGGGCTATCGCAAACTGACGGCACGGCCCCGGCACCATGCTCAGGGGCCGATGCTATCGACGTTTTTAAAAAGACTTCCCAGCCCAGTTGGCAGCGATCAAAGCCACGCTCCCAAGGGGCACGCCCATAGAACTTTGGTGGCAGGATGAAGCCCGGGTGGGCCAGAAGAACGGCATCACGCGGCGATGGGCCAAGCGCGGCACCCGGCCATCAGCGCCAAAGGATCAGCGCACCACGTCGGCGTACATC
>NZ_JROH01000116.1 GCF_000786205.1 Sphingomonas sp. 37zxx | reverse complement strand
GGCAATCAACTGCGGATCGAAGCTCGCCTGACGATCGCGTGGCACGTCGATCGCCAGCTTGCCGGTGTCGGTCATCACGGTCTTCCGACCGTAGCCGTTGCGCGTGTTGCCCGTGCCGTCATCGGCGGCCAGGTGGTGATCCATCTCCGCGTTCAACGCGCGCTCGGTCAGCGCCTTTTTCAGAGAATCGAGCAGGCCGCCCTGCTCAAACGCCGCGCTAGCGGCTCCGCCTGCCAGCAGCTGGTCCAGCAACTCATTCGGGATCGCAGGCTCTTTGCGTCGGGACATAGTGGGACTCCTTCCTACCCATTATGCCCACCCGCACACGGAAATCCTGACAGTCCCCCATGGCCTGGCACCGCACCGCTGGCGGAGCTTCAAGCTGTCCAACGACAAGGCGTTTGCCGAGAAGCTGCACGACGTGGTCGGCCTCTACGTCTCGCCGCCGGCCCATGCGATCGTGCTGTCGGTCGACGAAAAGAGCCAGATCCAGGCGCTCGACCGCACCCAACCCGGGCTGCGGCTCAAGCGTGGCCGGGGAGCGACCATGACGCATGACTATAAACGCAACGGCACGACGACGCTGTTCGCCGCGCTGAACGTGCTCGACGGCTCGGTGATCGGGCGCAACATGCAGCGCCATCGGCACCAGGAGTTCATCCGCTTTCTGAACGCCGTCGAGGCTGAGTTGCCGCCCGACAAGGCCGCCCACGTCATCCTCGACAACTACGCCACTCACAAGCAACCTAACCCGTCTTATTCACCGGCGGCATGGGA
>NZ_JROH01000115.1 GCF_000786205.1 Sphingomonas sp. 37zxx | reverse complement strand
AACCGTGGGATTTTTCAGCAGCCTGTTAGGCACCTTTTGCCTGGCAAGGTATAGTGAGAATCACATGCAAGTAACAGAGGCAATAAAAAACCAAGCGAAGAAGGCCTCGAAGAGATGTATTGAGTCTAAGTTATTTACTCGCTTCAACCTAAAACAGGTTTTTCAACATTTTTTGGTTGTCGCAATAATTGGGGGTTGCTCTCCGGTTTCAGAAGCTCCGATCCGCGTAGCTGAGGGCAGCACTGAAGTCATGGACGATTCCAAAATCGCGACTAGAAGCGAGCCAAGGTTTATTTCAGCGATGCAGCCGCCGGCGCCAGTGCCAGGCAATCGCGAGGAGCGGTGCGGACTTCGAGTCCGAGTCGATGCTCGCTATGGAGAGATAGCCGAGCTCGATTTCGCTGACCCCGACAGCTTTAGAATTCTCAATTGCATTGACCAAGGACAAAGTACGTTCTCTTTCCATCTTAATTTTCTTGCCGCAGAATATATGTATTCACGCAATAATTTCTGCGATGCAGCAAAATTTCTGGCGAAAGGCCTGCGATCGACCGATAGTTTGAACCTCGCTCCCGATAAAGTTTCTCCTCGGTTAGAGGCCGTCAGCCTTTGGCAGTATCCTTGGTATTCCCAGCGTCTATGCGAACCGAGAGCACGTTTTGATCGGATTGTTAATGGAGTGACGCGATCCTGTGCTGTCGATTTCGAAGTTCGATATCTCCAAGGCGTTCAGACTGAATTGAAGCAACTTCCGTCCCACGATAATCAATGGTCCACCTGCTAGTGGTGCGATTCTGACATTTGCTACCCCCTTCGGCTC
>NZ_JROH01000114.1 GCF_000786205.1 Sphingomonas sp. 37zxx | reverse complement strand
TGCGCTTTCGATGGTATTTTCGAAGTCTTTGGCGAGGCGCCGGTTGCGACCCAGTGACCTGCCCCCCGTCAGTCCCTCGATCATAACGAGAGTCTTGCGGTTAAATACGATGGCCCATGCGCCTGCACAAGCGCGTCGGGCGTGATGCTCTCGTCCTGCTCGAACGCCCGACGCGCTTGTGCAGGCGTCCGATTTCCCAACGACGAGTGGGGCCGGACATTGTTGTAATCGTAGCGCCAGATGGCCAGCTTCCGGCGGGCATCGGCCAGGCTGTCGAACAACTCCTCGTTGAGCAGTTCATCGCGCAGCGAGCCGTTGAAGGACTCGATGAACCCATTCTGCTGAGGCTTGCCCGGGTCGATGTAATGCCACTCGACCTTGTTCTTGCCAGCCCATTCCAGGATCGCCCGACTGGTGAACTCGGTTCCGTTATCGCTGACAATGCAAGCCGGTTTGCAATAGAGCCGTATCAGCGTATCGAGTTCACGCACCACTCGGGCACCCGAGATGCTGGTATCGCCGACCAGGCACAGGTTCTCCCGGCAGCAATCGTCATTGATGGCCAATATCCGGAATTTGCGCGACGCACCGAAGGTGTCCGACACAAAGCCTGTCCTGAGCGTGTCGAAGGGGCCATCGACCAGCGTGCGCCCGGGGACAACGGCACGGGCATGGGGGTGCGACTACCACGCTCCCGTTTCCGACCCCGACGAACCGACAGACCTTCCTCCCTGTAAATCCGATAGAGCTGAGCACCTCCATCAACCCGGTGATCTG
>NZ_JROH01000113.1 GCF_000786205.1 Sphingomonas sp. 37zxx | reverse complement strand
CAAACCGTGGGATTTTTCAGCAGCCTGTTAACGCCAATTGTAAACGGGTAGGTCGCCGCGTTCCCTGTTTGCAGTTAGTCCCGCGCTGGCTAAACCACGCTCATGCTTGGTGGGTTGATGCTGGTCACTTCTCTGATCTCTCCCATGATCGCAAGCAGTTACGCTGCGACGACCAGTATCGTAAGGGGCGACAGTCTCGGGCGTGAATGGTGGAGACGGATAGTTTTCGGCTCAGCTGCGATGTTTGTGCCATGGGTGATTTACCTCCTAATCCGAGGCGCGATTCAGCTAGTATCGCACCTGTAAGGCCCAGTTTTTGCTTCCCCAAAACGATAGCGATTGGTCTAAAGGTCATCAGCTTCAGCATTCGTGATGCGAAAGTCATAGGACCTGCATCATGCTAGCCATGGTAGAAATCGCAGCGCTTGTGATGCGCCTATCTATGCTGCCAGACGAACAGCGATCCAACGCTGTGAAATTTTTGACATATGTGTTGATCGGTGTTCATTTTACTTATCGAAGTAATTTTCAATTATTTCGACAACTCGACCAATTGCAGAATGCATAGCGAATATCAATGCTCCCCCTATACTTAGAATCAAGCAAATTAGAGCATCTTCTGATGATATTCCGGTATTAAACAATAAGAAACGGTCAGCTAGGTAGCTCAGCATCATTACACAGCAGAAAAACTCACAAATACAAAAAGTGATGAAGGCATCTTTCTTCATTGTAAAATAAAGCGGTTTCTTTCCCATCGGCATCATAAACAGTCCTTCACAACCATGACGATAACCAAAATCGGGACGGCTGAGATGCTGACCGAAAAAGAAGTTGGGTGA
>NZ_JROH01000112.1 GCF_000786205.1 Sphingomonas sp. 37zxx | reverse complement strand
GTTGCGCGACAGCTTGGCGACCTGGGCGGTAAGCCAGACGTGAAGCTCTACGATAAGCGGTGCGCTCAGTTCCTGCCGCACGGCGAGGCGTTCAGGGGCCGATCTGCCGTTGATGGCGCGCTCGATGTCGAACAGGGCATCGAGCCGCTGTACTGCCTCGAGCGCGATCGGATAGATCATGCCGGCGCGCTCGCCGCGGCTCTTCCTGCGCGCCGCGCCCTCGACGTCGGCGAGCTCGAAGAACTTGCGCCGCGCATGCGCGAAGCAGCCAGCCTCGAGGATCGGTCCAGGCGCACGACCGTCACGATACAGCTCGCCATAGCCACCATAAGCGTCGGCTTGCAGGATCCCTGACCAGGACGCCAGATGCGCCTGCGGATGCTGGCCGCGCCGATCGCGCGAGTAATGGAACAACGCCGCAGGCGGATCGGCCCCGGCGAACGGCCGGTCATCACGTACGTACACCCATAATCGCGCGATATCTGTCTTGCCCTTGGCCATGACCGGCACCGTGGTATCGTCGCCGTGCAACCGCTCGGCGGCAAGCACATGCGCCTCGATCAGCCGGTAGAGTGGCGTCAGGGCGAAGGCAGCGGCACCGACCTGGTCGGCAAGCGTCGAGGTGCTGAGCGGTACGCTCTCGCGCGCGAAGCGCTCGGCCTGGCGGTTGAGAGGCTGGTGCTGGCCGTACTTCTCGAACAGCAGCATGGCGAGGAAGCTCGGGCCGGCCCATCCGCGCGGCACGACGTGGAACGGCGCAGGGGGCTGCGTGATCTTCTCGCAGTGCCGGCAAGAAAACTTCTCGCGCACGGTCTGGATCACCTTCCAGGAGCGCGGGACGACCTCGAGCGTCTCGGTCACATCCTCGCCGAGCCTGGAGAGCCGGGCGCTGCCGCAACCTGGGC
>NZ_JROH01000111.1 GCF_000786205.1 Sphingomonas sp. 37zxx | reverse complement strand
GCCCAGGTTGCGGCAGCGCCCGGCTCTCCAGCTAATGGGTGCGCCCTCGATGGTCTTCACGGCTCACTACGCGGCCTATTATCTCGGCGTCGACATCGCGGTTGTCGAGGAACTTGCCATGCAAATAGAGCCTGAGGACGGCTGACTCAGCATCATCGACAGCCTCGATGAAGCGGCAGACTCCCTCACCGCATTCACCTCGAGCGGGCTACACTGCCTCGAAGAACTTCTCGATGATCGCCGCTCAGCATTCATCAAGCGTCCCTGAACTCGTCGCGGCCCTCACCGGATGGATACCGTGCCGCCCGCGAAAGATGTACAGATCGCCGGCATGTGGGTCGCGCTTCAACCCTTGCTGTACCTGGAGCGCCAGACCGAACATTCCGCGGCGCATATCGGTGCAGCCGGTAGCAAGCCAGATCCTGACGTCGCTGCGGACCGGGATCATCGCCGCAACGACCGGATCATCGCCGTCACCAGCCCGGGCGGCGCGTCGGCCGCGATCCGTAGGACTGCCCCGCCGACCTCCAACACCACAGCGCATCCCGCCGCTGCCGCCGGTTCAGGCTCGCAACTGACAGTCACCGCCGCGAAGCCCAGCGACACTGGCTCGGAAAGATCGCGCCGCCACCGGTATAGCTGGCTCGGTCGTAGGTCCGCACGTCGAGCGACCTCCGCCACGCTCGCCCCCGGCTCGCAAGCCGCCGCCACAAGCGCGCGCTTCTGCTCCTCCGTCCAAACCCCAGATCACCGTCGCCTGACCCATCGCACCACCGCTAACACCGGTGCAAACACCGTCGCTTGCACCAGTGCTACGTCAGCCGATCACCCGCCCACAGCAAGGCGGTCCCCACCGCAGGCTTACCGCCTCCCGGGACCTAGTATTACAGAAAATGAATATGGCCGCAAAGGCCAAAAGHTGSCANGTCCTCGCTCCAGTCGAACTGGAATGCTTCGCCCGCAGCGAACACCAGCGGCACGAACGTACCCCGCCCGCTGGTCTGCGCCTCGCGCTGCCGCTCTGCCTTCCACGCCCTGACGTAGGCGGCCACGCGGCCATACGATCCATCGTAGCCCAACACCACGAGGTCGGCGTGCATCTGCTTGGCCGTGCGCCGCTGCTTGCGCGACTTGGTGCCCTCGGTCCGCAGCCAACCCGAAAGCTTCTCGGCAAATGGGTCGAGCTTGCTCGGTCGATCGGGAACCTTGAAGCTTGGATCAACCGTCCCGGCACGCAGGTACTTGCGGATCGTGTTGCGCGACAATCCCGTGCGACGCTCGATCTCTCGGATCGGTCCCGCCATCCTGCTTTGATTGCGAGGTGGTTGCTCCCCGATAAGATGGAAAAACGGGCTCTCGATTGGCACCGGGCCCAAACATCGGATGGAGAGCAACCATGGAGCAGTATATCGGCTTGGACGTTTCACTGAAAGACACTGCGATTTCAATCCGGCAGGGCGGGTCTCGGATTTGGCGGGGCAAATGCCCGTCAGATCCGGCGTTGCTGGCAGAGATCATCCGTAAGCGGGCACCATTGGCAAAGCGCGTAGTCTTCGAGACCGGCCCCCTCTCGACATGGTTCTATCACGCGCTGACGTCAGAAGGTGTGCCGGCGATCTGCATCGAAGCGCGCCACGCGCAGAAGATTCTGAGCGAAACGCTGAACAAGACCGACGCCAATGACGCTGATGGCCTGGCGCAGTTGGCCGAGGCAGGCTTTTACAAGGCCGTTGGGCCGTTATCCTGCGCTTGCCGGCCGCCAGCTATGCTGCGGGTTGCGCCAGTCGA
>NZ_JROH01000010.1 GCF_000786205.1 Sphingomonas sp. 37zxx | reverse complement strand
CCATGCCGCCGGTGAATAAGACGGGCTAATGGATGACGCGCCAAGCCGCTACGAGGCAACGGTCTGCAGCGGACGCTTACCGTCAACACGAGGGCAGGGTGCAGATAAGCCCTCGCTCCGCTCGCACTAAACTTGTCGAAATGCCGTACTTTCTGGGCCTTGCCGGTCTCGGTTGCGCCAGCCCGACCTTCGCCGCGCTAAGCGAAGTACGAACCAATTTAACCCCGCCCGATCAACGCGGTGCGGGCGGGGTCCGCCCTGCGAAGGTCACCACGCTTTCGGTCCCATCCGCCGCTACCGATGATACGCCAAAGAAATGATCGTCGACGATCACGTCTTTCACGACCAATTCGGTGGCGGTGGTGTCGCGATGATCGGTCCAGTCCTGGGTGTCGTTGCGCCGCCAGTGAATCCGATACCGCGCCGCGCCCTCGACCGGCTGCCACTTCACCGTCGAATCATAGCTTACCGCGCCGTCGACGCTTACCCCCTCAGGGGCGGCAGGCGCATTGGCGAATCGGCGCGCGGCAGCGACGTTGATCGCGGTGACGTTCGCCAGATAGGGAAAGTCCATCTTGTCGATCGTGTCGCCATATTCGCGGCCATTTTCGGTCCGCAGATTCTGGTGCTGCTGGTCGTAATTTTCGGCAGCGACCGAAAAGCGAACCGCCGGATAGCCGAGCCGCAGAAACGCCTCGTGATCGCCGCCGCGTCCGAAACGATCGGGACGACGCACCGCAAACACGTCGATCGCGCCGGGCATGCCCTCGGCGACGTCATCAATCGCCTTGGCGAGCGAGCGGCTGGGGCCGTCATCCTCGCCACCGTCGCCGCGCCGGCGCTTGGCTTCCTCGATCGTCTCGACCTGGCGTATACCTTCGGAGAATACGCGCACGCGGTCGGCGACTCGCGTGCCGTTCTGGCCGACGGTGTTGCCGACGATGTCGTTGTTGAGCACCGCCGACACCTTCCAGCCGCGTTCGCGCGCGGTTTCGGCGAGCAGGGTTGCGCCCCAAAGCCCCTGTTCCTCGCCCGAAAGCGCGGCATAGACGATCGTGGCGCGATGCTTCTGTTTCGACAGCAGTCGCGCGGCTTCGAATACCAACGCTACGCCCGATGCATCGTCATTCGCACCGGGGGCATCGCCGGTGGCGTCCATCACGTCGCTGTTGCGGCTGTCGATATGCCCCTGGAGGATCACGACTCGGCCCGGTTCGGTGCCCGGCTGGATTGCGAGCACATCGACGACATTCACCCCGTTGGGCGCGCGCGGGCCGGTGAAATTGCGCTCGATCGTCTCGGTCCTGATGCAGCCGCCGCACGCCTTGGCGATCCGGTCAAACTCGGCCTGCGCCCAGCGCCGCGCCGCGCCGATCCCGCGCTTGGGATCGGTGACCGACGATGCAGTGTGGCGCGTGCCGAAATCGACCATCGTCTGAACATCGGCACGCAGCCGCTGCGGGCTGGGTGCCTCCTGCGCGAGCGCGGGGGTGGCGAGGAGGATGAGCGGGAGAGCTAGGGTTTTGAGCATGGCGCGAAGGTGGCGGGAAATCGGGCGCGGCTCAAGGCAATACCTTCGCTTCCTTCGTCATGTCAGGCTGGACCCCGGGTCGAGCCTGACATGACGACTTGAGAGGTGATTCAACTCAGCCGATCGATCGCGTCGCGGTCCAGGCTGCCCGGAATGATCATCAGCGGCACCGACAGCGTCCCTGCATCGGCTCCGGCGAAATGCGACACCAATGGTCCCGGCGGGCCGCTCGCGGCTGCGCCCAGCACCAGTGCCGCAATGTCGGGATTGGCGGCGATCATTTCGCGAACCACCTTTGGCCCTTCGCCCTGGCGCACCGTGATCGACGGCTTCAGCCCCGATTCGGTGAGGAGCGTTCCCGCTGCGCCCGCAACCAGCGCCTCGGCGCGAAGCAATGCCTCTTCCTCGATCGTCGCCATCACGCCGCCCCATTGGACGAAATCGGGCGTCGGCACGAGCGCAAGGATTTCGACACCGCCGCCGGTCTTCACCGCGCGCCGCGCCGTAAAGCGCATCGCGATCTCGGACTCCGGGCTTTCGTCGATCACCACCAGATAGGTCCGCATTGCCTCTCCCCTTTGCCAACAGGTGGCCCGAGCCACCCACTTACGCAAGGTGCCGCCACGGGTTCTTGCCTTTCGCGGCGTGCAGGCATCTCCAAGCCTTGACCTACGCCGGTCACATCGCGAAGGAAGGCCCTCCCCAGGATAAACTGCCAGGATTTGCGATGTCGATCGAACTCAAGATGCCGGCCCTGTCACCGACGATGGAAGAAGGCACGTTGGCCAAATGGCTGGTGAAGGAGGGCGACAGCGTAAAATCCGGCGACCTGATGGCCGAGATCGAGACCGACAAGGCGACGATGGAGTTCGAAGCGGTCGACGAAGGCGTGATCGCCAAGATACTCGTGGCCGAGGGCACCGACGGGGTGAAGGTCGGTACCGTCATCGCGATCATCGCCGAGGAAGGCGAAGACGCCGGTTCGCTTGAGGCACCCAAGGCCGCCGCGCCCAAGGCGGATAATGTCGGCCCCGCCGCGACCGCCGATGAAGCCCGCACGCAGGAAGTGCGCGAAGAATCCGCCGCGACTGCCCCTGCCGCCGCGCCCGCCGCATCGGGTAGCCGCGTCAAGGCAACCCCGCTCGCGCGCCGCCTGGCCGCCGAAAAGGGGATCGAACTGTCGGCGCTGTCGGGTTCCGGCCCCAATGGCCGAATTGTGAAGGCCGATCTCGAAGGTGCCAAGCCCGCACCCGTCGCCGCAGCAGCCGCACCCGCCGCCAAGGCCGAAGCGCCCGCCGCCACCGCCGCGCTCGCGCCCACCGAGACGAAGGCCGTCTGGTACGACGACAGCATTCCGCACGAGGTCGAGAAGCTCTCGAACATCCGCAAGACGATCGCGCGCCGCTTGACCGAGGCCAAGCAGACGATCCCGCACATCTATCTGACGCTCGACATCCGCCTCGACGCGCTGCTCAAGCTGCGCGGCGAGCTGAACAAGGGCCTCGAAAGCCGCGGCGTGAAGCTGTCGGTCAATGATATGCTGATCAAGGCGCTGGGTGTCGCGCTCGAAGCCACACCCAAGTGCAACGTCACCTTCCTCGGCAACGAACTGGTCAGCTACAAGCGCGCCGACGTGTCGGTCGCGGTATCGACGCCCTCGGGGCTGATCACCCCGATCATCCGCGACGCCGCCAGCATCAGCCTGTCGAAGATATCGTCGCAGATGAAGGAACTGGCAGCGCTCGCAAAGGACAACAAGCTCAAGCCCGAGCAATATCAGGGCGGCACCGCCAGCATTTCGAACATGGGGATGTTCGGGATCAAGCAGTTCGACGCGGTCATCAATCCGCCGCAGGGAATGATCCTGGCGGTGGGCGCTGGCGAGAAGCGTCCCTACATCGTCGACGATGCACTCGGCGTCGCGACGGTGATGTCGGCGACTGGCAGCTTCGATCATCGCGCGATCGACGGCGCCGACGGCGCGCAACTGATGAAGCTGTTCAAGGAACTGGTCGAACGCCCGCTGGGCATGATCGCCTGAGCGATTTGCTCTGATGGTCCGGGTGCTGATCGAATTAGGCTATGTCCTGCTGGGGCTGGGCGCTGCAGTGGCGATCGGCGCGACCGCAGAATGGGCGTATCCGATCGGCCGCGATAATATCTGGCTGGTGACCTATGCCGCGATGGTTGCGGTGGTCTTGATGGGTGTGCGCCCGATTGTGCGCGCCGCCCGGGGAACACGTAAATGAACGCCGAGACCCCGCCCGAGGGCAGCCCCGCGATCCGGGTGACGACGATGCCCGGCGACGCCAATGCCTATGGCGACATCTTCGGTGGGTGGCTGATGAGCCAGATGGACATGGCCGCCGGACTGGTCGCGGCACGCTATTCAAAGGGGCGCGCGGTGACGATCGCGATGGACGGCATGCAGTTCCACGCCCCCGTCGCGGTAGGCGACGAGGTGTCGGTCTATTGCGAATTGGTGAAGGTCGGTCGCACATCGATGACGATCGAGGTCGAAGCCTGGCGCCGCGACCGGCATCAGGAAGAGCAATGCCGCGTGACTCAGGCGCGCTTCGTGTTCGTGGCGATTGATGAGGCGCGTAAGACTCGTGTGATAGAGAAGCCCTCTGCGTCAAGCAGCGAGGGATTTGGAGAAGTTCATGGCTGACACCTACGACCTCATCGTGCTGGGCAGCGGGCCCGGCGGCTATGTCGCGGCGATCCGCGCGGCGCAATTGGGTATGAAGACGGCGATCGTCGAGCGCGAATTGCTCGGCGGCATTTGCCTCAACTGGGGGTGCATCCCGACCAAGGCGCTGCTGCGGTCGGCCGAGATCTTTCATTACATGCAGCATGCCAAGGATTACGGGCTGAAGGCCGACGGGATCAGCGCCGATCTTGATGCGGTGGTGAAGCGCTCGCGCGGGGTGTCGAAGCAGCTCAATCAGGGCGTCACGCACCTGATGAAGAAAAACAAGATCGCGGTGCATATGGGCAGCGGCAAGCTCACCGCGCCGGGCAAGCTGACCGTCACCGACAAGGACGGCAATACCACCGCACTCGAAGCCAAGAACATCATCGTCGCCACCGGCGCGCGCGCGCGCGACCTGCCGGGGACGCCTGCCGACGGCAAGCGGGTGTGGACCTATCGCCATGCGATGGTGCCCACCGAAATGCCGACCAAGCTGCTGGTGATCGGATCGGGCGCGATCGGCATCGAATTTGCTAGCTTCTACAACGACATGGGCGCGGACGTTACCGTCGTCGAGATGATCGACCGGATCGTGCCGGTCGAGGATGCCGATGTGTCGGCGTTCCTCGAAAAGTCGCTGACCAAGCAGGGCATGACGATCATGACCGGCGCGAGCATCAGCGAGATCAAGGTCGGCGCGAACAGCGTCACCGCCAAGCTGAAGGACAAGACGGGCAAGGAAACCGCCAGCGAGTTCAGCCATGTCATCGTCGCGATCGGCATCGTTCCCAACACTGCCGACATCGGCCTGAAGGAACTGGCCGTCGAGATGGACGATCGCGGCTTCCTCAAGACCGATCCGATGTGCCGCACCAACGTGCCGGGGCTGTGGGCGATCGGCGACATCACCGCGCCGCCCTGGCTTGCGCACAAGGCAAGCCATGAGGGCGTTATCGCGGTCGAGGCGATTGCGGGCAACCATCCGCACGCGATGGACCCCAAGAACATCCCGGGTTGTACCTATTGCCACCCGCAGGTCGCCAGCGTCGGCCTGACCGAGGCCAAGGCCAAGGAAGCCGGCTACGAGCTGAAGGTCGGGAGCTTTCCCTTCATCGGCAACGGCAAGGCGATCGCGCTGGGCGAGGCCGAAGGCTTCATCAAGACGATCTTCGATGCAAAAACCGGCGAATTGCTGGGCGCGCACATGGTGGGGGCCGAGGTGACCGAATTGATCCAGGGCTACACCGTCGGCAAGACGCTCGAGACCACCGAGGCCGAGCTGATGGAAACAGTGTTCCCGCACCCAACGCTGAGCGAGATGATGCACGAGAGCGTCCTCGCCGCCTATGGCAAGGCGCTGCATATCTGATCGATAGCGCAAGGGCAGGGGCTGCCGCCGGGGATTGACCCGGCGGCACCGTGCCGCAAGGTTGCATCCCGGTCTTTAGGGGAAGCGCATGCGTTTGATCACCGTTGCCACCTGCGTCACGCTCGCCAGCGCCGGGATGGCATCGGCGCAAACCGCTCCGGCATCGCGAACCACGGTCATCACCGCCGCCAGGATGATCGATGTCGTCGCGGGGCGGGTGATCGAAGAGCCGGTGATCGTCATCACCGACGGCCGGGTCAGCTCGGTGGTCGGGCGCAATGGCGGGCGACCCGATATCCCGGCGGATGCACAGCGGATCGACCTGCCGGGCAAGACATTGCTCCCCGGCTTCATCGACATGCACGTCCATCTGGCGGGCAGCGCGCGGATCAGGGGCTATAAGAGCCTTGAATATACCGACGTGTTCCCGGTGACGCTGGGCGTTGGCAATGCGCGCGACATGTTGCACGCCGGCTTCACCACCGTGCGCAACCTCGGCGCGGCGGACTATGCCGATGTCGCGCTAAAGCAGGGGATCGAGGGCGGCTTCTACCCCGGCCCGCGGATCGTGCCCGCGACCTGGAGCTTCGGTGCGACCGGCGGGCATTGCGGCGGGAGCAACCTGCTGCCGCCGCGCTACAAGGAGCAGACCGAGCGCGGGGTGAACGGGGCCGAGGCGGTGCGCTATCAGGTGCGCGAGAACCGGCGTTTTGGGGCCGAGGTGATCAAGGTCTGCGCCACCGGCGGCGTGTTTTCCAAGAATACCGAACCCGGCCAGCAGCAGATGACCGCCGACGAATTAAAGGCTGCTGCTGACGAGGCGCATATGTGGGGCCTCAAGGTCGCCGCGCACGCGCATGGGGCCGATGGGATCAAAGCGGCGATCCGCGCGGGAATCGACACGATCGAGCATGCCAGCCTGATCGACGACGAGGGGCTGAGGCTGGCCAAGGAGCGTGGCACCTGGCTGTCGATGGACATCTTCAACACCGAATATACCCAGCGCGAGGGCGCGGCGACCGGCGCGCTCGAGGAAAATCTGCGCAAGGACCGCGAGGTGGCGCAGGTGCAGCGCGACAATTTTGCCAAGGCGGTGCGGATGGGGATCAAGCTGGTGTTCGGATCGGACGCCGGGGTGATGCCGCACGACACCGCCGCGGGGCAGTTCGCGACGATGGTGCAGTTCGGGATGACGCCGATGCAGGCGATCCAGGCAGCGACCACCAACGCCGCGCAGGCGCTGGGGCGTGAACGCGATGTCGGGGCGATCGCCGTCGGGCGTTATGGCGACATCGTTGCGGTCGACGGCGATCCGCTGGCGGATATTCGCGTGCTCGAGCGGGTGAGCCATGTGGTGAAGGGCGGGGTACTGGAGAAGGGCGCGGTGCAGTAAAGCAGCGTGACGCCCCGGCAGGGCAGGGTGTCTGCGGCGCGCGCCCTGTTGACCGCAACAGCCCCCCGGCGTATAGGCGCGTCCGTTCCCCAGCCGGACGTGCCGATTCCATCGGCCTATCCGTGGCGCTGCGGGGACGAGCAATGAACGTTGTTGGAGACGTCAAAGGCCCGGTGGGTCAAGCCACCCGGGTCGTTTTCGTATTCGCTCGCACAGGGCTCCAGCAAAGTAACCGCCAGAATGGCTCTGGTAACGCAAAGGTGAAGGGCTTCATGCCGACGATTAACCAGTTGGTCCGCAAGGGCCGCGATCCGCAGAAGGCCAAGAGCAAGGTCCCTGCGATGGAAGCAAACCCGCAGAAGCGTGGCGTTTGCACCCGCGTGTACACGACGACCCCAAAGAAGCCGAACTCGGCGCTTCGTAAGGTCGCCAAGGTTCGCCTGACGAACCAGCGCGAAGTCATCACCTATATTCCGGGTGAAGGCCATAATCTGCAGGAGCACTCGGTGGTGCTGATCCGCGGCGGTCGCGTTCGCGATCTTCCCGGCGTTCGCTACCATGTGCTGCGCGGCGTTCTCGATACCCAGGGTGTCAAGGATCGCAAGCAGTCCCGCTCGAAGTACGGCGCCAAGCGTCCGAAGTAAGCCGGTCGTCCTTTCGACCATCAGGCTGAAGTTAAGAGGTAAAAATCAATGGCACGTCGTCGTCGTCCCGAAAAGCGGATCATCCTTCCCGATCCGAAATACGGTGATCAAATTCTTTCCAAGTTCATGAACAGCGTGATGCTCGACGGCAAGAAGGCCGTCGCAGAAGGCATCGTGTACAGCGCAATGGAAACCGTCGAACAGCGCGCCAAGCGCGACCCGGTCGGCGTGTTCCACGATGCACTGAACAACATCGCGCCGGGCATCGAAGTGCGCAGCCGCCGTGTCGGTGGTGCGACCTATCAGGTGCCGGTCGAGGTTCGCCCCGAGCGTGCCCAGGCGCTCGCGATCCGCTGGCTCATCACCTCGGCGCGCAATCGCAGCGAGAACACGATGTCGGCCCGCCTTTCGGGCGAGCTGATGGACGCGGCGAACAACCGCGGCAACGCGGTGAAGAAGCGCGAAGACACTCACCGGATGGCAGAAGCCAACCGGGCCTTCTCGCACTATCGCTGGTAACCTATATGGGGGAGGCGCGGGGTAACACCCGCGTCGCTCCCGATTTCCGTTCGCCCTGAGTAGGGGCTGAGCATGGCGAAGACCCGTATCGAAGGGCTGCCCCAGGCGGCATCCTTCGATACGCCATTTCGACAAGCTCAATGGCTGCTCAGGACGAACGGGCGGGGTGCTCCCCGAACCGATTTCACCGCGCCGATCCGTCGGCACCAGGAGTAAGACCATGGCCCGCAGCCATCCGCTCGACCGCTATCGCAACATCGGCATCATGGCGCACATTGACGCCGGCAAGACGACGACGACCGAGCGTATCCTTTATTACACCGGCAAGTCCTACAAGATCGGCGAGGTCCATGAGGGCACCGCGACGATGGACTGGATGGAGCAGGAGCAGGAGCGCGGGATCACGATCACGTCGGCTGCGACGACCTGCAAGTGGCGCGCCGAAGAAGGCAAGGGCGAAGAGCATCTGATCAACATCATCGACACCCCCGGGCACGTCGACTTCACGATCGAAGTCGAGCGTTCGCTGCGCGTGCTCGATGGCGCGGTTGCTTGCTTCGACGGCGTTGCCGGCGTCGAGCCGCAGTCGGAAACCGTGTGGCGCCAGGCCGACAAGTACGGCGTGCCGCGCATGTGCTTCATCAACAAGCTCGATCGCACCGGCGCGGACTTTTACTTCTGCGTCAATTCGATCATCGAGCGCCTCGCCGCGCGTCCTGCCGTGCTGTATCTGCCGATCGGCACCGAGGGCGGCTTCAAGGGCCTGGTCGACCTGGTCGAGAACCGTGCGATCATCTGGCTCGAAGAGAGCCTGGGCGCGAAGTTCGAATATCAGGAGATCCCTGAGGACCTGGTGGAAAAAGCCGCCAAGTATCGCAGCGAACTCATCGAGATGGCCGTCGAGCTGGACGACGACTTGATGGAGGCCTATCTCGAGGGCAACGAGCCGAGCACTGCCGACCTGAAGAAGCTGATCCGCAAGGGTACGCTCAGCATGGCGTTCGTGCCGGTGGTTTGTGGTTCGGCGTTCAAGAACAAGGGCGTTCAGCCCCTGCTCGACGCAGTGGTCGATTATCTGCCGTCGCCGCTCGACGTGCCTGCGATCAAGGGCCTCAAGCTCGACGGGGAAACCCCTGACGAGCGTCCTTCGTCGGACGAGGCACCGTTTTCGGCGCTGGCGTTCAAGATCATGAACGATCCCTTCGTCGGCACCCTGACCTTCGCACGCATCTATTCGGGCAAGCTCGAAGCCGCGTCGATGGTCACCAATTCGGTGAAGGACAAGAAGGAAAAGGTCGGTCGCATGCTGTTGATGCATGCGAACAGCCGTGAGGACATCCAGGAGGCATTTGCCGGCGACATCGTCGCGCTTGCGGGCCTGAAGGATACCACGACCGGTGATACGCTCTGCGCGCAGAACGCACCGATCATCCTCGAGCGGATGGAATTCCCCGAGCCGGTGATCGAGCTTTCGGTGGAGCCAAAGACCAAGGCCGATCAGGAGAAGATGGGCGTCGCGCTCAACCGTCTTGCGCGCGAAGATCCCTCGTTCCGCGTGTCGACCGACCACGAGAGCGGTCAGACGATCATCAAGGGGATGGGTGAGCTTCACCTCGAAATCCTGGTCGATCGCATGAAGCGCGAGTTCAAGGTCGAGGCGAACGTCGGCGCGCCGCAGGTGGCGTATCGCGAATATCTCGGCAAGAAGGTCGACATCGACTATACCCACAAGAAGCAGTCGGGCGGGTCGGGTCAGTTCGGTCGCGTCAAGCTCACTGTCATTCCGGGCGAGCGTGGTTCGGGCTTCCAGTTCTTCGACGAGATCAAGGGCGGTAATATTCCCAAGGAATATATCCCCTCGGTCGAGAAGGGCATGCGCGAGACGGCGGAAACCGGATCGCTGATCGGCTTCCCGATCATCGATTTCGAGGTCCATTTGACCGACGGTGCCTATCATGACGTCGACTCGTCGGCGCTGGCGTTCGAAATCTGCGCGCGTGGCGCGATGCGTGAAGCCGCGCAGAAGTCGGGCATCAAGCTGCTCGAGCCGATGATGAAGGTTGAGGTCGTTACCCCGGAGGATTATCTGGGCGATGTGATCGGCGATCTGAACTCGCGTCGTGGGCAGATCCAGGGGACCGACACGCGCGGCAACGCGCAGGCGGTGGAGGCGATTGTGCCGCTGGCGAACATGTTCGGCTATGTGAACCAGCTCCGCTCGTTCACCCAGGGCCGCGCGCAGTACAGCATGCAGTTCTCGCATTACGACGAAGTGCCTGCCAACGTCGCCGAAGAAGTGAAGGCGAAGCTGGCGTAATCGAATACGAGCCGCTATGGGGCCGCCTTTCGGCGAGTCCCCGAGCGGCCGGGAAATCTGAATTCAGCAAGGTAGGGAATCATGGCGAAAGCAAAGTTCGAGCGGAACAAGCCGCATCTCAACATCGGCACCATCGGTCACGTCGATCACGGCAAGACGTCGCTGACGGCGGCGATCACGAAGGTTTTGGCCGAGACCTCGGGCGGCGTCGCAGTCGACTTCGCCAACATCGACAAGGCACCCGAAGAGCGCGAGCGTGGCATCACGATCTCGACCGCGCACGTCGAGTATGAGACGGCAGCGCGCCACTATGCGCACGTCGATTGCCCAGGCCACGCCGATTATGTGAAGAACATGATCACCGGCGCGGCGCAGATGGATGGCGCGATCCTGGTGGTTTCGGCCACCGACGGCCCGATGCCACAGACCAAGGAGCACATCCTGCTCGCCAAGCAGGTCGGCGTGCCGACCATGGTGGTCTTCCTCAACAAGGTCGATCTGGTCGACGACGAGGAAATCCTCGAGCTGGTCGAAATGGAGATCCGTGAGGAGCTTTCGAAGCGCGACTTCGACGGCGACAACATTCCGATCATCCGCGGTTCGGCAACGTGCGCGCTGTCGGGTTCGAACGACACCTTCGGCAAGGACGCGATCCTGGCGCTGATGGCAGCGGTCGACGAGTCGATCCCACAGCCCGAGCGTCCGCTCGACAAGCCGTTCATGATGCCGATCGAGGACGTGTTCTCGATCTCGGGTCGCGGTACGGTCGTCACCGGCCGCGTCGAGACCGGCGTTGTGAAGGTTGGCGAGGAAGTCGAGATCGTCGGCATCCACGACACCCGCAAGACCACGGTCACGGGCGTCGAGATGTTCCGCAAGCTGCTCGACCAGGGCATGGCAGGCGACAACATCGGCGCGCTGATCCGCGGCGTGGGCCGTGAAGAAGTCGAGCGTGGCCAGGTTCTCTGCAAGCCAGGCTCGATCAAGCCGCACACCGAGTTCTCGTCGGAAGTGTACGTGCTGTCGAAGGACGAGGGTGGCCGTCACACGCCATTCTTCGCCAACTATCGTCCGCAGTTCTACTTCCGCACCACGGACGTGACCGGCACCGTCGAGTTGCCTGAGGGCACCGAGATGGTGATGCCAGGCGACAACGTCGCGCTCGGCATCAAGCTGATCGCGCCGATCGCTATGGACGTCGGCCAGCGCTTCACCATCCGTGAGGGTGGCCGTACCGTCGGCGCAGGTGTTGTCAGCGGCATCACCAAGTAAGCCAGACGCAAAAATAAAGCCGCCCGGTCCTGTGAAAACAGGGCTGGGCGGTTGCTTTTCTACGCTACGCCCGTTAGTGGCGCTCGCTCAGTTTCATTGAACAGCAAGAGGCGGCCAACGGCCGTCAGCCCGGCAGCGCCGGGGTGGCGATCGATCAGGCAGCCCCCGCTCTTTCGCATTGGTAGGGACATGGACAACAATATCCGCATTCGCCTGAAGGCGTTCGACCACCGCGTGCTCGACCAGGCCGCCGGCGACATCGCCGACACCGCCCGTCGCACCGGCGCGCTCATCCGTGGCCCAATCCCTTTGCCGACTCACATCGACAAGTTCACGGTCAACCGTGGCCCGCACATCGACAAGAAGTCGCGCGAGCAGTTCGAGACCCGCACGTACAAGCGCCTGCTCGACATCGTGCAGCCGACCCCGCAGACGGTGGACGCGCTGATGAAGCTCGACCTGGCCGCAGGCGTTGACGTCGAGATCAAGCTGGCGTAAAGGCCTGCTTCCGCGAGTTCTTAGGGATTCGCGTCACCTCAGCGTTGGTTGGGGTCTTGTTGAGGCAGGTATTGCACCTGCCACGAGGAGATGCCGGTCCAGGCCGGCATGACAAACAGACATTCGGAATACCGCCGGTGGCGCAAGCCGCCGGGACAGCGTTCCCCGTCACGTCCGGTTCGCCGGATATCCAGCCCGGGACGGGGCCGCTTTTCATCATGGGTTGGGCACGCCCGCACGGTCGCTTTTGGCCGGGCGGGCCTCTGTATAGGAGCAACAGGTCATGCGCACTGGCGTGATCGTTAAGAAACTGGGAATGACCCGCTTGTTCCAGGACGATGGTCGGCATGTGCCGGTAACCGTTCTGGCGCTTGAGGGCGTTCAGGTGGTTGCACAGCGCACCATCGATCGCGACGGCTATGTCGCGGTTCAGCTAGGCGCGGGTTCGGCCAAGGCCAAGAACACCGCGAAGCCGCAGCGCGGACATTTCGGCAAGGCCGAAGTCGAGCTGAAGGCGCAGCTTTGCGAATTCCGCGTTGCGGAAGATGCGATGCTCGATGTCGGTGCTGAGATCGGCGCGGACCATTTCGTCGCCGGCCAGATCGTCGACGTTTCGGGCAAGACGCAGGGCAAGGGCTTCGCTGGCGCTATGAAGCGCTGGGGCTTCGGGGGCTTGCGCGCCACCCACGGTGTTTCGCTGTCGCACCGTTCGCACGGTTCGACCGGTCAGCGCCAGGATCCGGGCAAGGTCTTCAAGAACAAGAAGATGGCCGGCCATATGGGCGACCGTAACCGCACCCAGCAGAACCTGGAAATCGTCCAGACCGACGTCGAGCGCGGCTTGCTGTTCGTCAAGGGTTCGGTTCCCGGCTCGAAGGGTGGCTGGTTGATTGTCAAGGACGCGGTGAAGGTCGCGCGCCATGCCGACGCTCCCTATCCCGCTGGCCTCAAGCAGGTCGCCAACAACAACGACGTCGCAGCCGACACGCCCGCGCAGGACGTGACCACGGTCGAGACGACCGACGGCCAGGAGGGCTGAACGTGAAGATCAAGGTTCAAACCCTCGAAGCGACCGAGAATGGCGACATCGAGCTGAACGACGCCGTATTCGGTGTCGAGCCGCGCGCTGACATCCTTCACCGCGTCGTCACCTGGCAGCTTCACAACCGCCGCGGCACCGCGCGTCCGACGCGCGAGCGCTCGGAAGTTGCGCGTACCGGCAAGAAGTTCGGTCGCCAGAAGGGCGGCGGTACTGCCCGTCACGGCGATCGTCGTGCACCGATCTTCATCGGTGGTGGTAAGGCGCACGGTGCGCGGCTTCGCGACTTCGACAACAGCCTGAACAAGAAGGTTCGGGCGCTGGGTCTGAAGATGGCGCTGTCGAGCCACGCTGCTGCCGGCACGCTCGTCGTGCTCGACGACCTCAAGGTCGCCGAAGCCAAGACCAAGGTTCTCCAGGGTGCCTGGGCCGCAATGGGCTTTGGCAAGACCGCGCTGGTGATCGACGGTGACGCAGTGGAAGACGGCTTTGCGCTGGCAACCCGCAACCTGTCGTACATCAACGTGATGCCTGCGATGGGCGCCAATGTGTACGACATCCTGAAGCATGACACGCTGGTGCTGACACGCGCCGCGGTCGAGAAGCTGGAGGCACGCTTCCATGGCTAAGCAGACCAAGGCTGCGATCGACAATCGTCATTATGACGTGATTGTCGCACCGCACATCACCGAGAAGTCGACCCTCGTCTCCGAGCACAACGCGGTTGTGTTCAAGGTGGCAAATGACGCCACCAAGCCGGAGATCAAGGCGGCCGTAGAAGCGCTGTTCGACGTAAAGGTCACCGGCGTGAACACGATCGTGCAGAAGGGCAAGACGAAGCGCTGGAAGGGCACGCCCTACAAGCGTTCGGACATCAAGAAGGCGATCGTGACGCTGAAGGACGGCGATTCGATCGACGTCACGACGGGGGTCTGAGGCAAATGGCACTCAAGCATTATAATCCGACCTCGCCGTCGCGGCGTGGCCTCATCCTGGTGGACCGTTCGTCGCTCCACAAGGGCGGTCCCGTCAAGGCGCTGACCGAGGGCAAGCGCAAGACCGGTGGCCGTAACAACAAGGGCCATGTCACGTCGCGCGGCATCGCCGGCGGCCACAAGCAGCGCTATCGCATCGTCGATTTCAAGCGTCGCCTGTGGGACGTCGAGGGCACTGTCGAGCGGCTGGAATATGATCCCAACCGCACCGCGTTCCTGGCGCTGATCAACTACGGTGCCGTGCCGTTCGGTGAAGTCGGCGAGAATGGCGAGAAGTCGGACGTCGCCTACATCATCGCGCCGCAGCGTCTTGCTGTCGGTGATAAGGTGATCGCGGGCAAGAAGACCGACGTTAAGCCGGGCAACGCGATGGAAATCGGCCAGATGCCGGTCGGCACCATCGTTCACAATGTCGAGATGAAGCCCGGCAAGGGCGGTCAGATCGCACGTTCGGCAGGCACTTATGTGCAGGTCGTGGGTCGTGATCGCGGCATGGTGATCGTTCGTCTCAATTCGGGCGAGCAGCGCTACATTCGCGGCGATTGCATGGCGACGGTCGGTGCGGTGTCGAACCCCGACAACCAGAACACCAATCTTGCCAAGGCTGGCCGCAACCGTTGGAAGGGCATCCGCCCGCTGACGCGCGGTGTTGCCAAGAACCCGGTCGACCATCCGCACGGCGGTGGTGAAGGCCGGACCTCGGGCGGCCGTCATCCGGTCACGCCTTGGGGCAAGCCGACCAAGGGTGCTCGCACTCGTCACAACAAGTCGACCGATCGCATGATCATCCGGTCGCGTCACGCCAAGAAGAAGGGCTAACGCCATGGCTCGTTCGGTATGGAAGGGTCCGTTTGTGGAACTCAGCCTTCTCAAGAAGGCCGAGACCGCACAGGACGCCGGGGGTCGCAGCGGCCCGATCAAGACCTGGTCGCGTCGCTCGACGATCCTGCCCCAGTTCGTGGGACTTACGTTCAGCGTCTATAACGGTCGCAAGTTCGTTCCCGTCTCGGTCAACGAAGAAATGGTCGGCATGAAGCTGGGCGAGTTCGCGCCCACGCGCTTCTTCCCCGGCCATGCGGCAGACAAGAAGGGCAAGCGCTGATGTCGAAGCCTAAGGCTCCCCGTCGCGTCGCCGACAATGAAGCACTGTCGGTCGGCACGCAGATCCGTGGTTCGGCGCAGAAGCTGAACCTGGTCGCGGCATTGATCCGCAATCAGCCAGTCGGTCAGGCGATGAACATCCTCGCCTTTTCGAAGAAGGCGATGGCTGTCGATGCCCGCAAGGTGCTCGCCAGCGCGATCGCCAACGCCGAGAACAACCACAACCTTGACGTCGACGCTCTCGTCGTCGCCGAGGCGTCGGTCGGCAAGTCGATCGTGATGAAGCGTTTCGCCACGCGCGGTCGCGGTAAGTCGACCCGCATCCTGAAGCCGTTCAGCCGCCTGCGTATTGTCGTGCGCGAGAAGCAGGAAGAGGAGGCCTGATATGGGTCACAAGAGCAATCCAATCGGTCTTCGCCTGCAGATCAACCGCACCTGGGACAGCCGCTGGTTCGCCGAGGGCGCGGAATATGGCCGGCTGCTGCTGGAGGATCTTCGCATCCGCCAGTACATCATGTCGACGCTGAAGCAGGCTGCGATTTCCAAGGTCGTCATCGAGCGTCCGGCAAAGCTGTGCCGCATCTCGATCTTCGCTGCCCGTCCCGGTGTGATCATCGGCAAGAAGGGTGCGGACATCGAGAAGCTTCGCAAGAAGATCGGCACGATGACCCCGTCGGACGTCTCGCTGAACATCGTCGAGATCCGCAAGCCCGAAGTCGATGCGCGCCTGGTCGCGCAGGGCATCGCCGACCAGCTTGAGCGTCGTATTGCGTTCCGCCGTGCCATGAAGCGCGCGGTGCAATCGGCGATGCGGCTTGGTGCCGAGGGCATCCGCATTAATTGCGGCGGCCGTCTTGGTGGTGCCGAAATCGCGCGGTCGGAATGGTATCGTGAAGGCCGGGTGCCGCTGCACACGCTGCGCGCCAACATCGATCATGCCGAAGCCGAGGCGCATACCGCCTATGGCGTGTGCGGCGTGAAGGTGTGGATCTTCAAGGGCGAAATCCTGGGCCATGATCCGATGGCAACCGATCGCCTCAATCTTGAATCGCAGACGTCGGGCGTTCGCCCGGCGCGCGACGACCGTCGCTGAGGGTTAGGCAATGCTGCAACCGAAAAAGAGCAAGTTCCGCAAGGCCTTTAAGGGCCGGATCAAGGGCGATGCCAAGGGTGGCGCAACGCTGAACTTCGGGTCGTATGGCCTGAAGGCGATGGAGCCAGAGCGGATCACCGCGCGTCAGATCGAGGCGGCTCGCCGCGCGATCACGCGCCACATCAAGCGTCAGGGGCGGTTGTGGATCCGCATCTTCCCCGACCTTCCGGTGTCGTCGAAGCCCGCCGAAGTCCGCATGGGCTCGGGCAAGGGTGCCCTTGAATATTGGGCAGCGCGGGTGAAGCCGGGTCGTATTCTCTTCGAGCTGGACGGTGTTCCCGGCCCACTTGCGGCAGAAGCATTCGAGCGGGCGGCGATGAAGCTGCCGATCAAGGTGAAGGTCGTTGCCCGTCTCGGCGACACCTCGCACCTGGAGGGTTGATTGAGATGACCAAGCCTACCGACATGCGCGTCAAGACCGACGACCAATTGACCGACGATCTGGGCAACCTGAAGCGCGAGGCATTCAACCTGCGCTTTCAGGCGGCGACCAGCCAGCTCGAAAAGCCGAGCCGGGTCAAGGAAGTCCGTCGCGACATCGCCCGTATCAAGACCTTGCAGGGCGAGCGTCAGCGCTCGTCCGCCAAGTAAGAGGAAACGACATGCCGAAGCGTGTGCTGACCGGGATGATCGTCTCGGATAAGACCGACAAGACGGTGGTGGTAAGCGTCGAGCGTAAGGTGAAGCACCCGCTCTACGGCAAGATCATCCGCCGGACGAAGAAGTATCATGCTCACGACGAGGTGAATGCCTATCGTGAGGGTGAGACGGTACGGATCGAAGAGACCGCACCGATTTCGAAGCTGAAGACGTGGAAGGTCGTGGATCGTGTCAACGTCCACGCCACTCCCGAAGAGACGGCGGCAGCGGCGGAAGCCTAAAGCCACCATTGTAGAAGGCGGGGCTGGGTCGGAATCCACCCCATATTGAGAAGGATACGGATCGATGATCCAAATGCAGTCCAATCTCGACGTCGCTGACAATAGCGGCGCGAAGCGGGTGCAGTGCATCAAGGTGCTGGGCGGCTCCAAGCGTCGCGTGGCCGGTGTTGGCGACGTGATTGTCGTCAGCGTCAAGGAAGCAGCACCACGTGGCCGCGTGAAGAAGGGTGACGTGCATCGCGCTGTCATCGTCCGCACACGCAAGGATATTCGCCGCGCCGATGGCTCGGTCATTCGCTTCGACGGCAACGCCGCGGTGCTGGTCAACAAGAACGAGGAGCCGATCGGCACCCGTATCTTTGGCCCGGTCGTTCGCGAGCTGCGCGGCCGTGGCTATATGAAGATCATCAGCCTGGCGCCGGAGGTTCTGTAATGTCTGCCGCAAAGATCAAGAAGGGCGACCGCGTTGTCGTCCTGTCGGGCAAGGACAAGGGCAAGACCGGTGAGGTCGTCCGTTCGATGCCGCGCGACGAGAAGGTCGTGGTCCAGGGCGTGAACATCGCCGTTCGCCACAAAAAGCCTTCGCAGGGTCAGCCGCAGGGCGGCCTCGAGCGTTCGGAAGCACCGCTGCACATCTCGAAGGTCGCGCACGTGACTGCCGACGGCAAGGCGACGCGCGTCCGTTTTGAAGAGCGCGACGGCAAGAAGGTTCGCGTTGCGGTCAAGACCGGGGAGGTCATCAGTGGCTGATAAGTATATTCCGCGGATGCGGGCCAAGTACGACGCGGAAATCGTCAAGGCGATGACCGAGAAGTTCGGCTACAAGAACGCGATGGAAATTCCGCGCATCGACAAGATCGTCCTGAACATGGGCGTTGGCGAAGCGACGCAGGACAAGAAGAAGGTCGAGCAGGCGGCTTCTGAAATGGAGCTGATCGCCGGCCAGAAGCCCGTCATCACCAAGGCGAAGAAGTCGGTCGCGACGTTCAAGCTGCGTGAGGGCATGCCGATCGGCGTGAAGGTAACGCTTCGCCGCGAGCGCATGTACGAGTTTCTCGACCGTTTCATCACGATCGCGCTGCCGCGCGTTCGCGATTTCCGCGGGCTGAACCCCAAGAGCTTCGACGGACGCGGCAACTATGCATGCGGCCTGAAGGAGCAGCTGGTGTTCCCCGAGATCAACTATGACCGCATCGACAAGGTGCGCGGCATGGACGTGATCGTGACCACCACCGCGCGCACCGATGACGAAGCGCGCGAGCTGCTTCGTCTGTTCGGCTTCCCCTTCCCGAAGGTCGAGGAAGAAGAGAAGCAGGCGGCGTGATGCTTTCCCTCTCCCGCAGGCGGGAGAGGGAGCGAGCCGCGCAAGCGGCGAAAGGGTGAGGGCCAGGCCTTCACCAAATCAATGCTGGGGGTTACAGACCCTCACCCCGACCCTCTCCCGCCAAGCGGGAGAGGGAGCATAAGGAAAGAGAGCTTAAGTCGATGGCGAAACTGAGTTCGATCAACAAGAACGAGAAGCGGCGCAAGCTGGTCAAGAAGTATGCCCCGAAGTACGCGGCGCTGAAGGCCATTGCGAACGACCGCGATCTTGACGATTCGGAGCGCCTGATGGCGCGCCTGAAGATGGCCGAGCTGCCGCGCAACGGCAACCCGACCCGCATCCGCAACCGGTGCGAGCTGACCGGCCGCCCACGCGGCTATTACCGCAAGTTCCGTCTTGCCCGCGTCATGCTGCGCGATCTGGCCAACAAGGGCCTGATCCCCGGCGTCACGAAGTCGAGCTGGTAAGGACCTGACATGGCTTTGACCGATCCACTGGGTGACATGCTCACCCGCATCCGCAACGGCCAGCGCGCGCGCAAGGACTCTGTCCTGACGCCTGCCTCGAAGTTGCGTGCCCGCGTGCTCGACGTGCTTCAGCGCGAGGGTTATATCCGCGGCTATAGCGAAGAGCAGATGGGCCCTGCGGCCGGCATCCGCATCGAGCTGAAATATTTCGAGGGCCAGCCCGCGATCAAGCATGTCGCGCGCGTTTCGAAGCCCGGTCGCCGGGTCTATTCGGGCTCGCAGGAACTGCCAAAGGTCCGCAACGGCCTTGGCATCACCATCGTATCGACGCCGCGTGGCGTTCTGTCCGACGCCGAAGCGCGTGAACAGAATGTCGGTGGCGAAGTGCTCGCGGAGGTATTCTGATGAGCCGCATCGGCAAGAAGCCGGTCACCGTGCCTGCGGGCGTGACCGCGACGATCGACGGCGAGCAGATCAGCGTCAAAGGCCCCAAGGGCACGCTGACGATGCCGCTGTTCGAAGACATCAAGTATGAGAATGTCGACGGCGGCATTTCGGTGCAGCCCGCCAATGGCACCAAGCGCGCTCGCGCGTTTTGGGGCATGCAGCGGACCATGGTGCAGAACCTGGTTACCGGCGTTACCGACGGCTTCACCAAGAAGCTGATCATCACCGGCGTCGGCTATCGCGCAGCAGCACAGGGCAACAACCTGAAGCTGCAGCTCGGCTACAGCCACGACGTCAACATCGCGGTGCCCGAGGGCATCGAGGTCAAGACGCCTGACGCGACCACGGTCGAGATCAGCGGTACCGACAAGCAGAAGGTTGGCCAATTGGCCGCCGAAATCCGTCGCTGGCGCAAGCCCGAGCCTTACAAGGGCAAGGGCATCAAGTACGATGGCGAGTTCATCTTCCGCAAGGAAGGGAAGAAGAAGTAATGACCAAGGGCATGTCTCTCTTCGAGAAGCGGCGCCGCCGCAACCGTACCGCGCTTCGGGCGCGTGGCGGTGGTCGGCCGCGTCTGTCGGTCCATCGTTCGGGCCAGCATATCTATGCGCAGGTAATCGACGACGTCGCCGGCCGCACGCTGGCCATGGCATCGAGCCTCGACAAGGACTTCCGCGACAGCGCGAAGGCCAATGTCGAGACCGCAGCCGATGTCGGCAAGCGCCTGGCCGAGGCGGCGAAGGCCGCCGGCGTCACCCAGGTCGTCTTCGATCGCGGCGGCTTCCTGTATCATGGTCGCGTAAAGGCGCTGGCGGAAGCCGCGCGTGAAGGCGGATTGGAGTTCTAATATGGCGGACGAGAACAACCAGACCGGCGCTCCGGCAGCCGCTGCCGCTCCTGCTCAGGATGCACCTTCGCGCGGTCCGCGCGGCGGTCGTGGTCGTGGCGGCCCTGGCGGCGGCCCCGGCGGTAACAACAACCGTGGTGGCGGTCGCGACAATCGCGGCGGCAACCGTCGCGACAATCGCGGCGGCAGCGACGATGGCGGCGAAGAGCTGATCGAGAAGCTGGTCCACATCAACCGCGTTTCGAAGACGGTGAAGGGCGGCAAGCGCTTCGGCTTTGCAGCGCTCGTCGTCGTCGGCGATGGCAAGGGCCGCGTTGGCTTTGGTCATGGCAAGGCGCGCGAAGTGCCCGAGGCGATTTCAAAGGCGACTGCCGCTGCCAAGAAGGCGATGATCCGCGTGCCGTTGCGCGATGGTCGCACGCTGCATCATGACGGCGTCGGTCACTTCGGTGCGGGCCTGGTGTATCTGCGTTCGGCACCTGCAGGTACCGGCATCATCGCAGGCGGTCCGATGCGCGCCGTGTTCGAGGCGCTTGGCGTCGCGGACGTGGTGACCAAGTCGACCGGCACGTCGAACCCGTACAACATGATCCGCGCAACCTTCGAGTCGCTGGGTGAGCAAACCTCGCCCAAGAGCGTCGCGCAGCGTCGCGGCAAGAAGATCGCCGACCTGCTCGGCCGTGGTGGTTCACAAACCGCCGAGGCCGATGCCGCAGCGGTCGTGGAGTAAGCGACATGGCCAAGGTTAAGATCACCCAGACGGGTTCGCCCATCCGCCGCGACCCGAGCCAGCGTGCAACGCTGATCGGGCTGGGGCTGAACAAGATGCACAAGACGGTCGAGCTGGACGACACCCCCGAGGTGCGCGGCATGATCCGTAAGGTGCATCACATGTTGTCGGTCGAGGAATAATTCCTCCGCTGCCAGTGACAGAATGAGGGAAGGGGGCTATCGGCCCCCTTCCTGTTTTTACCCAAATGTCTTTAGCGCGACAAAAGCGAAAGCGAGTGCAACACATGAAACTCAATGACATCCGCGATAACAAGGGCGCTCGTAAGGAGCGCGTGCGCGTTGGCCGTGGTATCGGTTCGGGCCTGGGCAAGACCGCAGGTCGCGGCCAAAAGGGTGCCAAGGCACGCTCGGGCGTTGCGATCAACGGCTTCGAGGGTGGCCAGATGCCGCTCCACATGCGCTTGCCAAAGCGCGGGTTCAACAACCCGTTCGCCAAGGACTATGCCGAGATCAACCTGGGCATGATCCAGAAGGCGATCGACGCGGGCAAGATCGAAGCGGGTGCGACGATCGACCAGGCGCTGTTGACCGCGACCGGGCTGACGCGCGGCGGCAAGGACGGCGTCCGCCTCCTGGCCAAGGGCGATTTCTCGGCCAAGATGTCGTTCGTCGTTGCCGGTGCTTCAAAGGGTGCCAAGGCAGCCGTCGAAAAGGCGGGCGGTTCGGTGCAGGTGATCGAGCTGGTCTCGCCCGGCGAGAAGGCTGCCGCCAAGAAGGGCAAGGTTCGCCTCGAGCGGATCGCCGATAAGGAAGCCAAGAAGGCCGCCGCCAAGAAGGCGTAGCCTTCTGTCTCCCCTCCCGCTTGCGGGAGGGGGCGGGGGAGGGGCTATCTGCTCGAGCGCTTCGGTTGCTCGCGGACAGGCTCTCCCTCAACCCCTTCTTACCGTACGGGAGGGGATTTTGCGCGGCAGCTTTGGCCGGTCGGGTTAGACAACGCGCCCCAACCGCCTATATGCACTCGCGACATGGGCGAAAGTTCCGCCCGCTGATTCCCGGGACACACCACATATGGCATCCGCAGCCGATCAAATGGCATCCGGCCTGAACCTGTCGAAATTCGGCAAGGCAACCGAGCTCAAGAAGCGGCTCTGGTTCACGCTGGGCGCGCTCATCATCTTCCGGATGCTCAGCTATGTGCCGCTGCCCGGCATCGACCCGACCCAGCTCGACCTACTCGCGCAGCAGACTCAGGGCGGCGTCATGGATTTCTTCAACACCTTCTCGGGCGGTGCGCTCGAGCGGATGTCGATCATCGCGCTTGGCGTGATGCCCTATATCACCGCGTCGATCGTGGTGCAGCTCGCCTCCTCGCTCAGCCCCACGCTGGCGGCGGTCAAGAAGGAAGGCGAGAGCGGGCGCAAGAAGCTCAACCAGTACACGCGCTACGGCACCGTCGGCCTTACCGCCGTGCAGGGCTATTTCATCGCGGTCGGCCTTGAGGCATTCGGTGCCACGCAAGGCGCGCAGGCGGTGGTCGAGCCCGGCATGTTGTTCCGCATCAGCGCGGTCATTTCGCTGATCGGCGGTACGATGTTCCTGATGTGGCTGGGTGAGCAGATCACCAGTCGCGGCATCGGCAACGGTATTTCGCTGATCATCATGGCAGGCATCGTCGCGCATCTGCCGACCACCTTGGTGCAGTTGTTCGAGGGCGGTCGCACCGGCACGATGGATCCGGTTCGCCTGCTGGGGATTCTGATCGCGGTCGTCGGGCTGATCCTGCTGATCTGTTTCATGGAACGGGCACAGCGCCGAATCCTGATCCAGTATCCCAAGCGACAGACCGCGCGCGGCGTGCAGGCCGAGCGCAGCCATTTGCCGCTCAAGATCAACACCGCCGGCGTCATCCCGCCGATCTTCGCATCGTCGCTGCTATTGATGCCGCTGACCGTCAGCCAGTTTGCCGGCCAGAATGTTGCCGCCAATGGCGATGGCGGGTTCATGAACGACGTGGTGATCGGGCTGAATCAGTATCTGACGCATGGCAGCCCGGTGTACATGCTGCTGTACGGGCTTGGCATCGTGTTCTTCTCGTTCTTCTATACCTCTGTGGTGTTCAACCCAGAAGAAACGGCGGACAATCTGAAGCGCTATGGCGGGTTCATTCCGGGCATTCGTCCGGGCAAGAGCACCGAGGCGTATTTCGATTATGTGCTGACCCGCATCACCGTGATCGGGGCGGCTTATCTGACCTTCATCTGCCTTGTGCCCGAATATCTGGTGTCGGCGCTCAGCATCCCCTTCTACCTTGGTGGTACTAGCCTTCTCATCGTGGTCAACGTAACCATGGACACGGTTACGCAGATCCAGTCGCACTTGCTGGCGCACCAGTATGGCGACCTGATCAAGAAGGCGAAGCTCAAGGGCGGTCGGGCGCGCTGAACCGCGCCTGACGATCGAATAGGGGAAGAAGCTTGAATATCATCCTGCTGGGACCGCCGGGCGCGGGCAAGGGCACCCAGGCGAGCCGGCTAGAGCGCGACCACGGCATGGTCCAGCTATCGACCGGCGACATGCTGCGCGCGGCGGTGAAGGCGGGCACGCCGGTTGGGCTAGAGGCGAAGGCGGTGATGGATTCGGGCGGGCTGGTGTCCGACGCGATCGTGTCGGGGATCATCGGCGAGCGCCTGGACGAGCTGGCTGCCGACACTGGCGTGATCTTCGACGGCTATCCGCGCACGGCCGCACAGGCCGAAGCGCTCGATACGCTGCTGGCCGAGCGGAACCGCGAACTTCATTATGTGATCGAACTGGTGGTCGACGAGGATGCGCTGGTCGAGCGTATCACCGGGCGTTTCACCTGCGGCAATTGCGGTGCCGGCTATCACGATGTGTTCAAGCCGACGGCAGTCTCCGGGGTTTGTGACGTGTGCGGTGCCACCGATTTCAAGCGCCGCCCCGACGACAATGCCGACACCGTTCGCACCCGCATGGGTGAATACCGCGCCAAGACCGCGCCGATCCTGCCGATCTACGACGCACGCGGCCTGGTGACCCGAATCGACGGCATGGCCGATATCGCGCATGTGACGGCGGCGATCGAGGATGTGCTGCGCAGGTAGGGGCAGGCCCGTTCGGCCCGTTGTCGATCGGCCCGACGAATGATATTGTGGCCGTTATGGGCCAAGAGCATTTCCCTGTTTCCGAACCGACTTTGCATAAGTTGACGGTGGAGGAATTCGTTTCGCTCGATGCAGCTGGCTTTTTTCTGGGCAAGGGCCGGTTCGAACTGATCGAGGGGGAAATCTATCAGATGAGCCCGCTGCACCGCCCGCATGGCCGGGTGATCATCGAAATCGGATCACAATTTCATCGGGCGGTTGAGGCCGCTGCACTCGATCTGGAAGTGCTGTCGCCGGTGTCGATGCGGCTTGGGCCGCATAGCCTCCCCGAGCCCGACTTGCTGGTCGCCGCACCCGATCCGGATGATCAGTTCGTCGAACTGGGGTTTGCCCGGCTTGCCATCGAAGTCGCCGATTCATCTTTGCGACACGATTTCACGCGAAAGGTGCCGCTGTATGCGCGGCATGGCGTTCCGGAATTGTGGATTGTCGACCTGAAGGCGCGAGTGATCCACCAAATGACCGACCCTGGTGCTGAAGCCTATTCCACCGTCGAGGTTCACCCGTTCGGCGGGCGCGTTGCATCGAAATTGGTTCCGCAAATCGCACTTGACAGTGCCCGGCTCGCTTGACAGCCGCCGACTCGCAGCGTAACTGCCTGTCCTTCCGAAGCACCGGTCACTCCGGCGGCGCGTTTACGCGACCGTCGGTGTCGTTCGTTTCGGTATTAACGCTACGAGATGGGCGCGTGCTGCCATGCCGTGCCCGTGGAGCTGGGAGAATATAGTTCATGGCTCGTATTGCGGGTGTCAACATCCCGACCAACAAGCGCGTCGTCATCGCGCTGCAGTATATCCACGGCATCGGCCCCGCAAAGGCCAAGCAGATCACCGAGGCATTGAGCATCGTTCCCGAACGCCGGGTACAGGACCTCACCGACAGTGAAGTGCTGCAGATCCGCGAGACGATCGACGCCACCCACACGGTGGAAGGTGATCTTCGTCGCCAGACCGCGATGAACATCAAGCGTCTGATGGATCTGGCCTGCTATCGTGGGCTTCGTCATCGCAAGGGCCTGCCGGTCCGCGGCCAGCGCACGCATACCAATGCGCGCACCCGCAAGGGCAAGTCGAAGGCGATCGCCGGCAAGAAGAAGTAAGCTTGAAGCCGCGGCGGGATCGTCGCGGCTCGCTTACGCTATTCAGGATATCAGGACAGTAAAATGGCACGTGAACCGCAGCGCCTTCGTCGGCGCGAACGCAAGAACATTTCCTCGGGCGTCGCGCATGTGAACGCCAGCTTCAACAACACGATGATCACCATCACCGACGCGCAGGGCAACACGATCTCGTGGTCGTCGGCCGGCACGATGGGCTTCAAGGGTAGCCGCAAGTCGACTCCCTATGCCGCCCAGGTCGCTGCCGAAGATGCAGGCAAGAAGGCTGCCGAGCACGGCGTCCGCACCCTCGAAGTCGAAGTAAAGGGGCCGGGTTCGGGCCGCGAGTCGGCGCTTCGCGCGCTGCAGGCGGTCGGTTTCCAGATCACGTCGATCCGCGACGTGACCTCGATCCCGCACAACGGCGTTCGTCCTTCGAAGCGCCGCCGCGTCTAATTCGATTATGCGTGGGCGGGCGGCTTCGCAGCATTGCGAGCCGCGTGCCCACGCGGCTTTTCGGCGGGAGAGTCCCATTCCCGCCCAACCCAGGGGAAGCCTGTGTCTGTCAATGCAAAGAACTGGCAGGAGCTGAAGAAGCCCAGCGGTCTCGAAAAGAAGGCCGGTGGCGATACCAAGCGCAAGGCGACCTTCATCGCCGAACCGCTCGAGCGGGGCTTTGGCCTGACGCTCGGCAATGCGCTGCGCCGCGTGTTGCTGTCGTCGCTGCAGGGTGCTGCGGTCACCTCGATCAAGATCGAGAACGTGCTGCACGAATTCTCGTCGCTGGCGGGAGTCCGCGAGGACGTCACCGACATCGTCCTGAACGTCAAGCAGCTGGCGATCCGCATGCAGGGCGAAGGCCCCAAGCGGCTCCAGCTGTCGGCGACCGGTCCCGCGACCGTCACTGCCGGTGACATCGCCGTTTCGGGCGACATCGAAGTGATGAACCCCAAGCTGGTGCTGTGCCACCTCGATGAAGGCGCGACGCTCAACATGGAGCTGACCGCCGATGTCGGGAAGGGCTATGTGCCTGCCGCTGCCAACCGTCCGGCCGACGCACCGATCGGGCTGATCCCCATCGACGCGCTGTATTCGCCGGTTCGCCAGGTCAGCTACAAGGTCGAGAATACCCGCGTCGGGCAGGAACTCGATTACGACAAGCTGACGCTGACGATCGAGACCGATGGCACCGTGACCCCTGACGATGCAGTGGCCTATGCCGGTCGCATTCTTCAGGACCAGCTGTCGCTGTTCGTCCACTTCGACGATTCGGCGATGACCCGCAGCGCGCCTGTTTCGGCGGGCCTGCCGGTTGCCGCTGCCGAAACGCCTGGCGATACCGCGACGATCAACCGTTACCTTCTCAAGAAGGTCGACGAGTTGGAGCTGTCGGTGCGTTCGGCCAATTGCCTCAAGAACGACAACATCATCTATATCGGCGATCTGGTTCAGAAGACCGAAGCCGAGATGCTGCGCACGCCGAATTTCGGCCGCAAGTCGCTCAACGAGATCAAGGAAGTGCTTTCGGGCATGGGGCTTCGCCTGGGGATGGAAATTCCTGGCTGGCCGCCCGAGAACATCGAAGAGATGGCCAAGAAGCTCGAGCAGGAAATCATGGGGTGATTGCAGTCGGATAGCAGTTGCTATCCGGCGGCTCGGCAATCACCTCGGCCGGCGGGCTGCAAGCCCGACCGACGGCGCGGCTTTGCCGCGCCGACCCCTCCACCGCCTTTCGGCGGTCCCCCTCCCCAAGCAAGCTCGGGGAGGATCGCATAAGGCCCCAGCTTTCGCCGGGGTGACGGATAATTTGGGTGGGCTGCCGTCCCCACCTGGTCTGGGGTCCCGTCGAACGGCCCCTTAACGAACGAAGGAAATATCATGCGTCATCGCGTAGGCGGCCGTAAGCTGCAACGTACCTCGGCACATCGCATCGCGCTGTTCCGCAACATGTCGGCCGCGCTCATCAAGCATGAGCAGATCACCACCACTGTCGCCAAGGCAAAGGAGCTTCGCCCCTATGTCGAGAAGCTGGTGACGCTGGCGAAGAAGGGCGGCCTGTCGAACCGCCGCCTGGCACATGCCCGGCTGCTCGACGATGCCCAGTTGATCAAGCTGTTCGACGTGCTGGCATCGCGCTACGCCGACCGGCCCGGTGGTTATACTCGCATCATCAAGGCCGGCCCGCGCGCTTCGGACGCATCGCCGATGGCGATCATCGAATTCGTCGACCGCGACGTCAGCGCCAAGGGCCAGGATTCGGGTCCGGTGATGTCGGACGACGATTACGGCGACGAGGGCTGATCCCAACATCCTTCGCTTAGGAGGATTTGAGCAGGACTTGCCAGAAAGGCCGTGCCCATTAGGGTGCGGCCTTTCTCGTTTCTGCGGAGATTAGTTCATGCGTCGCGTCTCGCTCGCCCTCTTGCCGCTGCTGTTCGCCGCCCCGACCTATGCCGCTCCCCCCGCACAGGAGAACCGCGCCGCGATGCCAGCCCCGCTCGATTACCCGCAGTCCCGCCGCACCGACGTCGCCGACGAACAGTTCGGCCAGAGGATCGCCGATCCCTATCGCTGGCTCGAGAACGACGTGCGCAACGATGCCGAGGTCGCCAAGTGGGTCGCCGATCAGAACAAGCTGACCGACGCCTATCTCGCGACACTGCCCGGCCGCGACCTGTTTCAGGCGCGGTTGAAGGCGCTGTTCGATTATGAGCGCTTCGGCGTGCCGACCAAGAAGGGCGGCCGCTATTTCTACAGCTATAACTCGGGATTGCAGAACCAGGCGGTGCTGTATGTCCGCGACAGCGTGAACGGGCAGGGGCGGTTGCTGCTCGATCCCAATGGCTGGTCGAAGGACGGCGCGACTGCGCTTGGCGAATGGGAGCCTTCGGAGGACGGCAAGCATCTGCTGTACAGCGTCCAGGACGGTGGTTCTGACTGGCGGACGGTGCAGGTGCTCGACGTGGCAACCGGCAAGCCGATGGCCGACAAGGTCGAATGGGTGAAGTTCTCGACGCTGGTCTGGGCCAAGGACGGATCGGGCTTCTTTTACTCGCGCTTCCCCGCGCCCGCCGCCGACCAGCAGTTCCAGGCGCTGAACGAGAATCAGGCGGTATATTTCCACAAGCTCGGCACCGCACAGGCCGTCGATCCGCTGATCTATGCCACCCCCGAGACCCCCAAGCGCAGCCATACGGTGCAGCTCACCGACGATGGCCGCTATCTGGTGGTCACCACCACCGAAGGCACCGACAATCGCTACGAAGTGACGCTGATTGATTTGCAGGATGCCAAGCGGACCCCGCGCAAACTGGTGAAGGGGCTTGAGAATGAATGGAGCCTCGCGGGCAACCGGGGCACGACCTTCTATTGGTCGACCAACAAGGGCGCGCCGCGATCGAAGATCGTGACGATGGACGTCAGCGCCGCGACGCCGACCGCGCGTGACCTGATCGCCGAGGATGCGGCGGTGCTGCAGGGCGCGAACATCGTCGGCGGGATGCTGATCACCAGCTATCTGGTCGACGCCAAGACCGAGGTGCGTCGCTATGCGCTGGGTGGCAAGATGGTGGGCAAGGTCGATCTGCCGGGCATCGGCACCGCGGGCGGCTTCGGCGGCGATCAGGGCGATCCCGAGACCTTCTTCGTCTTCACCAGCTTCGCAACGCCCAGCACCATTTATCGCTATGACGTGAAAACCGGCCAGGCGAGCCCCTGGGCCAGCCCCAAGGTGGCGTTCGACCCGGCGAACTATGTCGTCGAACAGCGTTTTTACGCATCGAAGGACGGCACCAAGGTTCCGATGTTCGTGGTGAAGCGCAAGGACGTTACCGGCCCGGCACCGACCTTGCTCTATGCTTATGGCGGCTTCAACGTGCCGGTGCTGCCGGGCTTTTCGGCGTCGCGCGTTGCGTGGATGGAGCAGGGCGGGGTGCTCGCGGTCGCCAACATTCGCGGCGGCGGCGAATATGGCAAGACCTGGCACGACGGCGGTCGCCTGGCGAACAAGCAGAATGTGTTCGACGATTTCATCGGCGCGGGCGAATATCTGATCGCGCAAGGCATCACCTGCAAGAGCCAGTTGGCGATCCAGGGTGGGTCGAATGGCGGGCTGCTGGTGGGTGCGGTGGTCAATCAGCGCCCCGATCTGTTCGCCGCCGCGCTGCCGGCGGTAGGGGTGATGGACATGCTGCGCTTCGATCGCTTCACCGCCGGGCGCTATTGGGTCGATGATTATGGCTATCCGTCGAAGGAAGCCGATTTCAAGGTGCTGCGCGCCTATTCGCCCTATCACAATGTCGCGGCCGGCAAGACCTATCCGGCGATCCTGGCGACCACCGCCGACACCGACGATCGCGTGGTGCCCGGCCACACCTTCAAATACACCGCAATGCTCCAGGCGAGCGACATCGGCCCCAAGCCGCACCTCGCCCGCATCGAAACCCGCGCGGGCCACGGATCAGGCAAGCCGACCGACAAGATCATCGAGGAAACCGCCGATCTTTGGGCGTTCGCGGCGAAATGGACCGGGTTGGAGGTTAAGCCGATTCGGTAGGGAAGGAGGTTGCGCTGGAAACGGCGCAACTTCGCTTCGGCCATAGTAGGGCAGGCGGGTTTGCGTCTGGTGCCACGCAAGGCCGCCTGACCCCGGCGGCGACAACCACCTTTCCCAACCCCGCCGGCCTCGCTATGCGCTTGTCATGCAGACGCCTTCGCAATCCATCCTGATCGTCGACTTCGGTAGCCAGGTCACCCAGCTCATTGCCCGCCGCGTGCGCGAAGCGGGGGTGTATTCCGAGATCGCACCGTTCACCACTGCCGCTGAAGCCTTTGCGCGGATGCAGCCGGCGGGTGTCATTCTGTCGGGCAGCCCGGCGTCGGTGCTCGACGCCGAAAGCCCGCGCGTGCCGCAGGCGATCTTCGACAGCGGGCTGCCGGTGCTGGGCATCTGCTATGGCCAGCAGGTGATGATGGAGCAGCTTGGCGGCACGGTAACGCTGGGCGAATCGGGCGAGTTCGGGCGCGCCTTTATCGAGATCGCTGATAGTTGCGCGTTGTTCGACGGCATGTGGGCAGAGGGTGAAACGCACCAGGTGTGGATGAGCCATGGTGACAAGGTGACGCAGCTGGCACCGGGCTTTCGCCCCGTCGCCGCGAGCGCGGGCGCACCTTACGCCGTGATCGCCGATGATTCGCGCCGCTATTACGCGATGCAGTTCCACCCCGAGGTGGTTCACACCCCCGATGGCGGCAAGCTGATCGCCAATTTTGCCCGCCATGTCTGTGGCCTGGCGGGTGACTGGACGATGGCCGAATTCCGCGACGCCAAGATCGCCGAAATCCGCGAGCAGGTCGGCAGCGGGCGAGTCATTTGCGGCCTGTCGGGCGGCGTCGACTCAGCCGTGGCGGCGGTGCTGATCCACGAGGCGATTGGCGAGCAGCTCACCTGCGTGTTCGTCGATCACGGGCTGATGCGCGCCAGCGAGGCCGATCAGGTCGTCAGCCTGTTCCGCAACCATTACAATATCCCGCTGGTGCATGTGAACGCCGAGACGCTGTTCCTGAGCGGGCTGGCGGGAGTTACCGATCCCGAGGCGAAGCGCAAGTTCATCGGCAAGACCTTCATCGACGTGTTCGAGGCCGAGGCCAAGAAGGTCGGCGGTGCCGAATTCCTGGCGCAGGGCACGCTCTATCCCGACGTGATCGAAAGCGTCAGCTTCACCGGCGGGCCTTCGGTGACGATCAAGAGCCACCACAATGTCGGCGGCCTGCCGGCGCGGATGAACATGAAGCTGGTCGAGCCGCTTCGCGAATTGTTCAAGGATGAGGTGCGCGCCTTGGGCCGCGAACTGGGGCTGCCCGACATCTTCGTCGGCCGCCATCCGTTCCCGGGGCCGGGCCTGGCGATCCGAATTCCGGGCGAAGTCACCAAGGAACGCTGCGACATCCTGCGCAAGGCCGATGCGGTGTATCTGGAGGAAATCCGTAACGCTGGGCTGTACGATGCGATTTGGCAGGCGTTTGCGGTGCTGCTGCCGGTACGCAGCGTCGGGGTGATGGGCGACGGGCGCACCTATGACAATGTGCTGGCATTGCGCGCGGTAACCTCGACCGATGGGATGACCGCCGAAGCCTTCAGCTTCCCCGGCGACTTCCTGCCGCGCGTCGCGACACGGATCATCAACGAGGTTCGCGGCATCAACCGGGTGACCTATGACTATACGTCGAAGCCGCCGGGCACGATCGAATGGGAATGATTTTGGCCTATCCGAGGCTATCCGAAACTACGCTAGAATACGACATAACTAACTGATAACAAACAAAGATATAGGCGGTCCCTATCGGCTGCTATCGGGGGGCAGAGTTCGACTCTGACGTGCTGGCTGACGGTACACGGACCTATTGCCCAACCCGGATTTTGAAAGTACCGTCAGAGTCAGAGTGGCTCTTGACGGTATTTTTATTCACCCAAGCCATTGGAAATAGACAGTTTTCCAGAGTCTTGGGTGACCAAAATGCCATGACGGTACTTTTGGAAGGAGGCGTGGGATGTTGACGGACGTTGCCATCAAGGCTTTGAAACCAAAGGATAAACCTTACAAGGTGGCAGACCGTGACGGGATGTACGTCCATGTCACGCCAACCGGCGGTCTCTCGTTTCGACTGGATTATCGGCTGAACGGGCGTCGAGAGACTGTACACCTTGGGAAATATGGCCCCGCCGGCTTATCTCTCGCCCGGGCGCGGGAGAAGTGCATCGACGCCAAGCGCGCCGTTGACGAAGGCATCTCTCCGGCGATCGAAAAGCAACGCGAAAAGCGGCGCCTGAAGGAGGCCAAAAGCTTCGGTGAGTTCGGAGAAAAGTGGCTCACTGCCGCTCCCATGGCCGACAGCACGCGCGCGATGCGTCGCTCGATCTTTGAACGCGAACTGCTCCCGGCATGGCGCAGTCGGCTCCTCACCGAGATCAGGCCGGACGATCTTCGAGCGCATTGCGCCGCGATCGTCGATCGCGGCGCACCTGCGACGGCCATCCACGTGCGGGACATTCTCAAGCAGATCTATGGATTTGCCATCCTGCACGGCGAGAAGGTCACCAATCCGGCCGACGAGGTCGGCCCGTCTTCGATCGCCACGTTCGTCCCGAAGGACCGCTCGCTTTCGCCCACTGAGATTCGAGTAATGCTCAAGCAGCTTGAGCATATCGCGACCTTGCCGACGATCCGACTTGGGATGCGGCTGTATCTGTTGACGATGGTACGCAAGAGCGAGCTTCAGGACGCGATCTGGGGCGAAATTGATTTTGAGAATGCTGTTTGGACGATCCCAAAAGAGCGAATGAAGCGCACGAAGGCGCACAATGTCTATCTGTCGCGCCAGGTTCTCGACATCATGATCGCGCTCAAGACCTGCGCCGGGAATTCAAGATACCTGCTGCCGTCCCGGTATGATGCGGACGCGCCGATGTCCCGCGCGACCTTCAACCGCGTGACCTATTCCGTCGTCGAACGGGCAAAGCATGAGGGTCTGCCGCTTGAGCCCTTTACGATTCACGATCTCCGTCGAACTGGATCGACCCTGCTCAACGAGCTTGGCTTCAACAGTGACTGGATCGAAAAATGCCTGGCTCACGAAGACGGCCGCTCATCGCGAGGGGTTTATAACAAGGCTGAATACGAAGTGCAGCGACGTCACATGATGCAGGAGTGGTCGGACATCATCGACGCCTGGGTTGCCGGGCGAAAGCACGTTCCCCTGCTCATTCCGTCGGCGATGCCCCTCTTGGCGCCGGATCCCGCCCTCTAACGGGCCGGGTGCGGCGTTGCTTGACGTCAGGATGTTGTGCGCGGGGTATGGGCGTCGCTCGACGCGATGCCAACCAGGCTTCGACTTCGGCCAAGTCCCAAACCACGCATCTGGGTGAAAGGGCGAAGCGCCGCGGAAACTCGCCGCGCTGTTCCATTTCGTAGATCGTACTTTCTGCCAGCGGCACGATCTCACGCAATTGGTGCCTCCGGATAGTGCGTTTGATCGGTGTATCACCCGGGCGAGGCATCTCGATTCTCCTCAGCGTTCAAAGCAGAAGAGGATTGAAGGCAATAGTTCTCGAAAGACGGAAGGCCTTAAATCACTTCGTAGGCTAGTAGAGGGCCATGGCGTAGAGATAGGACGGTTTAGAGGTCGGCTCGGCCTCTACCGCAAGGCTGCTTGATCGAGGCGACAGCCCGTGAGCGTGGGTGGCTAGATGTTTGATCCCAGGTTTTGATGGTGCATTGTTTTCGCAGGCAGCGAGGGATGCGCTATGGGCCAGATTCTTCACGGGAGCGCCACTACGACAGAGGCAGTCCGTCGAGCGATACAGCATAGTCAAGAGAGCCTGAGGACGCTGGCCAAGCGGCACGGGATCAACCCGAAGACGGTTGCGAAGTGGAGGAAGCGGAGCTCGGTCGCCGACCAGCGGACGGGGCCGAAGGATCCACGTTCGACCGTGCTGACGGTCGAGGAAGAGGCCGTGGTCGTCGCTTTCCGGCGGCACACGCTTCTGCCGCTCGACGACTGCCTCTACGCTCTGCAGGCAACCATCCCGCATCTGACGCGCTCGTCCCTGCATCGCTGCCTGCAGCGACATGGCATCGGCCGGTTGCCTGATGTCGACGGAGAGAAGGCCAACAAAAAGAAGTTCAAGTCCTACCCGATCGGCTTCTTCCACATCGACATCGCCGAAGTGCAGACAGCCGAAGGCAGGCTCTATCTGCTGGTGGCCATCGATCGCACCTCAAAGTTCGCCTTCGTCGAGCTGCACAAGAAGGCGACCCGTCGCGTCGCCGGCGACTTCCTGCGCCACCTCGCCGAGGCGGTTCCCTACAAGGTCAACATCGTGCTGACGGACAACGGCACGCACTTCACCGAGCCAACAGGCGACGGCTGGACACCAGAGGACATCAAGGCGATGCGGGCCGAGGGCGTGCTCTTCCGCTGTCATTCCTTCGAGGCGGCCTGCGCCGATCTCGACATCGAGCATCGTCTGACCAAGCCCGCGCACCCCTGGACGAATGGGCAGGTGGAGAGAATGAACCGGACGATCAAGGACGCGACCGTCCGGCGCTACCACTATGACGATCACGCCCAGCTCGAGCGGCACCTCACCGACTTCATCGCAGCCTACAATTACGGCCGCCGGCTCAAGACGCTGAAGGGCCTCACACCCTACGAGTTCATCTGCAAACGTTGGGCTGCCGAACCGCACCGGTTCAGAGCCAACCCGCTCCACCAGATGCCGGGACTAAACATCTAGCACCGCCGCGCTCTCGCGGAGCAGCGCGCGGCGGCCGAATCTCCATCGTCGTAAGCCTGCTGCACTGACGCCATGACGTCACGCAAGCCTATCTCACGCTACACCCGCACCCAATCCGGCCGAGTCATGCGGATTGCCTCGACAGACGCGCCGGGCGGGAGCGTCGTCCGCTGCCGCTGCCGCTGCAGCAATGCCGCGATACTCTGGGGCTGGCCGACCTCAGCGAACCCCCAGGCGCCGAAGGTGCGTACGTTGAAGACCTGGCGCGACATCAACGGGTTGGTCAGCGCCTGGGTGAAAGCGTCCAGCGCCACCATCCGACCGATCAGTGGTGGCATGGGCGTGTTCGAGCTCACATCCTCCGCAAAAAGCCCGACGTAGAAGTCCAGCCGGTCAGGCGAGCCATAGATCTCCCGGAGCGCCCGCAGGCGCTCGGGATCGGCGGTCATCTGCTCGAAACGCCGGACCCGCGGCATTCCCATGGCGGCGCGGTAATCGTTGTAACGGGCGACGCGGTTCGCCTGTCCCTGCGCGATCGCCCGTGCCTCGACGTCCAAAAGGAACTGTGGGGTGTTGAACAGGCCGAGCGCGCCGACCCTCTGTTCTGCGGCCCACACTAGAGCCCGCGCCATTCCCACCCGCGTAAGCCAGGTGTTGTCGAGCAGCATCGCATCCGCCGGTACGGCCCGCCCCTCCCAGCCGATGCTTTCAGGGATCATGGAGTGCCAGCGGTAGAGCAGGGCGAACTCCACAGTCATCCAATTCGGCCGGTTCCAGGACGCCGTCCAGGCGGCGGAGGGATCGGCGGCGAGACGCGGGATCGCCGAGGAGATGTGATTGATGTACTCCTCGATAACGATTCGGATGTAGATCACGATTAGGCAGTTGCGAGCGGTCTGGAAGATGCGCTCGTCGTCCCAGCATTGGTTCTCAGCCTCGATGCCGGCAGCGAGGCGGTTGTGCTCGCGCAGCAGCAGCGTGTTCAGCATGGCGACCAGCGGTGTCGCATTGGCGCGATCGCCGCCGACGGCAAAAATCTGCCTGGCGGCACCGTCGTCGCCCGGCTTGAGGCCGAGCGGCGGGTCGAGGATCGGCCGGCCTTCAGCGTCTAGGTAGCGGCCGCGGAGCGTCTTCCCATCGGCCTCGAACAGGAAGGGCGGGTACTCCTCGCCGGCCAGTTCCTGACTGTCGAGTCGACCGCGTCGGCCGGGGCTCTCGTCCCGCGTCCGCAGTACCTGGGTCTGCGCCCAGGTCCGGCCGTAGAGGGGCGAGAGATCGATGTCGTGGTTGCTGGTGGTGCGCTGACGGTCCGCCATGTCAGTGCGGAGGAAGCCGTCGGTGAGGTACTGCGCGAAGACGGGGAACAGTAGCGTGGACTTGGGACATTCCCGCATCCCGCCTTCGGCACGGCGGAACAGCGCGACCGCTTGCGCTGCCGTGGGAATGTCGGGCGGCGGATCAGCGGTTGGAAGATGCCGTGCGTAGAAGCTCCGGTCGGTCAGCGAGCGCCAGGAGGTGTAGTCGGAGACGGTGGCGAAGGGGTGCGGCCGCGGCGGGCCAACCGTGGCGGCGGCGTTGATCAGGGCCCGGTTCAGCAGACGCTGCAGCGGCGGCACCGCAGCGATGGCGCGCCACAACGGCGCCATATGCTGCAGGGCCCAGGCGCGGAGTCGAATCCACAGGCCGTCGGCGCTGGTGTCGCGGCCGGACGTGCGGGCGGGGGCTTCCAGCATGGTGGGGTGTCCCTCGTGCTCAGGCTGCGGCTGCGGCGGGTGGGTCCCACACGAGGCCAAGATGCTCGGGGAAGGGCCCGCCCGCGAAGTCGATCCGCCCCGCCGCGCCCTCGGCGAGGCGGATGCCCGGCAGGCGCATGACCTGTCGCACCGCCTCAGGGATGATGACCAGCCCGACGTGCTTACCGAGGCACTCATGGTGTCCGATGCCGAAGTGGAGATAGGCGCTGGCGGGGCGGGTGGCGTCGAAGTGCTCAGGCGCGGGGAAAAGGCCGGGATCGAACATCGCCGAGGCGGTGCATGCGGCAACCGGCGTGCCGGCAGCAACGGGCGTCGCGTAGTGCGTGCCGGCGCCGATCAATGCATCGCGCGCGGCAACGCGCAGTTGCAACCCGGTGATCGGATTGAAGCGCAGCGCCTCGAAGACAATGGCGTCGAAGCGCCCCGGATCGGCATCGCCGGCGGCGGTGATCGCCGCCTCGCGCACCTCCGGCCGCAGCAGGATCTGCTCGGTTGCCTGGGCGATGGCCTGGGCGGTCGTCTCGATGGCGCCGACCAGTAGGCCGCAGATGTTGCTCAGCACCCGGTCGGGCGGCATCGCCAGGTCGGCGTGACGCGACAAGCGCAATAGCCGTGCGACCGGTGTGTCGTCATCGGGCGGCGCCGCCCAGTGTCGCGCGAGGAAGGGCCAGAGCCAGGCCTGCATCTGCTGCCCCGCGGCGATCCCAGCGGCTAGCACCGCGGGGTCGGCCCCGAGATTTCGAAACATCGCGTGCTGCGTGGCAAAGGACCAGCGCAGCATGGCGGTGTCCGGGGCGGTGAAGCCGAAGCCGCGCTGCACCACCCGCAGCGGTACCAGTCGGGCGATGCGACCGACAAGGTCGATCGTGCCTGCTGCCCCACCGAGTTCCGCGGCCGTCGTCTCTGCTGCGATGCCGTGTAACCGCGGCAGATCGTCAATCCGCAGCACTGCCCGCATCACGCCCTTCTCGTGCCAGTTTAGCGCCGTTTCGTCGCGCGCGAGCATGAAGGGTCCGACCGCTGGGTCCATCGCCGGAACATTGGCCGCGACGGTGTAGAGGCTCGGCTGCGCGAGTACATCGAGCACGTCGGTCGCCCGCGTGACCATGGTGAAGACAGGGTTGGGAAAGACCGGGCGGGTGGAGCGAAGCTCGGTGAAGAGGCCGCGCCAGTCGGTGCGCAGCCACCGCACTACCAAGGCGGCGCGGGCGCGTGGGTCGTCGGCAGGCAGCGCATCGTACTCGGCAAGAAAGGACATGGGTCGCCTTCCAGACCTCGGATCAGTTCCAATCACATTGAGCCTCGCCAAGTCGCGACGCAAGACTATTGTTGCGCACTCAGAGCCCGATTGAAAAGTAGTTGAGCGATATCAGCAGGTTGTGATTCCCGTTTGTTGCTGAATCAAATGGGGTTTCCAATGACCTGGACCGATATCGCTCGTGCTGAGCATAACCGTGACCGCCTGCGGTTTCCAAGTGATCTGACCGACCGCGAGTGGGCTGTGCGGGCGGCCGCCTTCCTGAGGAGGGCCTTCATCTTCGAGAAGGCCAGCTCGATCGGGTTGAAGTCGGGGCTGTATGGCGGCAGGAAGAGCACGACGGCCCCTGCGGCCTCGATGGCCTCGCGGATGGCGGCCGGCTTGTGGGCCGGCAGATTGTCGAGGACGACGACGTCGCCGGGGCTGAGGGTCGGGACCAGGACCTGCTCGATCCCCGCCTTCGCGGGGACAGGCTCCGGCGAGGAAGGCGGCGCCGGTCATCGCGCCGTCGATGGTCATCGGTGCGACGATGCCGCCGAGCGTGAGGCCACCGACGAACGTCGTCGTCTTCCAGTGCCCGTGCGGAACGGGCGCCCGGCAGCGCTCGCCTCTGGCCGCGCGGCCGTAGCGGCGGGCCATCTTGGTGGACATGCCGCTTTCGTCGATGAAGACGAGGCGTTCGGGATCGAGGTCCGGCTGGCCGTCGAACCAGGCGTGTCGCCGGCGCGCTACGTCCGGCCGGTCCTGCTCGGCGGCGTGGGCCGTCTTTTTTTGCGCGTCACGCCGCCGCGCTTGAAGAAGTCGTGCATGTTTGATCCCGGGCTTTGATGGTGCAGTCTTTTCGCAGGAGTGGAAGGAGGCACTATGGGCCAGGTTCTTCACGGGAGCGCCACGACGACAGAGGCGGTCCTTGTAAAGGTTGTTGACCTCGTTCTTGTTGATGGCTCCAACGGTCACCACCATGATCTGGATGTTCGGACTGGTCGCAAGGTTTGTCGCCGCTGGGCAAGGGCTGGCGCTGGCCGAGGCCGGGCTGGAAAGCCGACGACCCTGAGCGGTCCGCCGGTATGGCGACGCTCTATGGAGAGAATATTTTTCGATCGTTGGAACTCTCTTATCGCAAATACGTCTTATTCGCATAGCCGCGACGGTTCGCCGGCCGGCGAGGATAGATCATCCCGAAATGGCCACAGATTCGGCACATACACTTTGAGGCTCTCACGGGCATTTTGTTCCCGCCATCAGGAGACAACGGCTGAACTGATCGTGGGCCGACAAGAAGGAGGCCGGATCACTGGCGGCGCCCCTTGAATTGAAGCATCTGCGTTACGCCGTTGCCGCCGCTCATCACCGCAGCTTTCGCCGCGCGGCTGACGCGCTTGGCGTAAAGCAATCGACGCTCAGCCGCTGCATTCGCCAGATGGAGGACAGTCTGGGTGTCGCGGTGTTCGAGCGGTCGAGCGGCGGCGTGCGGCTCACCGCGGCCGGCGACGAAATACTGCGTACCTCCCGGCATTTGGTCGAAGAGCTTGACCACATGATGGCGACGGCCAAGGCCGCCGGGCGTGGTGAGGAAGGCCGGCTGGCCATCGGCTTCTATACCTCGCTCTCGGCGGGGAACTTGCGCGCCAGTTTGATGGAACACGCGCGACGGTTTTCGCAGGTGGAGATCCGCACGGTCGAGGGAGCGCGGGCGTGCCTATTTGCGGGTCTGGAGCGTGGCACACTCGACATCGCCATCGTCACCGGGGAGCCGACCGCCCGCGAAGGGAAGTCCATGACCTTGTGGAGCGAGCGGATCATGGTCGCGCTGCCCGAGGGCCATCCACTGGCAGCGAACGAGATCGTCTATTGGACCGATCTCAGGGGCGAGACCTTCCTGCTGAGCCAGCGCGATCCGGGTCCGGAGATCCAGGATATCCTGTTGGCAAAGCTCGCTTCGCCCGGCGACCGGCCCAAGGTGGTCAGCCACGACATCACTCGTGAAAACATCAAGAGCCTGGTGGGCGCGGGCTTCGGCGTCAGCCTGATGTGCGAGGCCTGCGTCGGCGCCAACTACACCGGCGTCGTCTATCGCGAAGCGCGGGACGGCAATGGTCCGACCCGGATCAGCTACGCCGCCTATTGGCAGAGCGACAACGACAATCCGGCGCTGGCGCACTTCCTCAAGCTGTTGGAGGAACGCTATCCCTTGCCGTCCAACGGCGGCTGACGGACCCGCCGCGCTTTCGCGAAGGCGCGGTCGGTCGTCATGAACCGCTCGACCATCGGGGCGATCAGCTTGGCCGGTTCGCCAACAGGCTGACCAGTCTCCCGGCCGAGAACCTCGGCATAGGCGATGAGATCGCGATGGACGGCGGCGGGAAGTTCGACGGTGAGCTTCACCGGCCTGTCGTCGGCGATGACGCCGAGCTTCAGCTTTGCCATGGATCAACCTCCATAGGGTTCGAGCACGAGATCGCGGGTGACGATCACGCGGACGGGAAAGCCTGGCCGGATGGTAAGCGTCGGCTGGATGGAAAGCTGGCGGCGAACAATCTGCTGACCAGCATCGTTGATCGTGTCCTGGGCTCCGTCGCGGATGGCGCTGACCAAGCGGTCGCTGTCGTCGGTGGCCAGCTCCGCGCCGACGCCGAGCAGGGTCGAGAGCGCGGCCGCCTTGGCGAGATCCCACAAATGATAGTCGACGCCGTCTTCAAGTCCGGCATAGCCTTCGGAGTCCGCGCCTGGCTGGCGCTCGAGGACGATGGATTTGCCGTTCGGCAGGATGAGGCGGTTCCAGACCAGCAACACCCTCCGTTGACCGAAGCCGACGCCGTTATCGTACTGGCCGACAAGTCGCGTTCCCTGCGGGATAAGAAGGAGACGTCCGGTGGGGCTGTCATAGACGTTTTCGGTCACCTGCGCGGTGATCTGGCCTGGCAGGTCGGAGCGGATGCCGGTGATGAGAGCGGCCGGGATCACGGCACCCGCCTGCACGACATAGGGCGAAGGCGGCGCGGCGATCCGATCGGGAGCGACCGTGCGGCGATCGACCGGAGCGTTGATGAAAGCGAGCTGGCGATCCTGGGCGGTCGGCGTCGCTGGCTGCGGCGCCAGGCCGAGGCTCCCGAGGTTGGGAATGGCGGCCGGCGTGGCAGCAGGGGTTGTGGCTGGGGCCGATGGGCTCGTCCGCGTCTCGGTGCTGGCGAACAGCCGGCTGACCCTGGCCGCCTCGATCTCCTGAAGCCGCCGCTGTTCTTCGGCGCTGACACCAGGAACGGGCTGTGGTCCGGCGGCGGGAACCGGCTGGCCGCGGTCCTGCGCGCTGACGATCGGTCGGCCGAGATCGCCCGGCAGCGGGGGACCAAGCCGGGGAACGCCGGCATAGTCACGCGGAAGCCCCTGCAGGCCGTCGGCCGTGGTGCGGTTCTCCGTGCTGAACAGCTCGGTGGGTGCGTTATCGTGCCGTCCCTGCAGAGCGAAGATCAGCGCGCCGCCAACCCCGACGCCGGCGATGACGCCGAGGCCGGCCAGCACCTTACGCGACAGGCGGGTGACGCGCGGGGCCTCGGCCCGGAGCCGCATCGGGGCCTCGTTTCCGCCGCTGGACCCGCTCCCGGTCAGCGGCCTTTCGTCTTCATTCTGTTCGTCGCTCACGACGCCGGCCTCCCATCGGTGCGGACGATGCGAACGCGCTGCTGGCGATCACCCGAGCCGAAGCGAAGTTCGGCGGCGGCAAAGAGCCGGTCGACGACGATGTGGTTGCCGCGCACCCGGTAGTTCACCAGTTCTGAGGTGCTGCCTTCCGGTCCGATCACGAACAGCGGCGGCATCTCGCCCTGGCCGATGCCGCGCGGAAACCCGATGAAGACCTGCCGCCCGTCGTCGAAGGCGCGCAGCGGACGCCATGGCGGGTTGTCGCCCTCGATCGCATAACGGAAGTTCAACGCGGAAAGATCGACGCCGCTCGCGATCGGAGCTGCGGCTTGCGCGGCGGCGTTCTGGCGACGCAGCGCGATGAGCTGGTCCTGCGGATACTGCCAGGACACGGACGCCATGTAGGTGGAGGCCGTCGAGCGCAGCTCCATGTGATAGGTGCGGCGGTCGGTGTTGATGACGAGATTGGTGGTGAGGTCCGCCCGCGTGGGTTTCACCAGGATGTGGATCTGCCGAGTGGCTCCCGCCCCGCTCTCGGTATCGCCGATGATCCAGCGCACCGTGTCGCCGGCGGCGACCGGGCCGGAGCCGACAAGCAGCTCGCCCGGCTGAAGGGCGATATCGGTGATCTGCCCCGGCGCCGTATAGACCTGATAGAGCGCGCCCTGCGTGAAGGGATAGACCTGAACGGCGTTGATGAAGCCGTCGCGCACCGGCTGGACCCGCGCGGCGGCGTTGGCCTGGTTGACCCGCACGGCAGGATCGCGCGCTTCCGGGGTTTGGGTGGACGGTTCCACCGGCTTCAACTGCCCGGGCAGAGGCAACGGCCTCGGCAGTTCCACGATCTGTACAGGCGCAGGCGGATCGGTCTGCAGAACGGCCGGCTGCGGATCGTCATAGCTGATCTGCGGCGGCTTGTTGGTGGCGCAGGCGGAAAGCGCAATGGCGGAAACCAGCAGAATCGGAAGTCCGGGTTTACGGAAAGCCGCAAAGGCGGGATTCAGCGGAGCCGGAATGACGGCTCTCCTTGAATACGGATGCGGTGCGTTCATTGGCCCAGCTCCTTCGACCAGTTGATGGCGTTGACGAAGACGCCGAGGGGGTTCTTGCGCAGACGCTCCGCGTCACGCGGTTGTTGGATGGTGACGGTGAGAATGGCGGTCCAGCGCTCGGTTCCGGCGATCTGCCCGTTCTCGTAGCGGCGTTCGATCCAGGCGACGCGGAAGCTGTCGGGCGACGCGCGGATGACGCTCGACACCTCGACGGCGACCTGTACCTTGCCGACCTTGGTGAAGGGGTCGTTGGAGCGGGCATAGTCGTTGAGCGCGAGCGCGCCGCGATCGGTGGTGAAGTCGTAAGCGCGCAGCCAGTTCTGCCGCACGATGATGGGATCGGCCGGAATGGAGCGAACCTGCTCGATGAAGCGGGCCAGATGCCAGGCGACTTGAGGATCGGTGGGCCGATAGTCGGCCTGCGCCGGAGCGACGGCCTGCGCCTCGCCGATGCGATCGACCTGCACCACCCACGGCACGATCGTCCCGCGGGCGGACTGCCAGACCAGGCCGGAAGCAAGCCCCGCCGAGAGAAGCAGCGAGCCGAAGGCCATCAGCCGCCAGTTCTTGGCCTGAATGCGGGCCGAGCCGATGCGATCGTCCCAGACCTGGGCGGCCTTCTGATAGGGGGTCTCGGGCTCGGGCGTCTTGCCGTAGCGGACAGAGGGGCGTTTGAACATCAGCGGTCACTTTCGGCGAGATTGACGGAAGCCCCGCCGCCATGGCTGTCGCCGGAGCGGACGGCATGGGCGGCGGCGGTGGCGCCGTGGTTGATGGTCTGGGAGCGCCTCATGCGCTGCGCCCAGGCGGGCGGAGCGGATGCGGCTGTCATGGATGAGGCAGGGGCGGATGCGCCATCGCCGCTCGCGCCGCCGGTGAAAGCGCCGCCTGTGGCCTCGACGGCGCCCCTGGCTCCGCCGCGATAGCTGTCCCTCATGGATTCAGCCGCCTTGGTCGCGGCCCTCTTCAAGGGCTGGACAGCAGCGCCGGCGCCGGCCTTGGCGACCCCGCCGAGTCCGGCGGCGACACCAGCCGCGCCGCGTTGTCCGGCCGAGGCGATGCCATATGAGGTGGAGGCTCCGCCCGCGAGAGCGGCGCCGCCGCGCGCTGCGCCGGCCAGCGCTCCGCCCGCCGCACCCGCTGCCATTCCCATTCCGGCAGCACCCGCGGCGACCACGCCACCGGCGGCAAGGCCGGTTCCGATCGCCGCGCCGGCGCCGAGTTGCGGTCCGCCGGAGATCAGACCATTGGCGATGCCGGGACCGAAGATGCCGAGGCCGAGCAGCGACAACGCCGCCAGCACGATCGCCATGGCGTCCTCGATCGTCGGTTGTGCGCCGCCGAAACCGGCGGTGAACTCGGCGAACAGGGTCGAGCCGATGCCGATGATGACGGCGAGCACCAGCACCTTGACGCCGGAGGAGACAACATTGCCAAGCACCCGCTCGGCGAGGAAGGCGGTCTTGCCGAAGAGGCCGAAGGGGATCAGCACGAAGCCGGCGAGCGTGGTCAGCTTGAACTCGATCAGGGTGACGAAGAGTTGGATGGCGAGGATGAAGAAGGCGAGCAGCACCATCACCCACGCGAAGAGCAGGACGACGATCTGAAGGAAATTCTCGAAGAATCCGATGTAGCCCATGAGGCCGGACATGGATTCGAGAATCGGACGCCCGGCATCGAGGCCGACCTGGGCGACGCGGCCCGGGCGGAGGAGATCGGTTGCGCTGAAGCCGGTGCCGCTCGCTTTCAGTCCGAGGCCGGTGAAGCTCTCGAAGACGATGCGGGCGAGATTGTTCCAGTTGCCGATGATGTAAGCGAAGACGCCGATGAACAGCGTCTTCTTGACGAGGCGCGCGAGAATGTCGTCATCGGCGCCCCAAGACCAGAACAGGGCGGCGAGCGTCACGTCGATGACGATCAGCGTGGTGGCGAGAAAGGCGACTTCACCGCCGAGCAGGCCGAACCCGGAATCGATATAGCGGGTGAAGACTTCCAGGAAACGGTCAATGACGCCGGTGCCGCCCATGACGTTACTCGCTCTCCGGGGTGATGGCGGCGGGCGCGGTTTCCTTCCGGACCACGTCGTCGGCAGACGTCGGCGCTGCCGCCTGCGGCAGCCGCTCCATGGGCCGGGCGCCCGGCGCCATGAAGCGGCGGCGGTTCTCGGCCCAGGCGCGAAGGCAGGCCGTATCGCGGACGCCGGCCTCGCCGAGCAACTGGCAGCGAACGAGTTCGCCGCGCAGCGGATCGGCCGCCGCGATCGGAGCGTGCGGCGGCGAAGAGGGCGCATCCTCCTCCCGGCCGAACTCGATGGCCGTGGCGAGGATCGCGAGCAGCACGAAGGCCAGTGCGCCGACGCGGGCCAGCATCTTCATGTCCATGGCCGGCCTCAATTCTGGAACATCTTCGCGTTGCCCGGCTGGTAGCCCGTGCCCGGCGCAAGGAAGCGGCGAAGCTGCTCGCGGGCCTGTTCCTGGGCCGCGGCGCGCTGTGCGGACTCCAGGTTCTGGGCCCGCCCCTGCGCGGCCACGACGGCGGTGAGGTCGGCGAGTTGCTGGGCCTGGAGGGCGAGAATCTGGTTGCCGGCCTGGGTCGCCTGCAGCGCCCCGGTCGCGCCCTGGCTGGAGGAGACCAGCGCCGACATCTGGGTGCGGTTGGTGTCGATATTGCCGACGACGCCGGCCTGGACGCGCATCGCGTCCTGCAGCCCCGCCACCGTTGTCTGCCAGCGCTGCTTGGCGCCATCGATCAGCCCCTGATCTGAAGCCGTCGTCGAGGCCGCGCCGTAGGTGGTGGAGAAGGCCTGGTCGATCTGCTGAACGTCATAGGCGATGCGCTGCGCCTGGGTCAGGAGCTGCTGCGTGCGCTGAACCGACTGCTGAAGCTGCTGGAGGGACGAGTAAGGCAGGCTCGCCAGATTGCGGGCCTGGTTGATCAGCATCTGCGCCTCGTTCTGAAGCGAGGTGATCTGGTTGTTGATCTGCTCCAGCGCACGGGCGGCCGAGAGCACGTTCTGCACGTAGTTTGTCGGGTCGTAGACAATCCATTGCGCCGCGGCGGGCTGAACCATCAGGGGCGAGAGCGCCAACGGCGTGGCGATGAGGGCGGCGGCGAAAAACGCCGCGCGCGAGCGCGAGCGGACACGGGTCATGGCTGGATCTCCCGGCTGGCTTGAGGGATGAGGTTGACGAGATCGGGGATGAGGTCCGCGGCCCAGGCCGCGCCGCGTTCGGCGAGCCAGGCCGAGACGAAGGCGTCACGACCGTAGTCGGCGAGCACGCGCTCGATTGCGGCCTGATCGGATTTCGAGGAGGTGGCGGTGAAGGCGAGCGCGACATCGCCGAGGCCCAGCTCGAACAGGCGGTTGCCGCGCCGCGACTGGCAGTAGTAGTCGCGCTTCGGCGTCGCCCGGCTCAGGATTTCGATCTGGCGATCGTTGAGACCGAAGCGGCGGTAGATGGCGGTGATCTGCGGCTCGATCGCCCGCTCGTTTGGCAGGAACAGCCGCGTCGGGCAGCTCTCGATGATGGCCGGTGCGATGGCGCTGCCGTCGATGTCGGAGAGCGACTGGGTGGCGAAGATCACGCTGGCGTTCTTCTTGCGCAGGGTTTTCAGCCACTCGCGGAGCTGGCCGGCAAAGCCCTCGTCGTCGAGCGCGAGCCAGCCCTCATCGACGATCAGCAGCGTCGGACGGCCGTCGAGCCGACCCTCGATGCGGTGGAATAGGTAGGCGAGCACGGCAGGCGCCGCGCCGGTGCCGATCAGACCTTCGGTCTCGAACGCCTGGACGGAAGCCTCGCCCAGCCGCTCGGTCTCGGCGTCGAGCAACCGGCCATAGGGACCGCCGATGCAATAGGGCTGGAGCGCCCGCTTGAGGTTCTGCGATTGCAGCAGCACCGACAGGCCGGTCAGTGTCCGCTCGGCGACGGGAGCCGAGGCCAGAGAGGTCAGCGCCGACCAAAGATGATCCTTCACCTCGGGCGTGACGCTGATCTTCTCGCTGGCGAGGATCGCGACGATCCATTCGGCCGCCCAGCCGCGCTCGGCCGCGTCGTCGATGCGGGCCAGCGGCTGAAGCGCCACCGGTTCAGACGCATCGTCCGACAGCGCGCCACCGAGGTCATGCCAGTCGCCGCCCATGGCGATGGCGGCGGCGCGGATCGAGCCGCCGAAGTCGAACGCGAAGATCTGGGAACCAGCATAGCGCCGAAATTGCAAGGCCATCAGCGCCAGCAGCACCGACTTGCCGGCGCCGGTCGGGCCGACAACCAACGTGTGTCCGACATCGCCGACATGCAGGGAGAAGCGGAACGGGGTCGAGCCTTCCGTTCTGGCGAAGAACAGCGGCGGCGCGTCGAAATGTTCGTCCCTGGCCGGGCCGGCCCAGACCGCCGAAAGTGGGATCATATGGGCGAGGTTCAGCGTCGAAACTGGCGGTTGCCGGATATTGGCGTAGACATGGCCGGGCAGCGATCCGAGCCAGGCTTCGACCGCATTGACCGTCTCCACCATGCAGGTGAAGTCGCGGCTCTGGATCACCTTCTCGACAAGACGCAGCTTCTCGTTGGCGATGCGCGGATCGTCGTCCCAGACCGTGACGGTCGCGGTCACATAGGCTTGGCCGACCAGATCCTGACCAAGTTCCTGAAGCGCCGCGTCGGCATCCATCGCCTTGTTGTGGGCGTCGGTGTCGAGGAGCACCGACGACTCGTTGGTCATTACCTCCTTGAGGATGGCGGCGATCGACTTGCGCTTGGCGAACCATTGCCGCCGGATCTTGGTCAGCAGCTTGGTGGCGTCGGTCTTGTCGAGCATCACCGCCCGCGTCGCCCAGCGATAGGGAAAGGCGAGCCGGTTCAACTCGTCCAGGATGCCGGGTGTCGTCGCGGTCGGGAAGCCGACGACGGTCAGCACGCGCAGATGCGTGGACCCCAGACGGGGCTCAAGGCCGCCGGTCAACGGCTGGTCGGCCAACAGCGCGTCGAGGTGCATCGGCACCTCGGGGACGCGGACGCGCTGATGTTTGGTGGAGATGGTGGCGTGGAGATAGGTCAGCGTCTCGGCGTCATCGAGCCAGGCGCTCTCGGGCATGAAGCCCTCGATCAACTGCAAGACGCGATCGGTGCGGTCGACGAAGCCTCGCAGCACCTCGCGCGCGTCGGCGCCTTCGGCCCGCTCGCGGCCCTCGTAGAGGAAGCGTTCGGCGCGTGCCGCGTCCTCGGCCGGCGGCAGATAGAGCAGGCTGAGGAAGTAGCTCGACTCGAAGTGGACGCCTTCCTCCTCGAAGTCGGCTTTGCGTTCGGTATCGACCAGCGCCGATGCCGAATCCGGAAAGCGGCTTGCCGGATAGGAACTGGCGGGATGGCGCTGCGCTTCGACAAACACCGCCCAGCCGGAGCCGAGACGGCGCAACGCATTGTTGATGCGGCCGGCGACCGCGACCAGCTCGGCCGGAACGGCGCTGTCGAGGTCCGGTCCCCGGAAGCGTGCGGTACGCTGGAACGAGCCGTCCTTGTTGAGAACAACGCCGTCGCCGACGAGTGCCGCCCAGGGCAGGAAGTCGGCGAGGCGTGTTGTCGGACGGCGATATTCGGCGAGGTTCATCATTGGGGTCGGCCTCAGACGGAGAGATGGCCGGGGATGCGCAGATGGCGGCGCACAACATCGACAAACATCGGGTCGCGCTTGGCCGCCCATACGGCGGCGGCGTGACCGATGACCCAGAGCAGCAGGCCGACCAGCCAGAGCCGGAGCCCCAATCCCAGCGCCGCTGCGAGCGTGCCGTTGAGGATCGCGACGGCGCGCGGCGCGCCGCCGAGCAGGATCGGCTCGGTCAGCGCGCGATGGACCGGCGCGACATATCCGGGGACTGGCTCCTCCATCAGATCAGCGCCCCGCCGCCGAACGAGAAGAACGACAGGAAGAAGCTCGAAGCGGCGAAGGCGATCGATAGGCCGAAGACGATCTGGATGAGTTTGCGGGCGCCGCCGGAGGTGTCGCCGAAAGCCAGCGTCAGGCCGGTGATGATGATGATCATCACGGCGATGATCTTGGCGACCGGGCCTTCGATGGATTCGAGGATCGATTGCAGCGGTGCTTCCCAAGGCATGGAAGAGCCGGCGGCGTAAGCGGCGGGCGCAAGGGCAAGCGTCACGAAGGTCGCGGCAACGGCCGTGGCGACGTGACGGCGGATGCTTGAGGCATGGCGGTTCATGGCTGGTCTCCTCGATGGTCGGGGGTTGCGGGGGAAAGGGCGTAGTCACCGTCCGGGCCGAGCCCTTCGACGCGGGCGAGTTCGACGAGCCGTCGCGCGGAACCGCGTCCGGCGAGGACCGCGACGAGGTCGATGGTCTCGGCGATCAGGGCGCGCGGGACGGTGACGACGGCTTCCTGGATGAGCTGTTCCATCCGCCGCAGGGCGCCAAGTGCGGCGCCCGCGTGGATCGTGCCGACGCCGCCCGGATGGCCGGTGCCCCAGGCTTTGAGGAGATCGAGAGCTTCACCTCCGCGCACCTCGCCGATCGGAATGCGATCGGGGCGCAGGCGCAGCGAGGAGCGAACAAGATCGGACAGCGAGGCGACACCGTCCTTGGTGCGCAGCGCCACGAGGTTGGGCGCGGCGCATTGCAGCTCGCGCGTATCCTCGATCAGCACCACGCGGTCGCCGGTCTTGGCGACTTCGGCCAGCAGCGCGTTGGTGAGCGTGGTCTTGCCGGTGGAGGTGCCGCCGGCGACGAGGATGTTCTGGCGCGACGCCACGGCCGACCGCAGTACGGCGGCTTGGGTCTCCGCCATGATTCCGGCCGCGACGTAGTCATCGAGCGTGAACACGGCGACGGCGGGCTTACGGATCGCGAAGGCCGGCGCGGCCACGACGGGCGGCAGAAGCCCCTCGAACCGCTCTCCCGTCTCGGGCAGTTCGGCCGAGACGCGCGGAGCGCCGGCATGGACCTCGGCGCCGACATGATGGGCGACGAGGCGGACGATGCGCTCCCCGTCGGCCGGCGACAGGCGCTCGCCCGTATCGGACAGGCCTTCCGACAGCCGGTCGATCCAGAGCCGTCCGTCGGGGTTGAGCATCACCTCGACGACTTTGGGGTCTTCCAGAAACCCGGCGATGGCGGGGCCGAGCGCGGTACGCAGCATGCGCGCCCCGCGTGAAACCGCCTCGGATTGCCGGTGAGAAACCGCCACTGTCGTCCCCGTCTATTGGGGCTGCAAGATGAGCGGCCCTGGATCGGGGATGATTAGAAGAGGCAGCAATGGGGCCGGCGCAAGAAGGTCAAGGGCGTAGTAGCGCGCTGGCGTAGAAAGACAGGAGAACGGCGGAACGGCCGTTTTGAGAGCGCAGCAAGAGATGCTGCTTTCAGCTTTCCTTCGGCGAATCGTCCTCGGCTTCCGGCGGCATCTTCGCCCCGACATCTTCAGGGATCTCATGCAGCAGGCTCTGGCCCTTCTGCAGCCGTCGTCCCAATGTCTCGATGAAACCTTCATAACGCTCCCGACCTTTGGCTTGAGCTGCCGCTTGAGCGTCGCTCGGCAGTGGTGGCGTGATGGTCAGCCAGAAACGGACAAACAGCGCCAACGTTTCGGTGGAGACGCCGACATTGCGCTCCAACCGCTGAACCTGCCGGGACAGGCGGTCGAGACGACGGGTGAAGGCGGCCTCGCGGCGGTCGGCGCCATCGGGCGACAGGAAGGACGCCACGGCCGCCTCGACGATCGCCGAACGCGACAGCCCTTTGCGGTCGGCGAGATCGGCGATCTGCTTCAGCATTGCCGGCGGAAAATAGACATTCATCCGGTCACGCATGGCTGTCCCTTACATCTCGATGCCGTCGCCGGGATCCATCGACACCTGACGGGCGATGCCGCGCGCTTGCTGGCGAAGAAGCCGCGCCTGGCGGACGGTGTCCTCCGGCTCGTCGTCGATCACCGCGAATTCCTCGTGCGGACGTGGCTCGGTGGTTTCCTTCACGATCGCCACATGATCGGGAAGTTCGGGTTCCCGACGCAGACCGCTATTGGCGGCATCCTTCTCGGCCTGCTTGGCCTCGGCAACCAGCTCGGCCGAAGGTTTCTGCGGAGTGATCGCCGACCAACTGTCCGGCTTCGACGCAGCCTGTTTCGTCACAAGTTCCGGAGGGGGCAGAACCCGTTCGGTCAGACGCCTGTCTTCGAAATAGCGAGCCTTCTTCGCCCGGATCGGCGGGACACCCGCGATCATGACGATCTCGTCGGCCGGTGGGAGTTGCATCACCTCGCCGGGGGTCAGAAGCGGCCGCGCGGTCTCCGAGCGGGAAACCATCAGATGGCCGAGCCAAGGCGACAGCCGGTGGCCCGCATAGTTCTTCATCGCCTTCATCTCGGTCGCGGTGCCCAGCGCATCCGAGACGCGCTTGGCGGTGCGCTCATCGTTGGTGGCGAAGCTCACCCGGACATGGCAGTTGTCGAGGATCGAGTTGTTGGCGCCATAGGCTTTCTCGATCTGATTGAGCGACTGCGCTATCAGGAACGCCTTCAGGCCGTAGCCCGCCATGAAGGCGAGCGCGGACTCGAAGAAGTCGAGCCGGCCGAGCGCGGGAAACTCATCGAGCATCAAGAGCACGCGATGGCGCCGGTTCTTCGCGTGCAGATCCTCGGTCAGGCGTCGTCCGATCTGATTGAGCACCAGCCGGATCAGCGGCTTGGTGCGGCTGATGTCCGACGGCGGCACCACGAGGTAGAGCGTCGCCGGCCGATCGCCATCGATCAGATCGGTGATGCGCCAGTCACAGCGCCGCGTGACCTGGGCGACGACCGGATCACGATAGAGCCCGAGAAACGACATGGCGGTGGAGAGCACGCCCGAGCGTTCGTTGTCGGATTTGTTCAGCAGCTCGCGCGCGGTCGAGGCCACGACCGGATGCGGCCCGGCTTCACCAAGATGAGGCGTCGTCATCATCGCCTGCAGCGTGGTCTCGATCGGTCGTTTGGGATCGGAGAGGAAACCGGCAACGCCGGCCAGCGTCTTGTCCGGTTCGGCGTAGAGGACATGGAGGATCGCCCCGACCAGCAGCGAATGGCTGGTCTTCTCCCAATGGTTCCGCCGTTCGAGCGAGCCTTCCGGGTCGACCAGCACGTCAGCGACGTTCTGGACGTCGCGGACCTCCCATTCACCCCGGCGGACCTCCAGCAGCGGATTGTAGGCGGCCGACGCGGTGTTGGTCGGATCGAACAGCAGCACGCGGCCGTGCCGGGCGCGGAAACCCGCGGTCAGGCCCCAGTTCTCGCCCTTGATGTCGTGGACGATGGCCGAGCCGGGCCAGGTCAGCAGCGACGGGACCACCAGGCCAACGCCCTTGCCCGAACGGGTCGGCGCGAAGCACATCACATGCTCGGGGCCGTTATGGCGCAGATAGTCCCGCTCCAGCTTGCCGAGCACCACGCCGTCCGGGCCGAGCAAGCCAGCGCCCTTCACCTCGGCCGGCGTCGCCCAGCGCGCGGAGCCATAGGTTTCGACGTTCTTGGCTTCTCGGGCACGCCAGACCGACATGAGAATCGCGACGGCGATCGAGATGAAGCCGCCTGACGCGGCGATGTAGGCGCCTTGCACGAAAATGTGCGGCGCATAGGCGTCGTAAGAGAACCACCACCAGAAGAAGGCTGGCGGATAGTAGACTGGCATCCCCGCGAGCTCGAACCACGGCACGCCGAGCTGCGGCTGAAAGCCAAGCTGCCATGCCGTCCATTGGGTCGCGCCCCAGGTCGTGGAAAGCACGATCAGGAAGACAACTGTAATCTGGCCCCAGAGGATTTTGGTGGCGGACAAGACGGGTTTCCTCAACAGCAAATACCGTCAAGGTCGGTGTCGGGTCCTGTCTGTTACAAGGCGTCGGCAACGGTGGTCGAAGGATCGGCGGCTCCTGCGCGCAAAGACAGGTACGTTGCGGGAATGCAAGGTCGCCAACGGCCCTACAGACCGAGCCCTCGTTTCCGTCCAAAGCCCCACTCGATGTCGCCACCATCTTTGGCAACGCCGGCGACATGGCGACCCAGTTGCTTCTCCAACGGCGGCGACCACGGCACGAGCTGGAAGCCGAGGCCGTTGTCGATCATGGCGAAGCGACCCGACGACAGCGTCAGCCGTTGACGATAGGTGCCGGCGACATGCTCGCCGGCCGCCGATTGAGCGTAGGGCAGCCTCGTCTCGGCCGAGAGCTTCGTCCCGACCGCATCCAGCTCGCGCCGGCGCAGCGTGTTGAGCAGGTCGCGCTGCAGGATGATGCGTTGCCCTTGCCGGCGGGCGAGCCCTTCGTCGGCGAGATGGTCAGCGCGGGCCGTCATCGCGTCCCGCACCTCGCGCCCGAAACCGCCCATGGAAAGCGGCGTCGGCTCGCGCTCCACCAGCCGGTGATCGAGCCAGGTCGCGCCGGGCGCCGTCACCTGGGCGACAAGGTCGATGTCCGACCGTCCGGCCAGCACGAGCGTCGGTCGGCCATCGTCGGCGCCGCCGAAGCGGCGCACCTCGACGATGCCGCCGACGGGCGGTGAATGCTCGAAGGCCTCGACGCCGCGGAAGCGGACGTGGTGCGCGCGCCCGTCCGTGCCGTCGATCACGGCATAGGCCTCGCCGGTCAGCTCGTCATGGAGGCCCTTGTCCACCAGCCTGCCGACGATCGGCGAAGCCCCCGTGCCGATCTCGATCACATAGTCGCCGAAGGCCCGGTCCTGGCCCCGCTCGGTGAGGGCGCGGTGCATGGTCTTGATGATGTCGCCGCGCAGGCCGAGGTCGCGGAGGCTTCGCTCCGCTTCCAGGCCGACCATCCATTCTCCGGGTCCGGCCGGAGCGGCGAGCCCCATGCGCTCCAGCTTCTGCAACCGGCCGATCATCAGCCGGCGAGATTCCGCATCGCCCGCGCCGGGGCTCTCCGGTCTCAGGTCGATATAGCCGGTTTCGTCGGCGGCAATGCGGATCTCCAGGTCGAGGCGCGTCCAGCGCTCGGCGCCCACCTCCCGTTCGAGGGCGGAACGCACTTCACGCTCTGGCTTGGGGCCGAGTTCGATCGAGACCAGTTCCTCGGCACGAGAACGCAGGCCGCGACTGATATAGTCGCGGGAGATCACCAGGTCTTTTCCGTCCTGATCGACGCCGCGCACCAGCAGGTGGACGTGAGGATTGTCGGTGTTCCAGTGATCGACGGCGACCCAGTCGAGCCGCGTGCCGAGGTCCGTCTCCATCTGCCTGGCAAGGTCGCGTGTGAACGCCTTGAGGTCCGTCATCTCACTGGCGTCCTCGGGCGAGATGATGAAGCGGAAATGATGCCGGTCGTCCTTCGCGCGCTCGGCGAAGCCAGCGTCATCGGCGCGGTCATCGTCGGCGTCGAACATCCGAGCCTTCTCACCGTCGCGGGTGACGCCCTCGCGCTTCAGATAGGACAGATGCGCCGAGAGCGGCGCGGAGCGGAAGGCGCGACCCTGGTGACGCGCGATCCGCGCCTTCACGACGACGCGACGGCTGGCAGAGAACAGGCGATTGCGGCTGAAGGCGATGCGGCCTCGCCCAAAGGTCGAACGGCCAAGACCGGACGAGCGCTTGCCGCTGCCTGCATGCGACGCTGTATGCCCGGCCTTCTTCGCGGCGCGCAGCACTTGATTGATGAAGCTCTTGGGCTTGCCGCCGCTCTTGCTGCGGATGCGTCCTGGACGGACGCGGAAATCCTCGCCGCTGTCGTTCATCACCGCCAGTCCGATGGCAAGAATGGACGGGCAGTGCCGGAAAGATCGTTGAAAACATTGATGTCCTGCCTGCGAGCGGCACGCGACCCGACCGTCCGGCACGGAGAAAGACAAGTCATGTCAATGACTTGGATGGCGACCGGAGAGCCGCTTTTATCTCGCCGTCCTGTTGTCGCGCTTCCCTGCCACACCGGTCCCACACCCTGAAATGCGATCATCCACGACAAGCTGCGAAGGATTGCGCCCCTGGTCACTGTGGCTCTCCCGCACCGGTACGCCGCACGAACAGACCGTCCGATTGGGGCGCGATGGCCGAAAGATCGACGACAGAACGGCCGGTTTGCCTGCGATCCGGCTGCACGTCGGGCGATGGTTGATCGGCAGTCGGCGCGCTTTCGGCCCGTGCGATGAACAGCGGCGCGCGGGTCCAGGCTTGCGGTTCGGCGACCGCTACGACAGCGCCATCGGCCGGTTGGTCGCCGATCAACGGAGCCAGCGCCGCAACATAGGCCCGCGTCTCGGCGGGCAACGCCCGGCCGGTCGTCAGATGCTCCTCGTATCGTCCGGGTCCGGCATTGTAGGCGGCAAGGAAGCCAGGCGAACCGTAGCGGTCGTGCATCTCGCGGAGATAGGCCGTACCCGCCAGGATATTGTCGCGCGGGTCATAAGGATCGGCCCCGAGACCATGGCGGACACGAAGATCGGCCCAGGTCTGCGGCATGATCTGCATCAGGCCCACCGCACCGGCTGACGACACGGCCCGTACATCGCCCGCGCTTTCGACACGCATGACGGCGCGTATCCATGACGCCGGAATGCTGAAGCGTCGCGCGGCCTCGGCGATATGGACCGCATAGAGATCGGCGGGATTCGCGACAGTCGCGGGGGCGCTTTGAGCGTGGGCCGGTGACGCAGACGCCGTCGCCAGCGGCCCGCTGATCACCGCAACGACAAGCGCGGCAAAGGTCACGATGCGGATGCACGACCTGTCTCCGAATGGGTGGCGGAAATGCAGGACGAGAGGTTGATCGGTTCGCATGACATCACGCCCGATCGTCACGGCGAGATGGGCGGTTCCACAGCAGATGGAAGCTTGATCCATCAGCATCGGCCTGGAACAGATTGGCGTGGATCGGCTGCGGGAAAGCGGGATCGTCGATCAGCAACGACACATAGGCGCCAGCTTTCTCGCCGGTGCGTTTCCAACCGGCGCCGACCTCTGCGCCATCCCCATCTTCGCCGATGTATATGCGGTAATCCGGGGCCTTCTCGGCATCGGTCTTATCGGCCGGGACGAGGGTGAGTTCGACGTCGAGCGAGAGGGTCCGCAAGCGCCCCGAATAGCCGTCGGTGGTGCGCGTGAAGCTGCCGATATGCGCCATGATGGTTCTCCGATCGGATGGTTGTGGGTGGGAAATCAGCGGGTGGGCGCCAGCCACTCGAAACGGTCGTCGCCTTCCTCGTCGGTCCAGAGCGGTGTCGCTCGGCCGACGATCGACTTGGCCGGAAGCGGGCCGAAATAGCGCCCGTCGAGGCTGTCGGCCGACTGCCAGTTCATGAGGAAAACCTCACCCTCGGCGATGGTCCGACAGCCCTGCCAGACGGGCAGATCACGGCCATGGCTGTCGCGTTCGCGCGCCGTGCCCATGGCAATGCCGTCGACCGTGACGAGGAGGTTTTCCCGGCAGACTTTCTGCCCCGCAAGCGCCAGAACCCGCTTCATCAGAGGCACGCCGCGCGGGACGTAGCCGCCAGCCTCAAGGAAACTCGCGACCGGTTCGGGCGGCGCTACGACGGCAAGATCTGTGATCTCGATTCCGTCTGGCGGCTGCACGGCATAGAGCCCGATCGGCGCGCTGGCGGTGACGTTCCAGATGAGTTTTTTGGGCAGGTCCACGAAAGCCGAGACCGCGACGCCCATCGTGGCGAAATAGGTCGACATGACCCATGCGAAGCGCGTCATTGCTCGGCCCTCCGGCGCAATAGCCAGGCGCTATGGCGTTCGGCTGTGTAGGGGCGCGGTTCGTGACCAGCGGTCAGACGGTTGTGGACGTGCCGCCAGTGATCCGGCGCGGCCTCGATCGGGTCGACGTCGAGGGCCTCCACGGCGTCGATCGCTTGGAGCACCCGCTCGACCTTGGGCCAGCCGTCGATGCGCAGCAGGATATCGCCGCCGGGCCGGACGAAAGGCAGCGTCGCATAGGGTTCGCCCGGCGCGACGGCCCGCACGATGTCGATCCGCGAGATGACTGTGCCGAAGTCGTTCGACGCCCAGCGGACGAATGCGAAGATGCTATCCGGTACGAAGCTGACGATGCGCCGGCGGCGATCGAGGATTTTCTCCTCGGCGAAACGACCGAAGCGTATCCAGTGCTCGATGCGTTTCTCGTACCAGGTCAGTTCGACGTGGGTCAGGGTGGTCGCTGCGCCATGAACGTGCGGGCGACCGAGCGGTGTGCTGCCGATCATGGCGTGCCTCCATCGGTGTCGGGAAAGGTCCGGGAAAGGAGGTCGCGCAGCATGTCGGCGACGGTGATCCCTCGCCGGAAGGCTGCGACCTTGATGCGGCCACGCAGCTCGGAGGTGATGTCGACCGTCAGGCGCGCGGTAAAAGCGTCGGCGCTCGTGCGGCTCGCCGTCGACGACGGGGGCGCTTTCACCCAGCTCTCGGCATCGCTGGGACGGGACGCGAAGCCGCGCTTGGGATCGCGGCCGGTCATCGGATGATCCTCCCGATCTCGGCGGCGAGCGCGGCGATCTCGCGCGTGGCGGGACTGTCCGCGTCGAGGTCGGAGACCAGCCGGCCGGTGCGTGCCGTATCCGCGAAGGCGACGCGCTGGCCGATGGTCGCGGCAAGCAATGGTGGATCGTGATCGGCGAGTGTCTCGGCCGTCTCGCGGGCGATGACGGTGCGTGCGCCGCAGCGGTTCAGCACGAAGCGAGCAATGAGCTGGGGACGGAAGATGCGTGCTTCCTCGATCAGCTTCAGCATCTCGCCCGACGCCCAGCCGTCGAACGGAGATGGTTGAGCCGGGATCAGCACCAGATCGGCAGCGAGGAGCGCCGACCGCATCAGCCCGGCGACACGCGGCGGCCCGTCGATGACGATGTGGTCGACATCACGGGCAAGCTCGGGCGCTTCCCGGTGCAGTGTGTCGCGGGCGAGGCCGAGGACGCCGAACAGCCTCGGCAGCCCTTCACGGCTGCGCTGCTCGGACCAGTCCAGCGCTGAGCCCTGCGGGTCCGCGTCGATCAGCGTGACACGCTTGCCTTGCCGAGCCCATTGACCGGCGAGGTGCAACGCCAGGGTGGTCTTGCCGACGCCACCTTTCTGGTTGAGGAGCGCGACGATCATGACGCGCTTCCCCGCTCGGAGCGGGGTTTTCCACAGACCGCCGCGCCTCTACAGAAAAGGTTAGATTCTGAGTTAGATAGGTTAGAGTCGCCGATTATCGCGCGACGCCAATGGGTTAGGCCAGATTCCGGTTCCTGATAGCACGAGGAACCGGTTCCCGATGGCACGATGGGTCGGGTTCCCGATAGCACGAGATGATTCACAGCTTATCCCCAGGCGGCAAGACGCGATGCGGCGCGCGCGGAGCGGCGGGCATGGCGGCGGGTTTGAAGATCAGGATTTCACGGCCGAACGGGCCTGGAGCGAGCGTCAGCGCGTAGCCAGGCAAAGCCTGCCGGCGGACGATGGCGCGCAGCTCGAAGGCGAAGCGCTTGAGCGGCGAGAGGCTGCCGGATTTCACATAGAGGTGCGGAACTTCGAAGCTCCAGCCGCCGCTCTGGCGGCCTGCGTGCTTGCGCACGATCCGGTAGAGCCAGCGCTCCAGCCCGCCGGTCAGATCGAAATAGGTCCGGTCGATGGTGAGCACGAGCGCGTCGTCCATGACCGCGGCGTAGAACCAGTCCGGCAGGATCAGTTCGACCCCGAGCGGACGGCCGCGGCCGTCCACGCGCTCCTTCCATTCGTTGATCCAGGAGAAGCGATGCATCCGCCGTTCGGTCGGCTGGCGGATCGAGGTCGCAATCGTCGTCGATTGCAGGCGGTCAAGCGCGGCTTTCAGCCGGTCATAGTCGCGTAGCGACACGCCCCGGCCGATGAAGGTCAGGATTTCGTAGGGTGTCGCGGCCATAAGACGGGAGGTACGAAGTCCCGCATCGCGCGCCTCGACGATCTGGGACGCGGCCCACATCAGGACATCGGCGTCCCAGATGGTCGCCATGCCGTGCTCGGGCGTCGCTTCGACCCGGATCGTCACGTCCGCCATGCGGAAGTCGATCGGTTGTACGCGGCGCGACTTGGCCAGCGAGAAGAACGGCCAGGCCATCAGATCCTGCGCGTCACGTGGCGCGAAGTCGCCGGGCAAGGCCCGGAACAGGTCGAGCTGCTGACGCTCTATGGAGCTGAGGCGAGTGGACATCGGTCTCGCGCCGGCTCAGCGATGCCGTTGATGGCCGGATGCCGCCGGCGCCTCGATGCGCCTGGCCGGCAGAACGGTCCCGACGCCTGGATCGGAGGTGGACGTCTTGGCGCCGCGATCGGCCCAAGCCTGCAGGTCATCGATGGCATAGACGACGCGTCCGCCGAGCTTCCGATAGGCCGGGCCGGTGCCGTAGGTACGGTGCTTTTCCAGGGTGCGACCCGACAGTCCGAGGAAGCGGGCGGCTTCGGGGGTTCTGAGAAAGCGTGGCGGAAGGCCGGATTGGGTATCGCGCATGGGGAGCCTCCGTGGCGGTTGCGGGCCGTCGCCGGGAACAGGCGGCGGATCGGGGCCACGTTGGCGGAGGGTTCTCGTCAGGGGGGATGGCGAAGACAGCTTCGCTAAATCGCACCCCCTCCCAGACGGCGTTCGGCGCTAGGTTCGGCGACGATGACGCAGCAGATCGCGATAACCGCCGCCCACCATTGCGAGGCCGTCACGGACGAGCCGGACGGTGGTGTCGCGCAGGGCCGAGGTTTTCCACGGATCGGAGGCGACGCGGGGCACGCCGAACATCACCTCCGCGATGTCGCGATAGGTCGCGCCGAAGGTGCGGCCATCGAGGGCCTGCAGCATGTGGCGGAGACGACGGCGACGCTGTGGCGTGAGCCGCATGTCGGCTGGTGGCGGAGGCGAATGCAGCGCGCGCCAGAGGCGCGAGATGGCGCTCAGACGGTCGGGCGCATCGGCGTCGAGCGGGACGAGCGCGGCCAGCGGCTGATCGGCGGCGGCTCCCGTGAGGCGCACGACGTGAACCGCGGAAGGACCAACGCCATGGATGAGATGAAGCCCGTCCGCGGCGAGGCGCGAGGCGCTCTCGTCAAGCGCGGCCGAGAGATCGCCGCCTGGGCCAGCGGTCAGCGGCGTCACTGTCAGCAGAACTTTTCCGAGATCCGCCTCCGGCGTCCAGTAGACCGGCTCCTCGAGTGCGGTCCGACTCGGGCGAGCTGGGAAATTGCAGCCCCCAGCGCAGGCGGAACGCATCGGCCGCCTGCGTGAGGTCATCCATCTGTCTTACGGTTTGGGCGTAGTCGCGCTGATAGTCGACGTTGCGGCGCAGGCACTCCCAGGCCAGGTCGGAGGCGCCGATGTCGTCGAAATAGTCATAAACGGCTGAATATCGCCACTGAGATGGGTCGGGCTCCATCGATTTCCTCCGGGCTCACATGCGTGGCGACTGCGGGGCCAGTCACGATTCCCGGTTGAGCGAGGGCGAGGAAGTCCCTGAGAGTGCAACGCGCGATCAGCCTGCGGCATCACCTCCGGGTTCAGTGCTGGCCCTGTCGGAGAAGGTGGCGATAACCATGTTCGGTCATCCATCGGGCGCGCGTGAGATGCGTTTCATGGATATGCCGGGCACGCGCGGGATCGCAGGCGGGGTCTAGGCCGAACAGGATGGTGACCGCCTCCCGCCAATCCGCGCCTTCGGTCTCGGCGTCGAGCAGGCGGATATAGAGCTTCAAATGCTTGCGGTCATACTCGGTCAGCGTCGCGCTTTCGGGCGGCTGATCGAGAAAATCCGGCGCAGTCATAATAGTCCCCGAGAGGTCCCAGCGGGGACGGCCACTGGTTCCGAAATTAACCATATTGGGTTGATGGAATTGTGGAAGCACCACGGAATTGCATCGCGTGATGCGCCGCGAGCATCGCTTAGGCCTACTTTGTCAGCGCCCTTCTGCTGCCGCGCCGTCCGGCTTCTCGAAGAAAACGATCGGATCGACCTCAAGCACCTCGGCAAGTTTTTCCAGCATGTCGATGGTGGCGGCGTGCTGCTCGCGTTCGAGCATCCCGACATAGTTGCGGTTGATGTCGGCACGGTCAGCAAGCTCCTCCTGCGACATGCCTTTCGCGTGTCTCAGCCGGCGTAGATTCTTGGCAACGATCTCCCGCAATCTCATGCGGTGAGGTCGCCATTTTACCTAATATACTGCCACCTAGTAAACTAGTGATTCGTACCCATCCGTGGGCGCGCACGGTTTTCATCACGATTGTCGCCGAGTGGACGGGCGTCGATCGGAGGCTGGCGGTAAAGCCAAGTCGACCTGCTCAACGAGCCTTGCGAGTCGGTTGGCGAACGGCGCGGTCGTGCATCTTTGTCGTCGTCATGGACCGCCGAGCGGGAAAAGGAGCCCCGCCCAGTGTGTCGGGCGGGGCGTCGCGGGGGCCGGTTCAGTCGCCGTTGGCCTTGCGGCCGCGGGACCAGATGAGGGCGTAGGCTTCGCCGTCCTCGTCGTCGAAGAGGTTGGCGTAGATCGGAGCGTTGAAGCTCGGATCGTCCAGCTTGACCGAGAGATAGTCGCGGCCCTCGCTGGAGCGCTTGGACCAGGCGGCGCCGATCTCGGCGCGGCCGACATAGACGCGGTGGCTGGGGGCGTTGTCGTTGGCCCGGTTGGCTTCGGGGACGATGCGGACGCCCTTGGTCTGGACGCTGAGGGTGACGATTTCGCCTTGGAACTCGTTGCCGGACTTCTTGAAGGTGCCGATGTTCGCCATGGTGGTTCTCCTTGATCACTGTTTTCGAGCCCGCGCCCATCGCGGCCTCGATGGCGATCGACAGGCCGAAGGCGATCGACGCCGCACCTGCTCGCAGGCCGTAGCGCAGCGAAGGATGCCAGCTGGGCGAGTTTCTTGCCTCGCGAGGAATGGGCGCAGCCCAGGGGAAGAAAGTCGCCCGGCGGCGTTGCGGCATAGGCGATCGAGGCGCGCCGTCCTTCGGCCAGATCACGCCATTGAAGAGGCCGTGTGGGCAGCGCGCGACCGAACAGGGAAATCTCAGGGAGAACCCGCGAGCATCGCCAGCACCGGACGGGAGGCTCAATGATTCAGGCGAGACGCCGCTCTGTCTTCAGCCATCGGCGCCACAACCGAAACCCGAGAACCGGCACGGACAACGCTGACGCTGACACCGACACCGTTGATCGGCGCGCCGTCGACGCCGACGGTTCCAAGTGTGACCGCCGGCCGAGGTCATCTCGTTTCAAGGTCCGGGCCGAGCATTCTGCAAGGCCCGATCCATGCCGATTTCGGAAACCGAGGGGGCGCCCGGTGCCCTTGTCGACCCCGGCCTCGGACTTACGGCAGAGCCGGTCCCCGCAACGCCCCGCCCGACGGATCGGGCGATAGCATCGCCATCCGCGCCCAGGCGGTCGCGCCGACGACGACGGCGCCCACACCCGCGAAGACTTGCTGCCAGATCCCGGACGGCATGGTCAGCGCGGCGATTCCATGGGTCGCGTGATAGCCGGCGAATGCAGCCGGCGCGGCGAACAGCAACGCGACGCCCAAGCGGATGAACGGCGAGCGCACAGTGGCGAAAACCACCTGTCCGGCGATCAGCGTGAGGATGCCAGCGAGCGCGCCGACGACGATGGCGCCGAATGGACCGGTGCCGCTGTCATGGACGAATATACCGGCGGACACGGCGGCGAAAAAAGGTAACGCATAGACGGCGAGCGTGAACAACAGCCAGCAAAGAAAGCCCAGCCCAACGATACTGAGAAGAATGCCGATGATGATTATGATGGTGGTCTCCGCGACAATAGTCGAACGGTCGCGCCTTCCACCACCACCACGGCGCTGGAGCGACCATAGCCGCAAATGAGGAGCGGCGGGAGCGAAAATCTTCGCAGGATCTCCGCGCCGCCTGGCGTGACCGCCGCCCCTTCACGGTTGGAAGGGGTCGAACTCGTGGATGATGGCGGCTTCATCGCCGTCATACTCAGCCGAAGGCATGACACCAAACTCGCCGTTGCCGGCCTGGAAGACGATGATGCAGACCATCAGGGTGGTGGCGAGGTTCCAGCCGCGGGCGTGGGCATTTGAGAGGGTTTGCGACATTGTTCCGGCTCCTGTCTTGGAGGCGGGAGACCATCCCCCGCGCGACAGGCGCCCGATGTGTCCGGCCCATGGCCGCAATCACCGCAGGGGCGAAGCCGCAAGGCCGCACGCTCGCGTAGCGGACCCTTTACGGGTTGATGGCGTCAGGCCATGGGCCGGACCAAGGATCAGCGCTATTGGAAGCGGGGGGTGGGTCGCCGGACCAAACAGGCTGGGTCAGTGCTGACGCTGGATGGTAGGAGAAAGCCCGGAGTGGTATGAACGACCTACGTGATTAGTTCGCATCGAAGCAGGGAGGGCTGACCAATGTACTATGATGCAGTGAAAGCGGCGTTCGATTTGTTCCCATTGGACCCCCCGGGCAATCTAAGTATAGGTGATTACATCCGCATTGGTAGCGGTGGTCGTGTTAAGCATTATGGTAACCTAAGAACGTTGATAAACGCTGAAATTGAAGAAGAGGAAACGGCTCATATGCTGGAATACTTCAGTAACGGCGTTAGGAAGGGAGGAGTTTCAGGAAATGCTACTGGAGTGGCTGAGGCCAGTGTTATGTTCTCAAATCAACCAGGCATTTACATCAGAGGAAAACGCATTGTTCGGCGAGTAAAGAATCTGCATCCCGTTTTGGCCAAGCTGGCAAACTCGACGAGTAAAGCGAACTGGAGCCTATTTTATCGGATAGTTGTTGAAACGCATGTGGTCGAACATGCTGATATTGTCTGCTCCGGGCAATCTGAAGCTGACATTAAAGTCAAGTACGACGCTGGCGGACTCCCGTTGGCGCTCAACGCTGACTATGCGCGACAGCAAACCGGCCTACTCCATCTTCCCGACATCTCCGGTACGATAGCTTTTTCACCTATAAGATTTGTTTTTGGAATGGCGTTCGGGACCAATCCTTTGGCGCCGTATCAATCCGACGTAATGGACGTGAACGATCCTGAGAGTTTTGCGGACGAAATTGATGATAAATGACGTAATTCGGCGTGCAGAAGTCTCGGAGTATGTCCGGGCGATGCAGCAGGATTACTCGGCTGCGAGAATTCTCAATCCAGACGCCGCAACGAAGGTTGAAACCGAGCGACGCCTATTGTCCAAACAATTAGAGGACATTTTTGAAACGATATCCCCGTTTCTCCCCGGGGAGACAAAGTACGAAATCCATATCGCCGATAATATTGACGTCGGATCGACAATAGGTGTTGACGACGGTGGCCAGGTAATACTCCTAAGTCGGCACTACATCGCCTTTCTAAGAAACCTCATCGAAATGCTTTTTTCCGGGGTGACGGTTGGTCCAGACGGTGTCGGCGCAGTAAAATTTGCGATGACCCAAGAGGAACGTGAAGTATATGGGAAAACTCTTGGAGAGTATCTCGAAGTTGGCGTACCACTGACATTTCCTAAGTCAAAGTCAGATCACATCGGTCCAGCCGTATTTGTGGCAGCGATTGAATTTATAGTTGGACACGAGTTGGTTCACAGGATTGAGGCGCACGGCGACCAATCCGATCTAAGCCTTACCGGATTCCAAGATTTCTGTAGGCTGCGAGGTCGCGAGTACGATTGCGATAGAAGAGCGCTTGGCCTTGTGCTCCTTCAGCGAAAAAATACGGATTGTCCTGAGCTTGCATTCGCAGGTGGAATTGCAGGATTGCTCGCCCTGAGTTGGCTTGAGCAATTCACGCCAGGATTCGTCCCGGGCGGTGAGGCCAGAATGTACCATCCAGGAAGCGATAGCCGCGTCCTACGGCTCCACACAGAAGAACAGCTATTCTGGCGTGCAGCAGGTCTGGAAGGAGTTCCGTCCGATTTTAGTGGCGCCATCCTCAGAAGAGCTTTCCTTTTCATGGGAGCTTTGGAACGGGAACCAAAACTTATTGCGTCACCGCTGAACCACCTCGTCAGAAGGTGCATATCGAGCGGTCAGCCAAATCACGCCCTATTTGCTTCTTTGTCTGGAGAACTGTTCGCCCGAGGAAAGGTTCGGCACGTTGCGCGCTCGTTAGGTGCCTTGTGGGGGGCTGCGGAGATGATGGCAGCCGAGGAGCACGCAGACGCCACCATCACCGACATTGTGGGTGGGCCGGCGATGGAACTGTTTCACGCTCTTTGCGCTCGCCTTCATGCTGGAAGCCATGGAGCACGAGCTGTCGCAGCTGAAATGATGGATGCCAAGGCGCTGCGGCAAGAAGATGCATAGCGTGCTCGAACGTAAAATAATGTTCCTGAGTTGCACGGGGGTCGGCGAGGTCTGACAGGCGCTTACGCGCCGCCACTGCCGAACTTCCAGACCGGGATGCCGAGCTTGCGCGCCTTGTCGGCGAGGTTGTCCTGGATGCCGGTGCCCGGAAAGACGATGACGCCGATCGGCAGGACGTCGAGCATCTGGTCATTGCGTTTGAACGGTGCGGCCTTGGCGTGCTTGGTCCAATTGGGCTTGAAGGCGACCTGCGGCACTTTGCGATTGTCGGCCCACTTAGATGCGATAAGTTCGGCGCCCTTGGGCGATCCACCATGCAACAGCACCATGTCCGGGTGCTTGGCGTGGACCTTGTCGAGCGTGTCCCAGATCAGGCGATGATCGTTGAAGTCGAGCCCGCCGGTGAAGGCGATCTTGGGCCCGGCCGGGAGCATCACCTCGGTCTCGGCCCGCCGTTTGGCGGCGAGAAAGTCGCGGCTGTCGATCATCGCCGAGGTCAGGGCGCGATGGTTGACCATCGATCCGCTGCGCGGCCGCCACGATGACCCGGTGTGACGCTCGAAGTGCTCGGCGGCCTGGTCGCGCATCAGTTCGAAGGCGTTACGGCGCTCGATCATGGTCTGACCCTCGGCGGTCAGGCGCTCCAGTTCGACCGACTTCACCTCGCTGCCGTCCTGTTCACGCTGGCTGCGGCGCTGCGCCTGCTCGTTGTCATCCAGCTCGCGCTCGATCCGGTCGGTGGCGCGGTGGAAGAGATTAACGGTCGACCACAGCAGGTCGTCGAGGTCGGGTTCGAGGCGCGTGTCGCTCATGCTCACGATCAGGGCGTCGAAGATGTCGGCGATGGCGCCGGCGACGACGTTGCCTTCGGGGAGCGGCCTCGGGTCGGGTTCGTCCTGGAAGGGCCTGTAGCCATAGAGCTGGAGTTCAGAGAGGAGATGGTCGGTGGGCGATGAGGCGTGATGGGGCTCGAAGCCGGTGTCGTCATGGTCGATGATCATGAGGTGCTCCTTCGTCGGATCAGCCGCGACCGCCGCGGCCTTCATGGCGACGAAAGACGGCGGGCGGACCAGTCCTGCACCCGGAGCAAAGCGGAGGGCCGAAGCGCAGCGGAGGATGGCGAAGGCTGGCTATTTTGCCTCGCGATGCAAAGGCGGCTTGCCCGCCGGCGGAAAATAGCCGGGCGCAGCCATTGCCGGACCGGGCCGTTTGCCGTCCCGATCGCCCTCTCAGAAGGCCGTGGTCGCGGCTCTCTCCGATGTTGAGGTGCAACCCGTAGCCCATGCAGGACACCGGTCACGGGACGCCGCTCACATCTCCATGCCGACCAATGTCGGCGTCGCCATGAAGCGGGCGACATCTTCCGGTGCGATCTGTACCCGCAGGGCTGCCCGAAGTGCATCGATGCCGAACGCGCGGAGATCCTCGTTGAAGTCCCCGACCCGTGGCGACAGGGTGATCGCCTCGATCCCGACCGCCTGCGCCCGTTCGATCAGGCTTTGCACCGCCCCGTCACCGGCCGGATCGTCGTCGCGCGCGATGTAGAGACGGCGCAGTGTTGCCGGGAACAGGGTGGCGGCGAGATGAGCCGCCGAGAGCGCCGCCACCACCGGCAAGTGGGGCAGTACCATTCGCAGCGACAGCATGGTCTCGATGCCTTCGCCGGCCGCCATGATATCGTGCGCGACGTCGAAGCGGACCGCGTTGCCGAGAAGGTCGCCCATCGCGCGCCTCGGCGTGTCCACCGGCGCCTTGCCGCTGCCATCGGGCGCGATCCAGGTGCGATGCGCGCCCGTGATCCCGCCGTTCAGGTCGGTGACGGATGCGATCATCGCCGGCCAGGTCTCGGTCGGCGAATGCCTGTCCGGCCGGTAGTAGCAATGCGGATGGAAGCGCAGGGCTCCGGTTCCGTGCAAAGTCGCAATGCCGCGTTTGCGCAAATATGTCTCTGCGCGAGTGCCCAAAATCGGCTGCGACATGGCGAACAGCCGCCGCGCCGATTCCGGCGATCCAGCCGGTGCCGATGCCGGTCGCGGTTTCTGTTCGGGTTCAGGCTCGGGTCGTGGCATGGCAAGGAAACTACGGGCCTCATCGGCGACGTCCTTGAAGTCGATCAGGCCGCAGCTCTCACGGATGACGTCGAGCAGATCACCGTGCTCGCCTGTAGCGGCGTCGGTCCATTTGCCAGCCGCACCCTTGCCGGACTCCGGCCCTGTCAGCCGGACGAACATCGACCGGCCGGGGCAGTTATGGACGTCGCCGACCAGCCAGTAGCGGCCTTCGCGGCGGCCGTTGGAGAGGTAGTGGCGGCAGACCGCCTCGGCGTTGCGCGCAAGACGATGTGCCAGTTCAGAAGCGTCGCGGGCCATCTATGCGGCCCCCCGCTCTGCGATACGCTCGACTGGATAGCGTTCCAGCACCCGCGCCAGAATGGCGGGGCCGCTCGCGTCGGTCGGCACGAACATGCGCAGCTTCCAGGAGATGATCTCGTGGAACAGGCCGTAGGCGCGCAGGCGATCCCGCATCGTGTCGGTGAAACCGGACAGTTCGATGCGGTTGGCCCCCATGACGCGGACCCGGCGAAGCTGCAGGCCTTCGGCGAGATCGAGGACGGTGCGACCCTCCAGCAGCGCGGTGAAGGCGTCCTCGGATGTGAGACTCGAAGCGCCGGTCGCGGTGGCGGTCGCGGCCCAGGCCGGGGAGACGCGCCGACCGACGATCCGCTCGCCGGTGTCGGTCTGGAGCCGGTAGACGCGCGTCGATTCGTTCGGTAGCCGCTTCCAGATCGGCAGCAGCAAGCCGCTGACAACGTGGATGGTGCTGTCGGTGAACGCCGGCACCTCGGCAAGTTCGGCGTTCCAGGCGGACGCGAAGGCGTTTCGGTCGGCCTCGCGCCAATGGGTCTGGGGCATCATTGCCAGCGGTAAGGCGGGACGCTCCATCGGCCGGGTAAGCCGCACCCGGCGTTCGACCTCACCGTCGTCGAGCATCAGGCTGGTGGTCGGAACCTGCACGGCGGCGCGGCCGGACTGCTCGTTGATGAGCAGGATTGCGCGTGGATCGGAGAGAAGATCCAACGCCGCATCGAGCGTGACGGGCCGATTGCGCTCGCGCTGGGTGATGGTGAGGAGCCGGGTTTCGGCGGAGGTGCCCGGATGGGCATAGATGGCCCGCCGATCTGTGACGACGAAACTCTCGGCCGTGAGCGTTTCGAGCCCGACGTCGTAGACGCCGGATGCGATGGCGCCCTCGATGCGGGTGGTCAGCAACTGCTCGAACGCCGTGAACAGGATGTTCTGCAGGTCGATGGTGAGCGCCAGCAACCTGTTCAGGAACGTTGTGACCGGCGGCAACTCGTCCTTGATGCCGCCCGCATCCATCAGCGAGAGGCCGGTGGCGTCCTCGAACACCTGGAGCGAGCATCCATCGACCTTGCCCCGGACCAGCAATAGATAGAGCTGGCGCAGGGCGTCGCGGGCGTAGTGGCTCTCCAGATTGTCCTCGGGGCGGAACAGGCCCTGGCCGCCGGTCTGGCGCTGGCCCTTGGTGATCGCGCCGAGCGTGTCGAGACGGCGGGCGATCGTGGAGAGGAAACGCTTCTCGGCTTTGACGTTGGTCGCGATCGGCCGGAACAGCGGCGGCTGCTGCTGGTTCGTCCGGTTGGTGCGACCGAGACCCTGGATGGCGGCGTCCGCCTTCCATCCAGCCTCGAGCAGATAATGGACCCGCAGCCGCCGGTTCCGAGCCGACAGTTCGGCGTGATAGGAGCGCCCGGTGCCGCCTGCTTCCGAGAACACGAGGATACGCTTGTTGTCATCCATGAACGCTTGCGTCTCGGCGAGGCTGGCGGAACCGGCGCGGTTCTCGACAACCAGTCGATCGCCCTTGCGCACGATCCGACGCGAGCGGCCCGTCACCTCGGCCACTGTGTCCGCGCCGAAGCGCTGGACGATCTGGTCGAGCGCGCCATGCACCGGCGGCAGGGAGGCGAGCTTTTCGATCAGCCGGTCCCTGCGGGCGACGGCTTCGCGGCTTTCGACCGGCTGGCCATCGCGATAGACCGGACGCGACGACAGGTTGCCCTCGCTATCGGTGAAGGGCTCGTAGAGCTGCACCGGAAAGGAATGGGCAAGATAGTCCAGCACGTACTCCCGCGGCGTGATGTCGACCCGCACGTCGTCCCATTCGTCGGTCGGGATCTCCGCCAGCCTGCGTTCCATCAGCGCTTCGCCGGTCGAGACGATCTGGATGACGGCGGCGTGGCCGTCTTCCAGATCGCGCTCGATGGAGCGGATCAGGGACGGCGTCTTCATGCTGGTGATCAGGTGCGAGAAGAACCGCTGCTTGGCGCTCTCGAAGGCGGATCGGGCGGCGGACTTGGCCTGCGCATTCAGCGTGCCAGTCGAGCCGGTGATGTTGGCGGCCTGCATCGCCGCGTCGAGATTGTTGTGGATGATCGCGAAGGCGTCGGCATAGGCGTCGTAGATGCGGATCTGCTCGGGCGTAAGCGTGTGCTCAACCAGCTCGTATTGGACACCCTCGTAGGAGAGCGAACGGGCCGCATAGAGGCCGAGCGCGCGTAGGTCGCGGGCGAGCACTTCCATGGCCGCCACGCCGCCGGCCTCGATCGCCTCGACGAACTCGGCCTGTGTGGCGAAGGGAAAGTCCTCGCCGCCCCAGAGGCCGAGGCGCTGGGCATAGGCGAGATTTTGGACCGTGGTGGCGCCGGTCGCCGAGACATAGACGATGCGCGCATTCGGGAGTGCGTGCTGGAGCCGGAGGCCGGCACGACCCTGTTGCGAGGCGGCATGGTCGCCGCGTTCTCCCTTGCCGCCAGCGGCGTTCTGCATGGCGTGGCTCTCGTCGAAAATGATCACTCCGTCGAAGTCGGAGCCCAACCATTCGACGATCTGCCGGACGCGCGAAACCTTCTCCTCGCGCGCGTCGGAGCGCAGCGTGGCGTAGGTGGTGAAAAGGACGCCCTCCGCCAGCCGGATCGCGGTGCCCTGGCGGAAGCGCGAGAGCGGCGTGACCAGCAGGCGCTCCATGCCGAGGGCCGACCAATCGCGCTGCGCGTCCTCGATCAGCTTGTCGGACTTCGACACCCAGACGGCGCGGCGGCGGCCCTTCAGCCAGTTATCGAGCAGGATGCCGGCGACCTGGCGGCCCTTGCCGGCGCCGGTGCCATCGCCCAGGAACCAGCCACGGCGAAAGCGGACGGCGTTCTCGGCGTCATCGCGGGCGGCCGAGACGAGATCGAACGTCTCATCCACCGTCCATGATCCGGCGAGATGACCGGCATGGGCTTCGCCGGCGTAGATGACGCTTTCGAGCTGGGCGTCGGACAGCAGGCCGTCGGTGACGACGTTGCAGGACAGATGCGGCCGATAGCTCGGCTTGGGCGGGGCGATGGAGGCCATGGCCGCCGACTGCACCAGCTTGGTCGGATGGGCCTGAGAGCCGGAAATACGGATCGCCTGCAAACCGTATTCTTCATAAAGCGCCTCGGTGATGCGGTCGCCCTCGGCCGGCGTCCAATCGACCGTCTCATAGGCCAGTTCCCTGGCCTCGGGCTCGATCGTGTTCGCGGGCGCCGATGACGGGCGCACCGTATAGGCGCGCACCGTTCGCGGGAGCGCCGGGCGTGCGATCAGGGGGACGGCAACGGACGCCACGACAGGCAGACGCGCCGGGACATGATCCGTGATCCAGCCGAGCAGCGTGGCGGCGTCGGGTGCGATCCCGGGCGAAGCCGGAAAGGCGGTCGGATCAACGGCCGGAGCCTTGTCGATCACCGTCAGCCGGGTGTCGATGGTGGTGCCGTGTTTGGCGTAGACGGAGCCGTCGATCGCGGCCGAGAACACCACGCGCCCGCGTTCCTGCAGCCGTGCGAAGGCGTCGCGCCAAGCTGGGGTGTCGGGCGCGAAGCTCGCGCCGGTGATGGCGACCAAACGGCCGCCGTCGGCAAGACGCGACAAGCTGGAGGCGATATGGCGCAGCGCGGCGTCCGCCATGCGACCATCGACGCGGGCCAATGCCGAGAACGGCGGGTTCATCAGCACGACGCTCGGAACTATGCCATCGTCGAGGTGATCGTCGATCTGCGCCGCGTCGAAGCGGGTGATGGCGATGTTCGGGAACAGTCGGTCGAGCAGCCCGGCGCGGGTCTCGGCCAACTCGTTGAGGATGAGCGATCCGCCCGCAAGCTCGGCCAGAATGGCGAGCAGGCCGGTCCCGGCCGAAGGTTCGAGCACGCGGTCTGTCGGCGTGATCGCGGCGGCCGTGCTAGCGGCAAGTCCCAAGACAATCGGCGTCGAGAATTGCTGGAGCGTCTGGCTCTCCTCGGATCGGCGCGTATGGGTGGGGAGAAGGCCCGCGATCTTGGCCAGCATCGGCAGCATGGCGGCGGGCGATGCGGCCTTGGCGCGGATGGCCGGGCCGAACTTGCGCAGGAAGAGCACTGTCGCCACTTCGCAGGCGTCATAGGCGGCCTTCCAGTCCCAGGCGCCGGAGGCGTCTGACGACCCAAAAGCCGCCTCCATCGCAGCGCGGAGGTCGGTCGCGTCCACACGCTGGCCGCGTTCGAGATGGGGAAGGAGAAGCCGCGCAGCCTCGGCAACGGCGGCGGCCGGATCGGCAACAGAGGCGAAGGGGAGGGACGCGGGCGCAGGGTCGGCCGCGAAAGCAGAAGCACTCGTCATGGGGGAAACCTCGGGAGAGCGGGAAGGACCGAGCCGACCGGCGCTCTCTCTCGACCGCATCGGCTCAAACCCGTCCCGGCCCCACTCTCCCTCTCAAGCCGAAGCCTTGACGCTGCGCCACCACGCGATGCGCTGGTCGCGGCTGGCATTGGCGAGCCGGCGCAGCAGGTCGCCGTGGCAAGCGAGTGGTGCGCAAAAGCATACGAGGTCGCGGCCGCGCAGTTCGTCGAGCGCCCGCAGCAGATGATGCTCATCGGCCAGCCAACGCTCGTGCTTGACGATGACGGCGGCGCGGTCGCCGTCGAGGCCGATGCGGAGTGGATTGCCCCACTTGCTGCCCCGGCCGATGTAGAGGGCCCCGGCAGGCACGCCGACCTCGCGTTTGTTCAAAACCCTGCACATCGCTGTCACCTCCTGATCCCATTGCGGCGACCCGTCGGCCGGGCGCGGTCAGGCGGCGCCGGTCACGCGAGACCGGATGGTCGATGCGGCAACGGCTTGTCCGTTGACCGGCGTTGCGCCGCGCCCAGACAAGAGAGCCGTCATGGGTTCGAAAGGGAGGTGAGCGGCAGGGCGAGAACGACGGGCGGCGTGCCGCCATCGAGAAGGCACGAGAAGTGGGTGAAGAAATCAGCCGGCAAGGACTCCTGAAACGACGAAAGCCCGGCTGATCCCTGTGATGCAGGGGGCCGGGCTTTCGGTTGGATTTGATAGTGGAAGCGGATGCGGGGCGGCCGGAGCCGCCCCGGCGGAGGCTATTCGGCCGCGATCATGCGGGCCGGATCGTCTTCGGTCTCGACAGCAGCGTCCTCGTCGTCGTCGGCGAGGAAGTCGGGCAGAGTCTCGGCCTCGCCAGTCGGCGCATCCGTAGCGGTCTCGATATCGACCAGGCGCAGCGGCTCGGGCAGCCAGCCGGTGCCGTCGAGTAACCGCTCGGCCTCCCGGGCCATGTCGGCCTTCTTGAGGTGGTCGATGAGCTGGGTTGACTGCTCGCCCTTGGCCTCGCGCACCGCTTCGAGGATGCGTGGCTTGGTGACGCGGCCGAGGTAGTTGTCAACGGTAGGCCGCCACCCGGCATCGACCATGTCGAGTCCCACGGCGCGGGCCAGGCGATCCGCGTGCTTCATGCGGCGTTCGAGGCCGTGCTGCGAAAGCCCGGCTCCGCCATAGCGATCGACCTTCTCATAGAGGGCGTTCACGCCGTAGGAGACGCAATGGGCAAGCAACGCTGAACGGCTGGCGTCGTCGAGGCCGTCCAGCCAATCCCACAGTGCATCCTCGTCCGTGGGCAGATCGGCCTTCCATTCCTCCTGCCGCGCGGCGATGGCCTTGGCGGACTGGCTGTCCTTCAGGTCGGCCGCCTGGACGGGGAAGAAGACATGCCGCACCGAGGCTTCTAGGCATCCGCCCGACGCCGCCGTGCGCTGGAAGGTGTCGAGCACCAGCTTGTGCAGCAGCGTCGTGAGAGCGACGTGCGGATTGGTGGCGAGGGCGTCACGCAAGGCCAGCGTCCGATGCGCGGTCAGCTCGGTGACCAAACGTTCCGGTAGCGGCTTGATGACGCCGTCTTCCTCGTCCTCCGGCTCGGCCTGGCCGCCGATCGTGATGATCGCGCGCTGGACGACCGGGGCGGTGGGGTCGGATGCTTCGGGCGTCGCGCCCTCGGCTCCGGTATCGCCTTCGCCATCCACTGTGACCGGCGCCTCGTCCTCGGGGCGAACATAGCCGCGATCGACCGACAGCTTGCCTTCGCTGTCGATGCTGACGAACGCGCCGGCACGGGTGATTTCGCTCGGGTCGTAGACGACGGGACGGTTGTCAAAGGCGGCGAGCGCCGTCTCGATCTCGCCGAGCCGTTCATCGACCTCGTCCGGCAGTTCGTCGGCGCCTTCATAGTCGGCTTCGAGCTTGGCGTATTTGGCGTTCAGCGCCTCGATCGTCGCCTGCTCCTCAGCGCTTAGATCGGCAGTCGTGCCGGATAGCTGGCGCAGGCCGTGGTCGTATCCGTAGGGCGTCTCGACCGCGACCGAGATCCACTTCCAGCCCTCGGCGGCGATGGTTTCGGCCTCCACCTTGAGCTTGTCGGCGACCAGGCGATCGAGGAGAGCGACGTCCTCCAGCCAGCCGCCGTCGTCGTTCTGGAACAGGTCGCGCATGACGACGCCCCCGGCCTCGGAGTAGGCGTCCAGGCCGACGAACTGCGCGCGCTTGTCGGAGGCGCGCACCGTCGTCTCCGTCAGCATGCGGCGGATCTGGTAGGCCTCCTTGCTGTAGGAGCGCTGGATCACCTCCCAGACCTGCGCCTGACGGGCGTGGTCATGGGTGACGGTGAACGCCATGAGCTGCTCCAGCGTGATGCCGTCCTCTGCGTAGAGGTCGAGCAGGCTGGGAGCCACCGCGGCCAGGCGGAGGCGCTGCTTCACGACATTGACCGGGACGAAGAAGGCCGCGGCGATGTCCTCCTCGGGCTGCCCCTTCTCGCGCATCGCCAGGAAGGCGCGGAACTGGTCGAGCGGATGCAGCGCAACACGCTGGACGTTTTCCGCCAAGGAATCCTCCTCGGCCGAGGTAGCGGCGTCGGCAGATTTCGGGATGCACGGCACGGGCGCGGTCTTGGCGAGGCGCTTCTGCTTGACGAGGCGTTCGAGCGCCCGGTAGCGGCGACCGCCGGCCGGGACCTCGAACATGCCGGTCTCGGCGCCTTCGGCATCGAGCACCGGCCGGACGTTGAGGCCCTGAAGCAGACCGCGCCGTGCGATGTCCTCGGACAGCTCCTCGATCGAGATGCCGGCCTTCACGCGCCGGACGTTGGACTGGCTGAGCACCAGCTTGTTGAAGGGGATGTCGCGCGAGGCGCTGAGGGTGATTTTCTGAACGGCAGTAGCCATGGGGGTAGTCTCCGCGACGGGCGTCGAGAGCCTCTCTCTCGACCTTCAACCCGTCACGAAAACCCGGCACTCCTCTCACTCTTCCAGCCGCCGAACCGGGATGCCGGAGAAGCGTATTTCCGGCTCCACGTTTCGGCGTGGCCTGTCACGCCGCCGCCCGCTCGTCATCCGCCACCGCGTGCTGGTCGATGCCCGGCTGGAAACCGAGGATGAACTCGGCGGCCTTCGACGCGGCGCTGGCGGCGCGGACAATGGCGCGATTGTCCTCGCGCAGAACCTCCAGCCACGAGCCGATGTAGTCGGCATGGCGCACAGTCGGCGCGATGGAGAGCGAGGCGCAGATGAAAGCGCCCGCGATTTCCGCCACCAGCTCCTCGCGTGCGTAGGATTTGGAGCCGAAGGAACCGGCCATGTCACGGCCAAGCCGGGAGGGATGACCCGACCAATGCCCCAGCTCGTGGAATGCGGTGCGGTGCCAGTTGATCGGTTCGAAATAGGCGGCCGGCGGCGGGACCTGCACGAAGTCGTGCGACGGGTTGTAGAAGGCGCGGCCGCCGCCGATGCGGAAATCCGCGCCTGTGGCCCGGATCAGCGCCTCGGCTTGCGGCTCGATCATGCCCGGCGGAGGCGGCGGCACGACAGCGGCGATGTCCTCCGGTAGGTTCTCACACTGGTCGGTATTGAAGACGGTAAAGCGCTTGAGGAACGGAATTGCCTGTGCCTCCTCGCCATGCTCGGCGGCCCGCTTGCGTTCATCATCGGGCACGAAGCGGTCGGCATAGACGACGGTGGTGCCGCGCTCGCCCTTTCTGACATTGCCACCGAGGCCGAGCGCTTGGCGGAATGTGAGCCAGCTCTGACCGGCGAAGCCGTGCTCGATGACCGCGCCCCACAGGATCAGGACGTTGATCCCGGAGTAGCGACGGTGCGTTGACGCATTCTGCGGCATGGCGAGCGGCGCCTTCGCCGCGGCCGTCCCCCAGGGTTGCACCCAGGGGATACGTCCGGCTTCCAGCTCAGCGATGATCTTGTCGGTGATTTCCTGATAGAGGCCCGTCCGGTCATTGCCGGAACGGGCGCGAGCGGTGTTTCTGGACATCGCGGTTCTCCGCGACGGGCGCCGGAAGCCTCTCTCCCGACTTTCAACCCGTCACGGCAAACCCGGTCCGCACTCTCCCTCTAAAGGGGGCGTTGCGGGGTCTCCCCGCAGAAGGGGGTGCGCCGGCGACCTTGGTGCCGGCCAGGGGGAAGGCTTTCCCCACCAAATGGCTGGCCGGCCGAAAAGACCCCGCCATCCTCCCGAAATTAGGATTTCCGAGTAGGCGATGTTGTGATAAAACCTCTGCTATATATTTCTATGACAGAGGAAACGTCACCGACAATGACATCCGCCACCGCCCAGAGACTTCGTGCGCTCGACCTCCTGAAGGCCCGGGGCATGCTCCGGCTGAAGGAGTTCGTTGCCGAAGGCATTGGACCGGAGACGCTCGCTCGTCTCGTTCGGGAGGAAGCGGTCGTCCGCCCGGCACGCGGCCTCTATCAACTGCCGGACACCCAGGTTGACGCTGCCCATGCGCTCGCCGAAGCGGCTGTTTTAGTCCCAAAGGGCGTGGTCTGCCTGACCTCGGCGCTCCAATACCACGAACTGACGCTGCAGATGCCCTCGGTTGTGTGGATGGCGATCGACCGTACCGCCTGGCGTCCCAAGATCGACTATCCACCTATCCGATTCGTGCGCTTCACTGGGTCGGCGCTGACCGAAGGGGTCGAACGCCACCGCATCGAGACTATCGACGTTCCGATCACGGATCCGGCCAGGACAATCGTCGATTGCTTCCGCTACCGGACCAAGGTCGGTCTCGATGTAGCGATGGAGGGACTGCGCGAAGGCCTCCGCCGCCGCCGATGCAAGCCGGATCAGCTCTGGCGTTACGCGCGCAAGGCGCGGGTCTGGTCGATCATGCGCCCTTACGTCGAAGCAATGGTGTCCGATGCCGCGTGAGCCCCGCAACATCGGCGCATCAGTGCGGGCGCGGCTCCTCGACCGGGCACGTGCCGAACGATCGGATTTCCAGATTCTCCTCACGCGCTATGCGCTCGAACGTCTGCTCTACCGGCTGAGCGTGTCGCCGCATCGCGACCGATTCATCCTCAAAGGTGCGATGCTTTTCGTGACGTGGGTCGCCGACCCGTTTCGGCCCACTCGCGATCTCGACCTGCTTGGCCACGGCGACAACGACGCCGAGGCCCTCGCGGAGACCTTCCGGGCCATCTGTGCGCAGCCGGTCGCCGAAGATGGTGTGACGTTTGACGTCGCCGCGTTGACGGCGGCGCCGATCCGCGAGGAGGTGGAATATGGTGGCGTGCGTGTCCGCACGATAGCAACCATCGCCGGGGCGCGTATTTCGATCCAGGTCGACATTGGTTTTGGCGACGCCATCACCCCTGCGGCTGTCGAGATCGACTATCCCGTCCTGCTGGACGCCCCGGCGCCGCATCTTCGGGCCTATCCCGTCGAAACGGTAGTGGCCGAGAAATTCGAGGCCCTGGTCACGCTCGGCGTGGCCAATAGCAGGCTCAAGGACTTCTATGATCTCTGGGTGATTTCCCGAACATTCGAGCTTCGCCAGGCCGCCCTTGTCGAGGCCGTTCAGCGGACTTTCGAACGACGCGGAACGGCCCTTCCGTCCGAAATTCCGGCTGGCCTGACCGATGAATTCGCGGAGGCATGGGGCGCTCAATGGCGCGCCTTCCTCAGCCGCGATCGGATGGCGGCAGCACCAGATGCTTTCGCCGTTACCATCGCCGATCTTCGCGTCTTCTTGATGCCGCTGGTCGTCGGATTGAAGGAAGAACGAATTTGGTCGCCGAGCGGGCCGTGGTCGCCGGGAGCAGCAATCGAAGAGGCATAGCGGGATGACAAATTACTCCGTCCCGAGTGCTGCAATTGATGAAGAAAAGGGCCGTGATCGCGGTCTCGGGGGAAAGCATGGATAAGAAGCACTTTTATCGCGTGGGCAGCCATTCAAGCGCCTGGGACGATCTGCCTACAGACCCCGATAAACTGGACACCCTGATCAATAGTGCTCGAAAGCACATCGAGCCATGGCTCTCCGCTGTTTTCCAAGCCGAGCACCTCAATCTGCTTCTTGGCAGTGGGTTCACCACCGCGGTCGGTTACATCGCGGGTGTAGGGGCCACCGGAATGGCCAAGGTTACATTTGGCACGACGTATGACGCCGCCATCGACGCGCACGCCCAGGCCGGAGCGACGGCCATGAAAAGAGGTGTGGCAAACATCGAAGATCAGTTTCGAAGTGCGCTTGCTCTGCTGGACGGCCTCGGAGTCATCGACAAGGCGGCAGAGCAAACCCTCAAGGACGGCATTGATGCTCAGATGTCCGGCTTTCTCACTTCATTGTTGAAGACGGAAAGCGGGATCGTCGTTGGAAAGGGTCCGACATCGAAGGATGCTGCCCAAGGAGCTCTGCAATCATTCCTACTGAGTTTTGCGAGCCGTGCTGCGTCTCGCGAGCGTTTGCACGTCTTCACAACCAACTACGACCGCTTGATCGAACATGGTTGCGATTTTGCGGGTCTTCGGATCATCGACAGATTTGTCGGCGCTCTGAATCCGGTCTTTCGGGCATCGCGCGTTGAAGTTGACGTCCACTATAATCCACCCGGCATTCGAGGAGAGCCTCGGTTCATGGAGGGGGTCATTCGCCTGACCAAGCTCCACGGCTCACTGGACTGGTTTTTCGATAAGGACGAACGGCGGATATATCGCAAGGGTATCCCATTCGGGGCCCCTGCGGATCATACCGACATTCCCAAAAAGCCCGTCGATACGGTGATGATCTATCCCAATCCCGCGAAGGACGTCGAAACAACACAATATCCTTATGCGGAGCTGTTCCGCGATTTCGCAGCCGGGGCCTGCCGACCCAACGCGGTTGTCGTGACCTACGGCTATGGCTTCGGTGACGATCATGTGAATCGAGTACTGCTCGATATGCTCACCATCCCGTCAACCCATTTGGTGATCATGGCCTATGAGGCTGATGATCGCCTCAAAGCCTTCGTGGAAAAGACGCGAGATGCACAGGTCTCTCTGTTGATCGGTTCGCATTTTGCGGATCTTGAAACATTGGTCGCGAACTACCTGCCAAAGCCGGCGCTCGATTACATATCCGGCCGAATGACCGAACTGTTGAAGCATCGTCCGGGCGACCCTAAAGCCGGCGACCCACCTGCGGCGCCGCCTCCAGCGTCCTCAACCGGTGCGGTATGAGGCGATCATGACGACTCCAATCGAACGTTTGTCGGGTCTTGTGGTCGGTGTCGTCGAGTCGGTCGCGCCTGACGAAGTTAGGGTGCTTCTTGAGCTGGACGCTCCGCACTCCACGGCGTTGAACACCGGGGTGCCGGCCGGGTTTCCGCGCCTCAATGGGTATGTGCTCATACCCAATGAAGCCGGTGCGACGGTTGCCTACATCACCTGGATTGGGATCGAGCGCTCGCCTTATCCAAAGCGCGCTGGGCTCAAAGATTTCGGCCTGATCGATCTGCCGTTTCCGCTGCGGAAAATGTCGCTATCCCCGGTCGGAACGCTGACATCCCGGCGCGACCGTGCTTCGGGAGCGACCATATACGAACTCTCCCGTGGTGTAGTCGCATTTCCGTCAGTGGGAGACCAGGTTCTCATTCCGACGCCCTCCCAGGTCGAAGCCATCGTAGGCGCGAGGGACGACGATAAGAGAGTCAGAATTGGCTCCTCTCCGATGGCATCGAATGCTGCCATCATGGTCGATCCCGACAAGCTCTTCGGTCGACACTTGGCGGTGTTGGGGAACACCGGCAGCGGCAAATCATGCACCGTGGCGGGTCTAATCCGATGGTCTATAGCGGCGGCCGAGAAAGCCATCCAGGACGCCGGCAAGACCGGCGTGCCCAATGCGCGGTTCATTGTTCTCGATCCCAATGGTGAATACGCCAGGGCCTTCGCTGATCGGGGAGACGAACTGCGATTGTTTCGCGTTCCACCCGTGGCAGAAGGGGAGCGACCGCTCGACGTCCCCGCGTGGCTCTGGAGCGGGCACGAATGGACCGCAGTCGCGCATGCTCAGCCCGGCGCGCAACGGCCGCTGCTGATGCAGGGGCTGCGAGAGTTGAAGGCCGGCCAGACGGAGGGTGTGCCGAGAGAGGCGATGATCCGCCGCTACCTCGGTTCCTATTCGATCCGAATATCGGCGATGTTGAACACCGGCACACAGGCCTTCGCGGGTGCTGCAAGAGCGAGATTCGAATGTGCGCGGCTCCTTGAAACGATTGCTTCAGATTGCTCCCAGTTTGGCGGAGAGGCTTTGGATACGGCGAGTGAGGCCCTTGCTACAATTGCAACCACAATCACGGGAATTGTCGATAGCCGGCGATCAGGAAGCTACTTCAACGATTTTGCGATTTCCGACCTGGAAACGATCCGCAGCGCGCTGGACACGTTAGCTCAGACTCTACCGGATATCGGCCACGCAGCGCCCATCAGCGAGGACGCCCCGCAGTTTTTTGACGTCAACATTCTTGCCGAACACCTCGACCAGGTGGCAACCGAGCAAGGGGGGAATCTTGCGGGGTTTATCTCAACACTGGGACTCCGCATTCGCGGAATGCTCGCCGACCAGAGACTTGGCGCCGTAATTGGCCGTGATCCGCCGACTTCCTTCGAAACTTGGCTAAAGGACTACGTGGGCGACGATGGCGCAAGCAACGGACAGATCGCGGTTGTCGACCTATCTCTCGTCCCATCCGAAATCGTCCACATCGTTGTTTCCGTTTTAGCGCGGCTGATCTTCGAATCTCTTCAGAGGTATCGCCGCAGTCACCCGAAGGGCCAGACCTTGCCGACCGTCCTCGTTCTTGAGGAAGCGCACACATTCGTTCGGCGCGGCAAGGACGATGACGGCCCTGCCTCATCTCCGACTCAGCTCTGCCGCGAAGTGTTCGAGCGTATAGCCCGCGAGGGACGCAAGTTCGGGCTTGGGCTAGTGCTTTCGTCACAGCGCCCATCGGAGCTTTCTCCGACGGTGCTCGCCCAATGCAACACGTTTCTATTGCACCGCATCGTCAATGATGCAGACCAGAATCTCGTCGCGCGCCTGGTTCCCGATAATGTAGGCGGGTTGCTGCGCGAATTGCCAAGTTTGCCGTCCAGGCAGGCTATCCTCCTCGGCTGGGCCGCACCGATCCCGGTTCTGGTGGAGGTAGATGAATTGCCCGATGCGCAGCGGCCGCAGTCTGCGGACCCGGATTTCTGGAAGGTGTGGACGCTGGCTGAGGAGCGCGGCGTCGATTGGGACGCAATCTCGAAAGCGTGGTCGGGCGCTCCTCCGGTGCAAGAGCCGGAGGGGTAAGGGCAATGATTCGTGTTCTGCACACGGCTGATTGGCACGTCGGTCAAACACTGCGCGGGTTTTCGCGCGAGTATGAGCACCGTAAAGTTTTTGAGCGTCTCGAGGAGATCGTCGTTGAGCGGAATGTCGACGCACTCATAATCGCCGGCGACGTGTTTGACAGTCAGAACCCTTCCGGAGAAGCGCAACAGCTTTTCTACAATGCGCTTGTGCGGCTGAGCCGCGCGCAGCCACGAATGACAACCGTGATCGTCGCCGGTAATCATGATGCCGCTGGTCGGTTGGAAGCGCCACGGCCTTTGTTGGAGGCATTCAAGATCCGCGTCGTGGGAAATGTGCGGCGGCATGAAGGGGTGATCGAGGCGGCACGTCACCTCGTGCCGATCGCTGACGCCAGCGGTGCGGTGGCCGCGCACGTTTTGGCGGTTTCCTACCCGACTGCCGCGTGCCTTCCAAATTTGACCCGGCTGGATGGCGAGTCCGGCTCGCCCGTCATCGCCGGGGTGCGCAGTCTCTACGCGGAATTGCTCGACACGTTGCGGGGGCAGATGGACAGTTTGCCGTTTGTCCTTACAGGGCATCTCCATGTCGCGGGCGGTATCGAGTCGGAGGGTGCCGAGCGGAGAATCTTGGTCGGCGGTCAACACGCCGTGCCGCATGACGTATTCCCAACGGAAGCGAGCTACGTGGCGCTTGGTCATCTGCACAAGGCTCAGGCCATAGGCCGCGACAACGTTCGCTATTCGGGATCATTGATCCCCTTGTCGGCGACGGAGCAGCCATACGCTCATGGGGTCACGCTTGTGACCCTCGACGGCGCGCAGGTCACGTCTGAGCATATCCCGGTTGATCGGCCAGTTCCTTTCCTGCGCCTCCCAGAGGCCGGCGATATGCGTTTGACGGAACTTGGCGATTACCTGACGGCATTGGGTCTCCAGCCGGATTTGCCGATCACCGAGCGGCCATTTGTCCAGATCAGGCTTGCCCGCGACGGGCTGCCGCCCGGATTCAGGGAGGAGATCGACCGCATCGCCGGGAACTTTCCTGTGCGCATCGTCGATGCCCGTGTCGCCGCGATCCCCGGCGCGCTGAATGAGGCGGTCCTCACCGATCCTTTGATCCGGTTGGCGGAACGAGATCCAGAGGACTTGTTCAAGCTTGCGTTCGAGCGCGAGTTTGGCGCGGCGCCGAATGCTGCGCATTTGGATGTTTTCCACCGCGCGCGGGCGGAGGCTTGACCCATGCGCATCCTGGCCATCCGCGGCGAAAATCTGGCCAGTCTTGCGGCACCATTCGAAATCGATCTTGCGGCAGAGCCGCTTGCGGGTTCCGGCCTCTTTGCCATCACAGGCGAGACCGGTGCCGGGAAATCCACCATTCTCGATGCGCTATGCCTCGCGCTCTACGGCGAATATCCGCGCGTCTCCGTCGGTCGGCGCGAGAATGCTCCCGATCCCAGCGGCGAAGCGATGTCGATTCATGATGGCCGCGCGATCCTGCGCCGAGGCGCCGGCGGTGGATATGCCGAAGTAGATTTCGTCGGGCAGGATGGCGAGCGCTACCGCGTCCGCTGGGAGGCCAATCGCGCGCGCGGCCGGGCAAATGGGCGGCTCCAGAATGAACAACGCGCGCTGTACCGGCTTGACGACGGGAGCGCCGTGGCGACAGGCAAGACTCAGGTTCGCGACGCGGTAGAAGCGAGAACCGACCTTACATTCGATCAGTTCCGGCGAACGGTTCTCCTCGCTCAGGGCGAATTCGATGCCTTCCTTCTCGCTGCCGAGAGCGAGCGCGCGGAATTGCTTGAGAAGATCACAGGTACGGAAATCTACGCAATAATCTCGATCCGCGTCCATGAAGGCACAGAGGTTCGACGAAGGGCCGTCGAGCAGTTGGAGCAGCGCCGGAACGACATCGGCCTTCTCGATGACGACGCCAAGCAGGAGCTGCTGAACGAACAAAGCCAGCTTGCTGCTACCATCGCCCAGAAAGCCGCCGAGCGCGATCAACACAATAGGCGGCTCGATCATTACAAGCGTGTCGCTACCGCCAGAAGCGATCTCGCTCAGGCGGCGGCTCGAGCGGCGACGGCGCGTTCAGCGCGTGAGGCGGCCGCCGATGAGTACCGGTCGCTTGCCGAGTTCGATCTGGTCGAACCGCTACGCCCACTATCGGTCGATATGGACAATGCGCTGCGGGCTGCGGCGGAGGCCGAATCACGCCTCGGTGATTTGCTTGTTGCCCGTGAAGAAGCGCGGACGATCGACGAAACGGCTGCCACTCAACTGACGGATGCGACAACGGCCGACGAGGCCGCGGAAGACCTCTTCAAGCGCTGTGGGCCTCTCTGGAGCGAGGCCGAAAAGCTCGACGCGGAGCTGGCAACGGCCCGAATCGAGTTCATTGATGCGACGGAGAAATCGCAGCAGGCGGAAACGACGTTGCGATCTAGCGTGGACGCGCTGGCCGCGCTTGATCAGACTCTTGGCCAGGCCACAGAGTCGCTCGGCACAACAGCCGCCCAATTGAGAGATCAATCGGGTCGCGGTCTCCTTGCCGATCGCCTCGATGACGCGACGGTTCTGCTGGAGAAGCGGGTCAATCTCAAACAGAGCCGCGGCACGGCGGTATCCGGGGCGGCTGAGTCCGCGGAAGTAACGGCGCGTTTGGAAGGTGAAATAGCCGAGCTGTCGGAGAAGCTATCGGCGGATCGTGATCGGAGAGGCAGCCTTAGTCGCGACGTCAGTGAACGTCGAAGCAGTCTTGCCGCAATCGACGAGCCGACGCTCCATGAACGTGACACAGATCTCCAGCGCGCGCTTGAGGCTCTGCGTGAGGCGAGCGCCATCTGCGAACGGCATATCCGCGCATCGGCGGACCTAACGCGCGGGGAATCGGAACTCGCCATCGCGGCGCAGGAGGTGACGACGGCGACTAGCCAAATCGCCGGAGCCGAATTCGATCAACTCCGCGAACGGACTGCGCGCGCAGAAATCGTGCCTCTCGCGGAACTCGTCGATGAAACTGTCTCGTCTGAGGCCGTTCATCTGCGCAGCCTGCTGACCCCGAATTCGGCCTGCCCGGTATGCGGCAGCACAGACCATCCCCATCTTGCGCACCCCAGTGCGCTGAACGAGATGGTCGCTACGGTTCGCCGCCGTCGCGAAGAACTGGATACGGCGCTGGCTGCGATAAGCGAGCGTCTAGGCGTCGCCACGCGCGCACTCGCCGCCGCAGAGGTGCGCCGGGCAGAGGCGAACCGCGGAATCGATGTCGCGCGCGGCCAAGTTTCGGCTGCGGAGAGTGCCTATATCGAACAGAGGCCGATATTGAGCGATCTCTGTTCGAAGGCGAGAGTGGAGGGGAGTGTGCCCTTCGCGCCTGATAGCCAAGGCGCGTCCGAATTGGCGGCGCTTGCCTCGGCCGCGAAGGCGGAACGGATCACTATCGCTGGTCCACTTTCAGACGCCCAGCGTCTTCGGGCAGAGACTGATGGTTTGCAGCGGGAGCATGACGGGCTCGGTGGAGCAATCGAGTCGACCACCCAGGCCATCGATCAACGACGTTCTGAGCTGCACGCGGCGCAATTGAAAGCAAAGGAACACACGGTTCGGGAAGCTGCTCTTGCTGAGAGCCTCGGTTCCATCGACCGTGAGATCATGCCGTTTCTCGCTGCGGCAGGTCAAACCGTCGACGTACTCGATGCCGACCCCGCCGGCGTTGCCGTCAGGCTCGCAGTGGTCGGACAAGAGTACGATGCCCTGCGTAAGCAGGTTGGCGAGCTTGAAATGACGCTGCAGCGGCTGGCACCTGACCGCGCGGCGGCTGCCGCCTCGCTTGCGCATGTGCAGGCGCAGATGAAAGAAACCTCGACCCGTCTCAATCAACGTCGTTTGGTCGTCGATGAGAAGGCGCGCGTCCGAGCCGAACTCCTTGACGGCGAGGCGACGGCCACTCACCGGACAAGGATCAATGAAGCTCGCCGGACGGCCCGCGAAACGCTTGCCAAGGCGCGCGAGGCGAAATCGGCTTCCGCCGCCGCGTTCCAGTCGGCCGGCGCTCGTTGCGAGGAAGCCGCCTCTGGGTTGGAGACCGCAAAGAGCCGTCGCGCTTCAGCCGAGGTGGCATTAAACGCGGCCTGTCAGGATGTTGCTCGGTCGCCGGATCAGGTTTCTGCGCTGATTGCCACCGACCCGGCCGTGTGCAGAGCGCTGCGGACGCGAATTCAAGAGATCGAGCGGACTGTGAACGATGCGGACGCCGCGGTGCTGACGCGCCAGAATGACTTAGGCCGGGCGCTCGAAGGATTCGACGAGGCGACCGACGCGGAGGCGTTGACCGCCATCGTTGCTGTGCTGGCAACTGAAATCGGCGACTTGCATCAACGAACCGGTGTTCTCTCCGCCGCGCTCGCGCGAGACGACGGCGCGCGCCGCGCAGCCGCAAACCTATCTGCTGAAATCGACACAGCAAGGGTGGAACTCGCAATTTGGCAGGCGGTCGATGACGCTGTCGGCTCTGCCAGCGGCGATCGTTTCCGTCGCTTTGTACAGGGCATCACGCTCGATCACATGATCCAACTGGCGAATGATCACCTCAATGCGTTGAGTCCCCGCTATAGGCTCGCGCGGGGGACAGCGTCCGATCTCACATTGTATATCATCGATCGCGACATGGGCGACGAGGTCCGTGGGACCCGAAGCCTTTCAGGCGGAGAACGTTTCCTGGTCTCGTTGGCGCTCGCGCTAGCTCTGTCGGGCCTCGAAGGCCGGTCGTCCTTTGTCGATACCCTGTTCATCGACGAGGGCTTCGGATCGCTCGATGCCGACACGCTCGATTTGGCGGTAGATGCGCTGGAAACCTTACAGGGCCGAGGTCAAAAGGTTGGTGTCATCACTCATGTCGCCGCCATGATCGAGCGGATCGCCGTCCAGGTTCGCGTAGAAAAGCGCGGCGCGGGACGCTCGGAGATCCGAATTTCTGCCGGGACCGGAACGGCGTGGCCTGCGATCGGCACCGTGCAATAGACGCTGGCGTGGTTGACGGTATAATCAAGGGCCGGCGTGAAGCCTCTTTGGTCGTTCACGATTCGAAAATCGACCGATCGCTGTCGATAGTCCTCGAAATCGAGGAATTTTCGATCAGCCAAAATTCTTCAATGAAATCAGCAGCGTAAGTTTTTGACGGTCCAGCCGCCGGTAAACGGGACAGGTGAAAAATAATTTGTCCTGTAAAATCAACGCGCTATGATGCGTCCGAACAATCGAGTGGGAATGAGGGGTAGTAGAAACGGGGGCGTTCGGTGGTAAACGGCGGGCTCGACATCCAACTTCGGAGGGATAGATGCCGATAGGAAATGGGCGACCCTGATAGCTGCCGTGTCCGAGCCTTGCCGCTAATGGTTGTGTTCTGCAACAGGCCGGCTGCCGAGCTGCTGAACGCTCAGCTGGACCGCAACTGATCCGGCGCGTTCAAACACCAATGTCAGCGGGACGACGTCTCCTGCGACGAATGGTGCGTACAAGCCGGTGAACATCAGGTGCAGTCCGCCGGGTGCCATCACAATTTCGGTCTTCGCGGAAATGCTGAGTCTGTCCACCTCGCGCATGCGCGATACACTGTCGATCGTGGAGGAACGATGCAGCGTCACCTGCTCCGCCCACGGGCTGCTGGCCGAAATCAGACGATCCTCGACCGGCTGGTTGTTCAGAATGGTCATATAGCCGGCACCTGTACTCGCACCGCTTGGCATGGCGGGTGCCCACGGCTGGATGATGGCAACAGGTCCGCGCGCGCCCGGCTGACCTTCGTGATGCACGGGCTGCTCGTTCGCATCGTGCGGCGACAGATAGGTCGTGACGAAAGCGGTGGTCGCCATGATTGCCGAAAACAGCAAAAGCTCCAACAGGACCGTGCGTCGCAACCATGAACCGGCCGCCGGCTGCGAGACAAGACGCGGCGCGACGATCAGCTTGTTGAAGCCCGCCAGTGCGAGCAGTGCGAGTGTCAGGCCCAGCTTGGTCAGCAGTGCCCGATCATAGTCGCGTGCAAGATCGAACTGGAAGTCGAGGATCAACGCTGCGGTGGTCAGTGCAGCGAGTAGCAGAACAGCGACGATCCACACGGCCTGGCGGCTGAATAGGACGACCAGTTGCGGCAAAGATCTTTCCGGCAGTCTTCGCTTTGCGAGCAGCAGTGCCCACAGACCGCCGAGCCACCATGCAGCGGCAGCGACATGAAGTACCACCGTGGCGGAGGATACGACGCCGCGTGTCGCTGAATGACCGACCACGCCGAATGCGATTATGACAAGCAGCGCGCCGACGATTGCGATCGGGCGATGGGCGGTGAAGGCTAGCCAAAGCCCGCCCGCAAATTGCATCGCGAGGGCGAGCCCGAGTGGAGATAGGAAGATCGCACCTAGCGTTTCGGTATCTGCATCGCCGCCGAGCCGCAGGAAAAAGAGCAGCGCAGTGCCTGAAATCGCAGTTGCAAGCGGCAAGCCGGCCCAGCGGATCAACCGGTCCAGGGAGGGTATGGGCATGGGCAAGCCGCGCGCCAGCGTCGACCGCGCAAGCGTGGTCCCGGCCGCGGTCAGCGCGGCCGCATAGCCCAAGCCCTTGATGACGGCCGCAAGGGCTTCTAACATGCGTTATGCCGGTGCGTGCAGCACGACGATGATGCTGCCTTCGATCACGTGGCCATCGCGGGATAGGGCTCGCCAGCGTATCTCGTTGCGACCGCGCACGAAGCCGGGCTTTTGCGCAGTAAAGGTCACTCCGCTGCCAGTTGGCCCGAATGGCAAGCGTCGTTCGCCCGTCGCCGTGACGACGACAAGCGATGTCAGCCGCGATGGCTCGATAAAGTTCAGCACGAGCGTCGGCGGCGATTGCGTCAGGACACTTCCGCTGGCCGGATTGGAACTCTTGAGCGCCGTATGGGCGAACGCCGATGAAAACGGCGTCGACAGCATCAACATGGCGGCGATTGCGTAGCGTGCACCGGTCATTTGGGTTTCTCCGTCTTGAGCCAAGGATCGCTGAACCGCGGATCGGTCAGGAACCGCTCGTCGGTCAGCGAGGTCAGGAAAGCGATCAAGTCCGCGCGTTCCGCTTTGGTAATGCTGAACCCCGGCACGAACGAGCTTTTGAGCGGATTGGTTCGGCCGACACCGGCATTAGGGCCGGACGCGATCGTGCGCCCACCCGCTGCGTAATGGTCGATGACCTCATCCAGCGTGGCGATCGATCCGTCATGCATATAAGGTGCCGTGACCGTGACGTTTCGCAGGCTGGGCGTTCGGAAACGACCCATGTCCTCGGGCCGTCCGGTGATCTCGGCGATGCCGAAATTGGGGGCGGGATAGCCGCCCTTGCCGTCGATATTGTAGAGGCCCGTGTTGTGGAAGGCGACCTCGCCAGCCTTGTTGCGTTCGTGCAGCACCGTGTCGGCGAAATTGATACCGTTGTGGCAGTGATGGCATTCGAGCCGCTCGGAGAAGAACAGCGCCTCACCACGGATCGCGCTTTCCGGGATCGCATCGACATCGCCTTCATAGCGATATCGGTCATTGGGCGAGCGCAGCGAGATCAGCGATCGCTGGAACGCCGCCAGTGCGCGCACCACCGTTGCTAGTGAAATCTCGCCCCTCGCTTCGGGGAAGGCTTCGACGAACAGCTTGCCGTAGACCGGCTCTGCGGCGAGCCGGCGGATCATCTCGCCTTCCTTGCCGGCCAGGCCCAGTTCGACCGGTTCCTGCCCGATCAGCGGAACGAGCGCCTGCTGCTCGAGATGTTTTAGCAGCGGATTACCCCAGGTCAGGACCGGGAAATAGGCGACATTGGCAAGCGACATAGCGTTGCGGGGCGTCATCTGGCCGGTGACGCCGGGTGATGTCGCGCGGCCATCGGTAAAGGCCAATGCCTGTTGATGGCAGCTTGCACACGCCATCGATCCGTCGAGCGACAGTCGCTTGTCGTAGAACAGGTGCCGACCAAGCTCGACCTTCGCCACCGTTGTCCGGTTGGCAGCGGGCTCCAAAGGCTTTGGTGCCCAGCCGGGCAGTCCGAAATCATAGGCGCTGGCGACCAGCGCATCGATCGGCCCCAGACCGGTCGCGCGCTGCTGGGCGTGGGAGACGCTGAACGCCAGAATCAGTGCCGACACCAGCAGGGCAAGATGCGATATCCGTCGCATCGTTAATCGGCCCGCACCCACTTCTGTCCGCCCGAGGCCTTTCCTTCCCAGGCAAGCCCCAGTCGGTCAAAGATTGCGCCGCAATCGCCATCGCCGGGAAACGACATGCAGCCCGATGCCGATTTCGGCGCGTTCACGGTGATGTCGGTGCCCGCCAGCAGCGCGCCGATGTCAAGAACGACCACGGATCTTGCCGGATCGAACCCGCTTAGCCGGTAGGTCGGGCGATTGGCGTTGGCACAAGCGATCTTCGGTGCGGCCATGGGCGGACCGTCGGCGCATTCGGTGCTCCCCAGATGAATGGAAAAGCCGGTCGCGGCACTGGGTCCGCCCGCACCGCCGCTGGTTTCCATATCGACGCCGGTGAACTTGTAGCCGATCCGCCACGGCCAGGTCATGCCGGTGACGTTGAGCGGCGATGCCGCGAGCGTCGGATCCTGATGATTGATCGCTTGCGGTACGCCAATTTCGAATACAACGCCGCGATAATCGCCCTTGGGCACGGTTCCGCGGACCGCCATGTTGGTGCCCGCGCTGCCGTTGCAGTTGCCGGTGCGGTCCTCGAAGTCCAGGAGCGTCACTTGATCGTTCTGCCACTGGTCATCGGGGATCAGGGTGACCGGCACCTCTCCCCCGCGCGCGTCGATCAGCCGCACCGCCGACACATAGAAGCGGATGTCCTGAAACCGCAGCCCCGCCTTGGACGTGCCAACGCCGGCATAGGCCTGTCCGCAGCGTGCCGACGCGGCGCCGACTCGCGCATCGAAGCGGATTTCAACAGGCTGGGCCTGCTGCGCCAGTGCAGGGGCAGCGAGGCCCAGGCTCACCGCTGTCATAGCGGCCATGAGGACAGGTCGCATTTGAAGTCTCCTGAAGTTGTTGAGGCTGGTCACAATGATATCCCGAGCCGCTTGCCCGCTGCCTCAGCCGCGCCGCGGGCCTGCGACTGCATCCACGGCGTCGCTTCGCGAATGGCAGCCGCGATTTGCGGTGCCTGCGCGGGCGTGCCGCTCTGGAACGGCGGCTCTGGGGCGTATTCCATGATGAGCTGGACGCGCTTAGCCGCGTCTTCGCCGCGCAGTTTCGCGGCAAGCGTCAGGCCAAGGTCGATGCCGGCGGTGACGCCGCCGCAGGTCATGCGGTTGCGGTCGATCACCACGCGCTTGTCGACATGGCGCGCGCCCATCAACGGCAGCAGGTGCGAGATCGTCCAGGTGGCATTGGCGTCATAGCTCTTGAGCAGCCCGGCCGCAGCAATCGTCAGTCCACCAGTGCAGATGCTCGTCACCCACTTCGCGCGCGATCCGCGATCGGCGAGGAAGGTCATCACCTCGGGATCGTTCATGCACGCCACCGAACCCAGCATGCCGCCTGGCACCATCAGCACGTCGAGATCGCGGGGACACTCGACGAAGGTCTGCGTGGCAGTGATCGGCAAACCAAGCTCTGTCACGACGGGTACCTTGTCCTTCCAGACGAGGTTGATCCGGCAGCGCAGAATGTTGAGCGCGGTCATCGGCCCGATCAGGTCGAGCATCACCATGCGTGGGTGGATCAGGATGGCGACCACCGGCGCGTCCGGCGGGGTCGCCATCGGATCGCGGGCACCCGGCGAAACGGCGGGCGGCGTCTGCGCATCGGCAAGCGCCGGCAGGCCGATGCCCGCGACTCCGGCGAGCGCAAGCAAAGTGCGACGATCTAGTTCGGTAATCGGGCGTCTCCAAAGCGATAGGCGAGGCTGAACGTCGCGCGGCGCAGGTTGGCTGAGTAGCAGGTGCCGGCCGAGGGGCAGGCACCCACATAGGCCTTGTCGAACAGGTTGGAGACGTTGCCCGCGATGCGAAATCCACCGAGGTCGTAGTGAATTCCGCATCGAATACCGTTGCGGCGGGCACCGGCAACGTGTTCGCGGTGTCGGCCCAACTCCGGCCGACATGACGCACGCCAGCGCCGAGCCCGAAGCCAGGCAGGAAACTGCCGTCGGGCAATGTGTAATCCACGAAGGCAGAGGCCGTGAATTCGGGCGTCGCGGTTGGCGTCTTGCCCACTGTCCCGGCGAGAGTGTTGGACGATGCACGGTTTCTGATCTCGAACCGGGTCAAGGCGGCGGTTATATTGAGCGTAGGCACCGGGCGCGCCTGAACCTCGATCTCGCCGCCGCGCGAACGGACGAGGCCAAGCTGACTCTGGTTGGTGGGGAAGCCGGCTATCGGATTGGACACGACGACCCCGTCGCGTTCGATCGAGAACAGGGAAGCGGTGGCGAGCAGCGGGAAGCCACTGGCCTGATATTTCAGGCCCGCTTCCCACGCCTCACCCGTCTCGGGACGGAAATACTGCCGCGTCGCCAGCTCGACGCCGATGACCGGCGTAAACGAGGTCGCATAGCTGACGAACGGTGCGAGACCGAACGACGTCGCATAGCTCAGACCGGCACGATACGTCGTTTTCGCAGGCTCGCCGCGTGTCGCCGCGCCGCTCGCGGCGATCGCGGTGATGCCGACCCAGTCGTGACGGGCTGAAAGCAGGGCATTCAGACCGCCAATAGTGATCCGGTCCTGCAGATATAGCCCAGTCTGGTCGAGATTCTGTCGTGTCGTGCCGGCTGCACCCAACGCCGGAATGACCACATTGTAGACCGGTGCTAAGATGTCGAGCTGTGGCGCGGTCCCCATCCGGTTGGTGTTGCGCGCGCGAGAGTAACTGTAGTCGATGCCGCCGAGGATCTGATGTTTCAAAGGCCCCGTCGCGAACGTCGCGTCGAGGTGGTTATCGACCGTAATGTTGTCGAGTTCGGCATCCAGCGTCGAATTGCCGCGGTTAAGGACATAGCGGCCATCGACCAGCGCCGGGTTGCCAGTGAATGATCCGAACAGCCCCGCATAATAGAGGTCAATCTCGGCATAGCGGCCGTTGGATACGAAGCGCAGATTTTCTCCGAGCTTCGTTTCGAGCGTATACCCCGCCTCGAACTGGTCACGGTCGTAGGCATCGACCGAAGGATCGCTGACGAACAGGTCGATCGGGATGCGCCGGCCGTCTGGCAGCGGGGTGACGAAGCCGGCATAGGGCACGAACCCGGTCGGCCGTTGCGACCGGTCGCGCGTATAGCTGGTGCGTAGCGTCAGGGTCGTGTCGCTGGTCGGCGTCCAGCCGAGCGCCAGAGCGCCAAAAGTGCGGTTGTCCTCCGCTAGTTCGACTTGGGTGTCGCCACGCCGGACGAGCGCGTTCGCGCGGACGGCAAGTGTGTCGAAAATCGCGCCGCCAACGTCTGCCGAGCCATAGACGCTGCCATATTCGTCGATGCCAGCCTCAACGTTTGCGATCGTGCGGCGCGTCGGTGCTTTTGAGACGATGTTGACGATTCCGCCGGCGCTGCCGCCGCCGTAGAGGACCGATGACGGACCCTTCAGCACCTCCAATCGGCGGATCCCTTCGGCGGGCGTAGTCCACGACAGGAACGCGCCCGAATTGTAGAGAACCAGACCGTCCTTGTAGAAGTTTGAGCTCGCGAAGCCGCGCAGCTGATAATATTCGATCCGCGTGTCGCTGCCAAATGCCTGAGCACGCACGCCGGAGGTATAGTTGAGCGCTTCCGCCACCGTGCGCAGGTTGAGCGCATCGATGAAGTCGCTGTTGACCACCGAGATTGCTTGCGGCGTCGTCAGGATCGGGGCGTCGGACTTTGTGGCGGCGCTGCTGTCTGCGACCACAAAGTTCTGGCCGATGACGACGATGTCGTCGCGACGCGTTGCATCTTCGGAAGGCGTCGTTTGCGCGAACGCCGGTGTGGCAAGACAGGTCGTGAGCAACAGCAATCGTCGGGAAAAGGTCATGAACGGTCCAGTTTGGTCAAGCGCAGATGGGTTGAGGAGTATCAGCGGAAAACTCAGCGCTTGGTCGCGGCAGCAAAGCGATCGGAGACCGCCTTCCAGTTGACCACCTGCCACCAGCCATCCAGATAGTCGGCGCGACGGTTTTGATATTTGAGGTAGTAGGCATGCTCCCAGACGTCGTTGCCCAGGATGGGCGTGCCCTTCACCTCGGCCACGTCCATCAGCGGATTGTCCTGATTGGGTGTCGAGGTGATCGCGAGCTTGCCGTCCTTGCCGACGATCAGCCACACCCAGCCCGAGCCGAAGCGGCCTGTGCCGCTGGCCTTAAACGCCGTCTTGAAGGCATCGAGCGAACCGAAGCCTTTTTCGATCGCCGACCGTAGCGCGGGCGAAGGCTGGCCGGTCTCGGCGGGCGGTGCCATCGTCTTCCAGAAGAAACTGTGGTTCCAATGCCCACCGGCGTTGTTGCGCACGATGGTCGGAAGCGTGCCTGCACGCGCGACGATCTGTTCGAGCGTCTGGCCAACCAGCGTCGGGGTCTCGCTCACAGCCTTGTTGAGCGCATCGACATAGGCCTTGTGATGCCTATCATGATGGATGGTCATCGTGTCAGCATCGATTGCGGGCTCGAGCGCGTTCGCGGCGTAGGGTAATGGCGGCAGGTTGAACGCTGCCGGTTGCGGTGACGCTGCCGGTGCCGCCTGCTGGGCCGATGCGATGGTTGGGGTCAGCAGCGCAGCGGCAGTGGCCAGGACCGTGGGAAAGATACGCATGAGATAGGTTCCTTTTGCCGAGGATCAGAATTTCCGGGTGAACGACAGCTCGACGCTGCGCGGCGCGCCGATGAAGACGAGACCTGAGGCGTAGCCCGACCAGTCGGCGTAGAATTCGTCGGTGAGATTGCGACCGCGCAGCGTCAGCGTGCCGAATGACGCGTTCGACGACACCGCCGCATCGACCGTCGTGAAGCCGTTGACCTTCGTGACGTTCGCGGTCTCGGTGTAGAAATCGCCATTGTGGCGAACGCTGCCGACCAGCGTAATCGGCAACGCCTTGGGCGAATAGGTCACGACAAGATCGGCGAGCTGCTCGGGCACGTTTTGCGGCCGGTTGCCGGCACGGTTGAGGCCCCCGGCTTCGATCAGCTGCAGATATTTGGCGTCGAGCAACGTGCCGCTCGCCGTTACGTTCAGTTCTGGCGTGACTGGCAGGTTCAGCGAAAGTTCCGCCCCGCGCGATCGCTGGGAACCACCTTGCAACACTACCGCAGGGTTGATCGGATCGCGGGTGAGGATATCGTCCTGCTCGATGTTGTAGACCGAGGCGGTCAACTCAACGCCGCTACCGGTCAGCGAGGTCTTAATTCCGGCCTCGTAAGAACGGCCGGTGGTCAGTTTGTAGCTGGCGTTGGTCGCGCTCAGGAACAGCAGGCCGCTGACCGGCGTCACCGCATATGTGTATTGCGCGAACAATTGGGTCCGCGGTGTGATGCTATAGACCGTGCCCGCCCGCCATGAGATCGGGTGATAGCTCTGGCCGTAGGTCTGGACCGCGCCGTTGGTAGCGTTGAGAACGCGGCGGTCGAGCTTCACATAGTCATAGCGAAGGCCGCCGACGACCAGCCACTCGTCGGTCAGGTTGAGTGCGTTCTCGGCGAAGATCGCGACCGCATCGACCTTCGCGGTGACGTCTTGGCGGGTCGCGAAATTGGCGGGCGTGTCGGCGGGGAAGGTGCCGCGGACCGGGTTGAACGGGTCGAGCGGGGTGCCGGTGCCAAAGCGGCGCACAGTGAAGAAGTCGGTCTCGCCATATTCGGCACCGATCGTGAACCGATTGCGAAGCCCGGCGATCTGGCCGTCAAAGGCGAGATGCAGGCGCTGGTTCCAATATCGGTGATCGTGGCTGATGAACGTCGCACCGCGGCCGATCCGTCCGGTACCCGCGTTGAAGCTATACTCATCGGCATTCTTGTAGTCCCGGAAGCTGTCGTAATAGCTGGTGTCGCTGACGATCTTCAGCGTGTCGGTGAGTGCGTATTCGCCGCGCGCGCGCAGCCAGGTCGTTGTCGATCCGTCGCTGCCGTCTGTATAGCCGAAATTCGTCTTGCGCATCGCCTTGTCGAGCACCAGCCCGGAGCTGCCCGACACCGCCGACGATGGATCGCGCGCCAGCGCCCGTGCAATGACCGGCGTACCATAATAGGCCGTCTTGAACCGGTCCTCGAAATGGGCGACCGAAACCACGAGCGAGAAGCGGTCGCTAGGCTTGAATAGCAGCGACCCCGTTGCGGCGAAGGTGTGGCTGTCGGTATCGTCGATCCAGCCGGAAGACCGCGAGAACGAGACGTCGCCGCGCACGGCCACGGTCTTGCCCAAAGGCAGGTTTACGTCCGCGGCGAGCCGTCCGGTGTCGAAGCTGCCGTAGTTGGCCAGCATTTCGCCGCTCGGCCCGTCGAGATTGGGGCGGCGGGGCACGAAGTTGATCGCGCCGGCAAGTGCGCCTTCGCCCGAGGTTACCGAGGCCGGCCCCTTGATGACCTCGATCCGCTCGAACGACCACGCATCCCAGTTGCGTAGGCCGACGTCGGAATTGGCCATGCGAACGCCGTCATAGAGATAGTTAACCGCGCGGTGGAAGCCGCGTATCGAGACCGAGCCGATCGAGCCCGGCAGGTTACCGGAGGCGACGCCGGGTGCTGCGTTCATCGCCTCGATCGCGTTGCGGACACCCTGGATCTGGAAGTCCTGCTGCGTGACGACATCGACCACGGCCGGGGTCTCGCGGATGGTCAAGCCAAGGCGACCCGACACTTCCGTCTCCTTCTCGAGTTGCTGGCCGGTGACGATGATGTCACGATCAGCGCGGTCGGCTGAGCCATCTGCGGTCTGAGCTAGCGCAGGCGACGCGACAAGGCAGGTGGCGATGGCGATGAACGATGACTTCACGAGAAATTCCCTGTTGCATGTGATTGGGCGCGGGCAGCAAGGTGCCGGCGCCAGTGGAGGAACCCGGTCACGAAGAGCGCGAGGGGCACGAGACCGAGGATGATGGCGAGGATGCGGGTGCCAAGACCCGCGACCGATCCGTCGTGGAGGACGCGGATCCATTTGGCAGTGGTTGTCCCGGCATTGCCGCGCCGGACGTCGTGGACGGCAAGCACGGCACCGGAATACTGATCGACGAAGACGAAGCTGCTCGGGAAGCGGTAATGCGGGTCGCCGGGAAACTGGACGCGCATGCGAAATGGCTCGGACCCCATGCCGGGCACGTCGATGAAGGCGAGCCGCGCCTCGGGAACAGCACGGTGCGCAGCGGCCAGCGCTTGCGATACCGCGATCTGCCGACCGCTCGATGCCTTCGATTGCGGGTCCGGCACCTCGTCGGGCGCGGTGATTGCGGCGGTCAGCACCTGGGTCTTGACCGCTGGCAACGCCAATAGAGCCCCGGTGCCGACAAGGATGAAGAGCAATGCCATGCTCCAAACACCCGCGAGCTTGTGAAGATCGCGCAGGCGGCGGATCGGCGGAGCCCTTCGCTTGAACGCAAGCGCTTTGCGCCAGCTGCCTCGTGGCCACCACACGATGATGCCGCTGACCAGCAGCACCAGCATCGCGAAGCCCGCCCAACCGACGATCTGGCTGCCGATTTCGCCGGCGAGCAGGTGCATGTGCAGCTCATAAAGCCAGCTCATCAGATAGCCGCCCCACGGTTCGGCACGCAGCACGCGGGCGCCGTCGGCCGAAAACCAGACCATCTCGCGCTCGGCGTGATGACTGTGATGATCTGATGGGTAATAGCGCGCAGGGATCGCGCCGCCTTGTCCGGTGGCTTCGAGCGACCAGCTGCCATGCGGATCGTGCCAGCGTGCTCGCCCGGTGGCGAGCGCACGATCCCAGACCGGCGAGGTCCAGCCCGGTGCTGCCGTGCTCACTCGCTCCTCGACGGCTGGATTTAGCGCACTGTCGATTTCGATGTAAAACACCAAGGCTGAGCCGGTCGCACCCAGCAACGCGAATAGTCCGCCAAGCGACAACCCTAGCCAAAGGTGGAATTGTCGCAGCACGATGCGTGTGCGCGTTCTCATGCGTCGCGGCTGCGTGCGCTGGCGAGCGCGGCGCTGATGCGCGGGATCAACACCCGCCGTTCGGCAGCCGAAACGCATGACCCGACAGCATGGCGCTCGTGGCGGAACACCAGCCACAGGTTGCAGTCGCATTCGGAGTAGCTCGATACCTCAAGCCTGGTCCAGAAAGCCGGCAGCGAGATCCGCGACTGGCGACCGCGCCCGTCAAGCCGGAAAAGCTCGACCTTGCCGTCCGCGACGCGCAATCGCTCCTCAGGCACCGCTGCCTTGCCGAAGATATGCAACGCTACCGCCAGCGCGCCCATATCGAGCACCATGAAGATGAGCACGGGCCAGGCGCCGAGTACCACGAATCGTAGCGACAGCAGCGTGGCCACGATGCCGAGCGCCCCCAGCAGATACTTGCCCTGAACGGGCAATGCGGAGCGGGGCGCGGTCATCCGGATTTCGCGATCGGACGCTAGAATTGGGTTCCACGGGCCAGCGCGCAAGTCCCGCTCTTGCGCGGGCATGGCATCGGAACTCATTGCGTCACCGCTGCGACGGCGGGATTGCCGACGTTGATCGAGAGCATGTCGCCGATCACCGCATCGCCTACGCGGCCCACCACGCAGATCCCGATCAGCAGCCAAGCCGATCGGCGTGTCTGCCGAAGCCAGGCGATGAACCCATTCGGAGCGCGGGTCACTTGGCGGCTCCTGTGGCGCGCAGGGCGTCGCGCACCTGACCGGGGAATGCGGAGTACATCGATGCCATGATCGACTTCACCTCGGCCGGCGCAGTGCGGGTCGAGCCTGCGTTGAACGGCGGCTGCGGATCATATTCGCAGCCGAGCTGGACGCCTTGCGCGTAGGTCGCGTCGCGCAGTTCTGCGACCATGGTCAGCCCAAAATCGAGACCTGCGGTGACGCCCGCGCCGGTGATGCGATTGCGATCGCGCACGATGCGCTCGGACACCGGCGTCGCGCCACAGTCGGTGAGCGTTTCAAGCGCCGCCCAGTGCGTGGTGGCGCGATAGCCTTTGAGCAGCCCGGCGGCACCCAGCACGAGTGCGCCGGTGCAGACCGACGTCACATATTGCGCGCGCGCACCGCGATCGGCGACGAAGTTGCGCGTCGTGTCATCGCGCATCGCCGCCAGCGTGCCGGCGGTGCCGCCCGGCACGAACAGGACGGTCAGGTCCTTCGGGCACTGCTCGAATGTCGTGGTCGGGATCATCGTGACGCCGGTGTCGCTGGTCATCGGATCGCGCGTCTTGCCGACGAGATGTACCGTCGCCCCCATCAGAGCCGCGAACATATATTGCGGACCGATTAGGTCGAGGATCGTCATGCCGGGATAGCAGAGCATTGCGATCTGGTCGGGCTTCACCCAGCCCGGCGGCATCGCGTCCATTGCATTCCCGGCGTGCGGGTCAGCAGCCGGTTTGTCCTGCGCGCTGGCCCCACTGGCGGCAAGCGCACCGAGAAGTGCGGTCATCAAGGCAGCGCGCCGATCGATCGGCGCGTTGAGGGCGGATGCGACGGGGCCGCGCGGATCACGGGCGATCACAGGTCGAACCCCACGGTGACGAAAGCAGAGCGCGGATTGCCTGGCCGCACGACGTCCTGCGCAAGATACTGGTACGGGATGAAATAATCGGTGTTGAGCAGGTTATCGACGCGAAGGCCGATCCGCGCCTGCCCAATCCGATAGCTGGCGAGCGCGTCGACGACCGCATAGCCGTCCGTCTTGGCACCGGTCGGCAGGGTCATGACCGCGCCCGAATTGGCGGTGACGCCCGCACCCAGCTCAAGGCCTTTCAGACCGCCGTCCTGAACGCGATAGCGCGCCGCAAGGCGTCCGCTATGCTTGGGCACGCGCGGCAGGCGACTGCCCGCCGGAATGGCGTTGTCTGCCAGCACGCGCGCATCGGTATAGGCATAGCTCGCCAGCAACGAGAAGGCAGGCGTCGGCTCGAAGATCAGGTCCGCCTCGACGCCTTCGCTCCGCTGCTTGCCGACCTGCACGGAACTGCCGAACGTATTGGGGTCCGGCGTTGGCACGTTGCTGCGATCGATGCGATAGGCGGCGATCGTGCCCGACAGGCCGACGCTTGCCAGCGCGAACTTGAAACCGCCCTCGAAGCTTTCCGATCGTTCGGGAACTGGTGGTTCCGCGCCGCTGAAGAAGATCGCGAGACGCGAGCCGGTCGCATAGCCCGCGAACAGCGAAATCCCCTCGGTTAGATCGAGGGTCGCGCCGATCCGGGGGTCCCACTCATGATAGCTGCGGTTGTTGCCCGCGCCGCCCGCCACTTCCTCCAGCCGCAGCTCGCTATAACGGATCGACCCAAGCAGATGGACCGGACCGATCGTCACCTGATCCTGAAGATAGGCGGCATTGGTCTTGTAGCGGTTGGTAATGAACTGGTTCAGCGTCGGCTCGGTGAAGCCGCCAACCCGCGCAGGTCCGGCATAGTCCAACGCGAAAGGCGTGAAGAGGGTGAAGCCGATCGCGGCGTCATAATCGGTGCGGTCGGCTTGCACGCCTGCGAGCACGACATGCTCGATTGCGCCTGTTGTGAATTCGCCGGTCAGCGAAAGGTCACCGGTCCATTCGCCGATATCGGCGGGCAGGCGTGCGCTGACCTGCGGGCAGGAGGTGTCGTTCAGGAACGAGGCCGCACCGCAGGGGTAGAAGCCGAAGAACGGCGTGGTCGCCCGCTCGTCGAACGCGCTCTCATAGCGACGCAGGCGCGCATTCAGCGTCAGGCCCTCGGTCAGTTGCTGCTTCAGCTCCAATTGATAGGTCAGATTATCGATCGTCGTGCGGGGCGCATCGACCGCGCCGGTGAAGCGGGCACGATCCACACGCGGGTCGTCGCGAAACTGGGCGGGAAGACCGGCATATTCGAGCTGCTCGACACGGGTATGCGTCAGCCGCGCGACAATGTCGGTGCCGTCCGAGGGGGCAAAGCGGATCGATGGCGCGATCAAGGTGCGATCGACCTTCACGGCGTCGATATAGTCGCCGTTGGTCTGCGCCTCGCCGACCAGACGGATGGCGAGCGTCGAGGAGAGCGGCACATTGGCATCGGCCGCCGCCGAATACTCGTCGAAGCTCCCGGCACGCACGCGGAAGGCAAAGGCTCGGGTGTCATTGGCGGTCTTCGACACGATGTTGATCAGCCCGCCGAGTGGCGATCCGGTGCCGCCGCCGAACAAGGTAGAAGTGGGGCCTTTGGCGACCTCCACCCGTTCTGCATTCCACAAAGACGCGGGATCGATGACGGCGGTGTCACCATAGCCAATTAGGCCATCGGTAAAGATTTCGGCCTCGAACCCGCGGACGATCGGGTTCGCCAGCACGGCTTCAGACGGGAGCGTCGGCACTACGCCCGACACGTTGCGCAGCGCCTCGTCCAGTGTGTTCAGTTCCTGGTCGCGGATGAAAGCACGGGTCAGCACCTGGATAGACTGCGGCGTCTCGATCAGCGGCACGGGCGTGCGGGTGACGCTGGCTTCATCAGTGCGATAGGTTTCGCGCTCGCCGGTGACGACGATATCATCCGGCGTCCAGCGCTCGGGCGGCGCATCCTGGGCATGGGCGATGGCGGGCAGGCAAAATGCGGCGACGGACGCCAGCAGGCAGGTCTTGGTCATTGGAAACTCCGGCAAGATCAGGAGCGCGCCTTTGCGCGCGTCGTTGCCGGAGAAGTGGACCGATGCCGCAGATAGGCGGCCCAGTCAGATCATGCGACTCCGGCGATCAAGCCAGAGCGGGCGGCCCGCGCAAGGGCGGGGTCAGGAAATCGGCCGAGACCGGTGCGCGACTGACGGGCGGCGGCAGCGCAATCTCGCGCAGCGGCAGGGCAGGCAGTGCGAGGACGGGCGGAAGACCGCCCGCCAAAACCGGTGCTGACAGCCCTGCAAAGGCGCAGGGAGCCGGTTGCTTATGATGGTCGGACGGATGCTCGCTGTCATCGGACCGCTGCAGATCGATGACCATCGTCTTGCCGCTGGCCATGCCGTCGCAGATGGTGACGACGATGCCCTGAGCGGTCTGAACCGGCATGAAGCCGGAAGGAACGACGACTCGGAGGGCCAGGGCCAATGCAAAAAGCGCAGCAAACAGGCTGCGCGCGCTTCCCTTTTGTCGAATGGCCCCGAACATGACCGTGCTGATAGCGGCGACCTTTGTCCTTGTCATCAACAACTGAGGCGCGCTGAGCCAAGGCATTGATATGGCTGGAATCTTATCGCACTTGCTTTCTAATTGCGCGCGATATGAGCTACAGGCGCACACTCGGTCGCCTCCCGCGCATTTTGATCACGATTATTGAACTGCGACGTCGAGAGCGCGCTTGATGGGGTGACGTTCTGAGCGGGCAGGTTGGTAGGTGGCCGGAATTATCGCGCATTTGACATGCGCGATAATCCTACGGTGTTAACAGGATGAGCGACGTGCTGACGGTATTTCCTGACGTGATTTTTGGGAGAAAAAGGGTGGATTGACGGTATTTTTGAGAGGCAATTTGTGAGACTGGTACGCATCAGATCTTCGCAGGAATGCGACCAACGGGGCGAATGATAGCGAATGATCTCGACACGCCGATTTCGAGAAGAGCGGAAAATTCGTCAATAAAATCAATAGTCCGACTTTTTGACGGCGTGGGTAGCGGCATCCTGAAATGCAAAAATATTTTGATTAGGAAAATCAGATAGTTATGATGGTGGCGCACAATCGAGTGGGAATGAGCGTGCTCGCTAACCCCTGCTAATCGTCGGGTTGCCTGAACCTGGGCAGCAGATCGCCGAGCAATTGGTTGGGAAACCGGCGGTTTAGGGTGATCGCATAGAAGCGTTCGGCCAGGCGCGGGATGCGGCAGTGTTCGACCAATATCCCGGATTCGAGCTCGTCGCGGACGACGATCGGCGGCACCAGCGTCAGGGCGTCGCGCTCGCGCGCCAGCAGGCGCAACATCGCCATGTCGTCGACCTCGGCCAGGATGATCGGGCGGATTCCGTCCAGTTCGAGCAGCCGATCGAAGCCGATCCGGATGTCGCTGTCGAGGCTGGGCAGCAGGATCGGCTCGACGCGCAGATCGTCGGGAAAGCGGAAGGGGGGCCTCCCCGGCCTTGGCCGCCCGACCAGACTGACTGGCTGTTCATTGAGCAGATGGTTGCGGAAGGGCGCGTGGGCATCGCGCGGGGCTGCTCTATTGGATAGAACAACGTCGATCGCATGCGCTTCGAGTTGCGCCAGCAAGTCGCGGATGGTGCCCGATCGCACGATCAGTTCGACATCGGTTCGCCCCACCAGCGGGTGCAGGAATTCGAGCTGGAAATTGCGCGACAAGGTGGTCAGCGCACCGACGCGCAGCACCTGGCGGCTTGCCACCGGCATGCCGACGAGCGTGCTCATCAGTTCGTTGCCGGCGTGAAACACGGTGTCGGCATAATCGAGCGCGATCTGCCCCGCCTCGGTCAGCACCAGTCGTTTGCCGACCCGCTCGAACAATTGATGCCCCATCTGATGCTCAAGCTTTTGAATCTGAACCGATAAAGCCGATTGCGACAGGTTCAGCCGCTCGGCTGCCTTGGTGAGGTTGCCCGCATGCGCCACCGCCCAGAAATAGCGCAGATGGTTGAAATTGAGCGTCTTCATATCGTTCTATAAAACAGAACGATCTGTAAGGAACAATGAATTTTTCAGCGAATTATTTAGCCGATACTCGGGCCGCACCGTTTTATGGGCTGCGAAGGAGCCGGTGTTGCCGATCGATTATCTACCGCATGCTGCACCCTTGGTGCTGGCGCTCGCTGCCGGGGCTTGCTTCCGACAGGGCACCCGCCGCGTTTCGCGCTTGGCCGAAGTGGCGGCGCTCTTCGCGCTCGGCATTGCCGTGTTTTCGGCGCTGCTGCCCGCATTCACCGCGACCGGCAATGCTGGCGCGATCGCGGCGATGGGGCTGGAGCGCTCGCACAGCCTCGACACGCTGAACATCGTGATGCTGCTGCTGGTATCGTTCATCGGTTGGGTCGTGGTGCGCTACACCGCGACCTATCTCGACGGCGAAGCGCGGCAAGGCGCCTTTACTGGTTGGCTGTGCCTGACGCTGGCGGCGGTGCTGCTGCTGGTGCTGGCGGGCAATCTGGTGCAGCTTGTCCTTGCCTGGATCGGCACCAGCCTGTTCCTGCATCGGCTGCTGCTCTTCTATCCGGGGCGAGTAGCGGCGCAGCGGGCGGCGGCCAAGAAATATGTGACGTCCCGCATGGGGGACACGGCACTGGTCATCGCCGCAGTGCTGCTGGCGCTGGCCTATGGTACCACCGACATCGCCGCGATCCTGGGAGCCGCGCGCGCGGGCACCGGCGGCGGGCTGGCGATGGCGGCGGCGGGTTTCCTGGCGATGGCGGCGCTGCTGAAATCGGCGCAATTCCCGATGCACGGCTGGCTGACCGAAGTGATGGAAGCGCCGACGCCGGTGTCGGCGCTGCTCCACGCGGGCGTCATCAACGCCGGCGGCTTTCTGCTAATCCGCTTCGCCGATGTCATGCTGCTCGCGCCCGGCGTGCTGGCGGTGCTGGTGATGGTCGGCGGCTTTACCGCCTTGTTCGCCGGGCTGGTGATGCTGACCCAGCCCGCGGTGAAGACCGCGCTGGCATGGTCGACCGTGGCGCAGATGGGCTTCATGATCCTCGAATGCGGGCTGGCGCTGTTCCCGCTGGCGCTGCTGCACATCGTCGCGCATTCGCTGTACAAGGCGCATGCGTTTCTCTCATCGGGCGGCGCGGTCGAGCAGATCGCCGCCAATCGCCGCCCCGGACCCGTCGCGATCCCAAAGGTGGGGGCGGTCGGGCGGGCCTTTGTGCTGGCGCTGGTCATTTACGGCGTCGTCGGCTTTGGCTTCGGGTTTCAGCATAAATCGCCCCAGGCCATCGCGCTGGGGGCGATCCTGATCTTTGGCGTCGCCTATATGCTGGCGCAGGGGCTGGCCGATGCCGCGCCCAAGGCGTTGACGCAGCGCACCCTGGGATATGCCCTCGCCACCTCGACCGGCTATTTCGCGCTCCAAGTCTTTGCGATGTGGCTGACGGCGGGAGTGCTGCCCGCGCCGCCCGCACCCGGGCCGCTGCAATGGGGGCTGATCGCGCTGGCGGTGCTCAGTTTCGGGCTGGTCGCGGTGGTGCAGGCGATGTTCCCGCTATGGGCCTATCACCCCGCCGCCGCCGGGCTGCGGGTGCATCTCTCGAACGGCTTTTACGCCAATGCGGTGTTCGACCGGCTGCTGGGCGGCTGGCGGCTGCGTAACCACCCCTGATCCGAACGGAAACGATCATGATGAACGCACAATCTGCATCGTCGAAGGATGGTGTCTCCCTTGGCGCAGCCGTCGATCGCGCGGCCAGGGCAGTCCCGCCGGTCTGGCCGCTGGCGTCCAGCGTCGCGGTAAACCCTTTCCTGGGGCAGGCTGGCGAAAGCCTGGCGATGGTCGCGGCCCGGCTTGGGCGCGTGGCGGGTGCCGCCGTCACCATGCCGCGCGACTGGTATCAGGCGCGAATCGCCGATGGGGGCATTACCGATGCCGATCTTGCCGACGCGCTGGCCAGCGCCCCCGTGTCGACGCGACCCGCCAACCTCTTTGCATTGAAACTGGCCGCCCGGCGCGCTTCGGCCGATGCTACCGGCGCACTGCCGACGATCGCCAATCTGGCGGCGGCGGTGTCGGGCATCGATTGGCCCGGCCTCATCGCCGAGCGCTTCGGTGCCTGGGCGGCGGGATATTTCGACGAAGGGCAGGCGCTATGGGCCGCCCCGCGCGACGGCGGTGCTTACGGCGTCTGGCGGGCGATGGCGACTCACGACATCACTCCCGAAATCGCCGGGTTGCCGGGCTTTGCCGCCTATGTGGCAAAAGCACCCGAAGCGGCGGCGGATGCGATTGCCCGCGTCGTCGAGACGATCGGCTTGCCGGCGGCGGCGACCGAAACCTATTTCCACCAGATGCTGATGACGCTGGGCGGCTGGGCGCAATATGCCCGCTATCAGCTTTGGCAGGCCGAGCTTGGCGGTGGCACCGACACGACGATCGAGGCGTTTCTGGCCATTCGCCTGATCTGGGAAGCCGCGCTGTTCGAGCGTTATGCCGACCAGATCGAACTACGGTGGCAATCGGCAATGGTGCTGCATGCCGCGCCGGTGACGCCGACTGCCGATCAGGCCATCGATTCGATCCTGCAAGAGGCGGCGGAGCGCGCGGCGCAGCGGCTATTGGCCGAAACGCTGGCGGCACCCGGCATCGCTCCTTCGGCTGACCGTGCGGCATTGCAGGCCGCGTTTTGCATCGACGTGCGATCGGAGGTGTTCCGGCGCGCGCTCGAATCGGTCAACCCGGCGATCCAGACGCTGGGCTTTGCCGGATTTTTCGGGATCACCGCCTCGCATCGCCGCTTTGCTTCGGATGTGGCCGAGCATCGCCTGCCGGTGCTGCTCAATCCGGGCCTGACCAGCCGGTCGGGCGGGCCTGAGGAGGCTGCGGCGGATCTCGCTGCGCGTTTCAAGGCGCGGGCAGAGCGCGCCTGGGGCCGGTTTCGGCTGGCGGCGATCTCGTCCTTTGCCTTTGTCGAGGCGATGGGGCCGGTCTATGCTGGCAAGCTGGTGAGCGACGCGCTGGGGCTGCGCGCCAAGCTGGCACCCAACGATCCGATGCCGCGCCTCGATCCCTCGCTCGATCTGGCCGCGCGGACCAAGGCGGCAGCGGCGGTGCTGCGCGCCATGTCGCTGACCAGCAATTTCGCGCCGTTGGTGCTGCTGGCGGGGCATGGGGCCAATGTCGTCAACAATCCGCATGCCAGCGGCCTGCATTGCGGCGCGTGTGGCGGCTATTCGGGCGAGGTGAATGCGCGGCTGCTGGCTGCGCTGCTCAACGATGCCGATGTCCGGCAGGGGCTGATGCCGGAGGGGATCGAGATACCGGCGGACACGCGGTTCATTGCCGCTTTGCATGATACGACCACCGACGCGGTGACGCTGTACGCACAGGACGGCGGCGCGGCACCGCATCCCGACCTGACGGCGGTGCGGACCTGGCTTGCCGCCGCAGGAAAGATCGCGCGCGGCGAGCGCGCGCTGCATTTGCCGCGCGCGACGACCGGGGCCGAATTGGTCAAGCGCAGCCGCGATTGGGCCGAGGTTCGGCCCGAATGGGCGCTGGCGGGGTGCAAGGCGTTCATTGCCGCGCCGCGCCGCCGGACGGCGGGCAAAAGCCTGGAAGGGCGCGCGTTCCTGCATGATTATGACTGGCGAGGCGATGCCGGCTTCGGCGTGCTCGAGCTGATCCTGACCGCGCCGGTGGTCGTCGCAAGCTGGATCAGCCTGCAATATTATGGATCGACCGTAGCCCCGGCGGTGTTCGGCGGCGGCAACAAGCTGTTGCACAATGTCGTTGGCGGCATCGGCGTGGTCGAGGGCAATGGCGGCCCGCTGCGTGCCGGGCTGCCGTGGCAATCGGTTCATGACGGCGAGCGCTATGTCCATGAACCGCTGCGGCTGTCGGTTTGCATCGAAGCACCGCGCGAGGCGATGAGCGAGATATTGGCGCGCCATCCGGGGGTGCGCGCGCTGTTCGACAATCGCTGGCTTCACTTGTTCGCGCTGGACGATGCCGGGCGGATGGCGTGGCGCTATGCCGGGGATCTGGACTGGACCCCGGTGCTTCAGGATGCGCCATCTGCCGCTGTCGCCGACATGGCGGCCTGAACGATGGCCATTCAGGCGATTGCCATCCCGCCGGGTTCCGTAGCGGCGGGCCTTTCAGTGACACCCTATGCCGGCGAACGCGCGATCCTGGCGACGATGCACGCCAAGGAGCGGGCAATCGCGCCGATCGCCGCGCGTTTCCTGGGCCTGCGCGTCGAGGTTGCCAGCGGGATCGACACCGATGCCTTTGGCACGTTCAGCCGCGAGGTGCCGCGCACCGGGTCGGCCCTGGCCGCAGCGCGCGCCAAGATCGACGCCGCCTTTGCCGCGATGCCCGATGCCCATATCGCGCTGGCGAGCGAAGGCAGCTTCGGCCCGCATCCCTATCTTCCCTTTTGCCCGCTACAGCAGGAGATCGTCGTGCTGGTCGATCGCGTGGCGGGTATCGAGCTTGTCGGGCAATATGCCACGCCCGACACCAATTTTTCGCACGCGGTAATCACCTCGATCGAGCAGGGGCTGGCCTTTGCCCAGCGGATCGGCTTTCCCGATCATGGCGTCATCGTCATGGGCTGCCGCGACGGTCAGCCGGCGCATGAGCTTGGCCTGGTCAAGGATGCCGTCACCTGGCCGGCGCTGACCGCCGCGATCGAGGCATGTCTTGCCGGGGGCGGCGGTGCCTTTGTCGAAACCGACATGCGCGCGCATCGCAATCCGCGCCGCATGCGCGCGATCCGGCGCGCGACAATTGATCTGGCGCGGCGTGGCCGCAGCCAATGCCCCGATTGCCGCCGTCCGGGCTTTGCCGTGACCGAACGTCTGCCGGGACTGCCCTGCGGCTGGTGCGGCGAGCCGACGCTGTTGGCGCGGGCAGCGCTATGGTCGTGCGCCGGATGCGGGCGGCGCGAGGAGCGCAGGGGCGATGCCGACAAGGCCGACCCCGGCCAATGCGCGGAGTGCAACCCATGAGGGCGGACGAGCGGGTAACCAGTGTGCGGCAGGAGCCCGAGGTCAAGCTTTCGATCGCCGATGCCCGGATCGCGTGGGTGCTCAATCATCCGCACATGAGCGACTGGGTGAAACAGGCGCTTCGTTCGGCGGACGGGCTCGATCCGATCGCGCTGCAAAATGATGTCGAGATGCTCCGGCATCTGATCGCCCCGCGTGCCGAAGCGCAGATCGAAATCGCGGTCACCTCGGTGTTCGTCGATTGACGGCGTGGCGGCACGCACACCGCCATAGGTTTTGCCGGGGCACGCGGTATAATCGGCGGCGATGGCAGGGTATTGGTGCAGGGTTGCGTTGAGGCGCGGATCGGTCGGTCGGGGGATGGCGATCGCTGCCGGCACGCTCGCGCTGGCGGGGTGTGCGGGGCGTGACTATCGCCCGGTCGCCGATACGCCGGTCAAGATCGGGCGTCCCTATACGGTGCGCGGCACGACCTATGTGCCCGCCGCCGACCCGCGCTATGACGAGCTTGGCTATGCCAGCTGGTATGGCAATGAATCGGGCAAGCAGACCGCCAATGGCGAGCGGTTTCGCCCCAAGGGCATCAGCGCCGCGCACAAGACCCTGCCATTGCCAAGCTATGTCGAGGTGACGTCGCTGGAGACTGGCAGGACGATCCTGGTGCGGGTCAATGATCGCGGCCCGTTTGCGCGCGGCAGGGTGATCGATCTGTCGCGCGGGGCAGCGGACCTGCTCGGCATGCGCTCTGCGGGGGCGGCGGCAGTACGGGTCCGCCGGGTCGATCCGTCCGCGCGCGACGCTGCCCGTTTGCGCGCCGGCAAGCCCGCCCAGGATCGCCCTGCCGCTTCGGGCCGCGTGCTGGAAAGCCTACAGGCACAATTGGCGGCGGGGGAGCGGGCGGGGCTGGTGCAGCGCTAGCCGCCCCGACCCCCACCCGAACCCTATCGAGCCGGGGCAGCACCGCTGCTTTCGGCCAGCACCGCAGCGGAAACCTTCGCCTGCAAGGCCGGGTCGCTTTGCATGGTCTGCGCGATCTGGTTGAACTTTGCGGGTTCCAGCCCGGTGGCTTGCACCTTTGCCGCCATTTGTGCCTGTTTTTCGGCGGGCGCGATCGCGGTATCCTTTTGCACTGCTTCGACCGCGACGACTGCTTTTGCGAACCGGGTAACGTCCGCGTCACTGATCGGGCCGGTGCTGGTGGCGGGCGCGGTCTGCGCCTGGGCTTCGGGCGCGGCCTGACCGCTCGCCATCGCTTGGGCAAAGGCGGGGCTGTTCACGGTCAACAGTCCGGCAGCGACGATCGTGAAATGTCGGATATTCATCAGGGTTCTCCAGGGTAAACGAGAGACTATGCTCCAGATACACCATGACGATCGCCGCTTGATTTGCTAAGGGCAACCGTATCGCGGTGGATCGGTGCTTGGCCGCGACCAGAAAAACCATTGCATCGTCTTGTCGATGCTATCGCTCAACCCATCGTGTCGTTCGCGATGTCGCGGGCAGGGGACGCGACCGCTTCGGCCTTCGCGAGTACGCGCAGGACGTTGCCGCCCGCCAGCTTCGCCAGATCGGCATCGGACCAGCCGCGCTGGATCAGCTCGGCGAACAGCAGTCGCCAGCCATCGACGCCCGCCATCCCCTCCGGCCCGGTGCCGCCGATGCCGTCATAATCGCCGCCCAGGCCGACATGATCGCGCCCGGCGATCCGCGCGATGTGTTCGACATGGTTCGCGACATCGGCGGCGGTCACGCGCGGGGCGGGGTTCGCAGCTGTCCACTGGGCCATGCCGGCATCGTTGGTAGCGATGCCCAGCCGCTTCGCCTCGGCACCGCGCCGCGCGTTCCAGTCGGCATAGGCCGCCGACACGAACACCGGATAGACATTGACCATCACCACGCCGCCATTCGCCGCGGTCAGCCGCAGCACGTCGTCGGGCACGTTGCGTGGGTGCGGGTTCAGCGCGAAGGCATTGGAATGTGAGAAGATTACCGGCGCGCGGGTGGCGGCGAGCGCGGCCTTGGCGGTGTCGGCGGATACGTGGCTCAGGTCGACCAGCATGCCGATCCGGTTCATCTCGGCAATCACCTCGCGCCCGAACGGGGTCAGGCCGCGCACATTGGGGGTGTCGGTGGCGCTGTCGGCCCAGGAGACGTTCTTCGTGTGCGTCAGCGTCATGTAAAGCACGCCCGCCCGGCGATAGTCGCGCAGCACCGACAGGTCGTTGTCGGCGATCTGGTGCGCGCCCTCGATCCCCATCAGCGATGCGATCCGCCCGGCTTGCTGCGCGGCGCGGACTTCGGCGCTGGTGGTGGCGAGCGCCAGATCATCGGGATAGCGCGCGACCAGCCGGCGCACGAGCGCGATCTGCTCGCGCGTGGTCTTGACCGCTTCGGCCCCGGTGATGGTCGCAGGAATCCAAAGCGACCAGAACTGCCCGCCATAGCCGCCGGCGCGAAGCCGGGCGATGTCGGTCTGGACGGGAGGCACCAGCTTGTCGCCATTGGCTGACAGGTCGGTGGTTTCGACCCGGCTGCCATGCCGTTCGCGCAATTCCCAGGGCAGGTCGTTGTGACCGTCGACCACCGGGCGGGTGGCGAGAAAGCGCTCGAGACGGGCGGCGGCATCTTGCGGGGGGCTGGTGGCCTGGCCCAGCGCCGGCGCGGCGAGCAGCAGGGCCAGCGAAATCCCAAGCATGTTCGTCATATCGTGCTCACCCCGGCCATGTCGCGTAAAGCACGCATCATGTCGCGGGGCGAGCGCGATGGATAGACCCGAACTGCCCCGGCCCGAAAAGGGCAGGGGCACCTCGCTTGCCTTAGAAGCGCGCGGTCAACTGCGCGCCATAGAAGCGCGGTTCGGCACGGATGAACGTCGGGATGCCAAAGAAACCGCCGGTGTTGCCGGCGTCGAGCAGATATTCCTCGTTGGTCGCGTTGCGGATGAAGCCTGCCAGTTCGAACTGTTCGTCCATGAAGCTAAGGCCGGCGCGCGCATTGACCAGCGTGACCGGCCCTTGCGAGATCGCCCGGTTGTTCGGCACTTCAAAGAAGATGCGGCTGCGATAGGTGACTGTCGGCGTCGCAAAGAAGCGCATGCCGTTGCCGACCGGCGCATTGACGGTGAAGCCAGCCGCCGCCTGCCATTCGGGCTGAAGCCGGAAGCGTGCACCCGAGAATTGGGGCGCAAAGTTGTTGCCCTCGTCGATGCCGCCGTCGATGTACGATCCGTTGGCGAAGACGTTGAACCACGACGTCGGCCGGATGCTTACTTCGGCTTCGACACCCAGGTTGCTGGCGGTGCCGGCGCTTTGGGTCTGGGTCATGCCGTTGGGCAGCAGGACGCTGACCTGGAAGCCGTCATATTTCTGGTAATAGACGCCGAGCGTCCCCGAGACCGGGCCAACGGTCCCCTTGATGCCGCCTTCATAGTTCCAAACAATTTCCTCGGGCACCGACTGGAGGTTTGCCGCCGGGCCGGTCGGCGTGCTGCGGGCGTCGAGCTGCACCACCGGCGAGCGACGGCCCTTCGATACCGTGCCATAGATGTTGATATCGTCGGAAAGGCGAAGCAGCGCGTTGAAGCGCGGCAGGATCGCGGCAAAGCTGTCCTGCGCCGTGAAGGTCTGACCACCGGTATCGACCTGGCCGATCAGCGATGCGGCACCGGTGAGGGTGACGCGGGGGACGCGGGCGAAATAGCCCGATTTGCGCTGCTCGATCAGCACGCGCACGCCAGCGGTAAGCTCAAGCGCTGGAATAGGAATCCAGGTCGAATCGGCAAACACCGAATAGGTGTCGTTCTGACCCTGGTTCTCGAACACCGAGCTGTAGGGCACCTGCGTCAGCCGCCCGCCCGACAGGATCGCGGTGGCCTGCGCCGCCGTCACCGTGCCCTGTGCGTTGATGCAGGGAAGCCCAGGGATTACCCGCGCCGCGCATTGCAGGAAAATACCTTCTTCGGTCGAGAACGGTATGTTCTGGAAACTGTCCTCGACGAACACATTCCAACCGAACGATGCACGCAGCTTTTGGCTGTTATAGGCAAAGCGGCCTTCGTGGCTTACCTGCCATCCCTTCGCCAGTTCGGCGAACTCGAGATACCAGGCAGCCGATCCATCGGCGTCGAAAATCTCTAGGCTGTCGAAGTCGCGATAGCCGTTCACCGTGGTGAAGGTCAGGCTGTCGGACAATTCGTAGCTCGCGGTCAGGTTGAAGTCATAGACGTCGCGATCAAGGCCAAGCTGCGCCGCGCCCAGCACTGCTTCGGACACCGGCGAGCCGCCCAGATTGGCCTTACCGAACGGATTGCCCGGCCCCGCCTGCGTCGGCAATGCGCGCGAGACGAACGGGGTGCCGCCGTTGCGCTGGCGGTCATAGGTGCCGATGACGTCGAGCGTGAAGCGATCGGTGGGGGCGTAGCGAACCGAAGCACGGATGCCGAGCTGGTCCTGCGCATAGAGTTCCTCGTCCTGATTGGGCGAGAGGTTTTCGACGAACCCGTCGCGCTTCTTATATTCAAACGCGATACGGCCTGCGAACACGTCCGACCCGCCATTGATGAAGCCCGACAGCAATTTGGCGTTGTAATTGCCATAGCCTGCGGTCAGCGCGCCCGAAAAACCTTCGCGTGGGCGGGCCGAGGTCATGCTGATCGCGCCGACTGCCGATGCGGTGCCGAACAGCGTTGCCTGCGGCCCCTTGATAACCTCGACCCGCTCCAGATCGTAGATAGCCTGATACGAACCGCGCGAGCGCGCGATGTCGACGCCGTTGTAATACAGGGTGACGCGCGGCCCTTGCTGTGCCGAGCCCGAATCCGAGGTGATGCCGCGGATCACGATGCCGGGATTGTTCGCGCTCTGCTCCTGGACGTTGAGGCCGGGAATATAGTTCGACAGTTCGTCGAGATCGCTGACGCCCAGTTCGGCCATGCGCGCGCCCGACACCGCCGAAATGGTGATCGGCACGTCGACCAGACGCTGTTCGATCTTTTGCGCGGTGACGACGATCTCGTTCGTGTCGCGCGACGAGTCGGTCGCGCTGTCACTGGTGTCCTGCAGTGCAGCTTGTGCAAATGCCGGTGCCGCGATGGTGGTGGATGCGAGCAGCATGGCTGCCAGCGAAAGGCGATGTTGCATTGGTAACCCCCATTTGTGTTCTGGGGGGCGTTTGCGCGCGACTTGTGAACGCTGCGCTGCATTGTCATGACGTATGCGTTACAAAGCGTGACGCATTGATGACAGTATGCCTTAAAACAGCGAACGCGCCCGGCAACGATCAGAACGGCAGGATGCCGCGATACTGTTCGAGTGGTGGCGCACCCGGCAATATCGCCCCCCGGCGTAGCAGAAACACATGCCTGACGATTTCGGCCTGTTGCTCCAGGCCATAGCGCCCCAGCCGCCATCCGGGCTTGAGGCTGTAATCATAGCGGCAGAAGGGATGGCGCTTGAGCGGCAGGAAAATGCCCTGCTGATGCTGCCAGATATGCGTCATTTCATGCAGGAACAGCCCCTGCAAATCGCGGTCGCTGTCGCCGAAATCCTCAGCATACAGGCCGCTTGCGGGATGGAAATGGATGCAGCCCATCGGGGCCATCGTCACCCGGCGCGGCTGGAAGAACGCCCATTTGCGGTTGGCGATCGCTGCCCGGCGATAATCGATCGCATTGCCGAAGATGCTGCTGGCGAGCGCGATCTCGCCCGGCGTCAGGGGTCGCTTCATGCGGCGGATTGGCTGGCGGTCGCCGCGCGGGCGACCGGCCCGCTCACTTTGGCGCGCTTTCGCCGGCTGCGACGATGCGCGCGGGCACATCGATTTCGCGGCCCGAGGCGAAGCTGAGCTTCAGCCGGGTCTCGTTGCCAGGCTGCAACCCCCTGGTCATGTCATACAGCATCACATGGCGGCCACCGGGCGCAAAGTTGGCCGGCTGGCCTGCCTTCAGCGGCACTGTTTCAAGCGCGTTCATCGTCATCATGCCGCCGGTGCCCGCCATGCTTTCATGCAGTTCGGCGCGCTTGGCGACCGGCGTTGATGCAGCGGTCAGTGCATCGTCGCGGCCAGCGGCTTCGATCGTGAAATAGGCGGCACCCGGACGTCCCGCGACCGCCGGCAGGCGAATCCATGCCTCCTCGACGCTAATCTGATCGGAGGGGCCGCAGCCGGCCATCATAGCCATCATGATGATGGAAAGGGAAAAACGGCGCATTTTGTGCCTTCCTGGGAACGCTTGGGAATCCGCGATTTCGTGTAACGACGCGCCAATCTTGCGGCAAGCCGAACCCCACCTATATCGCGGTCTGGATCTGGTTCCATGGCCGGCGGGAACGGGCATGGGGCTTTCATCAATCTGTTCAGACCTTTGGGGGCCTACGAGGGAATATGGCAAAAGTAATCGGTATTGATCTCGGGACGACCAACAGCTGCGTTGCGGTAATGGAGGGCGGCAAGCCCAAGGTGATCGAAAATGCGGAAGGTGCGCGCACCACGCCATCGATCGTCGCCTTCGCCAAAGATGGCGAACGACTGATCGGCCAGCCGGCCAAGCGCCAGGCGGTCACCAATCCCGACAGCACGATCTTTGCGGTCAAGCGGCTGATCGGCCGCCGCTTCGACGATCCGGTGACCAAGAAGGACACCGAGCTGGTTCCCTACACCATCGTGCGCGGGCCGAATGGCGATGCCTGGGTGAAGGCGGGCGGCGAGGAATATTCGCCGTCGCAGATTTCGGCGTTCACGCTGCAGAAGATGAAGGAAACCGCCGAGGCATATCTGGGCGAGACCGTCACGCAGGCAGTCATCACCGTGCCCGCCTATTTCAACGACGCTCAGCGCCAGGCGACCAAGGACGCGGGCAAGATCGCGGGCCTGGAAGTGCTGCGCATCATCAACGAGCCGACTGCGGCGGCACTTGCATATGGCCTCGACAAGGACACCAACAAGACGATCGCGGTCTATGACCTTGGCGGCGGTACCTTCGACATCTCGATCCTCGAGATCGGCGACGGCGTGTTCGAGGTAAAGGCGACCAACGGCGACACCTTCCTGGGCGGTGAGGATTTCGATTCGACCGTGGTCCAGTTCCTGGCCGACGATTTCAAGAAGGCCGAGGGGATCGACCTCACCAAGGACAAGCTGGCGCTCCAGCGGCTGAAGGAAGCCGCCGAAAAGGCCAAGATCGAGCTTTCGAGCGCGCAGACCACCGAAGTGAACCTGCCCTTCATCACCGCCGACGCCAATGGGCCGAAGCATCTGGTGAAGGCGATCACCCGCGCCGATCTCGAGCGGATGGTCGACGGGCTGATCCAGCGCACGCTTGAGCCGCTCAAGAAGGCGATGGCCGATGCCGGCGTCAAGAATGACGGCATCGACGAAGTGGTGCTGGTCGGCGGCATGACCCGCATGCCCAAGGTGCGCGAAGTCGTGAAGAACTTCTTCGGCGGCAAGGAGCCGCACACCGGCGTGAATCCCGACGAAGTCGTGGCGATCGGCGCGGCGATCCAGGCTGGCGTGCTGCAGGGCGACGTCAAGGACGTGTTGCTGCTCGATGTGACCCCGCTGTCGCTGGGCATCGAGACGCTGGGCGGCGTGTTCACCCGGATGATCGATCGCAACACCACGATCCCGACCAAGAAGAGCCAGGTCTATTCGACTGCCGACGACAATCAGCAGGCGGTGACGATCCGCGTGTTCCAGGGCGAGCGCGAAATGGCCGCCGACAACAAGATGCTCGGCCAGTTCGACCTGGTCGGCATTCCGTCGGCCCCGCGCGGCGTGCCGCAGATCGAGGTCACCTTCGACATCGACGCCAACGGCATCGTCAACGTGTCGGCCAAGGACAAGGGCACCGGCAAGGAACAGCAGATCCGCATCCAGGCATCGGGCGGCCTGTCGGACAACGACATCGACCAGATGGTGCGCGATGCCGAGCAGTTCGCCGAGGAAGACAAGAAGCGCCGTGCGGCGGCCGAGGCAAAGAACAACGCCGAAAGCCTGATCCACACCACCGAGCGCCAGCTTGCTGACAATGGCGACAAGGTCGACGCTTCGCTCAAGAGCGAGATCGAAGCCAAGATCGCCGAAGCCAAGGCTGCGGTCGAGGGCGGCGATGCCGAGGCGATGACCGCCAAGTCGGGCGAACTCGCGCAGGTCGCGATGAAGCTGGGCCAGGCGATTTATGAAAAGCAGCAGGCCGAGGAAGCCTCGCCCAAGGATGCAACGGACGCGCCCGCGCAGGAGGACGTCGTCGATGCCGAGTTCTCAGAGGTAGACGACAACCAGAAAGCGTAAAACTATGATCCCAGACCGTCATTCCAGCGCAAGCTGGAATCTCGTGCGGCAGGCGAGCGGGTCCGGTCGCACGAGGCTTCAGCGTTCGCTGGGGCGACGGTTTGGGGCATAGGGGGCAGATATGACCACCGAAGATTATTACGAAGTGCTCGGCTGCGAGCGCACCGCCGATGGCGCGACGATCAAATCATCCTATCGCAAGCTGGCGATGCAGTATCATCCCGACAAGAATGGCGGCTGCAAGGACAGCGAAGCCAAGTTCAAGTCGGTCAGCGAAGCCTATGAGGTTTTGAAGGATCCGCAGAAGCGCGCCGCTTATGATCGCTATGGCCATGCCGCGTTCAAACAGCATGGCGGTGCGGGCGGTGGCGGCGGCGGTGCCAATGATTTCTCGGGCTTCAGCGATATTTTCGAAAGCATGTTCGGCGAGTTCGTCGGCGGCCAGGGCGCGCGGCGGCAGGCGCGGCGCGGCGCCGATCTTCGCTACGACATGGAAATCACGCTCGAGGATGCCTTTAACGGCAAACAGACCGAAATCACCGTCGACGTATCGGGACTGTGCGACACCTGCGGCGGCAGCGGGGCCAAGCCCGGCACCGCCGCGCGCGGCTGCACCACTTGCGCCGGCCACGGCAAAGTGCGCGCGCAGCAGGGCTTTTTCGTGGTCGAGCGCACTTGCCCCGCCTGCCACGGCGCGGGCGAGGTGATCGCCGATCCGTGCAACACCTGTCGCGGCGACGGGCGTACCGACAAGACCAAGACACTCAGCGTCAACGTCCCCCCCGGTGTCGATGAAGGCACGCGGATTCGCTTGACCGGCGAGGGTGAGGCGGGACCGCGCGGCAGCCCGGCGGGCGATCTGTATATCTTCCTGCATGTCGCGCGGCATGCGATCTTCACGCGCGAGGGCACGACGCTGCACGCGCGCGCGCCGGTCAGCTTCACGACTGCAGCGCTGGGCGGTGAAATCCACATCCCCGGGCCAGACGGCACCCGCCACACGATCCGCATTAACCCGGGCACGCAGAGCGGTCGCGAGGTGCGCCAGCGCGGCAGCGGCATGCCGGTGTTGCAGGGGCGCGGTCGCGGCGACCTGGTCGTGCGGATCGAGGTGGAAACCCCGACCCGCCTGACCGCCCGCCAGCGCGAATTGCTCGAAATGTTCCGCGAAACCGAAACCGGGGAGGAATGCCCCGAAACCAGCGGCTTCTTTGCCAAGATGAAGGCCGCACTGGGCGGCTGATTGCCTGACCGCCGGGCTGGCGAAGGGCGAGATCGCGCCGCTTTGCCAGCCCGGCGCACCACTTTCGACAAACATCGTTACCGATATTGCTAGTCGTTCTCACTAAGGCTACGGGGCTGAGAATGATTCGCAAGGGGAGGCGATGTTGCAGCGTTGTTGGATTGCCGGCCTGATTTGTTTCGCCTGTTCGCCCGCGACGGCGCAGGAGGTGGCCGACGAAGAAGCGCAGGCCGATATCGTCGTCACTGGCCGGGTCGAGAATCTCTATCGTGCCGACGAAGTGCAGGTCGGCAAATTGCCGGGCGATCCGCTGACCAGCCCGCTGGTGGTGACGACCCTAACCGAACAGTTGATCCGCGATCAGGGCGCGCGCGACGCGCAGGACATTTATCGCAACATCTCTGGCGTCAGCGCTTTCAGCTATGCCGGGGTGACCGCGCGCGGATTTCGCCAGGAAGAAATCTTTTACGACGGGCTGCGGGGTGATCCCTATGCTGGCTTTTCGGTGCCGCAATTGTTCAACGTGCAGCAGCTCGAGTTTCTAAAAGGGCCTGCGGGCATGTTGTACGGCCCCGGCGCGCCGGGCGGCTTGTTCAACTATGTCACCAAACAGCCCAGCCGCACCGGCTTTGCCGAAGTCCGCGTCGTGGGTGGCAATTTCAATCGCTTCGGCGGCCAGGCCGAGGCCACCGGCGCGATCAGCGAAACATTGTCGGTTCGCGGCGGCGCATTTTATGAAAATCGCGATTTGCCGCGCTGGAACGCCGACAATGAAACCCTTATTGTCGATGGCAGTGTCGCGATGGACCTGCCGGGTGCGCGGATCATCGTGCAGGGCACGCGCTATGAGCAGAATCTGGGCGGCAACCGGCTGCGCGGGGTGCCGGTCGACAATGACGGCAATTTTCTGGCGGATCGGCAGTGGAACCACAACGAGGCCAGCGACTTTCTCGATTTGAAATCCGCCGTCGCACAGGTGCGCGGCGAGTTTCAGCCGACGCGCAATCTGAAGCTGGATATCGGCTTTCGCTATAATGACGCCCGCGAGGTGCAGAATTATCACGAGCCGCGTCTGTTGGTCGATACCGACGGCAATGGCGTGATCGACCTGATCACCCGCGAATTTCGCGATCAGCTTCGGACCCAGGAAACCTATTCAGTGGGGGGCAATCTGGTCTGGTCGGCCAATTTGGGCAGCATCGCGAACCGGGTGCTCGCCGGCTTCGATTATTTCACCGCCGATACGGTATTCGGTGGCCGTGCGCTGCGCGGTGCGGCGACGCCGCGGCCCGGCCTGCCTGGGCCGCTGACCCTGAATAATCCGGTATATGGCCAGACGGATCCGAAAAACTATGCGCTGCCCGCCTATGCGCAGACGGTGGGCAGCGGCTATCGTCGCGGGGTCTATTTGCTCGATGAGGTGACGATCGGGCGGGTGATCCTGACCGGCGGCATTCGTCAGGACAAATTCGAAGACGACAGCGATGGCACCAGCTTTGCCGATGATTCGATCAGCTACCGCGGCGGCGCGGTTTGGCGCGTGCGCGAGGATATCTCGCTGTTCGGGCAATATGCCACCAGCTTCGAGCCGCAGGGCATTGGTTCTCAGGATGTACGGGCGGGTGGCCCGTTCGGGCCGACGACCGGTGATATAATCGAAGGCGGCGTGAAGACCGCGCTGATGAACGGTCGGGTGCAATCGAGCCTGTCGGCTTATCGCATCAAGCGGCAGAACATCCTGCAACCCGATCCGCGCGGCGATGTTGCCGGCGACGGTATCGATGATTTCGTGTCCTTTGGCGAAGTGGTCAGCAAGGGCGTCGAACTCGACATCGCTGCCGACATCACGCCCAATTGGCTGGCGACGATTGCCTATGCGTATAACGATACACGGATCACGCGCACCAACGGCTCGGCTGGTTTCGTCAACAATGTCGGCGACAGGTTCGCAAATGCGCCCGAGCATCAGCTTGGCTTTTGGACGCGCTATCAATTGCCTGCGCCCGGGTTGGCATTTGCCTTTGGCGGTGACTATGTTTCCGAACGCATCAGTCTGAGCAATCAGCGAATCCAGCCCTATTTTGTGTTCGATGGATCGGTCACCTTGGCGCGCGGGCCGGTCAATCTGATGCTGCGCGTCGATAACATCTTCGACAAGACCTATGCGGTTTCGGGATTCAACGATCGCGGGGGGCATTTTCCCGGTGAGCCACGATCGTTTTTCCTCGAGGCCGGCTATCGGCTCTGACGATGGCGACGTTGACGCGCCTGCGTCCATCGACCGGGGGCACGGTCAAGCGGCGCAAGACCAGTCGAATCTGGTGGCGGGTGCATCAATGGACCGGGCTGAAGTTGTCGCTGTTTTTGAGCTTCATCTTCCTCACCGGCACGCTGGCAACGGTCAGTCACGAGATTGACTGGCTGTTGCAGCCAGCGCTGCGGGTGTCGCCGGCTAGTGTCGAAGGGCCGGTCGCATGGGATCGTATCGCCGAACAGGCGAGCCGCCATCCCAATGTGAAGCGAATCCTCGACATCCAGAAACCCGTCGCCAGCGCCTTTGCCGCGCAAGTGTTGATCCTGCGCGCGAATGGCGATTACGGGTGGATTTATGCCCATCCCACCACCGGCGCCTTGCAGGGGGAGGGGCATTACGTCGGTGCGGCGCGCGTACTGCGGAACATGCATCGCCACCTCAATTTGCCCACCGCCATCGGCGTGCCCATCGTCGGCGCGCTGGCGTTCCTGATGCTGGTCAGCCTGGTCACCAGCCTGGTCGTGTACAAGAAATGGTGGCGGGGGTTTTTCAAGCCGATCCGATGGCGCGATGCGCGCACCGCATGGGGCGATATTCACCGCCTGTCGGGGCTATGGAGCCTGTGGTTCGTGGCGCTGATCGCGGTGAGCGGAATCTGGTATTTCGCCGAAAGCGTCGGCCTTGCCGCGCCGCCGCCGCCACGCCCGGTGGTTGCGCCCGCCAGTCCTGCGGTTGAAACACCGATGCCGCTGGTGGGGGACAAGGTTGCGGCGGGGCTGGCGGCGGTGCGCGCTACCGATCCTTCGTTGCAGATCGAAATGCTGATCTTCCCTACCGACAAGCTTGGTGCCTTCGCCTTTCAGGGCCAGCGAGGGGCCATGCTGGTGCGCCCCCGCGCCAACGCCGCATGGACCGACATGGCCAGCGGCAAGCTGTTGCTCCAGACCGACGCGACCGACATGACCCTGCATCAGCGGATCAGCGAAGCGGCGGACCCGCTGCATTTCGGCACCTTCGGCGGCTATTGGACCAAGATACCCTGGTTTTTCTGCGGGCTGCTGCTGACCGGGCTGGCGGTATCGGGGGTGATGATCTTCACGCAGCGAATTGCGCGCGAATTGGGCGAGGCAGCGCCGTCGTTCTGGCGCGGGTCATGGACCGGCATGGGACGGTGGCGCTGGCTGTCGGTCGCCTTGATCGCGACAGGCTTCGCGTTTCTGCCGTTTCTGTTCATCCTATCGGGAGAGTGAGGCAGCGAATCGACAGCGCCATGGCGTGATGCCCGGTTTCGACTATGCTGCGCGGCAGACACAACATCGATGGAAACGCCAATGATATGGTTCGCAATTGCGTTGCAGGCGGTCACGCTCGGCGCGACCAACTACACCGTCGATGCGCCGATGCAGGTGCCCGCAAGCCAGCCGACGCTGGCCGATGAGTTCGATGCTTCCGCGATCGACCAGAATCTGTGGCGGTTCGACACCCATCGCAATGCGCAAGGCTGGTACAATAACGAGCTGCAATATTATTCGGCGGCGCGCGCTGAAAATGCCCGGATCGAAAATGGCGCGTTGGTGATCGAGGCGCGGCGCGAGCCGATGTCGAAGGCGATGTTCCCCGATTGGGGCGGACAGCACTATAGCTCGGCCAAGCTGGTGACGAATGCGCCGCTCGGGCATGGCTTCTACCAGATCCGCGCCAAGCTGCCATGCGGACGCGGCGGCTGGCCGGCGATCTGGATGCTGCCCGAGGGCGGAAGCTGGCCCGAGATGGGCGAGATCGACATCATGGAAATGGTCGGCTGGGACGCGAATGTCGTCCATGCCACGCTGCATTCGGGCAGCTATAACCACGCCAAGGGCACCCAGCGCGGCGCGCAGAGGCGGATCGATACCGCCTGCACGGCATTCCATAATTACCAGCTCGAATGGTCGGCGGAAGCGATCACCATCGGCGTCGATGGACGCGCCTATATGCGCGTCACCAATCAAGCTCCGGGCGACAAGGGAGCATGGCCGTTCGATCGGCCCTATCATCTGATCCTCAACTTGGCGGTGGGCGGTGATTGGGGCGGCAAGGAGGGGGTCGACGACGCGGCGATGCCGGTGCAGTTGACGATCGACCATGTCCGCTATTGGAAGGCCGACTAGCCAAACGCCGTTTCAGGGGCGGCGGGGTGCCGCCAGGATGGTGAGGCCGCCGGCCAGTGTCAGCAGTGATAGCGTCACCAGCACGTGGCTGAAATCCTGGGTCGTCGCCAGTGACCAGGCGATGATCGGCCCGATCAGCGCGGGCAGGGTGTTGGTGAGGTTGATGATCCCCAGATCGCGTCCGCGATGCCGGCGATCGGGCAGCAGCAGCATCGCAAACCCCGAATGCAGCGCCAGGAACACCGCCGACCCGACGATATAGACGATATAGCCCGCCGCGCCTTGCCGCCAGCCGCTGGCCGATGCCATCGCCAGCAGCCCCGCCGCCCCCAGCGCCGCCGCCGCGCATAAAATGGTCCTGCGGCGCCTGGAGCGATCCGACAGGCGACCGAAACCAACCGCCACCGGCAGCGCCACCACCGATGCCAAAGCCAGCAGCGATCCCACGGCAGCGGTGCCCTGATGATCGCGAAGGCTCTGAAAATAGAACAGGACATAAAGCGAAACGACGACGCCGGCGGACTGCACCAGCAGGCGGGCGGCCCAGGCGATGGCCAGGTCACGCCGACCGGGCGGCGCTGCGGGCAAGGACGAGGTTGCCGGGGCGGGCGGATCGCCGATCGCGATGCTGCGCGTCGCCAATAGCGGTGCAACGCACATCGCGACCATGACCGGAATGGCGATCAGCCGCGCGGCGGTGCCGAGCATCGGCAGGTTGACCAGCAGCGCGGCGAACCCGGCGGCAAGCGGCGGGCCGAGTGCGAGCAGGCCGCTCGCCACCCCCTTTTGCGCGTCGGGAATTTCATCGGCCATGATCGCCAGCAGCGGTGCCAGCAGCATGTTGCCCGCCAACTGCACCAGCACCACCGACACGACGACCAGCATCGGCGTGGTGGCAAAGGCGGTGGTGGCATAAGCGGGCACCAGCGCCACAGCGCCCAGCATCACCCATTGGCGGCGACCCCGCCCGCGTTCGACCGAACGATCGCTTGCCCAGCCGAACAGGATATTGGCGACGCTGGCGACCAGCGCACCGAGTACCGCCGCGAGGGTGAAATAGCCGAGCCGGCCTCCGGCGGCGACTTCGCCCATCCGCTGCGGCAGCAACAGCGACAGCAATGGCATATAGGCAATCACCCCGCCGGTGCTGGCCAGCGCATAGAACGCGATGAACCAGCCGGGGCGGCGCGGTGCAGCAAAAGGATCGTAGACAAGCGCCATCGCCGACAACGTATCGGCGGCTGAGACGCGGGAGGCAATGCGCTGCTCTCTCGTGAGAGCAGTGTTAGCGATCACATCGATGAGAACGTTCTCAACCAGAGTGTGCCCGGCGTGCAACAGCGCGAATGATACCGTTCGGGCCGATATTGACATTCTTTTGCATGCAGTGAAGTGAACGTTATCAACGACAATATGGCGCGCCCGATCGATGCGCCGCAGGGGAGGATTTGGGGATGCTGAGCGCTCAAGCACGCATGATGTCACGATTGGTTGCGGGCGTTTCGGCGATCGCGATGGTCGGCGCGCCGGGCATCGCCTGGGGCCAGGATGCCGCAGCCACGATCGACACAGGTGGCGCGGCGGAAATCCAGGACCAGTCGGCCCCCGAATCGGCCCCCGAATCGACTGACGACGAAATCGTCGTCACCGGCATTCGCGCGTCGCTTCGTCAGGCAATCGACATCAAGCGCAACGCACAGGGCGTGGTCGATGCGATTTCCTCCGAAGACATCGGCAAATTCCCCGACACCAACCTGGCTGAATCGTTGCAGCGCATCACCGGCGTTTCGATCGACCGGTCGAACGGTGAAGGCTCCACCGTCACCGTGCGCGGCTTTGGTCCCGAATATAATCTGGTGACGCTCAATGGCCGCCAGATGCCGACCTCAACGCTTGGCGACGGTGCCAGCGCGCCGGCGTCGCGATCGTTCGACTTCGCGAACCTGGCGTCCGAGGGTATCGCCGGGGTCGAGGTCTACAAGACCGGTCGCGCGGCGGTGTCGTCGGGCGGTATCGGTTCGACGATCAACATCCGCACCCCGCGCCCGCTCGATCGGGCGGGAACCCGTGGCTCGCTGGCGGCGCGCGGCGTGATCGATACCTCGCAAAACTCGGGTGAACAGATCACGCCCGAGGTTTCGGGCATCATCTCGACCACCTTTGGCGACGATCGCTTCGGCATCCTGCTCACCGGCACCTATCAGCGGCGCAAGGCGAGTGTGAACTCCGCCGATGTCGGCTTTCGCGACGGATTTCTGGGTGCCGAAAACAACTGGGGTACCTTGCCGCAGCCGGGCAATCCTGGCGCGGATCGCATCACCAACCGTCCCGGCCCGACCGACGTGTACGAAATCCCGCAAAGCGCCAGCTACGGCCTGGTCGACATCGATCGCGAGCGGATCAACGGCCAGCTCGTCCTGCAATCGCGCCTGACCGATACGCTGACCGCGACGCTCGACTATACTTATTCGAGCAACCGTATCGAGGCGCGCAACAGCTCCGTCGGCATCTGGTTCAACTTCGGCAACACGTCGAGCGAGTGGACCGACGGCCCCAATGCCGGGCCGGTTTTCTATTCGGAGCAGTTCGATCCGGGCAAGGATCTGTCCTATTCGAGCGCGCTGACCGCCAATAAATCGATCAATCGGTCGCTGGGCGGCAATCTGACATGGGAAGCGCCCGGCGGGGTTACCATGACGCTCGACGCGCATAGCTCGAGCGCCGAATCCAAGCCGACCAACGATTATGGATCGAGCACGTCGATCGGCGGCGCGATCTTTGGCGTCCAGTCGCAGCGGCTCGATTTCACCGGCGACCTGCCGGTGTTCAATTACACCATGTATCCGGGCGTCGATCCGCTGAACCCGGCGCTGATCACGCCGACGGGCAATGCCTTCCGCAACGCCTATTTCCGCAACGACCTCGACCAGATCCAGCTCAAGGGCCGGTATGAGCATGATGGCGGCTTCCTCGACAGCATCGATGCCGGCTTCTCGTTCATCAACAACGAGGTGCGATCGGCCTATGGCTTTATCCAGAACGAAACCTGGGGCGGCGTCGATCCGCGCGGCCAGTCGTTCGGTGCAGGCGCGGTGCCCGATGATTTCTTCACGCGGGTGAGCTTGCCCGACAAGTTCAAGGGGTTCGACGGCAGCGGCAATCTGCCGAGCGCGATCTATACCTTCAACTTCGAGCAGATGGCCGAATTGCTTCGCGCGCAGTATAATATCTGCGAAGGCGCACAGACCGGCGTGGTGGCTCCCGGCACCTGCCTAGCCAATTACATCGTCGATCGGCGGATCCAGGAACAGACGATTTCGCCGTTCGTCCAGTTCAACAACAGCTTCCAGGCGTTCGGCAATCGCGCGAACGTCATCGTCGGACTGCGCTATGACGAAACGCAGGTCAATTCGTCGGCGCTGGTGCCGGTGCCAACCGGCGCCCGCTGGACCGGAGCGAACGAGTTTGCGCTGACCTATGCGCCCGATGCGGACTTCACCACCTTCAAGGGCCGATATGCGAACTGGTTGCCCGCGATCGATTTCGACATCGAACCGATCCGCAACGTAAAGCTGCGCGCATCGTACAGCCACACCATCACCCGCGCCGACTATGGCAGCCTGCAAGGCGGCCTCGAGCTTGATGCAAACCCGCGGATCGGCGGCGGTACCGGGCGATTGGGCAACCCCAATCTGGTGCCGTTCAAATCGATGAACATCGATCTGTCGGCCGAATGGTATTACACGCCTGAAAGCTATATCTCGGTAGGCTATTTCAACAAGGATGTAGAGAATTTCATCGCCAACACGCAGGTTGATCAATCGGCGTTCAACCTGCGCAATCCCGGATCGGGGCCGCGTTTCCGTCAGGCGGTGGCTGCGCTGGGGACATCGGATGCGGTTCGCGTCCGCGACTATATCCTGCGCAACTTCCCGACATCGTCCGAAGTAACCGGCACGACAGAGGCGGGCGGCGTGAATTACCTGACCGGCAACATCTTTGGCTTGCCCGAGGATGACCTGTTCAACTTCCAGGTGACGCAACCGTTCAACAGCGACCAGACCGCCAACATCAATGGCTGGGAATTCGCGGTCCAGCACCGTTTCTGGGAAACCGGCATCGGCGTTCAGCTCAACTATACGATGGTCAATGGCGATGCGACCTATGACAACGAGCTGAACCCCAGCGAGGGCCAATTCGCGCTGACGGGCTTGAGCGACAGCGCCAACGCCGTCGCTTATTACGACAAGAACGGCATTCAGGCGCGCGTGGCGTATAACTGGCGTGCCGAATTCTATAACGGCGGCGCGTTCGATCCGGTCTATGTCGAGGCCTATGGCCAGGTCGACGCCAGCGCGAGCTGGGAGTTCAAGCGCGGCCTGACGGTGTTCGCCGAGGCGATCAATCTAACCAACGCCAGTCGGCGCGGGCATCGCCGATCGGATAATTTCGCGACCTTCGCCCAGCCGGGCTTTGCCCGCTACATGGGCGGGCTTCGCTTCACCTTCTGATCGCAGGCGCGCCACCCCCGGCATAAGCAGGGGGTGGCGTTATGCCGTGGTGGCGGGCACGGTAGGGGTGCAAGATCGCGCAAGGACAGGGAACGGGCGGTTCAGGTGACGGATCGGGTGCAGCATGTGGTGATCGTCGGCGGGGGCACCGCCGGATGGCTTGCCGCCTGCCGGATCGCCGCGGCGGTCGATCGCGACGGTCCCGATCCGGTGTCGGTGACGCTGGTGGAATCGTCCGATGTGCCGACGATCGGCGTGGGCGAGGGGACGTGGCCGACCATGCGGCGCACCCTGGCCCGGATCGGCATTGGCGAGGCCGATTTCCTGCGCGCCTGCGATGCCTCGTTCAAGCATGGCTCACGATTCCTGGGCTGGCGCGACGGGTCGGATGCCTATTTCCACCCCTTCATGGCCCCGGTCGAGGGCACTGGCCGGACGCTGTTGGCTGCCTGGCAGCAGGAGCCGTCGGCCTCCTTTGCCGACACGGTATCGGCACAGCCGCAGGTCGCGGTGCGCGACTTGGCTCCGCGCCAGCCGGGCATGCCCGATTATGCCGGGGCGGTGAATTACGGCTATCATCTCGATGCCGGCAAGTTCGCCGATCTGCTGCGCCGGCATGGCACCGAACGGCTGGGCGTTCGGCATGTGCGCGATCATGTCGATAGCGTGCAGATGGCCGAAACCGGCGACATCGCTGCGGTGGTCACCCGGGCCAATGGAGCGGTGCCGGGCGATTTGTTCCTTGATTGCAGCGGCCATGCGGCGCTGCTGATCGGTGACCGGTGCGGCGTTCCCTTCATCGATCGATCGGACGTGCTGTTCAACGATCGCGCGCTAGCGGTGCAGGTGCCGGTCGCTGCCGGCTCGCGTATCGCGGCGCAGACCGATGCGACGGCGCACGGCGCGGGCTGGATCTGGGACATCGGCTTGCCCAGCCGGCGCGGGGTGGGGTGTGTCTATTCCTCGGCGCATTTGACCGATTCGGCGGCCGAGCAGACCCTGTCGGCGTATCTGCAGCGGACCGCGCCGGATGTCGATCCGGCGGCGCTGTCATTCCGGCAGCTCGCGTTTCGATCGGGGCACCGCGCGCGGTTCTGGGAGCGCAATTGCCTCGCGGTCGGTTTGTCGGCGGGGTTTCTGGAGCCGCTGGAGGCTTCGGCGATCGTGATGGTCGAATTGTCGATCGACGCGCTGATCGACAATTTCCCGGTGGCCAGGGCATCGATGCCGCTGCACGCACGGCGTTTCAACACGCTGCAACGCTATCGCTGGGACCGGATCGTCGAGTTTCTGAAGCTGCATTATGTGCCGAGCATGCGCGATGAGCCCTATTGGCGCGACCATCGCGCGGGCGTGTCGATCCCCGATCGGCTGGCCGACCTGCTGGCGCTGTGGCGCGAACAGCCGCCATCGCCGCAGGATTTCGGCGCGGCGGAGGAGATATTCCCGGCGGCCAGCCACCAATATGTGCTGTACGGCATGGGCTGGCCGCTGCCCGGACACGCGGCGATGCGCGCCGAGGATCATGGCGATGTCGCCCAGCGCATCGCCCAGGCGGCGGCGCGGACGCGCAGCCTGATCGCCAGCCTGCCCACCGTGCGCGCCTATCTCGATTCGCTGCACCGCCAAGTCGCGCCGCGAACGGCGATGGAGACCTGTCACTAATGCCCAATCACGCCACGCTCGACCCCGATACGCATTGCGATCTGCGCGTCAGCTTTGCGCGCGGCGCGCATCTGGGCGATGCGGTGATGAGCGCGATCGCGGTGCCCAGCGAGTTTCGCCGGGTGCAGAATGATTATGCGATCCTGTTCCGGCTCGATCTGGCGACCGACCGGTTCGACGCGCATGCGATGTTCGGGTTCGAGCCGGGGGAGAATCTGTATCTCGACGGCGATCGCTGGGATGCCGGGGCCTTGCCGCTGGCGATCGACATTCAGCCGTTCCTGATCGGCAGGACGCGCGAGGGCGATCTGCGGCAAGTGCATATCGACCTGGACCACCCCCGGATCGATGCCGCCGGGGTGCGGCTTTTCGACGAGGATGGCCGGTCGACGCCGTTCCTGGAGGCGGCGATCGAAAAGCTGCGTGCGCTCGATGCCGGCTATCAGGCGGCCCCCGATTTCTTTGCGGCATTGCGTCGCCACGACCTGCTCGAACCCTTCACGCTCGAAGTGACGCTGGCCGATGGCGCGGTCCACCGGCTGGTCGGCTATCATGTGATCGACGAGGAAAAGCTTCGCGCGCTCGATGCCGCTGCGCTGGGCGAACTTCATGCCGCCGGCCATCTGATGCCGGCGTTCATGGCGCTTGCCTCGCTCACCAATTTGTCGGGGCTGGTGGCGCGCAAGAACCGACGCGATGGCAATGGCTGACGCCGATCCCGGCCTGTTCGCGGCGTTGCCGGCGGTGCGCGAGGTCGAGGCAAAAGATGCCGCCGCGCTCGATACGCTGCTGCGCGAGGCGACCGAACCCTTCATCGTCCGCGGGCTGGTCGCCGATTGGCCACTGGTGCAGGCGGGACTGGAATCGGCGGTGGCGGCGCGCGCCTATCTGCTGCGGCACGCCCGCGACCGCGCCTTTGCGGTATCGGTTGGCGCGGCGGGCACCGGCGGGCGGCTGTTTTACGACGACGGCATGGCGATGAACTTCCGCATGATGAAGGCTGGCCTGCCCGAGATATTCACGCGGATCGACGACGGAGAGGGGCAGGTCGACGCCCCGACCATCTATCTCGGCTCGGTCGATGTGCATGAATATTTCGACGGCCTGCACGCCGCCAACCAGGTCGATCTGGGGCAGCGCGATTGCCTGGCCAGCATCTGGATCGGCACGCAGACCCGGATCGCCGCGCATAACGACGTGCCGCACAATCTGGCCTGTGTTGCGGTGGGGCGGCGGCGCTTCACGCTGTTCCCGCGCGATCAATTCGCTAATCTATACCTTGGGCCGATCGATCATACCCCGGCTGGGCGTGCGGTGAGCATGGTCGATTTTCACGCCCCCGATCTGGGCAGGCATCCCGGCTTTGCCGATGCACTGGCCAGCGCGCAGGTTGCCGATCTTTCGCCGGGCGATGCGCTGCATATTCCCGCGCTCTGGTGGCACCATGTCGAGGGGCTGGATGCGTTCAACGTGCTGGTGAATTATTGGTGGCGCGATACGCCGCGCTGGCTGGGCCACCCACAGGACGCGCTGAACCACGCGCTGCTGGCGATCCGTGACCTGCCCGCCGACCAAAAGGCGCATTGGCGCACGATGTTCGATCATTATGTGTTCGACGCGGACGATACGACGGCGGCGCATATTCCGCCGCCCGCGCGCGGGGTGCTCGATCGGCTGACGCCAGAGACGGCGGGGCGGCTGCGCGCCTATCTGTTGCGCCAGTTGAGCCGATGATGGGACAGGATATGGACGGTCGACAGGTGAAGCGGATCATCGTCGCGGGCGGCGGCACCGCCGGATGGATGGCGGCGGCGGCGATCGCGCGCACGATGGGCCGCGCGGCGCAGGTGATCTTGGTCGAATCCGAAGCGATCGGCACCGTCGGGGTGGGGGAGGCCACGATCCCGCCGATCGTCACTTACAACCGGCTGCTCGGCATCAACGAAGCCGAATTCATGCGCGCGACCAATGCCACCTTCAAGCTGGGCATCCTGTTCGACGGCTGGCGCGACGGGCGCGACCGCTATTTCCATTCGTTCGGCAATACCGGCAACGATCATTGGGCGGCGGGCTTTCAGCATTATTGGCTGAACGGGCGCACGCGCGGACACGACGCGCCGTATGACGATTATTGCCTGGAGCTGGTGGCGGCATTGCAGGGCAAGTTCGCGCACCTGCCCGACAATGGGCTGAACTACGCCTATCATCTCGATTCGACGCTCTATGCCCAGTTCCTGCGGCGGATGGCCGAGGATGACGGCGCGCAGCGGATCGAGGGCAAGATCGCGCGGGTCGAGCTCGATGCCGAGCGCGGCGATATTGCCGCCCTGGTGCTCGAGCGCGGCGAGCGGATCGAGGGCGATCTGTTCATCGATTGCACCGGCTTTCGCGCGCTGCTGATCGAAGGCGCGCTGCACGCCGGCTTCGACGATTGGTCGCACTGGCTGCCTTGCGATTCGGCGATTGCGGTGCAGACCGCCAATGTCGGGCCGCCGCTGCCCTACACCCGCGCGATGGCGCACGACGCCGGCTGGCAATGGCGGATTCCGTTGCAGCATCGCACCGGCAATGGCCTGATCTGGTGCAGCCGCTATCTCGATCGTGAAGCGGCGCTGTCGCGGCTGCTTGGCAATGTCGAGGGGCAGGTGCTGACCGAGCCGAACCATCTGCACTTCGTCACCGGAGTGCGGCGGCGGCAATGGCATCGCAATTGCGTGGCGATCGGGCTGTCGGGGGGCTTCATGGAGCCGCTCGAATCGACCAGCATCCACCTGATCCAGCGCGCGATCCTGCGGCTGATCCGGATGCTGCCGCTGGGTGAGGTCAACCCGAGCGACGTCGCCGAGTTCAACGAGCAGCAATTGCAGGACATGGTGCAGATCCGCGACTTTTTGATCCTGCACTACAAGGCGACCGAGCGGCGCGATTCGCCATTCTGGCGGCAATGCGCGGCGATGGCGGTGCCCGACAGCCTGGCCCAGAAAATGGCACTGTTCGCCGAAACCGCGCGCGTGTTTCGCAAGAATGAGGAACTGTTCGCCGAAAACAGCTGGGTACAGGTGATGATGGGGCAGGGGATCGTGCCGCGCAGTTGGCACCCGATCGCCGCCCGCCTCACCGACGAGGAACTGGCGCGGCTGCTGGACGGCATTCGCCAGAAAGTGACTCAGACCGCCGCGTCGCTGCCCGCGCACGGGGCGTATGTCGCGCGCTATTGCGGTGCGGTCGCTGCGGGCAAGGCAGCCTGATTGATGGCACGACGCCGGCAGGCGGTGACGATCAAGCATGTCGCGGCCGATGCCGGCGTTTCATTGCAGACCGTCAGCCGCGTGATCAACAAGGAGCCAAATGTCCGCCCGCACATGGCCGAGCGCGTGCGCGAAGCGATCGACCGGCTGGGCTATGTGCCGTCGATCGCGGCGCAGCGCATGAGCGGGTCGCGGTCCTATCTCATCCTCGCCCTGAACGATCGCGAGCGCACCATCGCCGATTGGCGCGAGCGGCAGGGCGCCGATTGGGTCGATCAGATGATGCTGGGCGGCATGGTGAAGGCAGCCGAGCATGGCTATCGCCTGATCATCGAACTGGTCGATACGCATAGCGACCATATCGATCGCGAGCTTGCCGCCGCGCTTGCCGCGCTGCGCCCCGACGGCGTGATCCTGACGCCACCGCATTCGGAAAATCCGACGATCCTGCGCCGGCTGGAGGATGAGCATATCAGCGTCGCGCGGATCGGGTCGCTGCGGCCGGGCTACGGGTTTGCGTTGACGATGGACGATGAGCGCGCGGCCCGGATCGCGACCGAGCATTTGCTTGGGCTTGGCCATCGGCGGGTCGGCTTCATCGCGGGGCCGGAAGCCTATGAATTGAGCCAATGGCGAATCCTTGGCTGGCAACAGGCAATGGCCGCAGCGAAGACCGGGTCCGATGGTCTGATGGCGCGGGGCGATTTCGGCTATGATTCGGGGATCGTCGCGACGCGGCATTTGCTGGATCGCGATCAGCCGCCCAGCGCGATCATCGCCAGCAGCGACCGCATGGCGCTGGCGGTCCTCGAAGTCGCGCGGCAACGCGGGCTGTCGGTGCCCGATGACCTGTCGGTCATCAGCTTCGACGACACCCCCATCGTTCGCTTCACCCACCCGCCACTGACCGCCGTGGTCCAGCCAATCGCCGAAGTGGCATCGCGCGCAGTCGAACGGATCATCAACGCCTGCGCCGGCCGCGACAGCGATCTGGCCCCAGAGATCATCCCGGCCAGCCTGGCGGTGCGAGCGTCTACAGGCCCGCCGCGAAGCGGGTAAGGGGGGGCGAAGCAGCCACCGTTGCCCCGAGGTAGCGTTGTGCGATTGGGCTGTGGCGTTTGCTTGGCGGAGGCTTGCGTTGGTGTGCTGGCGGTGCGGCACTTCAGCCGCATTGCCGGTGCCGTATGCACGAAACCGGGCGCGCCTAACAGGCTGCTGAAAAATCCCACGGTT
>NZ_JROH01000110.1 GCF_000786205.1 Sphingomonas sp. 37zxx | reverse complement strand
CACGCAGCAGCCCAGTGAATAAGAGAGGTTAACCCGCATAGCTGGCTGACCGACACGCTCACCAAGCTCGCCAACGGCTATCCCGCGAACCGTGTCGGTGACCTCATGCCCTGGACCGACGCGGGCTGAGAACATCGGTTACGTCATCGTTGCTCGTAGTCGACGAGATCGGGTATCTTCCAGTTACGCCTGGTGGCGGCAATCTGTTCTTCCAACTGGTCAACGCGCGATACGAAGAAGGCGCGATGATCCTCACCTCAAATCGCGGCTTTGCCGAATGGGGTGACGTGTTCGGCGATCACGTTGTCGCCACCGCGCTGCTCGACCGGCTGCTGCATCATGCCGTCGTCGTTCAGATCGAGGGCTCCAGCTATCGCATGCGCCAGCACGCCGACCTGCTGCCCGAGCACAGTAGGTCCAGCTCTCCCATCAACCCGCCGCCGACCCCGAAACGCCGCGGTCGGCCACCATCGAAGGCACCCGCCGATCAGGAATACGGCTGATCACCACAACCCAACCCGCCCCAGCCAGAACAGGGAATTTTAGGAGCCCACTTTTAGGGAAACTTCGGTGCCCGTTGACAGCACCCGTTCGTGAAGCTCGCTTACGCCGACAGCGCCTATACCAACGCGCGTGTCGCAATGGCGACGTCGATCGGCATCCAGATCGTGCGCAAGTTCGCCGATCAAACCGGCTTGTTGTCCATCCACGTCGCTGGGTCGTCGAGCGAACCTTTGCCTGGCTCAACCGCAATAGACGCCTCGCCAAAGACTTCGAGCAAAGCATCCGATCCGCCACTGCCTTCCTATACGCCGCGTCCGCCATGTTGCTTATCCGGCGGCTCGCTCGTTACGCATGAGATTCGAGACGGCTCTTAGAGCCATCTAGCGAAATCGATACCAGATCAATTATATAATCGAGTGACAAAGCCAAGCGTTTGATGCATGTCTACTTTGTTAGATTTATCTGCCGTGCAGGGGGTGACACTATGATAGCGGTTGAGGTCAAGAAGTTTCTTGGTGTATTAACAGGCTGCTGAAAAAGGGCTTGGCTA
>NZ_JROH01000109.1 GCF_000786205.1 Sphingomonas sp. 37zxx | reverse complement strand
CTCTGCCGCGCAGCGGCTTCGTGCTGTGGGTCGTCACGACCGGAGCCGATCCGAGCTCGGGTCGCCCGCTTTTTGCGGGCCTCGCTTTCAGCGAGAGACCGGTTGGGCGCGAGCCGCGACCAAGAAGGCGAGGTCCCAAACGATCGTACCACCCGCGGCGCGATGCTCGTCCTCGATCCGCTGCGCAAGCGTGTCGGGATCGATTTGCTCAACGGTTGCGATGCCTCGCTCGACTATTCGCGGCAGCATCGCGTGCGTGAGCGTCGGCACGAAAGAGGGCTGGTTAGGATGGAGTAAGACGGCCTCTGCGCGCGCTTCCTCGACCGATAGCCCTAATTGCTGCATCAGTTCGGCGAGCCGGAGCGCCAACCCCACATCGCCGCCTTCCGCTGCAACCGTGCTCCAGTTCCAGTCGTAAAGCTGCCGGTGCAACGCGAGATCCCCAAGTCCCGCGGGCAGGCCGGCGCGTGCATGTTCCTGAAACGCCAGGATGGCGTCTGGCTTGGCCAGCGACGCCAGCCACTCCAGTGTCTTGGCGGCATCGGGTAGGTACATCAGCACGCGACGACCGACGATTGCATCGAAACGACCCAGATCAGGCAAATCACCCGAAAGATCGACCGCGCGGTACTGGATGGGTGCGGCACCCGACTTCGCGTCGTTCGTTCGGGCCATCGCCAGCGCATGTTCGCTCCGGTCGATCGCCACGACCTCGCCGCCTGGACCGGCAATCCCAGCCACATACCGGCTGAGGTCACCATTGCCGCAACCGACATCGAGCACCCGCGCACCGGGAGTGATGCCGATGTCGCCGAAGAAGCGGGCGCTGGGAGCATTGGCGGGATTGGGCGGGGAGCGCCGGGATGAGTGAGACATTGTCTCATGATACAGATGGCCGCGCGCGTGCCAAGTGCATCTGTTCCGAGAGCAACCGGTAAAAGGGGGCATGGCATGCGAACGCCCGCTCTTCCGCTTTGCTCGCTCGCAAGCAGCTTAGCCGCCAGTACCGGGCACCTAGCCGGCGCGTTGAACACCTAACAGGCTGCTGAAAAAGGGCTTGGCT
>NZ_JROH01000108.1 GCF_000786205.1 Sphingomonas sp. 37zxx | reverse complement strand
GTGCTCCGCCCGAGGGGCTGAACGGCAGATAGCCGAGCTCATCGAGGATGATAAGGTCGAGGCGCAACAGCCGATCGGCAAGCTGGCCGGCCCGGTTCATCGCCTTTTCCTGCTCGAGCGCATTGACCAGATCCACGGTGGCGAAGAACCGCACCTTCTTGCGGTGATGTTCAGCCGCCTGAACACCGAGTGCGGTGGCGATATGCGTCTTGCCCGTGCCGGGACCGCCGATCAGCACGACATTGTCGGCGCCATCGACGAACTCGCCGCGGTAGAGTTGGCGGACCATCGCCTCGTTGACCTCGCTGGCGGCGAAGTCGAACCCGGCCAGGTCCTTGTAGGCGGGGAACCGGGCGGCCTTGATCTGATAGGCGATCGATCGGACCTCGCGCTCAGCCATCTCGGCCTTGAGCAGCTGGGAGAGGATCGGCACGGCCGCGTCGAACGCGGGCGCGCCTTGCTCGATGAGATCGCCGACGGCCTGGGCCATGCCGTACATCTTCAGCGCCTTGAGCATGACCACCACGGCGGCGCTGGCGGGATCATGACGCATGACGCAGCCCTCCATCGCGAAGGGCGTCATAGCGCCCGACATTGGCGAGCGGTTCCTGGGCAAGACGCAGCGCCTGGGGCGCATCGATCGGGGAAGCCGGAGGCGCCCTGCCATCGATCAGGCGGTGCAAGACGTTGAGTACGTGGGTCTTGGTGGCAACGCCGGCTTCCAGCGCCCGTTCGACCGCGCATAGCACGACCTGCTCATCATGCTGGAGCACAAGCGCCAGGATCTCGGCCATCTCCCTGTCTCCGCCAGGGCGGCGCAGTATCTGGCTTTGAAGCTGCCGGAACGCATCGGGCATCTCCGCGAACGGGCACCATTGCGCAAGGCACCCGGCTTGCGCTGGATCACCGCCAGATAATTTTATCCTGAGCTTCGCCGAAGGGGCCGCCAGTCATAGACCGTCTGGCCACCGGTATGATGGGATCGATCGATGATCCGGCTGTGCTCGCACACGAGTTGACCCTCGGCGGCGATCACGATCCGCGTCGGGTAAATCCGCAAGCTGACCGGGCGGTTAGCGA
>NZ_JROH01000107.1 GCF_000786205.1 Sphingomonas sp. 37zxx | reverse complement strand
GAGGTCGCCGATATCGCGTTGCAGAACAAGGCTGCGGTGTATGGCCTGTTGTTCCAGGCGGCGTCGGAGACGATGACGATTATCGCGGCCGATCCGAAGCACCTCGGTGCCCGCATCGGCATCACCGCCGTGCTGCACACCTGGGGCTCGGCGCTCACCCACCATCCGCACATCCACATGATCGTGCCGGGCGGCGGGCTGTCGCCGGACGGCACCCGCTGGGTGTCGTCGCGACCGGCGTTTCTGCTACCGGTCAGGGTGCTGGGCAAGTTGTTCCGGCATCTGTTCCTCACCCGGCTGATGGCGCTGCACGAGGCGGGGCGGCTCGCGTTCTTCGGCAGTCTTGCGGCACTCGCCGACCGCCGAGCCTTCCTGCGCCATCTGTCACCGGTTCGGAAGAAGCGCTGGGTAGTCTACGCCAAGCCGCCGTTCGCCGGACCCGAGACGGTGCTCGCCTACCTGTCGCGCTACACCCACCGGGTTGCGATCTCGAACAGCCGGCTGATCCGCTTCGACGAGAGCGGCGTTACCTTCCGCTACAAGGACTACCGCCGCGGCGGGGCCGAGCGGCAACAGATCATGACGCTCACCGCCGACGAGTTCATCCGCCGCTTCCTGCTCCACGTCCTGCCCAAGGGCTTTCACCGTATCCGCCATTACGGCCTGCTCGCCGGCGCCACCCGCAAAAGTCATCTCGACCACGTTCGTCAGCTGCTTGGCGTCGCGCCACCCGCCGCCGCCGATGCGCCGATCGAGCCGGATGATGTGCGACCGCCATGCCCATGCTGCGGCGGCCATATGGTCGTTATCGAGACCTTCGAACGCCAGCACCAGCCTCGCGCACCGCCGGCATCGACAGTGCCACCCGGAGTACAGGCGCCGTGACCCGGCACGGCCCGTTATCGATAGACCCTGCATCGCGACCGCGTCGGGGAACAGGCGAGCTCGCGCATAACGATATCAGAGGCGTCACTGCGCCCGCCGCGGATCGCCAAGCTATACCTGAAAGCCCATTATTAGCTCCCGCATCGGGCCTGCCCGCGGGGACGGACGACGACAAATCCGTCAGATCACCAGCCACTCTAACCTGCCAAAATCCGAAATCCCCATAGGTCACCGCTCGATGCCCGCGGGTTCGGGCCTCCCAGACTTTCGTACGCCTGCCGGCGCCCGAAACTCTTCAGG
>NZ_JROH01000106.1 GCF_000786205.1 Sphingomonas sp. 37zxx | reverse complement strand
CAGCAGCCCAGTGAATAAGAGAGGTTAGCCGCAATGTTTGATAGGACGTGGAGGTTCGGGATCGCATCCAAGGGCACGCCCCGCGAAGGCAACGGGAAGGATATTGCGACGTATCGCCAAGTGAGATATTCTGGAAGATCAAGCGTTTGCTACGTTATGAGTTATTCGCCGACTTTCCGCTGGGAAAAACAATTGTATGACGTTGGTCTTAACGTGCCTCACCCATGAGGCGGTATTAATAATATCAGATCGTCGATTAACATCTTACCCATCGGCATCGAGGCCCGTCAAAGTTGTGCAAGAGGACGCCACCAAAGCGGTGTTTGCTGACCACTGGCTGTTCGGATACACCGGACTTTCTCGCCTTGAAGGAAAACGGACGGACCTTTGGCTGGCAGATCGGTTAGTTAAGAGGGTGCAACAGCATCTGTCTATCTGCGTCTCGGAGATCATGCAGGATGCTGATAGGCAAATTAGTTGGGTGGAGCGTCTACATCCTCAGTTGGCTCCGATAGCGCAAGCATTTATCGGTGCGGGATGGTTCATCGACCCGCTCACAAACAAGTCATATACAGGCTATTATTTAGTATCCAATTTTCACGATACTCGTGGTCAACCGAATGGGGTTGGTGCATTCCGGACGGATTGCAGGGACCTCACAAGCAATAGTGCATGTTTGGTGCAAGCCATTGGCGCGGGCGTTGCAATGAACGAGATAAGGACCCTAGAGGTCCAAATAAGTCGGACCATCCGGCGTGGTGGAGGGCCAAATGCTGTAGGGCGACACTTGTTCGACTTCATTCAAATGATCTCTCAACGAGAAGTTTCGGTAGGAAATAGGTTCATTCTAAGCTGTATACCAAAAGCTAGTTTTGAGCGTCAGTGCCGAGGTGAGAGGTACGCCTTCTTTTCCGGTCTACCAGAACGGAACCACGCCACGTTTGCATACTTCGACGGCGATACAGGTACTACAAGGCAGTTTGCTCCGACGGTAGTAATGAACGGCAGCACAGTTGCAAACTTCAGCACCGGCCCATCCGAAGAACTCTAATAGGCGATGCCCAAGCGACACGCAATAGAAGCCGTTATGGGCATGTCATACTTGACGTCTAGCGTAATGGTTTAGCGAGAAACCAGCGGCATTGAAGGTGATTTCGCCTAGGCGCATCTAACAGGCTGCTGAAAAAGGGCTTGGCTA
>NZ_JROH01000105.1 GCF_000786205.1 Sphingomonas sp. 37zxx | reverse complement strand
ACCGTGGGATTTTTCAGCAGCCTGTTAGAAGAAAAAGCGGGCTGAGGTGGAGACGGTGCGGCCATACATGGTCTTGGCCATCGCCACGCCTGATGCAGGCAGGGTGCCTTCCAGCGTTTCAACAATAGCCAGCTCATTGAACAAGTTGCTGGCGTTGACGCTCAGTTCGACCCGATCCATAGGGCGGAACTGTGCAAACAGCCCGACAGTTGTAAAGGCGGGAAGCCGCAACTGGTTTACGTCCTGCGCAAAGCTTTTGGTGTTGCCCTGGATATTGGCACCGACCGAGAACATGTCGCTATCAAACTGCGGGCGCAGACTGAACAGCAACTTGGGCTGGTGCCGGGGGATATTGCCTTCCAGCGCCGGGGTTTCCGCTTTGCTGATCTCGGCTTCGGTATAGGTTGCATTGGCAGTCAGGCTGAACGGGCCGCGACGAATTGCACCTTCAAATTCAAGACCATATGCCGTGTAGGACCGCGTCACAACCGCTACGCTGGTCAGGCCGGTGGCGGGGTCTGTGCTGAATTGCGAATTTGTCTCGTCCGTCTTTGCATGAAATCCGGTGAGATTCAGCACGATGCCATTGTTGCGATACTTGAGGCCGATTTCTGCCTGCTTCACAGTGTCATTGCCTGAGGCACTATTGGTCAGGTCGCCGGTCACCGTGCTGACCGCAGGGGTGAACAACAGCTTTTCAGCCCCGGCCCGACCGCCCCGGCTATAGCGGGCAAACATCGCAAAAGGTTCTGCAATGCGATAGTTCGCGCTGACCGAATAAGACAGATAATCGTGGCTGTAATTGACCGGGAATGTCACGCCGGCCGGAATGACGCCCACCCGGTTTTCTGGAATGGAAATCACGCCATCGCCGTTGATGTCAATCCGCGCGGTGGCGCGGTCATTGATGATATTGCCGCGCACGCGGTTGTTGTCCCAGCGCACCGAGCCGCCAATGGCGATCTTGCCTTTCTGGTAATTGAGCGAGGCAAAAGGTGCCGTGACTTGATAGGTCACGTCTTGGTTCTTCATACCACCACCGCCTGAAGGGGTGTTATAGATCAACACACCGTTATCAGTGACGGTGAGCCCGGTAGCTGTCGTCAGGTTCAACGGAACCGACCGGCCATCGCCAGCGACATCTTGAAACAGTGTCATAAAGCCATTCTCTGACACAAAGTTCTGGCTGGAGCGATACAGGCCTGTGGTTGTCGTCAAATCACCACCACCCAGGTTCCATACGCGGCTAAGGCGCAGGTCGTTGGTCATGTTGCTGACATCGG
>NZ_JROH01000104.1 GCF_000786205.1 Sphingomonas sp. 37zxx | reverse complement strand
CCCGTCTTATTCACCGGCGGCATGGGATGTGGTTGGCAGATGTAGCGTAAGTTACTGATCTGGAATAGAGAAAGGGTGCTTAAATCATCCCTCTACGCCGGACAGAAAGTGCCACGACCGCCATGGCAGTTGATAGCCCCCTCGGTTTCTCATTCCCAGCGATTTGCCGCAAGAAAATGACCGCCGCCTTCGACGGTGGGAGACTGACATCCGATGGTGGTGTATTGCTGCTGGCGCAGGCGGAGCGACAGCTTGGCATTGCGGAACGGCTTGTCGCCTGCATTGCCGATCCTCGCGACCAGAGCCGCGTCGTCCACGAGCTCGGCGACATCCTGCGCGCTCGCATGCTGGCGATCGCCTGCGGCTATGAGGATGCCGATGATCTCGACAGTTTGCGTCACGATCCGGGGTTCAAGCTGGCGCTCGGCAAACTGCCCGGTGGCGTGATCGGCCTGGCAAGCCAGCCAACGATGAGCCGCTGGGAGAATGCGCCGACGACGCGAGAACTGGTGCGGCTGACAGGCGCGCTCGTCGATCTCTACTGCGCGAGCTATCCCACGCCGCCGGTCGCTGTGACGCTCGATATCGATGAGACGGTCGATGTCGTCCATGGCGGCCAGCAACTCTCCTTCTGGAACGGCCATTATGGCGAGCGCTGCTTCCTGCCGATCCATGCTTATGACACAGCGACCGGCCGTCCGGTGGCGATGCTGCTGCGCACCGGCAAGAGCCCGTCGGGGGTCGAGACGGCAGGCCATGTCCGTCGGCTGATCCGGCGCATCCGCCGCCACTGGCCCGATACCCGCATCACGCTACGCGGCGATGGCCATTACGGCCGCCCCGAAATCATGGCGTGGTGCGAGACGAACGGCATAGACTATGTGTTCGGCCTGCCCGGCAACAAGGCACTCCATGCCGATCCCGTCATCGTCAATCGCGGCGATGCCTGTGCCACCGACCGGGCGCTGCAGGGATTGGGCGTGCTGCGCCGCTATGCCGAGACCCGCTACGCCGCCAAATCCTGGGGGCCGACCAAACGCAGGGTCGCTGCACGGATCGAAGCCAGCACTATGGGCCTCGATATCCGCTTCGTCGTCACCTCGATCGAGCATGGTAGCGCCGAGCACATCTACGACACGCTCTATTGTGCTCGTGGCCAGGCCGAAAACCTCATCAAACTCCACAAGACCCAGTTGAAGAGCGACCGCACCTCGTGCCGATCGGCCAATGCCAACCAGATGCGCCTCATTCTCCACACCGCCGCATATTGGCTGATGTGGAAGCTGCGCCAGACCGTACCCGCCGCCGC
>NZ_JROH01000103.1 GCF_000786205.1 Sphingomonas sp. 37zxx | reverse complement strand
GCACGAACCCGCTGCGCGGGAGGGTGCGTGTGGCATGGTTGAGGTGAAGGAACCGGCGTTGCGCGCCAGTTGAGCGATGCGGGACGCAGGCAGAGCATCGGGGCTCCACCAGAAGGAGCCCTGCTATGAACATCCTCGTACCCGTCGTTGCTGTCAGTCCACTACGCCAGCGTCTTATCGACGAGATGGAGATGCGACGGTTCTGTCGCGAGACGCAGCGCAACTACATCCGCGACGTCGGGCGGTTCGCCACGTTCCTGGGGCGCTCGCCTGACACCGCGACGGCCGAGGATGTGCGACGCTTTCAGGTCGAGCAGTCCGACCAGGGCGTGCCAGTGCCGACCATGAACAGCATCGTATCGGCGTTGCGGTTCTTCTTCCTGCAGACGATCGACCGGCCAGACCTGGCGCGCAAGCTGGTCCGCATGAAGCGGATCCGCAAGCTGCCTGTCGTGCTGAGCCCCGACGAAGTGGCGCGACTGCTTGGCGCGACCAGGTGCCTCAAGCATCAGGCCGCGCTGTCGGTCGCCTATGGTGCCGGCTTGCGCGCGGCCGAGGTCGCCGCGCTCAAGGTGCGTGACGTCGACAGCGAGCGGATGTTGCTGAGGGTCGAGCGCGGCAAGGGCGGACAGTATCGCAACGCCATGCTCCCTGCCGGACTGCTCGCACTGCTGCGGGAGTGGTGGAAGGTCGGGCGGCAGGAAGGGGTGATGCACCCCGACGGGTGGCTGTTCCCGGGCCAGCACTACCTCAAGCCGCTGAGCACCCGGCAGCTGCACCGCGTGGTCGTCGAGGCAGGCATCGCGGCGGGCATCGACAAGCGTATCGGCCCACACACGCTGCGGCACTGCTTTGCGACCCACCTGCTTGAGGACGGGATCGACGTGCGGATCATCCAGGCGCTGCTTGGTCACGCGAAGCTGGACACGACCGCATACTATACCAAGGTCGCGACGCGGACGATGCGGAACGTGACCAGTCCGCTCGACAAGCTGACGGTAGTAACCAGGAGAGGAGCACCGGGCGGCTGAGGTCGCGTGCGCGCTTCACTCGAGGTCGCAGACATCTTCCGCGCCGCCGGTCCTGCGTACCGGCTCGCCCATGCCGGGCACCTGAGCCTGGACAAGCTGAAGGTGATGTCAGCGATCGAGCATTGCCGAACCGCCGTCATGGGCGGTCACACCGAGGCCTGCACCGACTGCGGGCACTGGCGGGTGTCCTACAACAGCTGTCGGAACCGGCACTGCCCGCGGTGCCAGGGTGCCGCCGCGCGCACCTGGCTTGCCGAGCGCGAGGCCGATCTGCTGCCGGTCGGCTACTTCCACGTCGT
>NZ_JROH01000102.1 GCF_000786205.1 Sphingomonas sp. 37zxx | reverse complement strand
AACCGTGGGATTTTTCAGCAGCCTGCTAATCGAGACTGAACCATACGAACACCAGACGGGCAGCGCGGAAGATGGCGAGGTGCTCGACGACTGAGGCTTGGCTGCATCGGTGCGCAACCAGCCCCAAGCCGGTCATCTCACCTCCAGATCAATCCCCTCAGTCTGGCCCGTAGGAACCAGCACGAAAGCTTGCGCGACCAGCCCGACTTTGGTGCGGCTTCTCGAAGCATCTATGAATGCGGATCGGGTGGCGGGGGAAAGACGGTCCAAGATGCTCATCAGTAGCGCCGCCTTGTTTTGACCCGCCGCCGACAGCTTGGGAGTGCCGCCATTCATCTCAATCAAGGGATTTGCGCCAAGATCCGAAAGTTCGGTCCGCACATCAGGCGACAACTGATCAACGCGACTCCCAGAGTTGTAGAGATGCCAGATCGCCCCTGCCTGCTCAGCGGTTAGCGCTCCGGTCAGGCCAAGCTCCGTGGCTAGGTCTACCAGCACTCCCTGATCAACGCGGTTCGTACCTCGACTATTCGCAGTGACCTGGCCGGCTCGGATCGCACGTCTGGTCAAGTCGAGGATGCTGGCGGGCGAGCAAATAGTCTGATGCGCGGTTAGCTGGCGAAACGCTGTATCGAATGTTGCAGCCCCTCGCGCGCGGAGCTCCTGCTCGCTCGCGCTCATTGCTTTGAAGGTTAGCTCGCGCACCTCACGAACGTTGTCCGCATCGAACAGAAAATGCTTGTCGACACTGTCGATACCAGCAAGCGCTGCATTCGAGCCCAACGCCAGAACGGCCAGATAGTCGTCGGTGCGCCCGGCGGAGAAGCTCCGGAGGGTAACGAGAGTCGTCAGCGTAGAAATAATCGGCGCGACCATGTCGCGGCTGATCGAGGAGTCTCGCTGGAGCACCTCCATGTCCTGGAAGAAGCTGTTGCAGTGCGCCGATGCGAGCGCAAAACCGCTATCCATCATGGCGTCGATCGCAACTGCCCCACCGGTCTCGGATGCCGCCTTCGCCCGCATGAAGAAGCGGTCCCGTTGGTTATAAAAATCGGTACTCGTCTTCCCGCTAGTCGGTCCTTCAGCACCGAGGATCGGCTCCACGCCCCGCAAAGTCGGTGCACATGCGCCTAATACGCAGTACAGAACTGGCAGCGCTAGTAACGCAAATCTCATGCTTCTCCCCCCGGCTGACCGCGCCGGCACGATGCATGGGCAGAACGCGCCATGCAATCCCCAGCAGTTTGAGTTCGCAAGAATTCGGCGTTTCGAAGTGCCCGCAAGCTGTCCCGCACGCGCGCTAAGGGAATCGAAGAGCTCGATAAATACGCGGGGTGCGCTTCCGAGCGAGAGAGGACGTGAAGCGTCCGCAGGCGTATGGCAGCTAGGACCTACAATCCGCCATTCAGGGTAGTTTTGTAGCTCCCCCAACACGGGACGCTTGTTCATCTCGAGATCAACGGTCGATCTAGCAGGCTGCTGAAAAATCCCACGGT
>NZ_JROH01000101.1 GCF_000786205.1 Sphingomonas sp. 37zxx | reverse complement strand
ACCGTGGGATTTTTCAGCAGCCTGCTAAAGCTGGCTAACCAAGAATCACGCATCCGCCGAAAAAAGAATCCCGAAAACCACATTTCTGCCAAAGTAGTGCTAGTGGAGAGCCGCATGTCGTTCCGTGCCGCTTGCTGCGGCAGAACGACAGTATAGACTGCGAGTGCGAATCGAAGCGCCGAAAAGATGGCGACTGACCAATTCTAGATTAAGCGATGGGGCACGAGTGATGTTCAAATCAGCAGTGGTGTGTGCAATTCTGCTTGGCATTACGGCGCATCAGGGCAATGCGGCTGACATCCGAGCTGAGATAACCGATATTTCGCGCGATTGGACTGGCTTATCGCCGCGAGTCCAGTGCTTGCATGAAGCTGGTTTGGTTCGATTGTCGGATGGGTTTTATGAGGAGGCACCCGAAGCCGATAGAGTGCAGGAATCGATGGTTGTCGACCGGTTTGTAAAGCATGCCATGATGACTAATAACGGTCCTGATAGACAAATAAGTGATTATCGCTTTAAAATAGAGACGCTAGCTCGTAGTATTGGATGGGTCTCGTCTGTCCCGCAGCCCGAACTAAAAAAGATCGGTCAGTTGTTAAGATTAATGAATTCTATTCAACCTCCTCTGGCCCCAAAAGACTCGTATGGCTACACGGAATTCCTACAGGTCGAAATCGAGCGCGCATGCGTCGAAGAGTATTTTGCAGTCGTTTTTGGTTTAGGCGAGAGACAGGGAACCGTGCGTTACAACCGCGCCCTTGATGCATGGATTAATCAACCAAAACTTTGGCAATCGGTAGATCCTACCTATTACCCGCGCTCCTTGGTGTCTCTGAATTATCTGACTGCTCGTACGCTGCTCGCAGACGGAAAAACAAAGGAAGCCTTTGCACTCGCCAACGATAGTGTGATGAAATGGGGTCCGACGCAAATCTATCATTCAGCTAATTATATAGCGTCGTATCATTTGATGGGAATCGGAACTCCTCGCTCGCTAAAGTCGGCGCTAGAAATTCATGAGAAACATGGCGGACCTTATAATCGGATCGCCGGAGCGTCCATCAAGGCGCAACTCGGTAGAAAACAAGAAGCAATTGGAGACTTACTTGAAATATTGAAAAAGACGTGGAGTGGCGGAACAGATTACAAGCTTGCCAACTCATTGTATACCCAACTGGCGGGTTCGGCCTATATCCAGCCACCAAAGCCAGGTTTTTTCGATGTGGTGATGGCAATTCCACTGGCGATACTAAGCTATTGTGCACAGTATCCCGCAGGTTGCAGTGGCGGGCAAGGTAGCAGCCGTTTGGGTAATGGAGAAGAGTCGTACAGCGAATGGTCAATAAGGACGCAGGCCGAGACAGCAAAGAGTATGCAGCAAACTTACGATTGGCTGGAGATCGGTAAGCCAGACTATTGATAATTGGACAATTATTTTGTGAAAGCTCTGTGCAGTAAGTTTCATCACTTAGCAGGCTGCTGAAAAAGGGCTTGGC
>NZ_JROH01000009.1 GCF_000786205.1 Sphingomonas sp. 37zxx | reverse complement strand
GCCTGCCGGCGCCCGAAACTCTTCAGGATAGGCGAATGGCGGCTTCTCATCCGCCCGATCCCAAGCTGCCCTCCCTCACATACTGACATAAACCGACCGCATGATATTGGAAGAAATCTTCCGGGAGCGAGCCGTTGGTGGTCATTTCGTAGCTGGAGATCAGAATGCCGGTTCCTTCACCGTTCCTTGAACCATGACTTTTCATCTCGATGGCTCGGCGCCCACTCGCCATGCGGACGACCCAAGCCGGGTCTTCTGCTGGGTCCTCATCCTTGACAGAGCCGTTCACCAAAGCCTGCCGCTCGGCTTCAAACTCGGGGAAATCACTCGAGACGATCCGGACAAACGTTTGCTCGCCAGCACGCTCGAATTGCAGTTGGACAAAGCCGGTCTTCTCGATGTTTGGAGCGACAGGCTTCATCAGTTGGCAATCCATCTGCCAAGCCGCAGTAGGCGTTGAAGCAGCGGCAAGCAGAAGCAGAATGGCACTCATGCCTTATTGCTCGTCAGCATCAGTGAGACCTCAATCAGCAGCAATAGGGCGTCGCATGCTACACATGCGTTCGGCTTCCGCAAAGGAGTGACCTGCCGCGGTTTTGCGAATGCTTCAATGGCCGAAACGGGGTCGGCTTCTGCGTGTCGGGTTTCAGGAAGCCAACCTTGAATAGCCGCCATCTACCCAGCAGGGGCGTGTCGGCTTCCAGAAACATCGGTCATTCGTCATGCCGTTTAGGAGCCACGACTAGGTCTGAAAGCAAGCCAGCCGGCTATTCTGATAGCACCGAAAAAGACACCAAGCCTAGCGTGCGACGAAAATCTGCCAATGATCTGGATACCCATTGCTTTCATGCTGGGTGCACCAGCCTTCCCCGTCGTCTATTCGCGCCAGCTTTTGTCCTGACGATCGACCAGCCGCACCATCGCGGCGAAATCCGCCGCGCCTGCGCCGCCGGGGGGCTGGACCTTGAACAGATCGCGCTGGTGGATCGCGACGACTTCGGGTGAGACTTCGAGCGGGGTGCCCATGCCGGCGGTGGCGATCTGAATCTCGCAGGCGCGTTGCAGCGACCAATGTTTGATAAAGGCTTCGGGCAGCGTCCGGCCCATCACCAATATGCCGTGATTCTTGAGGAACATCACCCGCTTGTCGCCCAGATTGGCGACCAGGCGTTCGCCTTCTTCACTGCGGACGGTGACGCCTTCGAAATCATGGTACGCAATCTGGCCTGCAAAACTGCAGGCGTAGAAATTGACCGGACGCAGCCCGCCTTCAACCGAACTCACCGCCATGCCTGCAGTGGTATGTGTATGCATGATGCAATGCGCGTCGGGCAGGTTGCGGTGGAATACCGCATGTTGGGTGAAGCCCGCGAGGTTGACGGGGTAGGGCGATCCGTCGAGCTTGTTGCCGTCGAGGTCGATCTTGACCAGGTTCGACGCCTTTACCTCGCTGAAATGCAGCCCGAACGGGTTGATCAGGAACGCGCCCTCTTCGCCGGGCACTTTCAGCGTGATGTGGTTGTAGATCATCTCGGACCAGCCGAGCATGTCGAACACGCGATAGCAGGCGGCCAGTTGCTGGCGCGCCTCCCATTCGGGCTCGCTCATCTTGGCTGCGTGAGTCGTCGGCGTGTGTATCGCGGCGGTCGCCATGCCATCCTCCGGCTGTTCGTTTCGAGCTATGAGTATGCCAGAGACGGTCAGCGAAAGCGATAGGGGACGACCTGCCGGACATTGGGGTCGATCTCGATGATCGAGGCTGCCGGGGGGAAGGCGCGCTGGTCGCAGGCGATGCGGGGGCAGATGCGGCACGAACTGCCGATCGGCGTGGCGGGTCCGTCGGCGCGCAATTCGTCGGCATAGACGAATTCGGCGGCGTGCTGCGCCTCGCATCCCAAGGTCACCGCATAGCGACGCGGGGTGCGGGTAAAGCTGCCCGATGCCTTCACCAGCCCCTTGGCCATCGTGACATAGCGGACGCCATCGGGGGTTTCGGCGAGCTGGACGAGGATGCGATCGGGGATCGCCACCGCTTCGTGGACCAGCCAAAGCGGGCAGGCACCGCCATATTGCGCGAATTGCAGCGGGGTGGCCGAATGGCGCTTGGTGATGTTTCCGGCCATGTCGACGCGGCAGAAAAACACCGGAATGCCCGCCGCGCCGGGGCGCTGGAGCGTCGAGAGGCGGTGGCAGGCCTGTTCGAAGCTGACGCCGAAGCGCTGGCGCAGACCGTCGACATCGTGGCGAAGCTCGCGCGCGGCATCGCGATAGGCGGTGTAGGGCATCAGCAGCGCGCCCGCCGCATAATTGGCCAGCCCCACCGACAGCAAGGCGCTGGCGGCGTCGACCAGCCCCGATCGCGCGACAGTGACGTCGATTTCGTTGGCGAACTCGAGCCGGACGAGCTGGTGCGCGAGCTGGAAATGGGTGCTTTCGGGGGGCAGGTTGCGGTCGATCCGCAGCGTGCGGCGGACGGGGTCGAAGGCGCGTAGTGGCGCGGCATGCTCGCCGGTGCCGGGTTCGATCGTTACCCGGTGGCGTAATTGCAGCCGGTCGATCATCGCGCGGACGGGGTCGGCCCCCTTGGGCAGTCCGGCGGCGAGCGCTTCGGCGGCGCGGTCGACCGGATCGATATAGTTGTTGGCGTGGTGAAACCAGTCGCGGACCTCTTCCCAGGGCTGACGGCCGGTGGCTTCGCCGCCGCTGTCAAAGCGATCGTCGAGCGCGCGCACCTGTTGCTGCACCCGAACATAGGCGTCGTGCAGCGCGACGAGCCGGCGGGCGAGTTGCGGCTGCTGGCGAAGTGCGCGGTGGACGGCGGCCTCTTCGATCGGGGCCCCCGAAACGCTGGGGTCGCGCGCCGCGGCGATGGCGGCGGTGAGCAGGCCGGCGTCCTCACCGACTTCGGCCCAGTCATTGGGGAAAGCGCGCCCCAGTGCCGCGAGCGTCAATTCGGTGAGCGGGCGATCGCCATTCTCTATCTGCGAGAGGTAGCTGGTCGAGATGCCAAGGCGCGCGGCGGTTTCGGCCTGCGACAGCGCGAGGCGTTGGCGAAGCGTTCGGACGTTCGATCCGGCGAAGAGGCGGCGGCGGGGGGCGGTCACTGGCTTCCTGCTGCGCGGGACGTGTGGTTCATGCGGCGATTGATAGTTTGCAAAGTGTTTCGCCGCAACTTCGCAACATCGCATTTGCCTTTCGCGCGGCGGGCTGAGAAGGGAATGGCCAGCGCAACGGAGGATCGCCTGCATGTCGTCGACGATGCTCGAATTGGAAAAGCGGCGCGAAGCCGCGCGGGCAGGCGGCGGTCAAAAGCGGATCGACGCGCAGCACGCCAAGGGCAAGTTGACCGCGCGTGAGCGGCTCGACGTCCTGCTCGATCACGGATCGTTCGAAGAACTCGACATGTATGTCGAGCACAACTGCGTCGATTTCGGGATGGAGGACCAGATCATCCCGGGGGACGGCGTCGTCACCGGATCGGGCACGATCAATGGCCGACTGGTGTTCGTGTTCAGCCAGGACTTCACCGTATTCGGCGGATCACTGTCCGAGCGACACGCGCAGAAAATCTGCAAGATCATGGATATGGCGCTGAAAGTCGGCGCGCCGGTGATAGGGCTGAACGACTCGGGCGGCGCGCGCATCCAGGAGGGTGTCGCATCACTCGGCGGCTATGCCGAAGTCTTCCAGCGCAATGTATTGGCTTCGGGCGTTGTCCCGCAGATCAGCCTCATTATGGGGCCGTGTGCAGGCGGCGCGGTTTATTCTCCAGCTATGACGGACTTCATCTTCATGGTGAAAGATTCGTCGTATATGTTCGTCACCGGCCCAGATGTAGTGAAGACCGTTACAAACGAGATCGTCACGCAGGAGGAACTGGGTGGAGCGGTGACGCATACCACGAAGTCGGGGGTCGCAGATGTGGCTTTTGACAACGATATCGAAGCGCTGCTCGCAGCCCGTGACTTCGTGGATTTCCTTCCCGCCTCGAACCGGGCCGCTTTGCCCGAGCGCTCGAGCGACGACCCGTGGGACCGGATCGAGCACAGCCTCGACACGCTGATACCGCCCAGCGCCAACATGCCCTATGACATGCACGAGTTGATCGCCAAGACGGTCGACGAGGGCGATTTCTTCGAATTGCAGCCCGCCCATGCAGGCAACATCCTGATCGGCTTTGGCCGGATCGAGGGGCGCACGGTGGGGATCGTCGCCAACCAGCCGAAGGTGCTGGCGGGTTGCCTCGACATTAATTCATCGAAGAAGGCGGCGCGATTCGTGCGCTTCTGCGATGCGTTCGACATTCCGATCGTGACCTTTGTCGACGTGCCCGGCTTCCTGCCCGGCGTGGGGCAGGAGCATTCGGGGATCATCAAGCACGGCGCGAAATTGCTGTTCGCCTATGCCGAGGCGACGGTGCCCAAGATCACGGTGATTACGCGCAAGGCCTATGGCGGCGCCTATGACGTGATGGCGTCGAAGCATCTGCGCGGCGATTTGAATTATGCCTGGCCCACCGCCGAGATCGCGGTGATGGGGGCCAAGGGCGCGGTCGAGATCATCTTTCGGGGTAGGACGCCCGAGGAAATCGCGGAGCGGACCGCCGAATATGAAGCGCGCTTCGCCAATCCGTTCGTAGCGGCGAGCAAGGGCTTTATCGACGAAGTGATCCAGCCGCATTCTACGCGGCGGCGGGTGGCGCTGGGCTTACGCAAGCTGCGCGGCAAGAGCCTGGAGAACCCGTGGAAGAAACATGACAATATTCCGTTGTGAATAAAATCGCGCCTCCCGCTTCTGGCGAAAACATTTCTGAAGAGTTGCGGACCCTTCGTATTGAATTGGCCAAGTCAGACTTCGCCTTGCTGGCCGAACTTCTTACTTCGCTTATAAAGTGGACGCTTACCACAATGCTGGTGCTCAATGCAGGCGGGCTTGCCGCTTTGGCAGGATCGGAAGCGCTACGTCATTTGATTGTGAAAGCTCCCGCATGGTCATTTGTTGCAGGCGCTGTTTTTGCCATGTTGGGCGCTCTGGCCCTCATAGTTGGCTTAACCAGAAGTGGCCAATCAGCTCTTGAAAAGTTGTGGGAAGGCGATTTCGTGGAAAAGAGTTACACTGAATATATGAATGGAGACGCGACGACTATAGCGACGATCATAGGCGCATCGTTGTTCGGTTTGTCACTGGTTGCCTTCATTATTGGCTGCTGGTTGGTCGGAATTGCGGGACCTAAGGTGTGATCATGGGTCGCCTCAACCATGTCGGCGTCGCGACCCCCTCGATCGCCGACAGCATCGTCTTCTACCGCGACACGATGGGTGCCACCGCGATCGGCGAGCCGTTCGATCTGCCCGCGCAAGGGGTGAAGGTGTGCTTTGTCGATACGCCCAATACCCAGATCGAATTGATCGAGCCGCTGGGCGAAGGCTCGCCGATCCACGGGTTTCTCGCGAAGAACCCGGCGGGCGGGCAGCATCATTTGTGCTATGAGGTCGAGGATATTCTGGTGGCGAAGGCATGGTTCGAGGGGCGCGGGGTGCGGGTGCTCGGCGAGCCGAGGATCGGCGCGCATGGGACATTGATCCTGTTCCTGCATCCGAAGGGTACCGGCGGCGTGCTGACCGAATTGATGGAAGCGCCGACGCACTAAACCTTCTCCCGCTGGCGGGAGAAGGATACCGAAGCTTGCCAGCTTGCTGGCTAGCGCAGGTTGGATGAGGGTGGTGCGGCGCGGCGCGCCGCGCAGTCGCAAGTGCGACTGCCCCACCCTCACCCAGCTCCGACTAGGGCCGCATGAAGAATGCGACCCAAGTCTTCGCAACCCTCTCCCGCCAGCGGGAGAGGGAAGAAGGGATCGAGCTTGCCCCATTACGAACACATCCTCACCGAGCGGCGCGGCGACGTGCTGGTCGTCACGCTCAACCGCCCCGATCGGCTGAACGCAGCCCCGCCCGCGATGTTCGACGAACTTCGCGCCGCGCTGGGCGATTTGGGCGGCGCGCGTGCGGTGTTGATCGCCGGGGCGGGGCGGGGCTTTTGTTCGGGGGCCGATGTCGGCGGCGGGGCGCTGGGCGCGGCAGATCCCGGCGCGGCGACCTTCGAAGCACTGACCGAGCATTGTAATCCCGCGCTGCTGGCGATCGCCGCGCTCGATGTGCCGGTCGTCAGCGCGGTGCGCGGGCCGGCGGCGGGGATGGGGTGCAGCCTGGCGCTGGCCACCGATATTTGCGTCGCCAGCGACACCGCTTATTTCCTTCAGGCGTTCGTCAATATCGGGCTGGTGCCCGATGGCGGCGCGTCGTGGATGCTGCCGCGGCTGATCGGGCGCGCGCGTGCGACCGAGATGATGCTGTTGGGCGAGCGGGTGCCGGCGGCCAAGGCGCTCGAATGGGGAATGATCCACCGCGTCGTTGCCGACGACGCGCTCGATGCCGAGGCGTTTGCGCTCGCCGAGCGGCTGGCGGCGGGGCCGACGCGCGCGTTGGGGTTGATGCGGCGCGGGATGCAGGCGGCGCTCGAGAACGATTATGCCGGCGCGATGCTCCGCGAGGCCGAGAACCAGCGCGCGGCGCGCGGGACGCAGGATGCGGTCGAAGGGGGGATGGCGTTTTTGCAGAAGCGAAAGGCGGCGTTTAAAGGCAGTTGATCCCCCTCCCGCTTGGCGAGGGGGTTAGGGGAGGGCTTGTCCCACCCCTCGCGCTTTCCGCCTTAGACAGGCCCTCCCCCGACCCCTCCCGCAAGCGGGAGGGGGGAGATTGTAGAATGACCGGCAAACCGACCCTCACCGACTGGCAGACCCTCGCCGCCAAGGAAACCAAGGACCGCGACCTTCGCTGGCACACGCCCGAAGGTATCGCGGTCAAGCCCTTGTACACGCAGGAGGACGTCGCCGATCTCGACCCCGGCCTGCCGGGTTTCGCGCCATTCACGCGCGGCGTGCGCGCGTCGATGTATGCCGGGCGGCCCTGGACGGTGCGGCAATATGCGGGTTTTTCCACCGCCGAGGAATCGAACGCCTTTTACCGCCGCAACCTTGCCGCCGGGCAAAAGGGGCTGAGCGTCGCGTTCGATCTTGCCACCCATCGCGGCTATGACAGCGATCACCCGCGCGTGACCGGCGATGTCGGCAAGGCGGGTGTCGCGATCGACAGCGTCGAGGATATGAAGATCCTGTTCGACGGCATCCCGCTCGACAAGATGTCGGTCAGCATGACGATGAACGGCGCGGTGATCCCGATCCTGGCGTTCTTCATCGTCGCGGGCGAGGAACAGGGGGTGTCGCGCGAACAGCTCGACGGGACGATCCAGAACGACATCCTCAAGGAGTTCATGGTCCGCAACACCTATATCTACCCGCCTGAGCCCAGCATGCGGATCATCGCCGACATCATCGGCTATACCTCGGCGCACATGCCGAAGTTCAACAGCATCAGCATCTCGGGCTATCACATGCAGGAGGCGGGGGCGACGCAGGTGCAGGAGCTTGCCTTCACCATCGCCGACGGCCGCGAATATGCCCGCGCGGCGATGGCGGCGGGGCTCGACATCGACAAGTTCGCCGGGCGGCTGAGCTTCTTTTTCGCGATCGGCATGAACTTCTTCATGGAAGTCGCGAAATTGCGCGCCGCGCGGCTGCTGTGGCACCGGGTGATGACAGAGCTGGGTGCCAAGGACGAGCGATCGAAGATGCTGCGCACGCATTGCCAGACGTCGGGCGTGTCGTTGCAGGAGCAGGACCCGTATAACAACGTGATCCGCACCACGGTCGAGGCGATGGCGGCGGCGTTCGGCGGCACGCAGAGCCTGCACACCAACGCGCTTGACGAGGCGATCGCGCTGCCCACCGACTTTTCGGCACGGATCGCGCGCAACACCCAGATCGTGCTGCAGGAAGAGACGGGCATCACCAAGGTGGTCGATCCGCTGGGCGGCAGCTATTATGTCGAGGCGTTGACGCAGGAAATTGCCGATCGCGCCTGGGAAATCGTCGAGCGGGTCGAGCGCGAGGGCGGGATGGCCAAGGCGGTCGATGCCGGTTGGCCCAAGGCGATGATCGAGGAAGCCAGCGCGGCGCGGCAGGCGCGCGTCGATCGCGGCGAGGACGTGATCGTCGGGGTGAACAAATACCGGCTGAAGGACGAAGACCCGGTCGAAATCCTCGACATCGACAATCATGCGGTGCGCGCCGGGCAAGTCGCGCGGATCGAGCGGATCAAGGCAACGCGCAACGAAGCGGCGTGCCGCGCGGCATTGGATGCGCTGCGTGACGGCGCGCGCAGCGACGCCAATTTGCTCGCGCTGGCGGTCGACGCTGCCCGCGCTCGCGCGACGTTGGGCGAGATCAGCCAGGCGCTGGAGGATGTGTTCGGCCGCTATGGCACCACGCCGACGCCGGTGAGCGGTATCTATGGCGGGGCCTATGGCGACGATGTGCGCTGGTCGCGGCTGACCGACGGCGTCGCCGCCACCGAGCGGCGGCTGGGGCGTCGCCCGCGCATGCTGGTCGCCAAGATGGGGCAGGACGGGCATGATCGCGGGGCGAATCTGGTGTCGAGCATGTTCGGCGATCTGGGGTTCGAGATCGTCCCCGGTGCGCTGTTCCAAACGCCCGAGGAAGTCGCCAAGCTGGCGATCGAGCAGTCGGTCGATGTGGTCGGCGCATCGAGCCTGGCGGCCGGGCACAAGACTTTGGTGCCCGAATTGATCGGCCATCTGCGCGATGCGGGGCATGGCGACATCAAGGTGATCGCAGGCGGGGTGATTCCGGCGCAGGATTATGATTTCCTGCGCCAGGCCGGAGTGCAGGCGATCTTTGGCCCCGGCACCAATTTGATCGAGGCGGCAGGCGAAGTGCTGCGGCTGCTGGGGCATAACATGGCCCCTGCGGAGGATGCGGCTTGAGCGAGGAGCGGCCCGAAATTAGCGGCTACGCTTTTGCCGGGTGTGCAGTGTACGGAATACTGGGCACGCTTTGGTGCTTAGGGAATGTGTTTGTTCGCTGGATGGGGCCGTGCCCGGCCTTTTCCAGCAAAACCGACTGCTACTGGAGCGAAGCCCATAAGCTATGGTTGTTTCCGGCGTCGCAGATCGCTTTTGTGGTGATTGGTTATCTGTTGTTTAAATTGGCTCAAAGGCGGGCGAAGAAATGAGTGATGTAATGCGCAACGACTGGACCCGCGAAGAGATCGCCGCGCTGTTCGACCTGCCGTTTCTCGATCTGGTGTATGACGCCGCATCGGTCCACCGCGCGCACCATCCGCGCAACCAGGTGCAACTCTCCACCTTGCTGTCGATCAAGACCGGCGGCTGTGTCGAGGATTGCGGCTATTGCAACCAGTCCGCGCACGCCGAAACCGGGCTGAAAGCGACCAAAATGATGGACGTCCGCGCCGTGCTACAGGCGGCGGCGCAGGCGAAGGACAATGGCTCTTCGCGCTTCTGCATGGGCGCGGCGTGGCGGAGCCCCAAGGACAAGGACATGCCCGCCATCGTCGAGATGGTGAAGGGCGTGCGCCAGATGGGCCTGGAAACCTGCATGACGCTGGGGATGCTCAGCGAAGGGCAGGCCGCACAGCTCGCCGATGCGGGGCTCGATTACTATAACCACAATATCGACACTTCGCCGGAGAATTACGCCAACGTCATCACGACGCGCAGTTTCGAGGACCGGATCGAGACGCTGGAAAATGTGCGCGGGGCAGGGATCAACGTCTGTTCGGGCGGGATCATCGGCATGGGCGAAAAGCGCGAGGACCGGGTCGGCTTCCTCCACGCGCTGGCGACGATGGAGCATCCCGAAAGCGTGCCGATCAACGCGCTGGTGCCGGTAAAGGGCACGGTGCTGGGCGACATGCTGGCCGATACCCCGCTGGCGAAGATCGACCAGATCGAATTTGTACGGACGGTCGCGGTGGCGCGCATCCTGATGCCGTTGTCGATGGTCCGCCTGAGCGCGGGCCGCGAGAGTATGAGCGACGAAACGCAGGCGCTGTGCTTCCTTGCCGGGGCCAATTCGATCTTCACCGGCGACAAGCTGCTGACCACGGGCAATGCGGGGGATGACAAGGACGCGGCGTTGTTCGCGCGGTTGGGGGTGATGCCGATGGCAGTTGAGGTGCGGGCGGAATTGGAAGCGGCGGAATAATGCCCACGGTGCTGCGGATCGGCGCCTTCCGCTTCTATTTCTATAGCCACGAACCCAACGAGCCGCCGCACGTCCATGTCGATCGGGGCGAAGCGACGATGAAGGTCTGGCTGGAAGGCGTAGCGGTGGCAAAGAGCCGTGGCTTTCGCGCACATGAGATCAATGGCATCGTGGCGATGGTCGAAGAGCATCGCACGACCCTGCTGGAGGCATGGCATGAATATTTCGGCTAGGCTCACTGACGAACGGGTGTTGGACGTGCGCTTCGGCGATGCGAGCCTGATCGTCGATTTGATGGACGGGCGTACGATCTCGGCACCGTTGGCATGGTATCCACGGTTGCTGCACGCAAGCCCGGACCAGCGCGCGCATTGGGAAAAGGCGGGTGCAGGCTATGGCATCCACTGGCCAGAGATTGACGAGGATCTCAGCACTGAAGGGCTGCTGCGGGGCGCACCTGCGTCGAGGGTCGGGTGAGGGTGGGGGCGAAGTTGATCGTCACTAGCGACACGCTACTGACCAGGGGCAGTGCCAAGGGCGATAGTAAAGGGGCGCTGTTTGTAACGCGAGGGGGCGTGCTGAGCACGACTGCACAGCCGATGTGGGTTGTTGCGGAATGAGAGGCCCCCCTTTGGTCATTTTCGTGCTTGCATCAATGATGTTGGTGGCCTGGGGAGTTGACGCCGTTTCCCCATTCGATTGCGCAGAGCCCGGCCTTTTCGGTCCGGCGTGTGTTCAGGCCAAACGATTGCGGTTGTTGCCTTATATCGCAGTGTTCGCGGCACTCTGGTGCATCGCTCTCTGCTTGCTCATTCGAAATCGGAAGAAGCGCTGATGTTCAAGAAAATCCTCGTCGCCAATCGTGGCGAAATCGCGTGCCGGGTTATGCGGACCGCCAAGAAGATGGGTATTGCTACGGTCGCGGTTTATTCGGACGCCGATGCGCGCGCGCCGCATGTGCTGATGGCCGATGAGAGCGTTCGGCTCGGGCCGGCACCGGCGGCGGAGTCCTATCTCAAGGCCGAGTTGATCCTGCTCGTCGCCAAGGATACCGGAGCGGACTGCATCCATCCCGGCTATGGCTTCCTGTCCGAGCGCGAGAGTTTCGCGCGGGCCTGTGCCGAGGCGGGGATTGCCTTTGTCGGTCCGCCGCCGACGGCAATTGCGGCGATGGGGGACAAGATCGAGTCCAAGAAGCTCGCCAAGGCCGCCGGCGTCAACGTCGTCCCCGGCTTCCTGGGCGAGATCGCCGATACCGACCATGCGGTGCGGATCGCGGGGGAGATCGGCTATCCGGTGATGATGAAGGCGAGCGCAGGCGGCGGCGGCAAGGGGATGCGGCTGGCCTATAGCGAGCAGGACGTCCGCGACGGATTCGAGGCGACCAAGCGCGAGGGGCTAGCCAGCTTCGGCGACGACCGCGTCTTCATCGAGAAGTTCATCGAAACCCCGCGCCACATCGAAATCCAGCTGATCGGTGATCAGCACGGCAACATCCTGTACCTGAACGAGCGCGAATGTTCGATCCAGCGCCGCCACCAGAAGGTGGTCGAGGAAGCGCCATCGCCCTTCGTCACGCCCGAGATGCGGCGGAAAATGGGCGAGCAGGCCGTCGCGCTGGCGCGCGCGGTGGGCTATTACAGCGCGGGCACGGTCGAACTGATCGTGTCGGGCGCGGACCCGACAGGCGACAGCTTCTACTTCCTTGAGATGAACACCCGGCTCCAGGTGGAGCATCCGGTGACCGAGGCGATTACCGGGCTGGACCTGGTCGAGCTGATGATCCGGGTGGCGGCGGGCGAGGCTTTGCCGCTGACGCAGGATGAAGTGCCGGTGCTCGGCTGGGCGATCGAGAACCGGGTCTATGCCGAGGATCCGTATCGCGGGTTCCTGCCGAGCACGGGCCGGCTGGTGCGGTATCGGGTTCCCACTCCCCTCCCGCGCGCGGGAAGGGCCGGGGGTGGGGCTATTTCGGTGATGGATTGGGATGCTGGAGCAGAAGGCCCACCCCTGACCCCTCCCGCGAGCGGGAGGGGGGAAGATGAACCCTATATCCGCGTCGATGATGGCGTTGCCGAGGGTGGCGAGGTCAGCATGTTCTATGACCCGATGATCGCCAAGCTGGTGACCTGGGCACCCACGCGCGACGGTGCGGCCGATCTGGCGGTGACGGCGCTCGATCAGTTCGAGCTGGAGGGCGTCGGCAACAACATCGATTTCCTGTCGGCGCTGATGCAGCATCCGCGCTTTCGCAGCGGCAATCTGACGACGGGCTTCATTGCCGAGGAATTCCCTGACGGTTTCACCGGAGCGGATACGTCGGAGGCGATGATCCGCAAGCTGGCGGCGGTGGCGGCGGTGCTCGACATGGAGACCGCGTGGCGCAACGCCAGCATCTCGGACAAGCTCGACGACCGGTTCATCCCGCGCGAGGATCGTGCGGTGCTGATCGGGGAGAAGCGATATGATGTGTCGATCGACGGCTATGATCGCGGGCTGCTGGTCAATCTCGATCCGCAGGAAAGCCCGCTCGACGTGGTGACCGGGTGGAAGCCCGGCCAGCGCAAGTTCGTCGCGACGATTGATGGCGAGCCGCTGAGCGTAGGGGTGAAGCGCACCCGCACCGGCTGGCGGCTGAACGCGCATGGTCGCAGCCATGTGGTGCGCACCCTGTCGGTGCGCGCGGCGGACCTGTCGACGCACATGATCGCGAAGGTGCCGCCAGACCTGTCGAAGTTCCTGCTGTGCCCGATGCCGGGCATGCTGAGCGCGCTGCACGTCGCCGAGGGCGATACGGTCGAGCCGGGGCAGCCGCTGGCGACGGTAGAGGCGATGAAGATGGAGAATATCCTTCGCGCCGAACGGCCGGGGGTGGTGGGCAAGATCCACTTCGCGCCGGGAGAGAGCATGGCGGTCGACGCGGCGATTCTGGACTTCGTTTAAGGGTCTGCCCCTGACGTGGAAGGGAGGGCGATTGCCGCTGGTGCCGGTGCGCGATAGGACCGGCACCATGATCCTTCGCGTCGCCACTTCGTTTGCGCTGCTCGCTGCCGCGCCCGTCCATGCCCAGACCCAGCCAGCGCCGCTGCCGCCGGTGCTGCCCTGGTCGGGGGCGAGCGAGGCGCTGGTCGCCAAGCCCGGCGCGCGCTGGATCACGCCGGTGGAAGCTGCGGGATTCGAGACGACGCCCGATTACGCCGCGACCCGCGCCTGGATCGAGCGGCTGGTCGCCGCGTCGCCGCTGCTGACGATCCACAGTTTCGGCACCACCCTCGAGGGGCGCGACCTTTATTATGTCCGCGCGAGCAAGGGGCCGGGCAAGCCGGTGGTGCTGGCGCAGGCGGGGATTCATGCCGGCGAAATCGACGGCAAGGACGCCGGCATGATGCTGCTGCGCGACATCGCCTTTGGCGGCAAGGATGCGCTGCTCGACCAGGTCGACCTCGTCTTCGTGCCGATCTTCAACGCCGATGGGCATGAGCGGTCATCGCCCTGGAGCCGCCCCAACCAGCGCGGCCCGCGCGACCAGGGCTGGCGCACCAACGCGCAGAATCTGAACCTCAACCGCGATTACCTCAAGGCCGACACGCCCGAGATGCGCGCGATGCTGGCGTTGATCCGGCGGATCGATCCCGCATTGTACCTGGACCTGCACGTCACCGACGGCACCGATTATCAATATGACATCACCTATGATTTCAACGGGTTGTACGGACGCTATGGCAACAGCGTCGCGATCGGGCGCTGGCTCGACGAGCGGTTGCGCCCGGCGTTCGATGCCGCGCTGACCGCCAACGGCCATGTGCCGGGCATGTATGTCGATGCGATCGACAATCGCGATCCGGCCAAGGGGATCGCGCATAACCCCGATGCCGCGCGCTATTCGACCGGCTGGGGCGACCTTGCCCGCGTGCCGACGGTGCTGCTCGAAACGCATTCGCTCAAGCCCTATCGCCAGCGGGTGCTGGGCACATATGTGTTCATCGAAACCGCGCTGCGCACCGTGGCGCGCGAGCGGAGTGCGCTGCAAACCGCCATCGCCGCCGACCGCGCCGCGCGCCCGGCCGAAACGGTGCTGGCGTGGAAGGAAGCCCCTGAACCAATCTTCACGATGACATTCAAGGGCATGGCGCACGACAGCTATCGCTCGCCCGCATCGGGGCGCGACGAGCTTCGCTGGTTGGGGCGGCCGGTTACGGTGAAGATGCCGGTGTTCGGACAGGTGCCTGCTATTGCCAATCGCCTGCCCAAAGCATGGTGGGTGCCCGCCAGCGCGCCGCAGGTGATCGAGCGGCTGCGGGTGCAGGGGATTGCGTTCGAAACGATCGAGGCCCCACGCGCGGTGGCGCTCGACATGGTCAGGCTGCAAGAGCCGAAACTGGGTTCGGCAAGCGAAGGGCATGTGCCGCTGAAGGCCGGCTATGCGCATGAAATGCGGACCGAGACGATGCCGGCGGGATCGGTGCGGGTGCCATCGGACCAGCCGCTGGGCCTGTTGGCGGCGGCGATGCTCGAGGCTGAGAGCCCCGATTCGTTGCTGGCATGGAATTACTTTCCGGCGATCCTGATGCGTACCGAATATATCGAAGGCTATGCGATCGCGCCGATGGCCGATGCCATGCTGGCACGCGATCCGGCGCTGAAGCGCGCGTTCGAGGCGAAGCTGGCGGCTGATCCCAAATTTGCAGGCGATGCAGATGCCAGGCTGGCGTGGTTTTATGCGCGAACGCCTTATTATGATGCGCGCTATCTGCTGTATCCGGTCGGGCGTGAATGGTGATCGCCGGTCGCGCCGCACTGCGCGCCTGCGCGGGAATGACGGGATAGCCGCTATGCGCCGGTGGCGACCGTCTTGAACCCGCTTGTCCTCACCCTTGTCGTTGCCGGCTTTGCCGCGTTGTTGTTCGCGGTGGCAGCGTGGGTCGAGCGACGCCGCGCTGCGCTGGCGCAGCATCGGTTCCGGCATGTCGCCTATGCGCTGTCGCTGGCGGTCTATTGCACCAGTTGGACCTTTTTCGGCGCGGTGGGGAGCGCGGCCGCCGATGGCTGGTCGTACCTGCCGATCTATCTGGGGCCGATGCTGGTGTTCGCGTTCGCGCCGCGATTCCTGCGGCGGTTGGTCGCAGCGGTGCAGGCCGAGGGCGCGACGACGATTTCGGACTTTATCGGATCGCGTTTCGGCAAGAGCCGCGGCGTGGCGGCATTGGTCACGATCACCGCCGCCTTGGGCGTGATGCCCTATATCGCGCTGCAACTGCGATCGGTCGGGGTGGCATTTTCCGCATTGGGGGGCGGATCGGTCGCGGTGGCGATGGGGGGCACCGCCATCGTCCTGGCGATGTTCGCGATGCTGTTTGGCACCAGGCGCTATGAGGCATCGGGGCGCAACGAAGGCGTGGTGTTTGCCACCGCGTTTGAATCGCTGGTCAAGCTGGCGGCGCTGGCGGCAGTCGCGGGGGTAGCGGTGGCGCTGCTGCTGGCTGCCCCGCGCTATGTGGTGGCCGAGGGCGCGGCGGCGATCGTTCGCAACTTTCGCCCGCAAGGGATCGGTGTCGAGGTCGCGGTGATCACCTTGCTGTCGATGACTGCGATCCTGTGCCTGCCGCGCCAATTTTATATGAGCGTGATCGAAGCGCATTCGCCAGCCGACATCGTTCGCGCGCGCTGGCCATTTGTCGCCTATCTCGCGGCGATGACGGTGATGGTGTTGCCGATCACCTGGGCGGGGCTGGCGCTGTTGCCGGCGGGCGCATCGCCCGACCTGTTCGTGCTGCAATTGCCGCTGGCGATCGATTCGCAGGCGCTGGCGCTGGTGGCGTTCCTGGGCGGCTTTTCGGCGGCGACGGCGATGGTGGTCGTCGAGACGATCGCGCTGTCGACGATGGTGTCGAACGATCTGATCGCGCCGATCCTGCTGCGATCGCCGCGATTGTCGGGTGAGGCCAATCTGGGGCGGCTGTTGCTGAACGTTCGGCGGCTGTCGATCGTGCTGGTGATTGCCGCCGCCCTGCTGTGGGCGCGTTCGATTTCGGGGGAGCAGCGGCTGGCGGTGATCGGCCATATCGCCTTTGCCGCGACGGCGCAGATCGCGCCGCTGTTGTTGCTGGCGGTCGACGGGCGGATGCGTGATGCGCTGGCGGCCAAGGTGGGGCTGACCGCCGGGCTGGTTTTGTGGCTGTGGACGCTGGCGCTGCCGCCGGTGCTGCCGAGCGAATGGCTGACCGCGCTGTCGGCGACTATCTTCGACCCGCGCCACCTGTTGGGGATCGGCAATGCCGGGCCGCTGGTGCATGGTGTGGCGTGGAGCTTGGGAGCGAACCTGTTGCTGCTGGCGCTGGTGGCGGCGCGCAAGGCCCCGGCTCCCCCGCGCCTGTTCGCGCGCGGGCGGGTGGGGCAGGTCGAGGATATGGCGGCGCTGTCGGCGTTCGTCGCGCGCTTTGTCGGCGAAGGGCGCGCCGCCGAAACGCTGGGGCCGCCGCAAGCGCGTCCGATCGCGCGCGAAGACGCCAGGCGTGCCGAGCGGCTGGTGGCGGGCGTGGTCGGAGCACCATCGGCACGGGCGCTGATGGCATCGGCGCTGGCGGGCGAGCGGCTGGGCTATGAAGACGTTGCGCGGATGCTCGATGAAAGCGGGCAGAGCCTGCAATTTTCCAAGGGGCTGTTGGCCGCCACGCTCGAGCATATCGACCCCGGCGTCAGCGTGGTCGATGGCGAACAGCGGCTGGTGGCGTGGAACAGCCGCTATCTCGACCTGTTCGGCTATCCTGAGGGGATGGTGCATGTCGGCGCGCCAGTTGCCGATCTGATCCGATGGAACGCGATTCGCGGCGATTGCGGTCCCGGCGAAGTCGATGCGCATGTCGAGCGGCGGCTGGGGCATCTGAAGCGCGGCGAAGTGCATAGTTTCGAGCGCATCCGCCCCGATGGCCGCGTGCTGAAGACCGTGGGCGGGCCGATGCCCGGCGGCGGCTATGTGATGTGCTTCACCGACACCACCACCGAAGCGCGCGCGCGCGCCGAGCTGGAGGCGCGGGTGACCGAACGCACGGCCGAGCTGACCCGGCTGAACGAACAACTGGCGCTGGCGACGCGCGACAAGACACGGTTTCTGGCGGCGGCGAGCCATGATCTGTTGCAGCCGCTGCACGCCGCCCGGCTGTTCAGCGCGGCGCTGGGGCGCGAGACCGGGGCGCATCGGCTGGTCGAGCGGGTGGACAAGTCGATTGCCGCCGCCGAGCAATTGCTGCGCGCGCTGCTCGATATTTCCAAGCTCGACGCCGGCGGGATCGAACCCGCGCCGCAAGCGATCGACGTTCGCCCGCTGCTGCACGATGTGGTCGAGGGGTTTCGTCCGCTCGCCGCCGAAAAGGGGCTACGGATCCGGCTGGGGGCGGGGGCTGGCGTGGTCGATGCCGATCCGGTGCTGCTGCGGTCGATCCTGCAGAATTTCGTGTCGAATGCCATCCGTTACACCGATAGCGGCGGCGTGCTGGTCGGCGCGCGGCGGCGTGGGGGCGGAATCGCGATCGAGGTGATCGACACCGGCCACGGCATTCCCGACGACAAGCGCGCGGCGATCTTTCGCGAGTTCGAGCGGCTGGGCACCGGCGGCGAGGGCGGGATCGGCCTGGGCCTGGCGATCGTCGAGCGCACCGCGCGGCTGATCGGGGCCGAGGTGACGTTGCGCTCACAAGTCGGAAGGGGAAGCGCGTTCGGCATCGTGTTGCCGGTGTCGCGGGCACAGCCGGCGGAGACGAAGCCGCGCTTGCCAGCCACGATCGGCGAGCGGCGATATTCGATCCTGGTGGTCGACGACGATCCCGACATTGTCGACGCGATGCGCGCTTTGCTCGAAGCCGATGGCCACCGCGTAACCAGCGCGTGCGATGCGGCGAGTGCTGTGGCGGCACTTGGCGATGCGACATTGGTGCTGGTCGATTTCCATCTGGGCGACGGACCCGACGGGCTGGCGACGATCGCGTCGCTTCGGCGCGCGCGGGCGGGGCTGCGTGCGGCGCTGGTGACTGCCGATGCGTCGCCGGTCACCTTGGCCAAGGCGCATGTCGCGGGGGTGGCGGTGCTGGCGAAGCCGCTGGCGGCGGCGACGCTGTCGGGGTGGATCGCGGAGGGCGAAGGGGCGTGGGCGGCGGAGTGACGGGGGTAGTCCGCGCTGCGTGGCGATTTCGCCACTTCGCTCGAAACGAACGGGGGGTGCGCTCTAGTGGATTGATTTTGACATTCGCATCCCGCCTGCGGCACGCTCTCGCTGCGAATGTCAAAATCATAAAATCCACTAGAATCACATAATTGCTAGTGGTCCTGGAGATTCTGACATTTGCTCCTGACTGAGCCGAAGGGGGTAGCAAATGTCAGAATCGGACCACTAGTGCGTAATCCCCAGACCCAGCGCGCGCGCTGCGAGTACCGCCTGGGTTCGGTTCTGGACGTCGAGTTTGCGGAGCACTGCGGTCATGTGCGCCTTCACCGTCGCCTCGCTGATCGACAGGTCATAGGCGATCTGTTTGTTCAGCCGGCCGTGGAGGACACCCAGCAGCACCTTTAGCTGCATCGGGGTAAGCCCCGCGACCTTTTCGGCGACCGCGTCGATTTCAGGATCGGCGGGGCCGGCAATCGCCTTGCCCGCCAGCGCGTCGGCGATCGCGGTTTCGATTTCCTCGAGCGGGCGGTCCTTGCCGATGAAGCCGACCGCGCCGAAGCGGCAGGCCTCGTGCGCGACCGCCAGGCCATCGGCGCTCGATACCACCAGGATCGGCACACCGGGACGTTCGGCGTGGAGCAGTGCGACGCCCGAAAACCCTTCGGCGCCCGGCATCTTCAGGTCAAGCAGCACCAAGGCAAGATCCTCGGCACGCGCCGCGAGTTCGGCGGCGCGCGCGACGGTGCCCGCCTCGACGATCTTTGCCGCCGGGGCCACCCGCTCGATTGCCAGGGTGAGCGCCTGGCGAAACAGCGGATGGTCGTCGGCGACGAGGATGGTTTGGGTCATGCAGGCAGCAGTGGGCGATTCTCGATCAGATTGTCCACCACCGCCGGATCGGCGAGGGTCGAAGTATCGCCCAGCGAGCCGATGTCGCCCTCGGCAATTTTGCGCAAAATGCGGCGCATGATCTTGCCCGAGCGGGTCTTGGGCAGGCCCGGCGCGAACTGGATCACGTCGGGCGTGGCGATCGGGCCGATCTCACGGCGCACCCACAGCGACAATTCCTTGCGCAGTTCCTCGCTGTCGGCAACGTTGGCGTTGAGCGTGACATAGGCATAGATGCCCTGACCCTTCACCGGATGCGGCATGCCGACAACCGCCGCCTCGGCGACGTGAGCATGCGCGACTAGTGCGCTTTCGACTTCGGCAGTGCCCATGCGATGGCCACTGACGTTGATGACGTCGTCGATCCGCCCAGTGATCCAGTAATCGCCATCGGCATCGCGCCGCGCGCCGTCGCCGGTGAAATATTTGCCGGGGAAAGTGGTAAAATAGGTCTGGAAAAACCGATCGTGATCGCCCCAGACGGTGCGCATCTGCCCCGGCCAGCTATCGGTGATCACCAGGCACCCCTCAGTCGCGCCGTCGAGCACCTGTCCCTCGGTATCGACCAGTTGCGGCTGGACGCCGAACATCGGCTTGGTAGCTGAACCAGGTTTCAGATCGGTCGCGCCTGGCAGCGGCGAGATCATCGCGCCGCCGGTTTCGGTCTGCCACCAAGTATCGACGATCGGGCAGCGGCTGTCGCCGACGACACGGTAATACCATTCCCAGGCTTCGGGATTGATCGGCTCGCCGACGCTGCCAAGGAGGCGAAGCGACGAACGATCGGTGCGCGTGACATAATCGTCGCCCTCGCGCATCAGCGCGCGAAGCGCGGTGGGGGCGGCGTAGAAGATGTTGACGCCGAATTTGTCGACGACCTGCCAGAAGCGGCTGGGATCGGGCCAGTTGGGCACCCCTTCGAACATCACCGTCGTCGCGCCATTGGCGAGCGGGCCATAGACAACATAGGTGTGGCCGGTGACCCAGCCGATGTCGGCGGCGCACCAGAACACGTCGCCGGGGCGATAATCAAAGATATATTCATGCGTCATCGACGCCCACACCAGATAGCCGCCGGTGGTGTGCAGCACCCCCTTTGGCTGGCCGGTCGATCCGCTGGTATAGAGGATGAACAGCGGGTCCTCGGCACCCATCGCTTCAGGTGCGCAATCGGGCGAGGCGGCGTCGAGCGCCTCGTGGTACCAGACGTCGCGGCCTTCCTGCATCACCACCGCGCCGCCGGTGCGGCGGACGACGACGACCTTTTGCACCGATGGGCAGCGCTTGAGCGCTTCGTCGAGATTGGCCTTGAGCGGTACGGTCTTGCCGCTGCGAAGCCCTTCATCAGCGGTGATGACCAGCGTGCTGTCGCAATCGCGGATTCGGCCCGCAAGCGCGTCGGATGAAAAGCCGCCAAAGACGATCGAATGGATCGCGCCGATCCGCGTGCAGGCGAGCATCGCCATCGCCGCTTCGGGGATCATCGGCATGTACAGCGTCACGCGGTCGCCGCGCCCGACGCCATTGTCTTTCAGGATGTTGGCGAAGCGGCAAACTTCGGCGTGCAGCTCGCGATAGGTGATGCGGCGGGCGTCGCCGGGGCTGTCGGGCTCCCACAGGATCGCCACGGTATCGCCGCGTTCGGCGAGATGGCGATCGAGGCAGTTGGCCGACACGTTCAGCTTTCCGTCGGCGAACCATTGGATGCCGAAATCGGCCTCGTCGAACGAGGTTTCCTTGACGCGGGTGAAAGGTTTGATCCAGTCGATCCGCTTCGCCTCGTCGCGCCAGAAGCCGTTGGGATCAGCGATCGAGCGGGCATGCGCGGCGGTGTAGCCGGCTGCGTCGATCTTCGCGGTTTCCGCCCAGGTGGCGGGAACGCGGTGGATGGCCTGACTCATCTAAGGCTCCTCTCTGATTGTTTCGCTAACCATTACCCGGTTCGCATCGCCGGCGCATCCCAGACCTAGGTCGCAGACGCGCACCGTCTATGGGCATCGACGAACGTCTAACTATCGCCATGCCCGTGGGCGGTCGATCCTGAAGCCGCTGTCAGAGTGCGTGCCATGAGCGCGCACCGGCAGCCTTGGGAGAGTATGGATGCGACACCATCAAGGCCTGTTGCTGGCAAGCGTCGCGATCGCATCGATCGTGGCCGGGCGTGCCGAAGCGCAGACCGGGCGCGAGGTGCAGTTGGAAGCGCGGCTGAACCAGTTGGAGGAGGCGGTGGCGACGCTGCGCGGTGAGCTTCGCGCTGCCCGCGCCGCGCCGCCCGCTAGCGTTTCCCCGGTTGCGGTGGCGGGCCGGCCGCTCGCGCCGACGGCATATCCGGCGGTATCGTCGCAGGGTCAAAGCCACGCCGCAGCCGCATCGCCGCCCGATGGATTTCGGGTGGGCAATACGACGGTGAAGCTGAACGGCTTTGTCCGGCTGAACACCATCGCCAGCCGCTACAGCGCGGGCGAGGTCGCAGTCGGCGGGCTGGGCAAGGAATTCTATCTGCCGCAGCAAATCCCGGTCGGCGGCAATTTTTCGAGCGAAGACCTGTTATTGTCCGCCCGCCAATCGCGGATCGCGCTGAGTTCATCGACCCCGGCGGGCGGCGGCGAGATCAAGACGCTGATCGAATTCGATTTCGCGCTGGCGACCGCGCCGGTGGGAGCGCAGCGCGCGACCAACCCCTATGTGCCGACGTTCCGCCGCGGCTTCATCGAATATGGTAACCTGCTGGTCGGGCAGGAATGGTCGACCTTCCAGAATGTCGGCGTGCTGCCCGAAAGCACCGATTTCGTCGGGCCGCTCGAGGGGACGGTGTTCAACCGGCAGGCGCTGATCCGCTACACCGTGCCGCTGTCGAAGACCGCAAACCTGCAATTGGCGATCGAGAATCCGCAGAGCGAGACCGCGCTGCCGGGCAATGCCGCACTGGTCGATACCGACGATGATCGCGCGCCCGATCTGGTCGCGCGGCTGAACCTGAAGCCTCGCTTTGGCGATTTCGCGATTGCCGCGATCGCGCGCGAATTGCGTGTCGATGCGCTTGGCGTGGGCGACAGCGCGTTCGGCTGGGGCGTGTCGGGATCGGGCAAGGTGCCGATCGGGGCCAATGGCAGCGATCTGCGCTTCATGGCGACTTATGGCCAGGGCATCGGGCGGTATCTGGGCCTGGGGTATGTTCCCGACGCGCTCTATGCCGGGCCGGGCGGGCAATTGCTGGTGATCGACAATTTCGCGGGCTTTGCGGCGGTGAAGCTGGGGTGGACGCCGACGCTGCGATCGACCTTCACCGGCAGCTATCAATCGGCGCAATATCCCGAGGGGCTGATCGTCACCGGCCTGGCCAATGCCAAGGCCTATGGCGGCGCGGCGAACCTGTTCTGGACGCCGACCAAGGGTTTCGACGTCGGCATCGAATATCGCCACGGTGTCCGCGAATTGCTGAACGGCGATACCGGCGCGCTCGATCGTATCGAGTTCGCGATCAAATACGGCTTCTAATTCATCACAGGGAGAGGGTGCATGGCGACGACATATGATGAGGTGCCACCGGGCAAGATGTCGGTGAAGCAGAACGAGAAACTGGTGATCGCGGCGTCATCGCTGGGCACCGTGTTCGAATGGTATGACTTCTACCTCTATGGCCTGCTCGCGGCCTATATCACCGCGCAATTCTTTTCGGGCGTGAACGAGACGACGGGCTTTATCCTGGCGCTGGCTGCGTTTGCTGCTGGCTTTGCGGTGCGACCGTTCGGCGCGCTGGTGTTCGGGCGGATCGGCGATCTGGTCGGGCGCAAGAATACCTTCCTGGTGACGATGGGGCTGATGGGCCTTGCCACCTTCTCGGTCGGTCTGCTGCCAAGCTATGCATCGATCGGCGTTGCCGCGCCGATCATTCTGGTGGCGCTGCGACTGATCCAGGGCCTCGCGCTGGGCGGCGAATATGGCGGTGCGGCGACATATGTTGCCGAGCATGCCCCGCCGGGCAAGCGCGGGCTGTTCACCAGTTGGATTCAGACGACGGCGACGATGGGGCTGTTCGCGGCGCTGCTGGTCGTCATCGGGCTGCGGACCGCGATGGGCGAGGAAGCCTTTGCTTCATGGGGCTGGCGCGTGCCGTTCCTGATTTCGATCCTGTTACTGGGCGTATCGCTGTGGATCCGCTTGCAGCTTGCCGAAAGCCCGGTCTTTCAGAAGATGAAGGACGAGGGCGCAACGTCGAAGGCACCGCTGACCGAAGCATTCGGGACGTGGAGCAACGGTAAATGGGTGCTGATCGCGCTGTTCGGTGCGGTCGCGGGGCAGGGTGTGGTCTGGTACACCGGCCAATTCTATGCGCTGTTCTTCCTCGAACGCACGATGAAGGTGGATGGCGCGAGCGCGAATATCATGATCGCGATTGCGCTGGCATTGGCGACGCCGTTCTTCGTGTTCTTTGGCTGGCTGTCGGACAAGATCGGTCGCAAGCCGATCATCCTGAGCGGCTGCGCGCTGGCGGCGATCACCTATTTCCCGCTGTTCGGCGCGCTGACCGACGCTGCCAATCCCGCACTGGCGCGTGCCACCGCCGCCGCACCGATCACCGTGCTGGCGCATGAAGGCGAATGCTCGTTCCAGTTCGATCCGGTCGGCAGGAACAAGTTCGACAGCACGAGCTGCGACATTGCCAAGGCGTATCTGGCCAAGAACGGCCTGGACTATAACAATGTCGAGGCACCGGCGGGCACTGTGGCACAGGTTCGCATCGGTGATGCGGTCTTTGCCTCGCCCAATCCGGCGATGGTGAGCGGCCCCGAGCGGTCAGCGGCGATCACTGCGTTTCAAAATGAAGTAAAGGCGGGGCTGGCGACCGTCGGCTATCCTGCCAAGGCCGATCCAGCACAGATCGACCGGGTGACGGTGATTGCGATCCTGTTCGCGCTCGTCTTCCTGGTGACGATGGTTTACGGCCCGATCGCTGCGCTGCTCGTCGAATTATTCCCGACGCGGATCCGTTACACGTCGATGTCGCTGCCCTATCATATCGGCAATGGCTGGTTCGGCGGGTTTCTGCCGACGGTGGCCTTTGCGATGGTCGCGGCGACGGGGGATATCACTTATGGCCTGTGGTATCCGATCGTGGTGGCGTCGCTGACGGTGGTGGTCGGGCTGATCTGGCTGCCCGAGACGTTCAAGCGCAGCCTGAACGACTGATCCGGTTGCTCCCCTCCCGATCGGGGAGGGGAGCGCCGATTTCGATTCACAGCTTTCTGTCGGTTATCGCTTGCCTGTCGTCCCCCCCATCGGCCACACGCACGCCATGGCGATATCGGTGGACATGGGGGTCGACGATGCGGGACGTCCCGCGTCGATCGACCTGGAAGAATTATTGGCGACCCGCCTGCTGGTGCAGGGCAATTCCGGGTCGGGCAAATCGCATCTGTTGCGCCGGCTGCTTGAACGCAGCGCCCCGCATGTCCAGCAGGTCATCATTGATCCCGAGGGCGATTTCGTCACCTTGTCCGAACGCTATGGCCATGTCGTGGTCGAGGCGGGGGAATATTCGGCGGCTGAAATCCTGCGCTTTGCCGGGCGCTGCCGCGAGCATCGCGCGTCGGTGGTGCTGAGCCTAGAGGGGCTGGAGGCCGAGGGGCAGATGCGGACGGCTGCGGCGTTTCTGGGCGGGCTGTTCGATGCGCCGCGTGAACATTGGTATCCGGCCCTGGTGGTGGTCGACGAGGCGCAGGTGTTCGCGCCGGCAGGTGGCGGCGAGGTAGCCGAAGAGGTGCGGCGTGCATCGCTGGGGGCGATGACCAACCTGATGTGTCGCGGGCGCAAGCGCGGACTGGCCGGAATCATCGCGACGCAGCGGCTGGCCAAGCTTGCCAAGAACGTCGCCGCCGAAGCGTCGAACTTCCTGATGGGGCGGACGTTCCTAGACATCGACATGCTGCGCGCTGCCGATTTGCTGGGGATGGAGCGCAAACAGGCCGATGCGATCCGCGATCTGGCGCGCGGCAGCTTCCTGGCGCTGGGGCCGGCGATCTCGCGGCGGCCGGTGTCGATCCGTATCGGTTCGGTCGAAACCGGCGCGCGCGCGGTCGCACCCAAGCTGACGCCGTTGCCAACACCATCGGCGGACATGAAGCAGACGTTGCTTGAAGAACCCGAGCAGGCGAGCCTGTTCCTGGTGTCGCCACCGCCGCCGCCGCCCGCGCCCGCCGAAAGCGTGCTCGAAACGCTGGCCAAGGTCGATCTGCCGCCGCCGGTCGAGGATGATTCGCCCCCCGTCGATGTCGCGGCGGTGGTTGCCGATGTGCTGCGCGCGATCGTGGCCGAACCTGACGCCGCCGCGCGATCGGCAACGATGTTGTTCCAGGATTTCCAGGTGCGCTGCCGGATGCAGGGGGTACATCGCTCGCCGCTCGACGCATCGGCCTTTGCCCGCCGGGTCGCGGCGGCGCGCGCGGGGGTGTATGATTGCGAGGGCGAGGAATGGGCACCCGCGATCCGCGCCGCGCGTGACCTGCCCGACGATATGCTGGGACCGTATCTGGCGATCGCCCGCGCGGCTCGCGATGGCGCGCCGTGCCCGAGCGACGAGGAACTGGCGCGGGTATATGGCACCACCTCGCTTGGGCGCGCGCGGCGGGTGATCGGCTATATCGAGGAGCGGCAGATATTGGTCACGCGGGTGGATCTGTCAGGCAAGCGTTCGATGACGATCCCGGCGCTGGGGTGGACGACGCTGCCAGCGGCGGCCTGATCGCGCGGCTCAGGCAGTAGCGAAGGCCCAGCGCAGCGCCCTGGCGACGCCGGTGGTCGTGCCCGACACCAGCGGCCGGCGCATTCGCGAGGTCGGCAGGCCGTGCATCGCCGCCGCCCAGGGGGGCAGCAGATCGACCGCCGCCTGAAGCAGCATCGCTTGCACCGGCGCTGCCACCGCCGAACGCGCGGGCTGTGACAGGATCAGGCGAGACACTTCGCGGGTGCGCGAATCGACCCGCAGTTCACCGCGATAGGCCAGCAACAGCGAATCGGCGGCGGCGCGGGTTTCGGGCACCGGGTCCGCCCCCAGCGCGCGCGCAATCTGTGCGAACTGCGCGAAATAGCGGTCCTGTTCGGGGCTGGTGAGCGGCTTTGATCCGAACTTCTGCCACGCATCGAGAAAGCCGATCGCTTCGGCGACATGCACCCATGCCAGCAAATGCGGATCGCCGGCGCGATAGGGGGTGCCATCGGCAAGCGTGCCGCCGACATGATCGTGAATCCGGCGCACCCGCGCCATCGCCGCTTCGGCGTCGACCCGGTCGCCATAGGTGGTCACCGCGATGAAGCGCGCGGTGCGGCGCAGGCGGCCCAGCATGTCCTCGCGGAAATTCGAATGGTCCCACACCCCGGCAAGCGCGGCGGGGTGAAGCATCTGGAGCAGCAACGCCGCAACGCCGCCGACCATCATGCTGGTGACATCGCCATGCACCCGCCAGATCGGCGTGCCCGGATCGAACAAGGCATTGTCCGATCGCATCACCGGGCGCTCGCCCTTTGCCTGATCGTTGAACACCGCGCGCACCTGACCGATCATCTGCCGCCGCAACAATGCGGCAGGGCCGGAGCGAATATCGGCTAAACGGGGCGGGGTTGGCGCTGGCATCATCCCAAATATGGGGCGGCGACCGCCGCCGTGCAGGGGCAGGCGGGGGAAATCGTCAGGCGACCGCTGTTCGCAGCGCGGCGATCAGCGCGGGTGGGGTCGTCGCCAAAGCCTCTGCATTCGCGCCATAGATCAGCCCGATCGAACGGCGCAGGTTGAACCCGGCCAGGCGCGGGCGAACGACGCCGGGCGAATCATACCCCAGCGGCATCATCGTCAGTCCAAGCCCGGCGGCGATCATCGCCAGCACCCGCTCATCATTGGTCGACCGATAGGCGAAATGCGGGCGCACCCCGCGTTCGGTGAAATGCCGGCTGGTTTCGGACAGCGCCTCGCAATGGCGGCGGACGATCATCACCTCGGCGGCAAGCGCCTCGGCCTCGATCACTGCTTCACCGGCCAGCCGGTGATTGGCGGGCAGGGCGAGCGCATAGCCTTCGTCGAACAGCGTCTCTTCTAGGAAGCGGTCGCCGCCGCGCGCCACCAGCGTCAGCGCGCAATCGACGCGGCCACGCGCGACATGGCCGACCAGTTCGCGCTCGCTGCCGTCGACCAGTTCGATCCGCGCCTCGGGATCGAGCGCGCGCATCTGGCTGACGGCCCGCGCGATGAAGGCGGCGGGGATGCTGTGCAGGATGCCGATCCGCAATTCGGGGTGATTCGTCGCGGCGGTTGCGGCTTGCAGCGCCAGGTTGAACTCGCTTTCGATCCGGCGGGCATGGTCGAGGAAGCGCGTGCCCGCGCCGGTGAGTTCTACCCGCTGGCTCGACCGCAGGAATAAGGGGGTGCCAAGAAAGCGTTCGAGCTTGGCGATGCCCGCCGACAGCGTCGGCTGCGACACATGGCAATTGGCGGCGGCGCGCGAGAAATTGCCATGATCGACCACGGCGAGGAAATAGCGAAGCTGATAGCGGTCAATCATAGACCGCATCTATGCTATGGGGTGTGAAGCTTCAATTTCTGTCGCAGTTCGAAATCGGCTACAAGGCAAAGAAAATAGGAGAGCCCTGTGACCAGTTTCGATTTCGCGCTTGGCGAAAATGCCGACATGATTCGCGAAAGCACGCAGCGTTTCGCCACCGACCGGATCATGCCGATCGCGGCGCGCATCGACGCCGATGACTGGTTCCCGCGTGAGCTGTGGCCCGAAATGGGTGCGCTGGGGCTGCACGGGATTACCGTTGCCGAGGCGGATGGCGGGCTGGGCCTTGGCTATCTCGAACATGTCATCGCGTGCGAGGAAGTCAGCCGTGCATCGGCTTCGGTGGGCCTTAGCTATGGCGCGCATTCGAACCTGTGCATCAATCAGATCGCCCGTTGGGGCAATGCCGAGCAGAAGGCGAAATACCTGCCCAAGCTGATTTCGGGCGAGCATGTCGGGTCGCTGGCGATGTCCGAGGCGGGAGCCGGATCGGACGTGGTGTCGATGAAGCTGAAGGCTGAGCGCGTTGCGGGCGGCTATGTGCTCAACGGCACGAAATTCTGGATCACCAACGCGCCCTATGCCGACACGCTGGTGGTCTATGCCAAGACGGGTGAGGGATCGCGCGGGATCACCACCTTCCTGATCGAAAAGGACATGGCGGGCTTCGCGATCGGGCAGAAGATCGACAAGATGGGGATGCGCGGCAGCCCAACCGCTGAATTGGTCTTCACCGATTGCATGGTGCCCGAGGCGCAGGTGATGGGGCCGGAAAATGGCGGCGTCGGGGTGCTGATGTCGGGGCTGGATTATGAACGCGCGGTGCTGGCGGGTATCCAGTTGGGGATCATGCAGGCGTGTCTCGACGTGGTGCTGCCCTATGTTCGCGAGCGGCGGCAGTTCGGCGCGGCGATCGGGTCGTTCCAATTGGTGCAGGCCAAGATCGCCGACATGTATGTCGCACTCAATTCGGCGCGCGCTTATGTCTATGCGGTCGCCAAGTCGTGCGATGCGGGGCGGACGACGCGCTTCGATGCGGCAGGCGCGATCCTGCTGGCGAGCGAGAATGCGTTTCGGGTTGCGGGCGAGGCGGTGCAGGCGCTGGGCGGGGCCGGCTATACCAAGGATTGGCCGGTCGAGCGGTTTCTGCGCGATGCCAAGTTGCTCGATATTGGGGCGGGGACAAATGAGATTCGGCGGATGCTGATCGGCCGTGAGCTGATCGGAGCGGCATGAGCGCGCCGGTTCTTATCTCGGCGATCGCCACCGATACGCCCGAATTCGCCGCCCGCGCCGCGCATAATCGCGCGCTTGCCGATGAGCTTCGCGCCCGCGTAGCCGAGGCGGCAAGGGGCGGGCCGGAACGCGCGCGTGACAAGCATGTCGCGCGCGGCAAGCTGCTGCCGCGCGATCGGGTCGAGCATCTGCTCGACGCGGGCAGCCCGTTCCTTGAGATCGGGCAGTTGGCGGCGAACGGGCTGTATGGCGATGAGGTGCCCGGCGCAGGCGTGATTGCGGGTATCGGCCGGGTATCGGGGCGGCAGGCGATGATCGTCTGCAACGACGCCACGGTGAAGGGCGGCACCTACTTCCCGATGACGGTGAAGAAGCATCTGCGCGCGCAGGAAATTGCCGAGGCGAACCGGCTGCCGTGCATCTACCTTGTCGATTCGGGCGGCGCGAACCTGCCCAACCAGGCCGAGGTGTTTCCCGACCGCGACCATTTCGGGCGTATCTTCTTCAACCAGGCGAATATGAGCGCGGCGGGGATCGCGCAGGTCGCGTGCGTGATGGGAAGCTGCACCGCGGGCGGGGCCTATGTGCCCGCCATGTCCGACGAAAGCGTGATCGTGCGCGGGCAGGGGACGATCTTCCTTGCCGGGCCACCACTGGTGCAGGCAGCGACCGGCGAAGTCATCAGCGCTGAGGATCTGGGCGGCGGCGATCTGCACGGGCGGCGATCGGGCGTGGTCGATCATGTCGCCGAGGATGACGCCCATGCGCTGACGATCGTGCGCGACATCGTATCGACGCTCGCACCCGATGCGGTGCCCGACGTGAATGTGCGCGCGCCGGTGCCGCCGAAATACGACCCCGCCGAGCTGTATGGCATCGTTCCCGACGATGTGCGCGCGCCCTATGACGTGCGCGAGGTGATCGCACGGCTGGTCGATGCGTCGGAATTTCACGAGTTCAAGGCGCTGTACGGCACCACCCTGGTGTGCGGTTTCGCCCATATCCACGGGATGCCGGTCGCGATCCTGGCGAATAACGGCGTGCTGTTCAGCGAAAGCGCGGTCAAGGGCGCGCACTTCATCGAATTGGCGTGCCAGCGGCGGGTGCCGTTGTTGTTCCTGCAGAACATTAGCGGCTTCATGGTCGGCGGCAAATATGAGGCCGAAGGGATCGCCAAGCACGGGGCCAAGCTGGTGACCGCGGTGGCGACCGCCAGCGTGCCCAAGGTAACGGTGCTGATCGGCGGCAGTTTCGGGGCCGGCAATTACGGCATGTGCGGCCGTGCCTATAGCCCGCGCTTCCTGTTTTCCTGGCCCAACAGCCGGATCAGCGTGATGGGCGGCGAGCAGGCGGCAAGCGTGCTGGCGACGGTCCACCGCGACGCCGCTACCTGGTCCGACGTAGAAGCCGAAGCCTTCAAGGCCCCGGTGCGCGCGACCTATGAGGCCGAGGGCAGTCCGTATTACGCCACCTCGCGATTGTGGGATGATGGGATCATTGATCCGGCGCAGACCCGCGATGTGCTGGGGCTGGCATTTGCGGCGTGTCTGAACGCACCGGTGCCGCAGCGTGCGAGCTTTGGGGTGTTCCGGATGTGATGGGGCGGGGCGAAACCTTAATCCTCCCCGAGCTTTGCTCGGGGAGGGGGACCATGCGAAGCATGGTGGAGGGGCAGCCGCGCAAGCGCCGCCGCAACGACGCCGCGCACCACTGCCTCCATATCCCCCAGCGCCGCAGCTGCAGGGATGCGCAAGACCGCGATACCAGCCTTCGCACACCACCGATCACGCGCGGTATCTCGCATTGGCTGATCGCCGCGCGAATGCACTTCGCCATCGACCTCGATCGCCAGCCGAGCGTCACCGCAGTAAAAGTCGAGGACATAGCTGCCACAGGGATGCTGGCGGCGAAACTTCAGCCCCGCCGGGCGGGTGCGAAGAACGTTCCACAGCAGCACTTCGGGCAGCGTCATGGCGCGGCGCAAGCGGCGGGCACGGTCGACGCCGCCCGTGGCAGCTTTAGGCGCGATGTCTTTCAGCATCCCCATTTCCCCTCCACCATGCTGCGCATGGTCCCCCTCCCCGAGCAAAGCTCGGGGAGGATTTAGGTAGTCATCATGATCCAATCGCTGCTTATCGCCAATCGCGGTGAAATCGCCTGCCGCATCACCCGCACCGCACGGGCGATGGGGATCCGCACCGTTGCCGTCTATTCGGATGCCGATGCCGGGGCGTTGCATGTTCGTCTTGCCGATGAAGCGGTCCATGTCGGGCCTTCGCCGGCGCGTGAGAGTTATCTGGTGGGTGAAAATATCATCGCGGCCGCTCGCGCCACCGGGGCAGAGGCGATCCATCCAGGCTATGGTTTCCTGTCGGAAAACGCCGCGTTCGCACAAAGCGTGATGGATGCTGGCCTAGTGTGGGTCGGGCCGCGTCCGGCCTCGATCACCGCGATGGGGCTGAAGGATGCCGCCAAGCGGCTGATGCAGGATGCCGGGGTTCCCACGACGCCGGGCTATCTGGGCGAGGACCAGTCGCCGCAGCGCCTGGCGCGCGAGGCCGATGCGATCGGCTATCCGGTGCTGATCAAGGCGGTGGCGGGCGGCGGCGGCAAGGGGATGCGGCGGGTCGACGATCCCGCCGACTTTGCCGAAGCATTGGTCTCGTGCCGGCGCGAGGCGAGCGCAAGCTTCGGCAATGATCATGTGCTGCTCGAAAAATGGATCACCAATCCGCGCCATATCGAGGTGCAGGTGTTCGGCGACACCCACGGCAATGTCGTCCATCTGTTCGAGCGCGATTGCTCGCTGCAACGCCGCCACCAAAAGGTGATCGAGGAAGCGCCGGCGCCGGGGATGGACCCGGCCACCCGCGCCGCGATCTGCGATGCGGCGGTGCGCGCGGCGCGGGCGGTGGATTATGTCGGGGCGGGGACGATCGAGTTTATCGCCGATGGTTCGGGGCCGGTTTCGGCCGACCGCACCTGGTTCATGGAAATGAACACCCGGTTGCAGGTCGAACATCCGGTGACCGAGGCGATCACCGGGGTCGATCTGGTCGAATGGCAATTGCGCGTGGCATCGGGCGAGCCGCTGCCACTCACCCAGGATCAACTGACGATCACCGGCCATGCGATGGAGGTGCGGCTCTATGCCGAAGACCCGGCCAAGGGCTTCCTGCCCTCGATCGGGCGGCTGGATCGGTTCCGGCTGGGCGAGGGGTGCCGCGTCGATACCGGGGTGGAGGAAGGCGCGACGATCTCGCCCTTTTACGACCCGATGATCGCGAAGGTGATCACCCACGGGCCGACGCGGGAGGCGGCGCGGGCAGGGCTTTCGGCAGCGCTGGCGACGAGCGTGATTTCGCCGCTGCGGACCAATGCGGGGTTTCTGGTGAAGGCGCTCGACCATCCGGCGTTCGTTGCGGGCGAGGTCGATACCGGGCTGATCGCGCGCGAGGGCGAGGCGCTGATGCCGGCGGCGATGCCTTCTGACGCGGGGTTGGCGGCGGCTGCTGGCACGTTGGCGGCTGGGGATGCGCTTGGCGGGTTTCGGCTGAATGCCGCGCGGCAGGCGACAGGGCGGTTTTTGCTCGATGGGGTAGAGGTGGAAACAAGCCTTGAGGGCGCCCTTCGACAAGCTCAGTACGAACGGAGTGGGGGCGGCATTCTGATCTCCGAAGCCGGTCAGACCTGGCACCTCACCCCCTGGCGCATTGAAGGCAAGGGTGCCGCAGCCGCCGGCGATGGCTCGATCATTTCGCCGATGCCGGGGCGGATCATCGCGGTGGCGGTGGTGCAGGGCGAACAGGTTGCCAAGGGTCAGAAGCTGCTGACGCTCGAGGCGATGAAGATGGAGCATAGCCTGGTCGCACCCTATGACGGGGTGGTCGCCGCGTTGGATGCGGTCGAGGGCGGGCAGGTGAGCGAAGGCGCGGTGCTCGCGCGGATCGAAAAGGTGGAAGGCTGATGGCGGGGCGCTATTTCGATCAGTGGAGCGTCGGCGACCGGATCGTCCACGACATCCGCCGCACCGTAACCGAAACCGATAATCTGCTGTTCACGGTGATGACGCATAATCCGCAGCCCTTGCACCTGGATGCCGAGGCGGCGCGCGCGTCGGAGTTTGGCCAGATCCTGGTCAACGGCACTTTTACTTTTGCGCTGATGGTCGGGCTGTCGGTGGGCGATACGACGCTGGGGACGCTGGTGGCCAATCTTGGCTATGACAAGCTGGTGATGCCGTCGCCGGTGTTTCTGGGCGATACGCTGCGCGCCGAGACCGAGATCGTCGCGCTGAAGGACAGCCGATCGCGGCCCGAGGCGGGGATCGTGACGTTCGGCCACCGAATGCTCAACCAGCGCGATCAGGTGGTGTGCGAATGCCTGCGGACCGCGTTGCTGCTGCGGGCACCGGCATGAGGCTGCGTTCGCTGTTGTTCGTGCCCGGCGACCGGCCCGAACGCTTTGCCAAGGCCGCCGCGAGCGGGGCCGATGCGATCATCCTCGACCTGGAGGATTCGGTGACGCCGGCGCGCAAGGAGGACGCGCGTGGGGCGGTGGCTGACTGGCTGGAGGGTCAGCGGACGGTGCCTGCGATCGTGCGGATCAACCCGGTCGATGGTGGGCTGGCCGAGCGTGATCTGGCGGCGGTGATGGCGGCGCGGCCCGATGCGATCATGCTGCCAAAGGCCGAAGGAGCGGCGTCGGTCGAGGCGCTGGTGGCGATGATGGGGGCGGGCGCGGTGCCGGTGCTGCCGATCGCGACCGAGACGCCGCGCGCGATCTTTGCGCTGGGCGAATATGCCGCCGTCGCCGACCGGCTGCTCGGCCTGACCTGGGGAGCCGAGGATTTGCCCGCCGCGATCGGTGCGACCTCGTCGCGCGAAGCCGATGGCGGCTACACCGCGCCCTATGAAATGGTGCGATCACTCACGTTGTTCGGCGCGCATGCGGCGGGCGTGGCGGCGATCGAGACGGTGTTTCCCGCGATCGGCGATGGCGCGGCGCTCGCCGGCTATGTCGCGCGGGCGCGGCGCGATGGCTTTACCGGCATGATGGCGATCCATCCCGCGCAGGTGGCGGCGATCAACGAAGGGTTCACCCCCAGCGCCGATGAAGTGGCGCGCGCGCGGGCGATCGTGGCGGCGTTTGCCGATTCACCCGAGGCGGGAACGTTGCAGTTCGACGGGCGGATGATCGACCGCCCGCATCTGGTGCAGGCGCGCAAGCTGCTGGCGCGCGCTGGGGCGAGTTAGGGCGGGGTTTTTTGTCATTCCCGCGAAGGCGGGAATCCATAACCGATGCACTGGATTATGGATTCCCCCCTTCGCGGGAATGACGGGGTGATTACTTCTCGCCCGCCCCCATCGCGTCGGCGATCACATAGTAGATGCCGTGTTGCTCGATCGTTCCCTTGAACAGATGCGCCATCGGCCCGGTGGCGCGCACCGCGACATCCTCGCCGCCATGCGTTTCGCCGCCCAGCGGCACCAGCGCCTGTTGCTTGTAATCGAGCGCGGTGGTGTCGGTGCCAATCGGATCGGCGCGTTCGCCGGTTACCGCGCCGGGGCCGTTGGCATAGCCAAGCGTCGTATAGCCCTTGCCGTCGCGGGCGCGGAAGGGCTGGTGGTCGTCGCCCGCTGCCACGCCCAGGATCGGATTGTTGCGCGTCGGATACCCTGCGAAGGAAAAGGCGTGGCTGTGATCGGCGGTGGTGACGATCAGCGTGTCGGTGCCCTTGGTCGCTTCGAGCGCGGCGGCGACCGCCTGGTCGAGCGCAACCGCGTCCTCAAGCGCGCGGCGGGCGTTGCCGGCGTGGTGCGCGTGGTCGATCCGACCGGCTTCGACCAGCAGCACGAAGCCGCGTTGGTTGCGCGACAGCATTGCGATCGATGTCCGGGTCATGTCGGCTAGCGAGGGTTCGCCCGCCTTATCGCCCTTGCGATCGGCTTCATATTGCATGTGATCGGGCTGGAAGAGGCCGAGCACCTTATGGTCGCGCGCCGGGTTCAGCGCGGCGAAGCCGGCAGCGTCGGTGACGTAGCGTGCGCCGCGATTGTGCCGCTGCCATTCGGCGATCAGGTCACGTCCATCCTCGCGCAAGCCCTTCACCTCGGGATATTCGGGATCAGTGGCGGTGGCGGGCAGGAAATAGCGCCGTCCGCCGCCCAGCACGACGTCAAGCTTCGACCCCACCGAATCCTCGACCAGTTGCGAGGCGATGTCCTTGCAGCCCGCCGCCTTGGCCGCCGCCGGCACCGCAGCTTCCCAATCGCGCTGCGGGGTGTGGGCATAAGCGGCGGCGGGAGTCGCATGGGTGATCCGCGCGGTTGAGATCACGCCGGTCGCGCGGCCCTGTTGCTGCGCCAGCGCGAAGATCGAGGGGACGTCATGGCCGCGCGCGCTGGCGCAATCGTCGGTCAGCGCTTCGGGGCCGACGCCGATCGATCCGTTGCGTGTCTTTACCCCGGCCAGGATCGCGGTGGCGGTTGGGGCCGAATCGGCCACCTGCGCGTCGTGCGAATAGGTTTTTACCAGCGCGGCATGCGGCAGCGTATCCATCGCGGTGACGAAGGATTCACCGTCCTTGCCAGCAAGCTGCCCCTGGTGAATCCGCGCGGCGGTGAGCGTCGATACGCCCATCCCATCGCCGATAAAGACGATCACGTTGCGGGCCGGGCGGTCGATCGGCACCGATGCTTTGAGCCGCGCAAGCTCGGCCAGCCCCTGCTGGCGATAGGCTTCGGTATCCGCCTGCTGTGCGACGGCGGGCACGGCGGCGATGCAGGCGAGGGGAATGAGGCAGCGGCGCAGGGTGGGGGTCATTGGAGTCTCCTAGGCAGCCTCCTCTTTCAGATGCTGATGACAATTGCGATACAGCGCCGCGCGAAAAGTTCAGGCGTCCTCGGTGACTTTGACGCTATTTGGTCCCCAGGTTGCCAGCCGGCGGCCGGGGCGGCCGCATAGAAACCACGCGGAATGAACGCTGTCGGCGAATCGCAAGCACAGGCGGGCGTCTGGTTCTGGCAGCAAACCCGAACGACCGTGTCGTTAATACCACAGTCCAGCATTTGTAGAACCGGGACCAAAAGCCACTTGCCTATGCGAGTGACTTGCAATAGCGAGCGAGCTATTCTTAAGAAAGGTCCAGCATGATCCTTCCGTTTGTCCGCACTGCCCTGTTGCCCGGCTGCTCGGCGATTGCTTTGCTTGCATCGGCCGAACCTGCGAATGCGCAAGCCGTTAACACCGACCTTGCAACCGCCGCTGCCGCCGCAGCCGGCGCGACGCAGACTGCGACGGAAATCGTCGTGGTCGGCACACCCGAAGAATCGTACGCAATTGGCGGTTCCTTCGCCACCGTCACCAATGATGACCTGCGCCGCACCCGCGTGCTCAACGTCAATGACGCGCTGCGTCAGGTGGCAGGCGTGTTCGTGCGAGACGAGGAGGGTGCCGGGATGCGCCCCAATATCGGTATACGCGGATTGAACCCGATCCGCTCGACCAAGGTGTTGCTGCTCGAAGACGGCGTTCCGCTAGGCTATGCCCCCTATGGCGACAACGCCGCTTATTACCACCCGCCGATCCAGCGCTTCACCGCGGTCGAGGTGCTCAAGGGTGCCGGGCAGATCCGTTTCGGGCCGCAGACGATCGGCGGCGTGGTCAATTACATCACCCCCGAAGTGCCTGACGAGTTCATCGCCAATGGCACGATCGCAGGCGGCAATCGCGATATGCTGATGCTGGACGGGATGGTTGGCGGCAAGCTGCTGGGGGGCGGGGTGCTGATGCACGTCAACCACAACCAGACCGATGGCAACCGCGATAATCAGGCGCTGCGCTTCACCGACATCTTCATCAAGGGCGCGTGGGAGCTGGGGCCGGATCATGGCATCACCGTCAAGCTGTCGCGTTTCCGCGAAGACAGCCAGGTCGGATATTCGGGCCTTACCCGTGCCGAGTTCGCTGCGGCTCCGCGCAGCAACGTGTTCGTCAATGACGATTTCCAGACCGAGCGCCTGAATGCCACGCTCGCCCACCGCTGGGATCTGGGTGAGAATCTTCGCCTCATCACCACCGGCTATTACCATCACTTCACCCGTGACTGGTGGCGTCAATCGTCGAACAGTGGCCAGCGCCCGAACGACGCGAGCGATCCGACCTGCGGCGGGCTGGCCAATTTGCTGACGAGCTGCGGCAATGAAGGCCGGTTGCGCGATTACGACACCTATGGCGTCGAATCGCGCCTCACCGTCGATCACGCGCTGTTGGGCTTTGGCGGCGAGACCGAAATCGGCTTTCGCCACCACGAGGAGCGGCAGGCCCGGCGCCAGTGGAACGGCGATACGCCCGATGCCCGCCGCCCCGGAACTGGCGTGAATGCCGGGGTTCGCGAAAACAATCAGCGCGACACCAACGCTTTCTCGGCATTCATCCAGTCGCGGTTCGATTTCGGTGCGCTGTCGATCGCCCCCGGTGTGCGTGCGGAATTCATCGACATCACCCGCCGCAATCTGCCGATCGACGTTCTGGTGGGCGGTCGGCCCTTGGGCGCGGTGACGGCACCTACGAGCGGCAGTGAGAGTATCAACGAGGTCCTGCCCGGCATTGGCGCGACCTGGCAGGTCGCCGAAAACGTCACGCTGTATGGCGGGGTGCATCGCGGCTTTGCGCCGCCGCGCGTCGAAGACATCATCACCACCGCGGGCGGCTCGGTCGATCTCGATCCGGAGCTCAGCTGGAACTATGAAATCGGGGTTCGCGGCGAGTTCGTGCCCGGCATCAATGCCGATGCCACTTTCTTCGTCATGGATTTTGAAAACCAGATCGTTGCCCAATCGGTCGCAGGTGGAATCGGCACGCAGCTTACCTCGGCTGGCCGGACGCTGCATCGCGGCGGCGAATTCGCGCTGAACGCCTCCTCGCGCGATGCCGGGTGGACGCAAGGCGATACCGATGTGTTCGCACGGCTTGCCGTCACCTGGGTCGCCGATGCGATGTACAACAGCACCCGCATTGCCACCGCGCCCTGTTTCGACGGCGCGACCGCCGGCACGCTGGTGGCCACCGGCGCGGGCGCGGTGCCGTGCGGCGTCGCCCGCAATGTCGACGGCAACCGGCTGCCCTATTCGCCCGAATGGCTGGTATCGGGTGCCGTCGGGGTCGAGCACAAGGGGTTCACCGGACAGCTCGAATTGATCAGCCAGTCGTCGATCTTTGCCGACGACGTCAACCTCATCCCGGTCACGCCCGATGGCCAGCGCGGGCTGATCGAAGGCTGGACGCAGGTCAACGCGGCAGTGTCCTATGGCCCGCCCGGCGGCACGTGGGAGGTGTTCACCTCGGCACGCAACCTGTTCGACCGGCTCTATGTCGTCGACCGGGCGCGCGGGATATTGCCGGGCCAGCCGTTCACGATCCAAGCTGGCGTGACGCTGCGATACTGACGCTGCAAGAGTGGCGGGGGCCGTCGACCGTGGTCGATTGCCCCCCCGACCAGCATCACGGGAATGCGATCCGTTCAGGGTTGCTATGAGAGACAACTTGTCCGGCGCAACGGCATAGCGCGGAATGGACTGATAACTCAGCACCGGTTTGATAGCCTTTGCGGGCATGGTCCCGGCGGCGGCTTCGCGCCCCAATTCGTTACAGATGATCGCTTCGACTATTTGGGTTGAGCTGATATCGACCGGGTGCGGAGATGTTTTTGACGGTTTCAAAATCTCAGCTCGGCTGGGCTAAGGAATTTTAATGCGATATTTGTGGTTTGTTGCCGTGCTCTCCCTGATGGTGCCTTCGGCAGCGATGGCGGCATGTGCGCCACTACGGCTGCCTCCCGCGGGTTCCCTTCGGTCAGAAATCGTTACGGCCGTCCTGCCGGCGGTCGTTCAGGTGCAAGCACGATTTGGTCCTGACACCAACGAAAGCTTCGAAGAAGCACTCGGCGATGCGATGCGCCAGACACAGGCCAGCAATAGGCAATCCCTTGGCAGTGGATTTATCGTGTCGGGCGAAGGTCTGGTGGTTACCAACGAACACGTCGTGGCTCAGGCCACTCAGATAACGGTGCGCCTAGCTGACGGAAGCATTCGGGGCGCGACGCTGGTCGGCAGTGACGAGCGCACAGATATCGCGCTTTTGCGTATGGAGGCCTTGGCACGCTGCTATCCGGCGCTGACTTGGGGCGACAGCGAAAAGATCCGCGTTGGAGAGGACATAACGGCGGTCGGCTCGCCTTTCGGTCTTGGCGGTTCAGTTTCAGCCGGCATCATTTCCGGGCGTGGACGGACAATCGGTGCCGGACCTTATCACGACTTCCTCCAAATCGACGCGGCCATTAATCAAGGCAATAGCGGAGGGCCGTTGTTAGATATCGGCGGGCGAGTTGTCGGGATCAATACAGCGATTCTCGCGCCTGCTGGCGGGAATATTGGTATCGGTTTTGCCTTGCCGTCGGCCATGGCCCAGCGGGTGATCGCTGAACTTCAGACGCAGGGTAAGGTTAGCCGGACCAAGTTGGGGCTCAGCGTTGAAAACCTGACTGGGGATGTCGCCGAAGCGCTTGGGCTTTCCTCGGGCAATGGGGTGTTGGTAACTGGGGTGGAGCCGGGCAGCCCAGCAGAACGTGCAGGCATCCGTGTTTCAGATGTTGTGTTGTCTGTCGATGGCCGTGCCGTTAACGGTTTAGGAGCTCTGTCCGCCGAGATAGCAACGTTCGGGGCTAATCGCGGCGTCCCATTCGATTTGTGGCGCGATGGCAGGCCGCTGGCCCTTCAGTTGCTTCCTGTGTCGAAGCCTGACGCGACTGATCGCGCTAAGGAACTGGCTGGCAAAGCTGCTCCTGGGTCATTTCTTTCGATATCCGGACTTCAGCTTACCGGTACAACCAGAAGTATGAACGAAGTTGCGGGCCAGAGCGAGCTCGCTGGAGGTTTGATTGTTGTCACCGTCGCGCCGGGCAGCCCCGGCGAAGCAAGAGGTATGGCGGTCGGCGATATCATCGTCGCGGTGGGGGGGCAGGAGCTGGTGTCAACACAGCAGTTTTCCGAAGCGGTCAGCGCTGCATCGGAACGGGGTCGGCGTAACTTGCTGATCACAGTTCTTCATGGCCGAAACATCGTATGGATGGCTTTACCAATCGACCCATGACGACGCCCAATGGCAAATTGATGCCGTCGGGGGCGTCCACCCCATCACGGGCGCTGGCAACGGCGGGTGACAGGTCTGATGGAAAGCCGATGTCCGATATCGCGAGCAACCAGTCAGGGTATCCGCGCATATCCGCGCATAAATTGATCGGATGACCGCTTTAGGCGCGGTCAGCTTGGATTACGGATGACCGGGAATGGGTGGAAAAACGACATTCTCGGAACTAAGCTAATCAGATGCGAAGACTGCTAGCCTTTACAGCACTGGGATTAGTTACTGGTTGCGCGCAGAGTTGGCCAGAAGATGGAGTCGAGCAATCCAGAGACCTATTGGCGAGAGGCACCGCAGGTCTCCAATGTTGGGATTCAGCGTGGATGAAAGAGCGCGATAGACGCCACTCCGCTAGCTTGCGTCAAGATGATGCCTGTTTCTTCGCTAAAAAAGGCGTAAAGCTCTTCCAATCAAGTGATAAAGTATCAGCCATTGCGCGCTGTAAAGCAGCATCGACAACAGTTGAGGTTTCGGTCACCGTCTTTAGGTCGTCCGAGGCGTCGGATTACTGGGGCGGATATTTTTGTTCAATCGCACAAGGTGACGAATTGAATGGGATGCCGATCGGTTCTGCGACCGACCGCGAGACGGCTCTCTACTAAAGTCCGCTTCGGGGTCGGTAGCCGAATGGCAGGTTTTTGTTAACACTCCCAACAAGCAGTCATGCCCGTTTAGCACGCATATTTGCCATGCGCTTCCCTACGCCGCACAATAAAGCAGCAGGAATATCAATGACCGACGTCCAACTATACGGCATCCCCAATTGCGACACAGTGAAAAAAGCGCGGGTTTGGCTTGGCGAGCATGGCGTCGTGTACCAATTCCACGACTATAAGAAGCAGGGTGTCGATCCGGCGCGGTTGGTGCAGTGGTGTGGGCAGGTGGGCTGGGAGAAATTGGTCAATCGGGCGGGCACGACCTTTCGCAAGCTGCCCGATGCCGACAAGGTGATTGACGGCGAGGATTCGGCGATTGCGCTGATGGTGGCGAATCCTTCGCTCATCAAACGGCCGGTGGTCGAATATCCGGGCGGATTGCTGGTCGGCTTTTCCGCCGAAAGCTATGCCAGGGCGTTTTCCTGACCGGGCGGGCGATCGGCTGAATCGATGCCCGGCGCCGCCGCGCTTGGCGTTTGGTCGCCAAGGCTTTAGAGCGCGGGGCAATGTCGACTACCTTCACCCTAGATACCGGCACCAGCCGCGCCAACCCGACCCCCGCGCCGATGCGCCGGCTGACCGTGCCCGCCATCGCCGCGCGCAAAGGGGGCGAGCCGATCGTGATGCTGACCGCCTATACCGCGCGGATGGCGCAGTTGCTCGATCCGCATTGTGACGTGCTGCTGGTCGGCGACAGCCTGGGGCAAGTGATTTACGGCCTGCCATCGACGCTGTCGGTGACGCTGGACATGATGTGCGCGCATGGCGCGGCGGTGGTGCGTGGCAGCTATCATTCGGTCGTGGTGATCGACATGCCCTTTGGCAGCTATGAAGCCAGCCCAGAACAGGCCTTTGCCTCAGCGGCGCGGATCATGGCCGAGACGGGCGCAGCGGCGGTGAAGCTGGAAGGCGGCGCGGCGATGGCACCGACGATCGCGTTCCTGTCGCAGCGCGGTATCCCGGTGATGGCGCATATCGGGCTGACGCCACAGGCGGTGAACGTGCTGGGCGGCTATGGCGCGCGCGGACGTTCGGAGGCCGAGCAGCAAAAGATCGTCGGCGATGCGCGCGCGGTCGCCGATGCCGGTGCGTTCGCGCTGGTGGTCGAGGGCGTGGTCGAGCCGCTGGCGGTGACGATCACCGGCGCGGTTGCCTGCCCGGTGATCGGCATCGGCGCATCGGCCAAATGCGACGGCCAGGTGCTGGTGACCGAGGATATGCTGGGCATGTTCGAGCGCACGCCGCGCTTCGTGAAGAAGTTCGACGATATGGCTGGCCGCATTTCCGCCGTGGTTGCCGAATATGCTTCGGATGTGCGCGGACGTAGCTTTCCGGGGCCGGACCAGCTGTATCAACCCAAGCCCTGACCGATCCGATAAGCCATTTCGTTTCGCCCGTGCTGCGGCTAATGTCCGCCGCCGCAACACCCCATGGAGTTTCCCTTGGCGCTAACCCCCCAGAATAACGACGTGTTTGCTCGCGAAGTAGACGAGGAACTGCGCCGGGACGAGCTTCGCAGCTTTTGGCAGCGTTGGGGAATCGCGCTGGTCGCCGCGATCGTGCTGGCGCTGGCCGCGCTGGCGGGGTGGCTGTGGTGGCAGCAGGAGCAGGTGAACCGAGCGGGCACGCAAGGCGAGCAGTTTGCCAAGGCGCTCGACAGCCTGGGCGCGCAGAAGGTCGATGCGGCAAAGGCACCGCTGGCCGAACTGGCGGCGTCGGATGCGGCGGGCTATCGCGCGATGGCGCAGTTCACCCAGGCCGATATTCTGTTGCAGGCCGACGATCTGAAGGGCGCAGCGGCCAAGTTTGCCGCGGTCGCAGGCGATGCGTCGCTGCCCAAGCCGTATCGCGACCTGGCACTGGTGCGCCAGACCAGCGCCGAATATGATACGCTGAAGCCCGAAGCGGTGATCGACCGCCTGCGCGGGCTGGCGACGAAGGACAGCCCCTGGTTCGGCAGCGCCGGCGAGATGGTAGGCATCGCCTATATGCGACTCAATCGGAATGCGGAGGCGGGGAAGCTGTTCGGCGAAATCGCCCAGACCGAAACCGTACCCGAAACCATCCGTCAACGTGCGGTTCAGCTGGCCGGCGTACTCGGTGTCGACGCGGTCGATACCGATCAGGAACAGAAAGCGGCATCATGATGAATCGGGTGAAGTTTCCCATCGCGCTGCTCGCCATGACGGCGCTGAGCGCCTGCGGCATCTTCAAGGGTGGCGACAAAAAGACGCCGGTGCTGGGCAATCGCGTGCCTATTCTGGTGTCCGAAAGCGATACCGAGGTTGATCCAACGCTGGCGGGGCAGGAAATCCTGTTGCCACCGGCGGCGGTGAATGAAGGCTGGACCCAGCCCGGCGGCAATGCGGCGAAGTCGATGGGGCATCTGGCGCTGGCGGCGCAGCCGACCAAGGCATGGTCGGTGTCGATCCCCGGCGGCAATACCCGCGTGCGGCTGGCGGCGACTCCGGTGATTCAGGGCACGCGGCTATATGTGGCCGACGTCGATGGCGCGGTGCATGCCATCGACACCGCGACCGGTGCCACCATCTGGCGCGCCGAAACCGCGCAGGGAAGCAGCAATCAAAGCGCTCGCTTCGGCGGTGGTGTCAGTGTCGAGGGTGACCGGCTGTACGCCAGCAATGGCGTGGGCGACGTGGTTGCGCTGAATGTCGCCGATGGCAGCGAAATCTGGCGGGTGAAGCCCGGCGGGCCACTGCGCGGCGCACCATCGGTCGGCAATGACGCGCTGTATATCCTGACGCAGGACAATCAGTTGTTCGCGCTCAACGCCGCCGACGGCAAGACGATCTGGACTCAGTCGGGCTCGCTCGAAGCACAGGGCGTGTTCGGCGTGGCTGCGCCAGCGGTGGCGCAAGGGACGGTGGTCGAGGGATTTTCGTCGGGCGAACTCAACGCCTATCGCTATGAAAATGGCCGGTCGGTTTGGGCCGACAGCCTGTCGCGCACCAGCATCTCGACGTCGGTATCGAGCCTTGCCGACATCGACGCATTCCCGGTGATCGACAATGGACGGGTCTATGCGGTGGGGCAGGGCGGCCGGATGGTCGCACTCGAGATTCTGAGCGGCCAGCGGCTGTGGGAACAGAATATCGCGGGCATTTCGACGCCCTGGGTGGCGGGCGAGTGGATTTTCGTCGTGACCGACGATGCGCGGCTGATGTGCGTTTCGCGCGGGAATGGTCGCATTCGGTGGATTTCGCAGCTACCGCGCTGGCGCAACCAAAAGAAGAAGTCCGGCGCGATCCGCTGGGTCGGCCCGGTGCTGGCGGGTGATCGCCTGTTGGTGGCAAGCTCGCGAGGCGTGGTGGCTTCGGCATCGCCCGCCGACGGATCATTGACGACGATCGCCGAGGGCAAGACGTCGTTCTCGCTGCCGCCGGTAGTGGCGGGCAGCACGATGTACCTGCTCGACGATGGCGGTGAGTTGAGCGCGTATCGGTAAGCCGAGCGCTGTGCTAGGGCGGGGTTCAACACAGGTTTCACCCCGTTCGGGCTGAGCTGGTCGAAGCCCCCTTTGTCGATGCCGCTTGCACAGCGCGTGACGTATTGCGGGCCATGTTTCAACCAGCGCAGCCCTGGCGGCTGCAACCTGCTATTCGTTTCAAGGTACAGTCATGCCCCTGCCTACCGTCGCCATCATCGGCCGCCCCAATGTCGGCAAATCGACGCTGTTCAATCGCCTGGTCGGCAAGAAGCTGGCGCTGGTCGACGATCAGCCTGGCGTCACGCGCGATCGGCGCGAAGGCGACGCGCATCTGCTCGGCTGTGATTTCCGGATCATCGACACCGCCGGTTTCGAAGATGAGGATGCCGCCACCCTGCCGGGGCGGATGCGCGCGCAGACGCAGGCCGCGCTAGACGAGGCCGATGTGGCGCTGTTCCTGGTCGATGCGCGCGACGGGCTGACGCCGATCGACGAAGAGATTGCGCGCTGGCTGCGGGTCGCCGATTTGCCGGTGATTCTGGCGGCGAACAAGGCCGAGGGGCGACTGGCGCAAAGCAGCATCTATGAAGCGATGGCGCTGGGTTTCGACGATCCGATCGCGCTGTCGGCTGAACATGGCGAAGGCATTGCCGACCTGTTCGACGCGCTGCGCCCCTATATCGACCGCCCTGACGAGGTGATCGAGGAGGAAGACCCCGAAAACCCCGACGCCATCCTGAAGCTGGCGGTGGTGGGGCGGCCCAATGCCGGCAAATCGACGCTGATCAACCGGATATTGAACCAGGAACGGCTGATCACCGGGCCGGAGGCGGGCATCACCCGCGATTCGATCGCGATCGATTGGGTGTGGACCGATGCCGAGAACAAGGACCGCCGGGTCCGGCTGATCGACACCGCGGGGATGCGTAAGCGCGCCCGGGTGCAGGAAAAGCTGGAAAAGCTCTCGGTCGCCGATGCGCTGCGTGCGGTCGATTTCGCCGAGGTGGTGGTGCTGCTGCTCGACGCGACCAAAGGGCTGGAAGTGCAGGATCTGAAGATCGCCGACAAGGTGCTGCAGGAAGGCCGCGCGCTGGTGATCGCGTTGAACAAATGGGATGTCGCCGAAAACGCATCGAGCCTGTTCAACGGGGTGAAGGGCGCGCTCGACGAGGGGCTGGCGCAGGTGCGCGGCGTGCCGCTGCTGACCGTGTCGGGGGCGACCGGCAAGGGGCTGGACGTGCTGCTGCGCGTGGCGTTCGAAACGCGCGCGGCATGGAGCAAGCGGATTTCCACCGGATCGCTCAACCGCTGGTTTGAAAAGGCGATGGAGGCCAATCCGCCGCCCGCGCCCGGCGGCAAGCGGATCAAGCCGCGCTACATCACCCAGAACAAGACCCGCCCGCCCACGTTCGTGCTGTTCGGCACGCGCGTCGATCTGTTGCCCGAAAGCTATCGCCGCTATCTGATCAACAGCATGCGCAAGGAATTCGACATGGGCGCGGTGCCGGTGCGGCTGATGCTGCGCGCGTCGGCCAACCCGTTCGACCACGACAAATAATGTCGGAGCCGCTGTTGATCGACGCGCGGGGGCTGAAATGCCCGTGGCCGGCGATCCGGCTGGGGCGGGCGCTGCGGGCAGGGGCCTCGATCATCGAGATCATCGCCGATGATCCCGCCGCCGAGCGCGAACTGACGGCGTTGGCGGTGGCGCATGGGGCTGTATTCGCCCGTGTCGGTCTGGATCGGTTTCGGGTCGAAAGCTGAGCCGCGTTAATCCGGCATTTACCGTGATCGGTTAACACTACCAGCTCCGCGTCCGGCGGATCGGAGGCATTGCAATGAGCATTGGCGGCGATGATGGCTCGCTCGTGAACTGGGCAAGTTTTTCGCAGGTTCGCACCGAGCTGGGCGCGAATTTCGTTCGAATCCTGGGCTATTTTCGCGAGGACGGGGTAAAATCGCTCGAACGCATCGAAACCGCTATGCGTGGGGGCGTTGCAGCGGCGATGGTGATCCCCGCACACACGCTGAAGGGGGAAGCGGCGCAATTCGGGGCCGACCTGCTGGCCGAGCTTGCCGAATCGATCGAAATGATCGCGCGCGCTTGTGTGGAAACGCATGAATCGCCCGACGAGGCGCTGGCGCATGTGGTGCGATTGCGTCCGGTGTTCGACGCGACGCTGGCGTTGCTGGAGCGTGAGGCGAGCCCATTGGTGGCGCGCAAGCCGATGGGATTCGGACGCCGGGCCTCGATTTGAGGCGGCAAGGCCCGCCATCCGCGCAGGCTGCGCGAATGGCGGGGTTGGATGATCAGTCCTTCTTCTCGGCGTCGGCTTCCGACTGAGAATTGAGCTGGATGTAGTTCTGGATGCCCATGCGTTCGATCATGTCGAACTGCCGCTCCAGCGTGTCGAGATGATGCTCTTCGCTGTCGAGGATTCGGCGGAACAGGTCGCGGCTGACATAGTCGCGCACCTTTTCGCAATGTTCGATCGCATCGCGAAGCAGCGGAATCGCTACCTCTTCAAGCGCCAGATCGCCCTTGAGCACTTCTTCGACGGTTTCGCCGATGTGCAGGCGACCGAGCAGCTGGAAATTGGGCAGGCCGTCGAGGAACAGGATGCGCTCGGCGATCCAGTCGGCATGCTCCATCTCTTCGATCGATTCCTGCCGCTCGAACTTGGCGAGCTTGTGGACGCCCCAGTGATCGAGCAGGCGGTAGTGCAGCCAATATTGGTTGATCGCGGTCAGCTCGTTCTTGAGCGCCGTGTTCAGAAATTCGATGACTTGGGGGTCGCCCTTCATAGTCGCAGCCTTTTTTCAAAACAGGCCGTGACCATAGCGCAGCATGCGCCAAACGAACAGCGAAAAATCGGCGGTTTTCTGCGGGTTTCAGCCGGTGCGAACGCTACGCAGCAGCGCGTTCGGCATCGATAATGGCTCGCGCGAACGGCACGCATTGGCCGCATTTCGCCTGGCATCCCAGCGTCCGATAGGCCTGGCAGGCGCTCATTGCGCCCTGGCGTGCAGCTTCGCGCACGTCACGTTCCCGGATGGCATTGCAGACGCAGACGACCATGAGCACCCTCGCTTCGTTGCAAGCGTGATAGGGCTAATGCGAAACGGTCGCAAGCGTTATTGCGTCGCTGTCGCAACTTTTCGCAGCGGTTCGATTCGTCCTCGCGCAAGCGAACGCCAAAGCCATTCGAGCGGGCCTTGCCGGTATCGCGCCAGCCACGCCGGCGACCAGCTGAGCATAAGCGCCCACACCACCAGCATGATCGGCACCAGCGCGAGCCGGTCGAGCCGCCCGAATAGGCCAAGTCCGTGGCCATAAAAGATGGTCGTGCAGATCAGGCTGGTGGCGATGTAATTGCTGAACGCCATTTGCCCGACCGTGGCCAGACGGTCGGCGAATGGCTTGCCGGGCGGCAGCGCGAGCAGGATCAGTGCGACCCAGCCGAAGATCATGATCGGCCGAACGGGCACGGGCAACGTGATCACGCCCAGCACGATGGCGTACAGGTCGAAACCGCGCGCCGCGATGTAGAAGGCGAGCAGCAGATAGAGGGGCAGCGAAAGGCCAAAGCCCAGGATCGCCAGCTGCCGCAGCCGCCGGCGCTCCCAAATGCCGGTCAACAGTCCCGACCGAAGCGCCGCCATGCCGAACAGCATATAGGCCAGCGTCTCGAACCCGTTCTGCATCAGCGCGTTGAGCGGAGTGTCGCCATAGACCCGCCAGCGAAACGCCACGGCATCGGCATAGCTGCCGCGATAGGCGGCGAGTTGCGTAGCGATGCTCCCCGGATCGGGCCGGCCAAACGCGCGTTCGAGTTCGACCAGCGTGCGCGCCGCCGTGGCAGGATCGGGCTGCCCCGCCAGCGCGGCGGCGACCGTCACCGGCAGGCCGATCATCGTTATCGTCTGGAGCGCGATCAGGATGATGCCGACGACGATCAGCTTGTGCGTCTGCTGCCGGCGAAACGCATAGGCGATCATCCCCACCAGCGCATATTGCGTCAGGATGTCGCCCCACCAGATGAGGTACAGATGCGCCAACCCGAAGGCGAGCAACCAGCCCATCCGCGCGAAATGCACCTGCGCGGGGTTTCTGCCACTCGCCTGCGCGCGCTCGATCACCAGCAGCATCGACGCGCCGAACAGCACCGAGAACAGCCCGCGCATCTTGCCGTCGAACAGCACGAACTGCGTGAGATAGAGCAATGTCTCGAGCGCGCCCGCCGGGCCGGTTGCGGTCGGGTTCAGATAGGCGGCGGGGATTTGGGCGAACCCGACGATGTTCATCGTCAGGATGCCCAGTACCGCTACCCCGCGAACGATGTCCAGGCTGGAGAAGCGGGTGTCACTTCCCGAGCCCGGAGAGATCACGCCGCGACTTCGCCCTGCATCAGCTTGGGCAGGAAGCCCTCATGCGCCGCGCGCAGGTCGTCGAGCGAGACCGTCCAGTCGCCAGCGTCCATCTCGAACACGATCTTGTCGCGAATCGTGCGGCCAAGCCCGTCGACCGCGACGTCGGCACGGTGCGCGGATGCCATGAAATCGGCGAGGCAGGTGTCGCAGACCGTGACGACATAAACGCCCTGATCTTCGCCGAAGAAGCTCTCGGCCATGCCGAAGGGCTGCACCGAATCGATCAGCGCGCCGATGTTCGATGCCAGCGCCATTTCGGCGACCGCCACCGCAAGCCCGCCATCGGACACGTCATGGCATGCCCGGATCGCGCCGCAAGCGATCTGGCTGCGGATGAAATCGCCGGTGCGGCGCTCGGCCTTGAGGTCGACCTCGGGCGGCGGGCCTTCCTCGCGGCCATAGAGTTCACGCAGATACAGCGACTGGCCGAGATGACCGGCGCGCTCGCCGATCACGAGGATGACGTCGCCGAACCCCTTGAAACCGATCGTCACCGATTTCGACCAATCGGCCAGCAGCCCGACGCCGCCGATCGCGGGGGTGGGCAGGATCGCCGATCCGCCGCCGGTCGCCTTGCTTTCATTGTAGAGCGAGACGTTGCCGCTGACGATCGGGAAGTCGAGCGCGCGGCAGGCATCGGCCATGCCTTCGAGGCAACCGACGATCTGGCCCATGATCTCGGGCCGCTGGGGGTTGGCGAAATTGAGGCAATTGGTGATCGCGAGCGGGGTCGCGCCGACCGCGGTGAGGTTGCGCCAGGCTTCGGCCACCGCCTGCTTGCCGCCCTCGACCGGGTCGGCGAAGCAATAGCGCGGGGTGCAATCGGTGGTGATCGCCAGACCCTTTTGCGTGCCGTGGACTCGCACCACTGCGGCGTCGCCGCCGGGGCGCTGGACGGTGTCGGCACCGACCATGTGGTCATATTGTTCCCAGATCCAGCGGCGGCTGGCGATGTCGGGGGTGCCGATCAGCGCGAGCAGGTCGCGCGCGACATCGTCGCTTTCTGGAACGTCGGTGAGCGCATCGCGCGGCGGGGTGGGGACGTGCGGGCGATCATAGAGCGGGGCTTCGTCGGCAAGCGGGGCGAGGGGGATGTCGGCGACGGTTTCGCCCTTCCATTTCAGCACCATCCGCCCGGTATCAGTGACGTGGCCGATCACCGCGAAATCGAGCTCCCATTTGCGGAAGATCGCTTCGGCGAAATCCTCGCGACCGGGCTTGAGCACCATCAGCATGCGTTCCTGCGATTCGGACAGCATCATTTCATAAGGGGTCATGCCGGTTTCGCGCTGTGGCACATCGTCCATGATCAGTTCGATGCCGACGCCGCCCTTGCTCGCCATTTCGACCGAGGAGGAGGTGAGGCCAGCCGCGCCCATATCCTGAATCGCGACGATCGCGTCGGATGCCATGAGTTCGAGGCAGGCTTCGATCAGCAGCTTTTCGGTGAACGGGTCGCCCACCTGCACCGTCGGGCGCTTGGCGTCGGCGTCGTCGCCGAAATCGGCCGAGGCCATTGTCGCGCCGTGAATGCCGTCGCGCCCGGTTTTCGATCCGACATAGACGATCGAATTGCCGATCCCCGACGCCGCCGAATAGAAGATCTTGTCCTGATCGGCGATGCCGACGGTCATCGCGTTGACCAGGATATTGCCGTCATAGGCGGGGTGGAAGTTCACCTCGCCCCCAACCGTCGGCACGCCGACGCAATTGCCATAGCCGCCGATGCCGTGGACGACGCCCGAGATCAGGTGGCGCATCTTGGGGTGTTCGGGGCGGCCAAAGCGAAGCGCGTTCATATTGGCGATCGGCCGCGCGCCCATCGTGAACACGTCGCGCAGGATGCCGCCGACCCCGGTCGCCGCGCCCTGATAGGGTTCGATGTATGACGGGTGGTTGTGGCTCTCCATCTTGAAGATCGCCGCCTGATTGTCGCCGATGTCGATCACCCCGGCATTCTCGCCGGGGCCGCAGATGACCCAGGGTGCTTCGGTCGGGAGCTTCTTCAAGTGAATACGGCTCGATTTATAGCTGCAATGCTCGGACCACATGACCGAAAAGATGCCGAGTTCGGTCAGGTTGGGCTCACGCCCCATCGCGTGCAGAACGCGGTCATATTCTTCGGACGACAGGCCGTGTTCGGCGACGATTTCGGGCGTGATCTGGGTCATGCCTTGCCCTTAGCGATGGGCGGGGCGGCGGGCTAGAGCGCGAATGCTTTCCGGCACGGGGAGGGGTTCGTTCTTAAGTCCCGAAAGGAACCGATCCACTTCACGCGCCGTCGCATCCGGCGCTTCCTCCATCGGCAGATGGCCGATGCCGGGATAGGTCACCAGCTTCGCGCCGGGGATGTGGCTGGTGAGCCATTCGCCCGACGATGCCGGGATCATCCGGTCGTCGCTGCCCCATAGGATCAGCGTCGGCACCGTGATTCGGCCGAGCATTTCAGGCGTGGCAGGCGAACTGGGGGTGGCGAACCGGTCGATCGTGGCGAGGCGATTGCCGGGGTAGCGCAGCAGCTCCCAATACAGGTCGATCGCGGCGGCATCGACCTTGGCGGGGTCACCGTAAGCCGAGGGTAGCGCCTGTTCGATCCAGCTACGCGGCGTGACCATCGTCGCCAGGTCGCGCAGCACCGGCAGGCGGGCGATCCGCATCACCAGCGGCGGCTGGGCATATTGCGGATCGGGCTGGCCGGTTGAATCGACCAGCACCAGCGCCTTGACCCGTGCGGGATGCGCCAGCGCATAGGACCAGGCGACCCCGCCCCCCATCGAATTGCCGCCGATCGCGAACCGGTCGATCCCCAGCGCGCGCACCAGGCGATTAACGATTTCGACCTGGCGGGCGGTCGAATAGGTGCGCGTGGGGTCTTCGCCGGTCAGGCCGTGCCCCGGCAGGTCGAGCCGGACGATGCGATAGCGCCGATCCAATCGCTCGGCCCAGGGTTCCCAGGTATGCAGCGAGGCGTTTGATCCGTGGATCAGCACCAATGCCGGCGCATCGCGCGGGCCGGTGTCGCGGACATGGACGGTCAGGCCGTCGCCCAGATCGACGAAGCGCGACGCGGCACCGCCATATTTGGCGCGCATCGCCGCCGCGTCGGTATCGGGGGTGCGAAGCAGGAATAACGCGGCGGCGGCAATGGCGATCAGCGCCAGCAGCGCCGCGATCAGCCATTGCCACCATCGCATCAGGCGGCTTCCTCGCGCGCCAGCCATTCCTCGAGCCACTTGATCGTATAATCGCCCTGCTGAAAATCGGGTTCGTCCAGCAGTGCCTGATGCAGCGGGATCGTCGTCTTCACCCCGTCGATCACGAACTCTTCAAGCGCGCGGCGAAGCCGCATCAGGCAGCCTTCGCGGGTGCGACCGTACACGATCAGCTTGGCGATCATCGAATCATAATAGGGCGGGATGCGATAGCCGGCATACAGCCCGCTATCGACGCGGACATGCATGCCGCCGGGGGCGTGATAATAGGTCACCTTGCCCGGTGAAGGCGCGAAGGTGCGCGCATCCTCGGCATTGATCCGGCATTCGATCGCGTGGCCCTGGAACACCAGGTCTTCCTGGCGCACCGACAGCGGATGCCCCTCGGCGATGCGGATCTGTTCGCGTACCAGATCGACCCCGGTGATCATTTCGGTGATCGGATGTTCGACCTGGAGCCGTGTGTTCATCTCGATGAAGTAGAATTCACCGTTTTCCCACAGAAACTCGATCGTGCCGGCACCGCGATAGCCCATATCGGCCATCGCCTTGGCGCAGATCGCGCCCATGCGTTCGCGGTCTTCGGCACCGAGCGCGGGCGAGGGGGCTTCTTCGAGCACCTTTTGATGGCGGCGCTGAAGCGAGCAGTCGCGTTCGCCCAGATGGATCGCATTGCCGTTGCCGTCGCCGAACACCTGAAATTCGATGTGGCGCGGGTTGCCGAGATATTTTTCGATATAGACGGTGGCGTCGCCGAACGCGGCTTTTGCCTCGCTGCCCGCTTGAGCCATCAGCGTTTCGAGCTGGTCTTCGGATCCGCACACCTTCATGCCGCGCCCGCCGCCGCCCGATGCCGCCTTGATGATCACCGGATAGCCGACGCGCGCCGCGATTTCCTTTGCCTCGGCCAGATCGCTCACCGCGCCGTCCGAACCGGGCACCAAGGGCAGCCCGAGCGCGCCCGCGGTGCGCTTGGCCTCGACCTTGTCGCCCATTGTGCGGATGTGTTCGGGCTTGGGGCCGACGAACATCAGATTATGCAGCTCGACGATCTCGGCGAATTTGGCGTTTTCGCTCAAGAAACCATAGCCCGGATGAATCGCGTCGGCGCCTGAGATTTCAGCGGCCGAGATGATGTTCGGGATGTTCAGATAGCTTTCGCCGGCCGGCGGCGGTCCGATGCAGATCGCCTGATCGGCCAGCCGGACGTGCATCGCATCGGCATCGGCGGTCGAATGTACCGCGACGGTCTGGATGCCCATTTCATGGCAGGCGCGATGGATACGCAGCGCGATCTCGCCGCGATTGGCGATCAGCAGCTTCTTGATCTGCGCCATTATTCGACCACGACGAGCGGCTGGTCAAATTCCACCGGCTGGCCATTTTCAACCAGGATCGCGCCGACCGTGCCAGCCGAGGGGGCAAGGATCGGGTTCATGACCTTCATCGCCTCGACGATCAGCAGCGTGTCGCCCGCCTGCACCTTTTGGCCCGGCGAGACGAACCGCTTGCTGCCCGGCTCCGCCGACAGATAGACCGTGCCGACCATCGGCGAACGCACTGCATTGGCGGCTGGGTTGGGCGGGGGCGCAGCGACTTCGGTGGGTGCGGGGGCGGCGTGGGCCAGAGCGGGGGCGGCATGCGCCATCGGTGCGGCCTGCATCATCTGCGGTGCGATGACCACTTCGCGCGCGACCCGGACCCGGCGTTCGCCGTCCTCGACCTCGATCTCGGTCAGTTTGGTTTCATCGAGCACCGCGGCAAGCTGGCGCACGAGATCGACGTCAATTCGCATGTTGCCCGGTTCGTCGTGTTCGTTGCTCATTGCGACCTGTTTCTTTGCAAAGGGTTTGGCCTTAAGCTAGGCGGGCGGCGGCTTCAAGCGCGAGCAGATAGGACTGCGCGCCGAAGCCGCTGACGGTTCCGCGCGCGGCCATGGCGACATAGCTTTTGTGGCGAAATGCCTCACGCGCATGCGGATTCGACAGATGCACTTCGATCACCGGCGTGCGGATCGCGCGGATCGCATCGTATAGCGCGACCGATGTGTGGGTGAAGGCGGCGGCGTTCAACAGCACCGCGCGCGCACCCTCTGCCTGAGCTTCGTGCAGCCAGTCGATCAGATGGCCTTCATGATTCGACTGGCGCACTTCGACGTCGATGCCCAGCTCGCGCGCCCGATCCTCGAGCATCCCGGCAATGTCGTCGAGCGTATCGGCACCATAGATTTCGGGCTCGCGCGTCCCCAGCAGGTTCAGATTGGGGCCGTTGAGGACATAGATGGTTGCCGGGATCGCGGCTGGATTCGTTTCGGCCATCATGCCCCTCTTGGTTGCGGGCGCGGCGCGAGCGGACCATATGACCACCCACAAACCCCGTTCGCCCTGAGCTTGTCGAAGGGCCGTACTTCTTTCGCCGACGCAAGGAAAGAAGGGCGGGGCTTCGACAAGCGCAGCCCGAACGGGGGAAATTACGGCATGCACAGCGACGGTACCGTATCGATCATGGTCAATGGCGAGCATAAGCGCGTCCGCGCGGGCCTTAGCCTTGCCGGTCTCGCGAGCGATCTGGGGCTGGTACCGGAAAAGGTGGCGGTGGAGCGCAATCTGGAGGTTGTGCCGCGCTCGACGCTGGGCGACGTCATGGTCGAGGATGGCGACGAGCTGGAAATCGTCCATTTCGTCGGCGGCGGCGATCATGAAGTGACGGCGGACGTCGATAGCTGGACCGTGGCCGGGCGCACTTTCCGATCGCGGCTGATCGTCGGCACGGGAAAATACAAGGACTTCGCGCAGAATGCGGCTGCGGTCGAAGCGGCGGGGGCGGAGATCGTCACCGTCGCGGTTCGCCGGGTGAATGTCAGCGATCCCAAGGCGCCGATGCTGACCGACTTTATCGACCCCAAGCGCGTGACCTACCTGCCCAACACGGCGGGCTGTTTCACCGGCGACGAGGCAATCCGCACGTTGCGGCTGGCGCGCGAGGCGGGCGGCTGGGATCTGGTGAAGCTCGAAGTGCTGGGCGAGGCGCGCACGCTGTATCCCGACATGGTCGAAACGCTGCGCGCGACCGAGGTGCTGGCCAAGGAAGGCTTCCTACCGATGGTCTATTGCGTCGACGATCCGATCGCGGCGAAGCGGCTGGAGGATGCCGGTGCGGTCGCGATCATGCCGCTGGGCGCGCCGATCGGATCAGGGCTGGGTATCCAGAACCGGATCACGATCCGCCTGATCGTCGAGGGGGCCAAGGTGCCGGTGCTGGTCGATGCCGGAGTCGGCACCGCGTCCGATGCTGCCGTGGCGATGGAGCTTGGCTGCGACGGCGTGCTGATGAACACCGCGATTGCCGAGGCGAAAAACCCGGTGATGATGGCGGCGGCGATGAAGGCTGCGGTCGAATCGGGGCGGCTGGCCTATCGCGCGGGGCGGATGGGGCAGCGGCGCTATGCCGATCCCTCTAGCCCGTTGGCTGGGCTTATCTAATTCGGAACCAAGTCTACCCCAGGCCGTTCTCCCTGTAAGCGAAAGCAATGATGACCCGCATCATTGTCGCACATGATTGAGGAGAAGCCGCATGGGTGAATTCGTAGACAAGGTCAAAGGCAACGTAAACGAAGCCATTGGCGAGATGAAGCAGAGGTCCGACAATCCTGAGACGCGCGCCGAAGGCGAAGCGCAGGAAGCCAAGGGCAAGCTTCAACAGACTGCAGGCAAGGTCAAGGGCGCGCTCGGCGACGACATCTGACCTGTAGCGTTGCTTTGGGTAGCGCAAAGTGATTGGGCCGCTCCGGGAAACTGGGGCGGCCTTTTTCATGGGCGTCAGCGGGCGCGGATCGCGCTGATCGTCGTGCCGGGATTGATGACTTCGATGTCGGTGCGCAGGTGCAGCAGCCGCACGCCGCGCTGTTCCTGGGCGCGGGCAAGCGCAGGGGCGAAATCTTCGGTGCGCTCGACGGTTTCGGACCAGCAGCCATAGGCGCGCGCCAGAGCCGCGAAATCGGGGTTGGCAAGGCGCGTGGCGCTCACCCGGCCCGGAAATTCACGCTCCTGGTGCATGCGGATCGTACCATAGCCGCTATTGTCGATCACCAGCACCAGCATCTCGGCACCGTGCTGGACGGCGGTTGCCAGTTCCTGACCGTTCATCAGGAAATCGCCATCGCCCGCCAGTGCCACGACCATGCGGTCGGGTGCGCGCAGGGCCGCAGCGATCGCGGCGGGGACGCCATAGCCCATCGCGCCGGCGGTCGGCGCGAGTTGCGAGGGCTGAAGACCGTAATGCCAATAGCGGTGCCACCAGCCGGCGAAATTGCCGGCACCGTTGCAGATGATCGTATCCGCCGGCAGCGCCTCGCGCATCGCCGCGACGCACAGGCCAAGGTCTAGCGCCACGCCGTCGCGCGGCTTGGGCGTCGACCATTCGCGCCATTGGGCGTGCGCCTCGGCCCCGCTGGGATGCGGCGACGGCGGATAGTCGGCGCACGCCAGCGCGTTGGCGAATGAAAAGGTGTCCGAACAGACCGCCACGTCGGCGCGATAGACCCGGTTGAGTTCCGCCGGATCGGGGTGGACGTGGATCAGCTTCTGGCCCGGATGATCGGGGGTGATCAGCGTATAGCCGTCGGTCGTCGCCTCACCGAGCCGAGCCCCGAGGACCAGGACCACATCGGCGGCCTTGATCCGCTCGACCAGCTTGGGATTGGGGCCATAGCCCAGATTGCCCGCCCAAGCCTTCGACCAGTTCGGAATCGCATCCTGCCGGCGGAACGCGCCCGCGACCGGGATGCCCCAGTTGCGCGCGAAGCAATCGAATGCCCCGGTGGTCGCCCTGTCCCACCCCGCGCCGCCGACGATCGCCACGGGGCGCTCCGCCGCTCGCAGCAGCTTCAAGGCGGTATCAATGTCGTCGGGATTGGCGGCTTGCCAGACCCGTTCGATCCTGGGGCGATCGACTGCCTCGACCATATCGCACAGCATATCCTCGGGCAGCGCGATCACCACCGGGCCGGGGCGGCCGCTGATCGCGGTATTCCAGGCGCGCGCGACATATTCGGGGATTCGCGCCGCATCCTCGATCCGAGTCGCCCATTTCGCGAGCGGCGCGAACATCGCGGGAAAATCGACTTCCTGAAAACCCTCGCGGTCGCGCATGCCGCGATCGACGTCGCCGATGAACAACAGCATCGGCTGCGAATCCTGCATCGCGACATGAACGCCGATGCTGGCATTGGTCGCGCCGGGGCCACGGGTGACGAAGCACACCCCCGGCCGCTGCGTCATCGCCCCGTCGGCGCAGGCCATGAACGCAGCGCCGCCCTCTTGCCGGCAAGTCACGACCTCGATCGCGGGAACGTCGACCAATGCGTCGAGCACCGCCAGGAAGCTTTCGCCGGGCACCTGGAACAGCCGGTCGCATCCCTGCGCCACCAGATTATCGACAAGGATACGCCCGCCGCTACGCTTGGTCATGGTCAATCTCCTGCGCCGTCCTACCCGCATGCGGACGCGCAAGTCGAGCGTGGTTGCTTGACCCCCGGACCCCGGAATCGCTAGTGCCGATGGCATAGGAGACTTGCCCGATGAAGAAACTCTATCCCGATGCCGCCGCCGCGCTCGACGGGCTGCTCCATGATGGCATGACGATCTGCGCCGGCGGGTTTGGCCTGTGCGGTATCCCCGAACGGCTGATCGATGCGATTCAGGCATCGGGGGTCAAGGATTTGACGATCGCCAGCAACAATGCCGGTATTGATGGCGAAGGATTGGGCAAGCTGCTTCGCACCCGCCAGGTCAAGAAGATGATCTCGTCCTATGTCGGCGAGAACAAGGAATTTGAACGGCAATATCTGTCGGGCGAGCTGGAAGTCGAGTTCAGCCCGCAGGGGACGCTGGCCGAACGCTGCCGCGCCGGCGGGGCGGGGATACCGGGTTTCTATACCAAGACCGGAGTCGGCACCAAGGTGGCCGAGGGCAAGGAGACGATGATCTTCGACGGCGAGGAATATATTCTCGAACGCGGCATCCGTGCCGACCTTGCCATCATCAAGGGCTGGAAGGCCGATGAAGCGGGCAATTTGATCTTCCGCAAGACCGCCCGCAACTTCAACCAGCCGATGGCGACCGCCGGGCGGATCTGCGTTGCCGAAGTCGAAGAAGTGGTGCCGGTCGGCGCGCTCGATTCTGATGCGGTGCATCTGCCAGGCATTTATGTGAAGCGGATGATCGTCGGCGCGCCGTATGACAAGAAGATCGAGTTTCGGACGGTGCGCGAGCGGACTGTCGCGTGATTTCTGCCAGCCTCGTCCCCTCTTACAGGCGAAAGGGGTGGCTGAGGCTAGGCCGAGGCCGAAGCAAGCCTGTCGTGGCGATCGCCGCGTTGGTTGCGTTGTCTGCCTGCTCGATGAATCAGCGATCGCTGGTCCCTGCGCCCATTGCAGCGCCGTCGGTACCGATGGGCCAGCAATGGCTATATAGTTCAGCCGAAGGGGCAATCGCGGTTCAGCAGACCTATCATGCGTTGACGACATATGCGCTCGCCAAGGCAAAGGTGCGGCCTGTTGATAGCGTGATTATCGATGAGGCGACCGGGAAGCCTGTTGCGTGCGGCGACAAACCCCTCGCGGCGGTGTTCGATGCGGACGAGACGCTGATCTGGAATATCGGCCCAATGCGCTGGTTCGCGCTGAAGGGGGCACAGTTCGACGCCAAGACCTGGGACGACTGGGAAAAAACCGGCACCGGCAAGGCAGTAGTGATGCCGGGCGCGGTAGAGGCCTTGGCCGCCCTGCGTGCCGCTGGGATCACGCTGATCGCCAACACGAATCGCGATGCCGCCAACGCGGCGAATAGCGAGCAGACCCTTTCGGCAGCAGGGCTTGGTGATTTCAAGCATGGCGAAACCTTGTTCCTGATGGGCGATGACGCGAGCGGTTCGAGCAAGGACTTGCGCCGCGCCACGATCGCTGCGCGCTGGTGTGTCGTGGCGATGGCGGGGGACCAGCTTGGCGATTTCCGCAACGGCTTCAACAAGCCCGAATTGCCGCCGCTGCAACGCCGAGCGATGGCCATGGGCGCACCCTATGATGGCCTGTGGGGCAATGGCTGGTTCCTGTTCGCCAACCCGGTCTATGGCCCCTCCATCCGGGGCGATTTTGACGATGTTTACCCGCCCGAAACGCGCTGGGAACCGCAGCCGTGACGCGCCTTGGGCAGGGCAAAAGCTGGTTGATGGTTGGCGGTTGCCTGAGCTTGATTGCGGCCCTGCTGCATATCGGGGTGATCATCGGCGGGCCGGACTGGTATCGTTTCTTCGGTGCTGGTGAAGGGATGGCGCGCATGGACGAACGCGGCCTGTGGCAGCCCATGCTGATGACGATCGGAATCGCCGCGGTGCTTTCGGTCTGGGCACTCTACGCCTTTGCGGGTGCCGATCGCTTTCCGAAACTGCCGTTGATGCGCACCGCGCTGGTGTTGATCAGCGGCATTTATCTGGCGCGAGGGCTGTTGATCGTTCCGATCATGATCGAACCGCACGCACGCACCGCATTCAACATCTGGTCCTCGCTCATTGTCCTCGTTTATGGCCTCGTTCACGCGGTGGGCACTTGGCTGGTGTGGCCAGCCCTCAAACCAAAGCCGATTCTCTCGCAAAAGGAAGCGTTGTAATGCCCTGGACTCGTGACGAGATGGCGGCGCGCGCCGCCAAGGAATTGCAGGACGGTTTCTATGTGAACCTGGGCATCGGCATCCCGACGCTGGTCGCCAATCATATTCCCGATGGTGTCGAGGTGACGCTGCAGTCGGAAAACGGGATGCTCGGCATCGGCCCGTTTCCTTATGCCGGCGAGGAAGACCCCGATCTGATCAATGCGGGCAAGCAGACGATCAGCGAGCTGCCGCAATCGGTGTATTTCTCTAGCGCCGATAGCTTTGCGATGATTCGCGGCGGGCATATCGACCTGACCGTGCTCGGCGCGATGGAAGTCGCCGAAAATGGCGACATCGCCAATTGGATGATCCCCGGCAAGATGATCAAGGGGATGGGCGGCGCGATGGATCTGGTCGCCGGGGTGAAAAAGATCATCGTGGTGATGGAGCACACGTCAAAGAACGGCGATCCCAAGTTCATCCCGGCCTGCACGCTGCCGCTGACTGGACGCAACGTGGTCGACATGATCATCACCGACCTGGCGGTGTTCCAGCGGCCCGACCATGCCAGCGCGTTCCGGCTGGTCGAAATGGCACCGGGCGTCACCGCCGAGGAACTCGCCGCCAAGACGACCGCGCATTACGAAAGCTGATCGCCGGACGGGTACCGGCCATCAGGCGCGGGCGCGCAGCGGCACTGGTTCGAGTGCGACCAATTGATCGACGAAGGATTGGTGCGAGGGCAGCTTTTCCACGCCGGCGGTCACTTGCGCCGCCAGATTGCCCAGCACCTCCTTCAGCCGGCCCGGCGGCATCAGCATCGCCAGCCGGTTGTGCGCGGCGGGTTGCAGTTCCTGGCCCAGCATCACCTGCACCCAGGAGGTGACGGTGAATAATTCATCGCTGGCCTGAAATGCCTGGGCGCTCTGGCGGAACAGGTCGATCCGCTCGGCCAGGCTGTCGGGCAGCGACGCTTCGCGGTGCGCGCGCCAGAACGGTTCGTCGCGCTGGTTGAGGTGGTAATGCAACACGATGAAGTCGCGCACCCCTTCGATCTCGCGGCGCGACATGTCGTTGAATCGTGCCGCCGCCGCCGGGCTGACGCCGTCGAATGGGAATAGCTGTAACAGCCGGGTGAGGGTGATCATGATCAGGTGGATGCTGGTCGATTCGAGCGGCTCGACGAAGCCGCCCGCCAGGCTCAGCCCGACGCAATTGCGCTCCCACGCCCGCGCACGGCGGCCGGTCTGGAAACGGATCAGCCGCGGTTCGGTCAGCACCTTGCCCTGCACCGCGCGCAGCAGCCGGTCTTGCGCTGCATCGTCGGACAGATAGTCGCTGCAATAGACGATGCCGTTGCCGACACGGTGTTGCAGCGGAATCCGCCATTGCCATCCGGCGTCATGCGCGCTGGCGCGGGTATAGGGCAGGGCAGGGCCGGTCGCGGCGGTCTGTACCGCAAGCGCGCGGTTGGTCGGCAGCCAATGGCTCCAATCCTCATAGGGCACGCCCAGCGCATCGCCGATCAGCAGCGCGCGAAAGCCGGTGCAGTCGATGAACAAATCTCCTTCGATCCGCGAACCATCGGCCATCACCACCGCGGCGATATTGCCGGTTTCGGCGTCCAGCTCGGCGCGGGTGATCCGGCCCTCGATCCGGGTCAGGCCATCGGCTTCGCAGCGTTCGCGCAGGAAACGGGCATAGCGAGCAGCGTCGAAATGATAGGCATAGTTCAGCGCGGCATGGGGCCGGGCGGCGAAGCGTTCGGCGCGCGCCGCTTCATGCTCCAGGCAATAGGCGCCGATGTCGGCGACATTGCCCTGCGCCCTGGCTTCCAGCCAGAAATGGTGGAAATCGGCCATCCAGGTCGAGGTGCCCAGCGTTCCGAAGGAATGGATGTAGCGCGAATCGGGGTGCGACCACCCTTCAAACGAAATGCCCAGTTTGAACGTCGCCCCGGTTTCGCGGACGAAATCCTGCTCGTCGATCCCCAGCAGCGCATGAAAGGCGCGGACGGTGGGGATGGTCGATTCGCCGACGCCGACGGTGCCGATTTCGTCCGATTCGATCAGCGTCACCTCGACCGCGGCACCGATCTGCCGAGTCAGCAGCGCTGCCGCCAGCCAGCCGGCGGTGCCGCCGCCCGCAATTACCACACGTCTTACCGGCTTCATCGGTTCAGCCTCCGCAAGAGTTCAGCGCGCAGCCTTCGCGCGCCCATGTCGTCGAGTGGCGCAAGCGGCCCCTGCGCTGCCGATGGCAAATGCGCCGCCGGGCGGGCAGCGGGGCCAAAGACATAATAATCGAACATCGCCGCCCACGCATCCTTTTCAGCCTGGGGCCGATCGCGCAGGCTGAGCATGGCGTGCAGCAGCGCAGTCATCGGCGGATCGAGGAAGGCGGGCGCGGCGTTCCACCAGTAATTCACCAGAATGTTGAAATCGTCCTGCGCTTCCACCTGATGCCACCATAGCGCCGGATAGACGACCGCATCGCCCGGTTCGAGCTCGGCAATCTGCGCCGCCTGCGCCGCGATCGCGAAGTTGGGAAAGGCGGTGAGATCGGGATCGGCAAGGTTGACCAGCGAGACGACCTGGCCGCCGGGCGTAGGCTCCAGCGGGCCGGGATAGAGGTTCGCCACTTGATCGGGGGGGAATAAGGTGAAGCGCCGACGGCCTGCCGCGACGCAGGCGATGTTGTTCGACATGTCGTAATGCGTGGTCGCGGTGGTGCGGTTGCCGATCCAGATGCTGCGCAATGCCCGCTCGAACGCGGGACCGTTCAGCGCCAGGGGGTTGGCATCGCCGAAGCCGGGGAAATATTGGTCGAGGTCGGTCGATCCGACATAGAAGGATGGCGCGTCTGCATCCCCCAGCGCGCCGAGGATGCGCGCGAGATAGGCGTCGAGCTGTACGCGCTCGCGCTCGAAATCGAGCGCGGTCAGCGTGTCGTCGTAGAAATACCGCCCTTGCAGCGCCGGGCGGGCGGTATAGCCGGTGCCGGGGCGGCCATTGTAGAACCCCAGCAGGTAATCGACCGCCGCCTGCGCGCCGGTTTGGCCTGCCGCCACCATCGGCCAGTCGGCGACGAGACCCCGGATCACCACCGGCTGCCCCGCTGCAACCAGCGCTTCGAAATCCACCGCCGCCGGATCGTCGGCCGAAATCTCGCGCGCATGCCGGCTGGTGATGGGCGGTGTCACGTTGCGGCCCGCTTCCGATTCTTGCGCGTAATCAGCTCTTCGATGTTGCCAAGCGAACAGGCTGCCATGGTCGCTGCATGCAGCAGCCCGGATCGGTGCAGCCGTTCGAGCGGCTCGCCCGAAAGCTCGGCCAGCGCTTGCGGGTCGACCGTCAGCAGGTTGGGCAATTCATATTGGGTTTCGTCGTCCAGCGCGATTTGCATCGTCACCGGCTTGAGCAGCCCGGCTGCATCAAGCTCAGCATTGACCGCGTGCGCGGTCTGCATCCCTTCGAAAATGACGCGAAGCACCGCGCCGGTTTGATCGAGATATGGCGCATTGCCGCCATGTTCGCGAAACAGCGGCAAGCCCGCGGGATCGCCGACCCGGTCGTCGTCCAGATCGACATGGATCATCAAGTCATGGTTGGCGGGTGCCCCGTCGGCATCGGGCCGCGCCAGTGCGATCGAGAACGGGCCGCGCCGCTGCACCGCCGGGACATAGCGGCTGGTCCAGCCATGTTCGCCCAGGAACAGGTTTTCGTCGCGGTCTAGGCCGAGCAGCGCGAAAGCGTCGATCGCATCATGGTTGCGGCGAAAGACAATGGCGAATTCGCGCTGGAGTTCCTGAAATTCGGAAGGAAAGACCGGCAATTGATTGACGCAATCGCCAAAGGCAGCGCCGGTTCGGATCGCGACCTTCATATCGTGATGATCGACATTGTTGAGCAGAACGCGGTTCATGCGGTCGAAACGCCCTTCATAAGTACGACAGGGTAGCAATCGTCGGGGCCGGGTCCAAACGGAAAGGGCCGTCCATGACGAACGGCCCTTCCTGCTTTGTACGGTATCGCCGGGAAGACGATCAGAAGCGGTAACGGGCACCCAGCAGGAAGCGGGGCTTCAGTTCCTGCGCGAAGACCAGGTTGGTCTCGGTCCGGCCATAGGTGCGAACCACTTCGCTGGTCAGGTTGATGCCTTCCAGCGTTACCGCGATCGTGTCGTTCAGGTCGTAGCTGATGTTGACGTCGAGGGTGCCAAAGGCGTCGGTGAACAGCGGGTTGCGGTTGCCGCCCTGGTTGGTGGCGGTGAGGTAGCTCGCACGCCAGTTATACGCCACGCGCGCCGAAATGCCGTAGCGGTCATAGATGCCGGTGAGGTTCGCGCTGTCGCCAAGGCCGGTCAGTGCGAAGATGTTCACCGTCGGATCGGCGAACGGATCGACCCGCACATCGCCATTCACCTTGGTATACGACCCGGCAACGCCAAAGCCCGTGTCGCCAAAGAAGTGCGTTACCGCGAATTCAAAGCCGTTGAGCTTGCCCTCGCGGTTGTTGATCGGTGCCGATACCGAAAATTGGAACAACGGATCATTGGCGTCGGCGCGAATATCGACTTCGTTCAATATCCTATCGACAAACGACTGATTGAGACCGCCTCCGGCAAAGTTGGCGGCAAAGATCGCGTCGGCGGCGGCGGTGTTGCCGTTATTCTGGATCAGCAATGCGGTGTAGGTGAACAGGTTTACGTCGCTTAGATCATAGCTTTGGGCGGTCAGGCGACTGGCTGCTGTACCCGACCGGGTGCCGGGCGCGCCCGAGCTGGGATCGCGCAGACCGAACAGATTCTGTTCGGTCACGCCGCTACCGACGAAGTTGCGCACGCGCTTCTCAAAGAAGCCGATCGATATGAAGCTGGCCGGCTTGTAATACCATTCCAGCGACACGTCGAAATTGTCCGACAGCAGCGGCAGCAGCGCCGGGTTTTGGGTGCTGCCCGCAGCGATGCCGCCAAGCAACGTCGGACGGTTCGGCGCACCGGCAGATGCGGTGGCGAACAGATTGCCGTAGTCGGGACGTGCCAGCGTGCGGCTGAATGAGACGCGCGCCTTTACGTTGGTGATCGGCTCGATGCTGAAATCGGCGGCTGGCAGCAAATTGGTATAGCGGCCACGCCCGACAATCTGCGTAGCCACGCCGCTGTCGCGAATGAAGAAGTCGTTATCGGCCACCCAATCGATGAACGGTTCGCCCTGAACGGCTGTGGATTTGACCCGGGTTTCTTCATAGCGGACGCCCATCACCAGATTGGCCGCCCGGCTGGCGACTTCACCATTCCAGGTGAACTGGCCGAATACTGCCCAGGTTTGTTCGGCAACGGTGTCGTCAACCGGGGTGCCCGGTTGCGCCTGGTTGCCGCGCGCCGAATAATATGGCCCCAAGACATTGAGGAGATCGACCGCGCTGCCACGGAACGCGGTCAACGACGAGCCTTGGGCGTTCGGGTTGAACTTGTCGAACTTGCAGGTGAGGCAATAGGTTTCGACCAGGTCGCCGGCGATCTGTTCGATCAGGCCGGTGTCCTCGATGCCCCAATTGCCCAGCGTCTGGGTCGATTGCACCTGGGTCGATCGCATCTCCGAATCGATGTAGTTGGCCCCCACATCGACGCGGCTGCCACCGCCCAGATCCCAGCCGACCATCGCGCGGGCTTCGCTGATACGATGGGTTTGCCGCGACGTAATGGTGCGGCCGATCTGTGATCCAAGATCACCGATATCGAGCACGTTGTTGCAATTGCCCTTGCCGGCGCAATCGTTGATTGTCTGGGACTGCTGTGGGAAGCCATTCGAATAATCGACCGAATGGCCCGCGATGACCGGCGCGCCGATCGCGACCAGCGTTGCCGACGTGCCGTTGGGATTGTCGGGCGACGAGGTCGAGCGCGAATGATGCCCGTCCAACGTCAGCGTGAAATCATCGGCGAACTCCCATTTGGCGTTCAGGCCGACCGAGGCGAGGCGGCTCTTGGTGGCGAATTCCTGTTGCTCGAAGCCCAGATCCTTTGGCCCGCTGGGCAGGAAGTCCTGCAGGAAAATTGCGGTTGCCATGTTCGGATTGTCGTCGAAGGTTACGCGACTGAACGGGCGGTTGAACCAGTTGGTCTGTTCGGAGCGGTTTTCCTTCAGGCGGTTCTGCGCGAACAAGCTGTCGACACTGAATTCAAGCCGGTCGGTCGGGCGGAATTGCAGAACGCCCTGGAAGTTGATCCGTTCGCGATAGTTTTCGGAAAACTGATACCGGCTGTCGTTGGGAATCTGCACGAACGGCGTGGTCGGGCGATTGTCGACCACAGTCCCCGCATTCACATAGGTGCCCGGCCTGAAGAAGGTGCTGGTTGGAACGATGTTCCAGTAATTGGGGTTGGACTGGACCGAAGCTGAATCGCGGAGCTGATAACTGCCGAAGATGGCGGCACCGAAGGTCCGGTCCTCATTGGCATAATTCAACAGTCCAGAAAGTTCGGGCGTGATCCGGCTGCCGGCCCCTTCGTCGATGTCGACTGAAGTGTCATACAGCGCCTTTGCACCGATCGAGCCGTTGACACCCGTTTCGCGGGATTCGAGCGGGCGGCGCGTGACGATGTTGATCGCGGCACCGATGCCGCCCGAGGGGATGGCGGCGCGACCGGTCTTGTAGACCTCCAGCGTCGAGACGCCTTCCGATGCAAGATTCTGGAAGTCGAACGATCGGCCCGTTCCCCGGGCAAAGCCGTTGCCCGCGCTGGTATCGACGTTCGACGCCGGCATCTGCCGACCGTTGATCGTCACCAGGTTGAAACTGCCCGAAAAGCCGCGAACCGCGACTTGTGACCCTTCGCCATTGGCCCGGTTGATCGAGACACCGGTTACCCGTTGCAGCGACTCCGCCAGATTGGTGTCGGGAAACTTGCCGATGTCTTCGGCCGAGATCGCGTCGACGACGCCTGAGGAGTTGCGTTTGATGTCGATCGCACGCTGAAGGCTGGCGCGGACGCCGGTGACGACGATGTCTGCCTGCTGTTCGGCGGCATCCTGCGGATTTTGCGCCATGTCAGCGGCTTGGCTGTCGACGGTGGCGGTCGCGCCGGGCTGGGCGTTTGTCGGGGTATCGGTCGCTTGTGCGCTAGCTGCGCTTGGCAAAGCCAGCCACGTCAGCAACGCGATAGTCGATGTGGTGTGCGCGAGCGCACGCGTGCGTGAAGAACGCATGTAATCCCCTCCCTGCGCGGTCAGTGCCGCTTGCTATATGCCGACTCTTGCCGATCGACTTGATAACGCTACCACCGAGCTTAGTGCTGTCAATTGCTAAAGTACAAGTTACCCCACTAGATCGTAATGATGTTGCGCTAGTGTCACACTGTAGCTGATCTCTTTAGGCCAACAGCAATAAGTATTACGTAAGCCTGTCAGCATCGGCAGGCGTGTAGCGTGGCACGATCAGATGGATGACGAGCAGTGCCAATAAATACGCACACGACGCCACGATGAAGATCGGTTGATAGCTGCCGACTGTCTCCAGTATGTTGCCGGCAAAGCGCGCCATCAACATGCCGCCGACCGCGCCCGAAAGTCCGCCCAACCCCACGACCGAACCCGCCGCCCAGCGCGGCAGCAGATCGCCGGGCAGTGCGTAGAGGTTGGCCGAGAAGCCCTGATGCCCTGCACAGGCCAGCCCGATCAGCAGCACCGCCCACCACATCGACGGTACTTCGGTGGCAAAGGCGATCGGCACTGCGCACAGCGCGCAGGCGAACATCGCGGTCTTGCGGCCGCGATTGATGCTAGCGCCGCGCCCGATCAGCCGCGACGAGAACCAGCCGCCCGCCACCGATCCGACATCGGCAAGCAGATAGATCGCGATCAATGGCGGCCCGAAGGCGAGCATGGTGATGCCATATTGGCGATTGAAGAAATCGGGCAGCCAGAACAGGAACGTCCACCACACAGGATCGATCAGGAACCGCCCCGCCATATACGCCCAGGTCTGGCGCTGGCGCAGCAGCTTGCTCCACGCGACCGCGCGCATCGGCTCGACCGGATCGCTCTCGATGAACGCCAGTTCCTCCGCCGATACCCGTTTATGCTCCTGTGGTTTGCGGTAGAAGCCGAGCCAGGCAACCAGCCAGATCACGGTGAGCAGGCCGGTGAGGATGAACGCCATCCGCCAGCCCATCGTCACCGCGATGATCGGTACGATCAGCGGCGTCAGGATCGCGCCGATGTTGCTGCCGGCGTTGAAGATGCCGATCGCAAAGGCGCGCTCGCGCTTGGGAAACCATTCGTTGGTCGCGGCGATCGCGGCGGGGAAGGTGCCCGCTTCGCCGATCGCCAGCGGAATCCGCGCGAGGATCATGCCGCCGGTCGAGGTGAAAAAGATGTGCGCGACATGGCCGATCGTCCAGATCGCCACCGCCATCGCATAGCCGATCCGCGCGCCGACCTTGTCGATCAGCCGCCCAAAGATGACGTAGGAGATGCCGTAAGCCGCCTGGAACCAGATTGCGAGATCGGCATAGCCGGTTTCGGTCCAGCCATAGCGTCCTTGCAGATCGGGCTTGAGCGTGGGCAGCACCAGTCGATCGACGTAGCTCAACACCACGGCACAGAAGAGCAGCGCGCAGACGATCCAGCGGACGTTACCAGCAGGTTTCGGGCCCGACGGCTTCGGCATCGCGGCGGCGGTTGTGGCGGTCTTGCTCACCAGTCGTGCATCGTGCCGTCTTCGAGCCGGTTCACCGGCAGATAGGCGCGGCTATATTCATAGCCCGCCGCGAGTTCCTCGTCGATGTCGACGCCCAGGCCCGGCGCATCGCCCGGATGCATCGCGCCGTCGGCGAAGCTGTAGGCATGCGGGAAGACCGCATCGGTCTCAGGGGTGTGGCGCATATATTCCTGGATGCCGAAATTGGGCACCGACAGGTCGAAATGCAGCGCGGCGGCCATGCAGACCGGCGACAGATCAGTCGCGCCGTGGCAGCCGGTCTTGATCTGGTAGAGATCGGCGAGTGCGGCGATCCGGCGCAAATGGGTGATGCCGCCGGCATGGACCACGGTGGCGCGGATATAGTCGACCAGCTGGTTCTCGATCAGCGCCTTGCAATCCCAGATCGAATTGAAGATTTCGCCCACCGCCAGCGGGCTGGTGGTGTGCTGGCGGATCAGGCGGAAGGCATCCTGGTTCTCGGCCGGCGTCGCGTCTTCAAGCCAGAAGGGGCGATAGGGTTCGAGATCCTTGCCCAGCCGTCCGGCCTCGATCGGGGTCAGCCGGTGATGGATGTCGTGGAGCAAATGGACGTCCCAGCCCAGCGCCTCGCGCGCAGCTTTGAACAATTCAGGCACAACACGCAGATATTTGCTGGTCGACCAGACATTCTCGCTCGGCAGATCGGCGTCGGCGGGTTCATAGAAATAGCGGTTCTTCGACACGCCATAGGTCGATGCCATGCCGGGCACGCCGCATTGCAGCCGGATCGCCTTATAACCCTGCTGCTGATATTCGAGGGCGGCCTCGATCGTGTCGTCGATCGAGGTGCCGTTGGCGTGGCCATAGACCATCACGCTCTCGCGGCTCGCCCCGCCGAGCAGCTGGTAGACCGGCAGACCCGCGATCTTGCCCTTGATGTCCCATAATGCCGTATCGACCGCGGCGATCGCCGACATCGTCACCGGGCCGCGTCGCCAATAGGCCCCCTTGTACAGATACTGCCAGACATCCTCGATCCGGTGCGCGTCGCGACCGATCAGGCAGGGGATGACATGCTCGGTCAGATAGCTCGCCACCGCCAGTTCGCGACCGTTGAGAGTCGCATCGCCGACGCCGGTGGTGCCGTCGTCGCATTCGATCTTGAGCGTGACGAAGTTGCGACCGGGGCAGGTGATGATCACCCGGGCGGCGGTGATACGCGGCATCCAGTATCCTCTCAATTTTCAGGTCGAATCGATATGATTCGCCCGGATTTAGGTGATTGATTATCGCCTCTTTCTTGATAGCGCTACCATGTTATAGCCCCCACGTGTCAATGCTGGCCACGCACGAGCTGGCGAATCGGAGCGGATAAATTATGCAGCGATCGCTGACGAAATTGGGACTGGCGGCGGCAATGTTGAGCGCCACCGCACCCGCGCAGGCCGAAGACGGCTATGATTTGTGGCTGCGCCACGCGCCGCTTCCCACCGCACAGCGGCTTGCGGTCGATCCTTATGCCGGCTGCGTCGCCGCCGCGCAGCGCGCGACTGAGGCGACGATCGCGATCGCTGCGCGCGAGATCGAAACCGCGATCGATGCGATGACGCAGAAGTCGGCACCGCGCGATTGCAACGCCTCTTTGGCGGCTGCCGCACCGCACAGCTTGATGATCGGCACGCGCGACGACCCTGCGATCGCCGCGCTCGGGCTGCCGTTGGCCCAAGCGGGCGATGAAGGCTTCGTCATCCGCAGCATCGCGCGCGATGGGCGCAAGCTGATCGTCGTCGCCGCCAACCGCCCGGTCGGTGTGTTGTACGGTGCGTTCGCACTGCTGCGCGCGTTGCAGACCGGCAGCCCGATCGACGCGTTCGACGTCGCGCAGCAGCCCAAGGTCGATCTGCGGCTGCTCAACCATTGGGACAATCTCGATCGAACCGTCGAGCGCGGGTTTTCGGGCCAGTCGATCTGGGACTGGTGGAAGCTGCCCGATGTGAAGGACCAGCGCTACACCGATTATGCGCGCGCCAACGCATCGATCGGCATCAACGGCGCGGTGCTCAACAACGTCAACGCCAAGCCCGACAGCTTGACGGCGCCCTGGATTGCCAAGGCCGCCGCAGTCGCCGATGTGCTGCGCCCCTATGGCATCAAGGTCTATCTGTCGGCGCGCTGGTCTACCCCGGTCGAGCTGAAGCAGACCGCGACCGCTGATCCGCTCGATCCGGCGGTGGCGGCGTGGTGGAAGGCCAAGGCCGACGAAATCTATGCCGCGATCCCCGATTTCGGCGGGTTTCTGGTGAAGGCCAATTCGGAAGGCCAGCCGGGGCCGCAGGATTACAAGCGCACCCATGCCGAGGGCGCCAACATGCTCGCCGCGGCGGTCAAGCCGCATGGCGGCATCGTGATGTGGCGCGCCTTCGTCTATTCGGAGGCCGATCCCGACGATCGCGCGAAACAGGCCTATTCGGACTTCAAGCCGCTCGACGGCAAGTTCGCTGACAATGTCATCGTGCAGGTCAAGAACGGCGCGATCGATTTCCAGCCGCGCGAACCCTTCCACCCGATGTTCGGAGCGATGCCAAAGACCCCGCTGATGATCGAGTTCCAAATCACCAAGGAGTATCTCGGCTTCGCGACACATCTCGCCTATCTCGCGCCGATGTATGAGGAGGTGCTCGATGCAGATACCTTCGCCAAGGGCAAGGGATCGACCGTCGCCAAGGTGATCGACGGGTCGCTTGAGGGCCACAAGCTTAACGGCATGGCGGGCGTCGCCAATATCGGCAGCGACCGCAACTGGTCGGGGTCGATCTTCGACCAGGCGAATTGGTATGCCTTCGGCCGGCTCGCCTGGGATCATCAATTGTCGTCGGACGCGATCGCGCGCGAATGGGCGGCGCAGACCTTCACCCCCGATCCCGCCTTCGTCCAGCCGGTCACCGCATTGATGATGGGGTCGCGCGAAACCGTCGTCGATTACATGACCCCGCTGGGGCTCGCGCATGTGATGGCGACGGGGCATCATTATGGTCCGGGGCCGTGGGTGTCCGATCTGGCGCGTCCCGAATGGAACCCGGTCTATTATCACCGCGCCGACAAGGACGGCATCGGCTTCGATCGCACCGCGAGTGGATCGAACGCGGTCGCGCAATATATGCCGCAGGTGGCACGGCTCTTCGCCAGCCGCCGCAGCGTCGACGACAAGGATCTGCTGTGGTTCCACCATGTCGGCTGGGACGAGAAGATGCGCTCGGGGCGGACGCTATGGGCCGAATTGCTGCATCGTTATGATCGCGGCGTTGCCGGGGTGGGGCGGATGCAGGCGCAATGGGCGGCGCTCAAGCCGTTTGTCGATGCGCCGCGTTTCGACGAGGTCACCCGCTTCCTTGCGATCCAGCAGCGCGAGTCCATATGGTGGCGTGATGCCAGCATCGCCTATTTTGCGAACGTCTCGGGGCGAACCTTGCCGCCGACGGTTCAGCCACCAGCACATGACCTCGACCATTGCAAAGCCATCGAGCATCCCTATGCCCCTGGCCATCATTAAGTTTTGAACGGAGAATAATCTATGAAACTCACCGGCGATCTCTTCATCGGTGGCGCACGCCGCCAGTCGACCGAAAGCTTCCGCGCTTATGATCCCTCGAAGGGCATCGAGATCGACGATGCGTCGTTCTTCGGCGCGACCGAGCAGGACGTCGCCGACGCCTGCGCCGCAGCCGAAGCCGCGTTCCTGCCCTATTCGAGCGCGCCGCTGGCCGACCGCGCCGCTTTCCTCGACGCGATCGCCGACGAGATCGAGGCGCTGGGCGACACGCTGGTAGAGCGCGCCTGCCGCGAGAGCGGGCTTCCCGCTGCACGGATCACCGGTGAGCGCGGGCGCACGGCGGGCCAGATGCGGCTGTTCGCCAAGGAAATCCGTGACGGCCAGTGGCAGAAGCTGCGGATCGATCATGCCGACAAGCAGCGCACCCCGCCCAAGCCCGACCTTCGCCTGCGGATGATCCCGCTCGGCCCCGTCGCGGTGTTCGGCGCGTCGAACTTCCCGCTCGCCTTCTCGACCGCAGGGGGCGACACCGCCGCCGCGCTCGCTGCCGGTTGCCCGGTGGTGATGAAGGGGCACAGCGCGCACCCCGGCACCGCCGAGCTGATCGCCACCGCGATCGAGCGTGCGGTGGAAAAGACCGGCATGCCCAAGGGCGTGTTCAGCCTGGTCAACGGCATGTCGCGCAAGGTGGGTCAGGCGCTGGTCGCCGATCCGCGCATCATGGCGGTCGGCTTCACCGGATCGCGTGCCGGCGGCGAGGCGCTGATGAAGATCGCCGCCGAGCGTCCGCGGCCGATCCCGGTCTATGCCGAAATGTCGGCGATCAACCCCGTCGTGCTGATGCCGCATGCGCTGAAGGCACGCGGCCCAGCGCTGGCCGAAGCCTATGTCGCCAGCCTTGGCATGGGCGCGGGTCAGTTCTGCACCAATCCCGGGCTGGTGATGGCGATTGACGGCCCCGAACTCGACGCCTTCATCGCGCGTGCGGGCGAAGTGCTGACCGGACAGGCGGCGCAGGTGATGCTCACCGCGGGGATTTATCAGGCATATGAGGACGGCAAGGCCAAGCTCGAGGGCAGCCCGTTCGTCACCAAGGTCGCCGAGGGTGCCGAGCCTGCCGGGCCGACGCAGGGCCGCGCCGCGCTGTTCAGCGTCGCGGGCAAGGACTTCCTGGCCGATCCGGTGCATCTGCACGAGGTGTTCGGTGCGTCGTCGGTGGTAGTGCGCTGCGCCGATCTCGACGAATTGCTGGGGGTGCTGGGCGAACTGGAGGGCCAGCTCACCGCGACGTTGCAGATCGACGAGGGTGACTATGCCGATGCCAAGCGCGTGCTGCCGGTGCTCGAGCGCACCGTCGGTCGCATCCTGGCCAATGGCTGGCCCACCGGCGTCGAAGTGACGCATGCGATGGTGCATGGCGGCCCGTATCCGGCGACGTCGGATGGCCGTTCGACATCGGTCGGCACGCTGGCGATCGACCGCTTCCTGCGACCGGTAAGCTATCAGGACCTGCCCGAGGTATTGCTGCCGCCGGTGCTTCGCGAAGGCGGGCAGGGCGGGGTCTTGACGCGCCTCAATGGTAGCTGGCAGGTCTGATATAGACCATAGCATTTCCGCGCGTCTGATCGGCGCGCGGAAATACTGGTATTAAAATGGTGTGTACTGGCGCAGTCGGGCGGGTAGCGCTTGTTGCGGACATTGGTGAACGCTGATAGCGCTATCAATATCAGCGGGACTGGGGAGAGGATAATGCTCATCAACTGGAGCAAGCAGGCATTGCCGGTCGACCATGCCGAGGCGGTACTTGCCGGGCGGGTGCAGACACCGGACGGGCCGGTGCCGGTGGTTGTGCGCGATGGCGCGGTGATGTCGGTGTTCGCGCAGGTCGAAACGACTGCGGATTGGTTCGACCTGGACAATCCCGCAGCCATCGAAGGCGAGTATTTGTGCGCGGTCGAGGCGCTGGGCGTCCCCGGTTCGGACGCACGGTTTCAGTTGCTTGCGCCGATCGACCTGCAATGCGTCAAGGCGGCGGGGGTCACCTTTGCCGTGTCGGCGATCGAGCGGGTGATCGAAGAGCGCGCGCGCGGCGATTCGGCGGCAGCCTCGGCAATTCGCGACGAGCTGGAAGAAAAGGTCGGCGGCGGCATCCGCTCGGTCGTGCCCGGCAGCGACGATGCGGTGCGGCTTAAGGCCGCGCTGATCGAGGCGGGCATGTGGTCGCAATATCTCGAAGTAGCGATCGGCCCCGATGCCGAGGTTTTCACCAAGACCGCGGTGCTGTCGTCGATCGGTTGGGGCGGCGAGGTTGGGGTCCGGTCGGATTCGACCTGGAACAACCCCGAACCCGAAGTGGTGCTGGTGGCCGATAGCCGTGGCCGCGCGATTGGCGCGACACTGGGCAACGATGTCAATCTGCGCGATTTCGAAGGGCGTAGCGCGCTGTTGCTGGGCAAGGCGAAGGACAACAACGCCTCCTGCGCGATCGGGCCGTTCATCCGGCTGTTCGACGACCGCTTCACCATGGACGATGTGCGGAATGCCGAGCTGGACCTGACGATCGAGGGACCGGAAGGGTATATGCTGACCGGGCACAGCTCGATGCGCGAAATCAGCCGCGATCCCGAAGATTTGCTGCGCCAGACGATGAGCGAGCATCAATATCCCGATGGTTTCGTGCTGTTCCTGGGCACGTTGTTTGCACCCGTGCAGGACCGGGACGAGCCGGGGCGTGGTTTCACCCACAAGCAGGGCGATCTGGTGTCGATCCGCGCCGACCGGCTGGGAACATTGGTCAACCCAGTCACCACGTCGAAGGCGGCTGCGCCCTGGGCATTCGGTATCCGCGACCTGATGCGAAATCTCGCCGATCGCCGCAGCGCAGCGGCGTGAGCCACACTGGTGCCATTCTCCGGTACCGAAAACGAAAATTTGGATAGCAGAAACATTATGGCCGAAGCCGACCTGGACCTATCGAAACACAAAGCCGGTGAACGCAGCCTGCGCGCGACCTATCCCAGCCTGATGGGCAAGCGCGTGCTGGTTACCGGCGGTGGATCGGGCATCGGCGCGGGGATTGTCGAGGGTTTTGCGGCGCAGGGGGCTGACGTCACCTTTTTCGACATTGCCGAGGCCGATTCCCGCGCGCTGGTCGATTTGCTCGCCCCGGCCAAAGTTCGGTTCGAGGCGGTTGACCTCACCAATATCGCCGCTCTTCGCGCCGCGATTGCGAAGTTGATCGCCGAAGAGGGTGCGTTCGATATTCTGGTGAACAATGCCGCCAATGATGACCGCCATTCGATCGAACAAGTTGACGAAGCCTATTGGGACAATCGCTTTGCGGTCAATCTGAAGCATCTATTCTTCAGCGCGCAGGCAGTGGTGCCGGCGATGCGCGAAAAGGGCGGGGGAGCGATCATCAACCTGGGATCGATTTCCTGGCATTTGGCGCTGTCCGATCTGACCTTGTACCAGACGTGCAAGGCCGCGATCGAAGGGCTGACCCGCAGCCTCGCGCGCGAATTGGGGCCGGACGGCATCCGCGCCACCTGCGTCATTCCCGGCAATGTCCGCACCGAACGGCAGCTGAAATGGTACACGCCCGAGGGCGAAGCAGAGATCGTCGAGGCGCAATGCCTGAAGGGGCGATTGTTGCCGCACGACATCGCCGCGATGGTGATGTTCCTCGCCAGTGACGATGCCGCGTTGGTGACCGGGCATAGCTATTTCGTGGACGCGGGCTGGCGGTGAGCGCCGCCACCTGCGAACCGGGCAGCGTGTGGGCGCTGGGCGCGCCGCTGCTCGAAGGACCGGTCTGGGTCGAGCGCGACAAAGCCTTGTGGTTCGTCGACATCAAGGGGCGGTTCGTTCATCGCTTCGACCCGGCGAGCGGCTACAAGCGAAGCTGGGACGCGCCAGCGCAGATCGGCTTCGTGTTGCCCATGCGCGGCGGCGGCTTCGTCGCGGGATTGCAGACCGGGCTTGCCCGTTTCGATCCTGCCGATGGATCGTTCGCGCCGCTGATCGATCCCGAGCCCGATTTGCCGGGCAATCGCCTGAACGATGCCACGGTCGATCCAGCCGGTCGGCTGTGGTTCGGCACGATGGACGATGCCGAGGCGGCGGCGACCGGGCGTATCTATCGCTACGACGGCAAGGCTTGCGTCGCCGCGACTGCCCCGGTTTCGATCACCAACGGGCCGGCGATCAGCCCCGATGGCCGCACGCTATACCATGTCGATACACTGGGCGGCACGATCCATGCCTGTTCGCTCGCCGCTGACGGCACGCTCACCGATACGCGGCTGTTCGCACAGATCGCGCCCGAGGACGGCTATCCCGATGGCCCGGTATGCGATGCCGAAGGATGCGTCTGGATCGGACTGTATAATTGCTGGGCCGCGCGGCGGTATTCGCCCGCCGGCGAGCTGCTGGAAGCCGTCCGCTTTCCGGTGAGCGCGATCACCAAGCTCGCCTTTGGCGGTCCCGATTTGCGGACGGTGTTCGCGACCACGGCGGCAAAGCACCTCGATGCTGCGGCGCGTGAGCGCGAACCGCAGGCGGGCGATCTGTTCAGCTTCACCGTCGATGTGCCGGGGGTGGCGGGAGTCGAGGCGGCGTTCTAAGCGCCGGTCAGATGATACCGACTGGGCGATCATGAATCTTTTCAAACCGCTGCTGGCGGGTGCCAATTTCACCGATCGGTTGATCGGATGCGTGGGTGCGACGATCGGTATCGCGCTGACGATCATCGTCACCGGCGGGCTGCCGCTGACGACGGCGGATTTCCCGCTGATCGTGGCACCGCTTGGCGCTTCGGCGGTGCTGGTGTTTGCCGTGCCGTCGAGCCCGTTGGCGCAACCTTGGCCGGTCGTCGGCGGGAACGTCATCTCGTCGCTGATCGGAGTTGCCGCCTATAAGCTGATCCCCGAGGCGACGATCGCCGCCGGGGTTGCGGTGGGGGCGGCTATTCTGGTGATGTCGTTGCTGCGCTGTCTGCATCCGCCGGGCGGCGCTGCGGCGCTGACGGCAGTGATCGGCAGCGAAAGCATTCACCTTGCGGGCTATGGATTCGCCTTTGCCCCCGTCGCGATCAATTCGATCGCGTTGGTGGCGGTGGGATTGCTGTTTCACCGAGCCACCGCGCGCAGCTATCCACATGTTCCAGCGCCTGTGCCGGTATCACGTTTGCAGCATGCCGATATTGCGGCTGCGCTCGGCGACATGGACGAGAGCTTCGACATCGCGCGCGAGGATCTTGAGGCACTGCTGTCGCATGCTGAGCGCCACGCGGCGAGGCGCGAGGGCAAGCGCTAGTCCGCTACTCCGTCATTCCCGCGAAGGCGGGAATGACGGAGATGAGGGTGCCCTAGTGGTCCGATTCTGACATTTGCTACCTCCTTCGGCTTAGTCAGGAGCAAATGTCAGAATCTCCAGGACCACTAGCAATTATGCGATTCTAGTGGATTTTATGATTTTGACATTCGCAGCGAGAGCGTGCCGCAGGCGGGATGCGAATGTCAAAATCAATCCACTAGACTAGTGATTATGCCGCGGCGGCTTTTCCGACGTGCCGCGATATTTCAGCGCCATTTCCATCACGCCGCCCTCGGCAAGCTGGCCCGTTTTTTCGCGGTACAGCTCTTCCCAGGGCGTGTTGCTTGGCGGGATTGGCGGTGCGGGTTCGGCCTTGCGGCGTTCGATCTCAGCGGGTTCGACCAGCGCGTTGCATTCGCCGCGATTGAGATCGACGCGCACGCGGTCGCCGGTGCGAAGCCAGGCGAGGCCACCACCGCCGGCGCTTTCGGGCGAGGCGTTGAGGATCGAGGGACTGTCCGACGTTCCCGACTGGCGGCCATCGCCCAATGTCGGCAGGCTCTGGACGCCGCGCGCCAGCAGCGCGTCGGGCGGCTGCATGTTGACGACTTCGGCCGAACCCGGCCAGCCGAGCACGCCCGCGCCCCGGATCACCAGGATGCAGTCTTCGTCGATGTTCAGCGCGGGATCGTTGATCCGGTGATGATAATCGTCCGACCCGTCGAACACGATCGCGCGACCCTCGAAGATATTCTCCTCGCCGGGGCGCGAGAGATAGCGCGCGCGGAAAGCGTCGGAGATCACGCTGGTCTTCATGATCGCGAAGTCGAACAAATTGCCCTTGAGCACCAGGAAGCCCGCGCGTTCCTTTAGCGGGGCGTCATAGGGCCAGATGACGTCGCGGTCGCGCGTCTCGCGCCCGGCGATATTCTCGGCCAGCGTGCGACCGGTGATCGTCGGCACGTCGCCGTCGATCTTGCCCTTGGCGAGCAGTTCGCACAGCACCGCGGGCACGCCGCCGGCGCGATGGAAGCGCTCGCCCAGATATTTGCCCGCCGGCTGCATGTTCACCAGCAGCGGCAGGTCGTATCCGACCATCCAGTCTTCGGGGGTGATGTCGACGCCGGCGTGGCGCGCCATCGCCATGATGTGCGGCTGCGCGTTCGATGATCCGCCGATCGCGATGGTCAGCGCGATCGCGTTGAGGAACGCCTGGCGGGTGAGGATCGATGAGGGGCGGATGTCTTCATACGCCATCTCGACCGCGCGGACGCCGGTTTCATAGGCGATCTGCCCGCGCTCGCGATAGGGGGCGGGGATCGCCGCGCAGCCGGGAAGCGACAGCCCCAGCCCTTCGGCAATCGCGTTCATCGTCGATGCGGTGCCCATCGTGTTGCAATGCCCGGCCGACGGGGCCGATGCGGTGGCGGCATCGAGGAATTCGTCCTCGGTAATCTCGCCCGCGCCCAGCTTGCGCCGGCTGCGCCAGATGACGGTGCCCGAACCCACCAGCTCACCATCATGCCACCCATCAAGCATCGGCCCGCCCGACAGCACGATCGCGGGAATGTCGACGGTCGAGGCGGCCATCACCTGCGCTGGCGTGGTCTTGTCGCACCCGGTGGTGAGCACCACCGCGTCGATCGGATAGCCGTTGAGGATTTCGACCAGCCCCAGATAGGCCAGGTTACGGTCGAGCGCCGCTGTCGGGCGGCGGCAGTTTTCGAAGATCGGATGGAGCGGAAACTCCATCGCGATCCCGCCGGCATCGCGGATCCCGTCGCGCACGCGCTTGGCGAGCTCGACATGGATCCGGTTGCACGGCGCAAGGTCCGATCCCGATTGCGCAATGCCGATAATCGGCCGGCCCGAGCGCAGCTCATTCGGCGTGATGCCGTAGTTCATGAAACGCTCGAGATAGAGCGCCGCCATGTCGCTGCGCCCGGGGGCGGCAAACCATTCGCGCGATCGGAAGGGACGGACAGGAGTGCGCATCAGCCTTCCATCGCCTCGAGTTCCTTGCCCTTGGTTTCATGAATGAAACGCTGGACCAGGAAGAAGCTGATGAGCGCGCATACCGCATAGAAGCTGTAGCTGGCGGCAAGCCCCAGCGTTGCTGCCATGATGGGGAAGCTTTGCGCGATCAGATAGTTGGAGAACCATTGCGCGAAACCGCACACTGCCAGGGCCGATCCGCGAATCTGGTTAGGGAACATCTCCCCCAGCATCACCCACATGATCGGGCCCCAGCTGACGTTGAAGAACACGACGTACAGATTGGCGGCGATCAGTGCCAGCGTTCCGAGGTCGCTCGACAATTGGAGATTGCCGGTGGCGTCGAGGGTGCCGTTGGCGAAGGCATAGACCAGTGCGAACAGCGTAACCGCCATGCCTGCCGAACCAATCAGCAGCAGCGGCTTGCGGCCGATCTTGTCGACCAGCGCGATCGTGACGAAGCAAGCGGCGATCGACACGACGCCCGAGACGATATTGATCTGCAACGACTGGTCTTCGGTGAAGCCCGCCAGCTGCCACAGGGTAGAGCCGTAATAGAAGATCACGTTGATGCCGACCATCTGCTGGAACACCGCCAGCAACAGCCCGGCCCAGACGATGGGCCGAACGCCGCCCTTTACTGGGTCCATGATGTCCGACAGCCGTGGCCGGTGATCGACGTTGAAGCTGCCTTCGATCTCGCGCAGCTTCACATCGGCTTCGGTCGGGCCGAACAGCTTGACCAGCACGACCCGCGCTTCGTCGATCTGGCGCTTCGACACCAGAAAGCGGGGGCTTTCGGGAATGAACATCAGCGCGACCAGGAAGACTGCGGCTGGGATCGCCTGCATCAGGTACATCCAACGCCAGGCGGCGATGCCGCCCCAATAGGGCGCGGTGGAATCACCCGCGCTTGCCGCCAGGAAATAGTTCACCACGAACGCGGCGGTCAGGCCGGTGATGATCATGATCTGCTGCACCGTCGTCATCCGCCCACGGATGTTGGCGGGAGCGACTTCCGAAATATAGGCGGGCGACAGGACGCTGGCTGCGCCCACCGCCATGCCGCCGGCGACCCGCGCCAGGACGAACATCCATTGTTCGGGCGCAAAGCCCTGCACCAGCGCGCCGATCAGGAACAGCAGCGCCGACAGCATCATCACATTGCGCCGGCCCCACAGATCGGCGAGCCGCCCCGCCAGAAATGCGCCGATGAAGCAGCCGATCAAAAGCGAACCCACGGTGAAGCCAAGCCCGGCCTCGCTCAACGCGAAAGTTGCCTTCAGCCCCGGTTGCGTCCCGTTCACCGCCCCGCTGTCATAGCCGAACAACAGGCCACCGATCGTCGCCACTGCGACAATGGCAGCGATGAAGCCTATATTCGTGCGATTAGCTGCTGCCCCGTCCATGCCTGCTCCTGAAATCGTGCGCTCGCTGCGCCTCGTGTGTTAGCGGTAACTAAAGAGCGTAATTGCTCGCCGAATGCAAGCAGCCTGTATAGCCACGCAATTGTCCGCGCCAAGCCCTTCCGACGGTGTCGGTGCTCGGGTGTGCAAGAGGTTGTCAGCGCGGGTGTGCGGTCGATTCGCGGGCGATCAGCTCGTGCGGCAGGATATGCTCCTGCGTTTCTTGCGTAACGTGGCTGCCGCGATGGCGCAGCCTGGCCAGCAGCATCGTCACCGCCGTTTCGGCCATCCTCGCGATCGGCTGGCGGATCGTCGTCAGTTCGGGCCAGATATTGGTGGCCAGCGCGGTATCGTCGAAGCCGACGATGCTGAGGTCATGCGGCACGTGCAAGCCAAGCCGGTGCGCGACGCCGACTGCCGCCGCCGCCATATCGTCGTTACAGGCAAAGATCGCGGTGGGTCGCGACGGGTGCGCCAATATCGCTTCGGCGGCGGTCATGCCCGATCGGAAGGTGAAATAGCCTTGCTCGACCCGCATCTGGGCCGGATCGAGCCCGGCCTGCTCCAACGCCCAGGCATAGCCGCGATAGCGCTCCGCGCTGGCGACCTGGTTGGGGTGCCCCCGGATGAAGGCGATGTCGGTGTGGCCCAGGTCCAGCAGGTGGCGGGTCATCGCCACCGCGCCTTCGAAGTCGTCGATCCGCACGCTCATGCTGCCGGGGCCGGGCAGGGCCAGCGCAATCGCGACGGCGGGGATGCCCGCCGCTTCAAGTTCGGCGCGCACCGCCGCCGATTCGGACAGCGGTGGCGGCAGAATGACCCCCTGTACCTGCGCGCCGACGAATTGGCGCGTTGCCTCGGCCTGTTCCTCGGCGCTGTCGCCTTCGCATGGTTCGAGCACCAGATGGCAGCCGGCGCGGCGCGCTCCTGCCAGCGCACCGATCAGAAACTGGCTGAGATACGCATCCGACGGGTTCGAATAGAGCAAGCCAATCTGCGTCGCGTCCCCCGCCGCCAGCGTTCGCGCGGCGGCGTTCGGGCGGTATTGCAGCTTTTCGATCGTTTCCAGCACCGCCAGCCGCGTGCTCTCGCGGACATTGGTGCCGCCGTTGACGACCCGCGACACCGTCATGGCAGACACGCCGGCGGCACGCGCAACGTCCTGAACCGTGATGCTGCCTTGTCCCCGCCGTGTCGATCGCATGCATATCTCCTGAACCATAGCGTTATTGCGCTGCACGCGACTTGGCAAACGGGGCATCACTTGTTGCCCCGGCATTGACGGCCAGTTTGGGCTTCGCCTATCCCTGATAGCGCTATCACGATCGACACGACTGCGGGCGACGCGGTCGGCAGCGAAGATTTAGGAGAGTGACATGGGTAATCGAGCGTCCTTGCAGGCAGGCGCACGCCGCCTGGCGATCGCAACGCTGGCGGTGGGGACGGCGACTGCCGCGCTATATGCGCCGCAGCTTTTAGCTCAAACCCGCCCCGCCGATGCGCCGTTGTACAAGGATGCACGCCAGCCCATCCCTGCGCGCGTGGAGGATCTGCTCCAGCGAATGACGCTCGAGGAAAAGGTCGCGCAGATGGTGACGATCTGGGAGGGCAAGGCCAAGGTCCAGACCGAGACCGGGGTGTTTTCCGCCGAGATCGCCGCGAAGTCCTTCCCCAACGGCATCGGGCAGATCGCCCGGCCCTATGACCGACGCGGCGTCAAGGTCGCAGCACAGGGTGGGGAAGGGGCCGCGGGTGCCGTCGCCGGGGCCAGAAACCGCAGCCCCGCCGAAACCGCAGCCTATGTGAACGCCGCGCAGCGCTGGGCGGTCGAGCAGACCCGGCTGGGCATCCCGATGATCTTCCACGAGGAAGCGCTGCACGGCTATGTCGCGCCGGGCGCCACCAGCTTTCCGCAGTCGATCGGCCTGGCCAGCAGCTTCGACCCCGCCTTGGTCGAGCGCATCTTCGGTGTCGCGGCGCGCGAGATGCGCGCGGTCGGTGCGCAATTGGCGCTGGCGCCGGTGGTCGATGTCGCGCGCGATCCGCGCTGGGGGCGGATCGAGGAAACCTATGGCGAGGACCCGCATCTGGTGAGCGAAATGGGGCTCGCGGCGATCCGCGGTTTTCAGGGGACCACGTTGCCGCTGGCACCCGACAAGGTGTTCGTCACGCTCAAGCACATGACCGGGCATGGCCAGCCCGAGGGCGGCACCAACATCGCGCCTGCCAATATTTCCGAGCGCACGCTTCGCGAGAATTTCTTCCCGCCGTTCGAGCGCGCGGTGAAGGAATTGCCGGTGATGTCGGTGATGGCGTCGTACAACGAGATCGACGGTATCCCCAGCCACGGCAACAAATGGCTGCTGGGCGACGTGCTGCGCAAGGAATGGGGGTTTCAGGGGCTGGTGGTCAGCGACTATTTCGCGATCCGCGAGATGGTGACCCGGCACAAGATGTATAGCGACATCGGCGATGCCGCTGCGCGCGCGCTTGATGCCGGGGTCGATATTGAAACCCCCGATGGCGAGGGTTTCACCAAGCTTCCCGAATTGCTCAAGGCGGGCAAGGTCACGCAGGAGCAGATCGACACCGCGGTGCGCCGTATCCTGACGATGAAGTTCCAGGCGGGGCTGTTCGAGAACCCTTATGTCGATGGCAACGCGGCGCCCGCGAAGGTCAACACCCCCGACGCGGTGGCGCTGGCGCGCGAGGCGGCGCAGCGCGCGATGGTGCTGCTGAAGAACGATCAGGGCGTGCTGCCGCTCGACGCCACCAAGATCAAGCGGATGGCGGTGATCGGCACCCATGCCAACGACACGCCGCTGGGCGGCTATTCGGAGGTGCCGGCCAAGGTGGTGAGCGTGCTCGACGGGATGCGCGCCGAAGGGCAGGGCAAGTTCGCGGTCGATTATGCCGAGGGGGTGCGGCTGACCAAGAGCCGCTCCTGGTCAGCCGATGCGGTCGATCTGGTCGAGCCCGAAGTGAATGCGAAGCTGGCCGACGAAGCCGTCGCGACCGCGCGCAACGCCGATGTGATCGTCATGGTGCTGGGCGACAACGAGCAATTGAGCCGCGAGGCCTGGGCCGACGCGCATCTGGGTGACCGGACCTCGCTCGACCTGATCGGGCCGCAGAACGCGCTGGCGCGGCGGATATTCGCTTTGGGCAAGCCGGTGGTGGTGTTGCTGCTCAACGGGCGGCCATTGTCGGTGAACTATCTGTCCGAGGCCGCGCCCGCGCTGATCGAGGGCTGGTATATGGGCGAGCAGACCGGCGCTGCCGCCGCCGATGTGATCTTCGGGCGGGTCAATCCGGGCGGCAAGTTACCGGTGTCGATCGCGCGCAATGTCGGCCAATTGCCCAATTTCTATAACTACAAGCCATCGGCGCGGCGCGGTTATCTGTTCGACACCACCAAGCCGCTCTACCCGTTCGGCTATGGCCTCAGCTACACCAGCTTCACCATGGGCGCGCCCAGGATCGTGACGCCGCGGATCGGCGCTGGCGACACCGCGCGGGTCGAGGTCGAGGTGCAGAATACCGGGCGTCGGACTGGCGACGAGGTCGTCCAGCTCTATGTCCGCGACGACGAGGCCAGTGTTACCCGCCCGGTGCAGGAGCTCAAGGGCTTTCAGCGGGTGACGCTGAAAGCCGGCGAGCGGCGGACGGTGCGGTTCGAGCTGAAGCCTGCCGACCTTTCGATCTGGAACCAGCAGATGGAGCGCGAGGTCGAGCCGGGCACCTTCACGATTTCGACGGGGCCGAACTCGGTCGATCTGAAGAGCGCGACGCTTACGGTGCGGTAGCCGCCACCCACACCAACGGCGCGTTCCAGTTTATCGCGACTTCGTTCATCGTGAACGCGCCGATATCGTCGACCCAGCAACGCTGCGGCGCGCATTTGCCCTTTAGCTTTGCGGCGATCGGATCGCCCATGCTGGTGTTGTTGGGGCCGCCCGACAGCGCGCCGGGCGGCGGGCCGGGATAGGCGGCGTCGGCCTGGCGCGCCCAGAAACGGTGATGCGGGTTCTGCATCGCGCGCTCGCCATGGCCGCTGACATAGGACGTGCCCATCGGATTGCGCCCGAGGATGTAATCGAGCGAATCGTCCGCCGCCGCGCCGAAGCGCGCCTCACCGCTCCAGCGCTGCGCCATCCGCAACAGCATCGCTCGGTTGAGCAAATTGCTGTTCGATCCCCAGGCGTAGCGGTCGCCCGCAAAGGGGATGCGATAGGCGACGTCGTGGCGTTCGCGTTCGAACCGGTCGGCGGCGGCGGCGATCAATGCGCGCGATCGGTCGCGGCGCGGTGAATCGTCGCTCAAACCAAGCGCGATATGGCCGAGTGCCGCGACCGAGGACCAGCCGGGTTCGCCATCGAGCCGACCGGTATGGGGCGATTCATCTGCCGTCGCGGCGAAGCGCGGATCGCGGGTGGTGGCGTAGAGTTCGGCGGCAGCCCAGAACGCCTCGTCGGACACGTCGCCATCGCCATAGCCGCCCGACCCGGCGAAATCGCCGACCGCGAATAGCTGCGGATTGCGCTGCGCGGCGGCCCAGGCGCTGGTGGCGGCATTGAGGCATTGCTTGGCGAAGGCCGGGTCGATCGTCCGCCAAATCCGCGCCGCCTGCGCCGCGACGGCAGCCAGGTTGAGCGTGGCGGCGGTGCTGGGCGGGTAAAGGTGGCGGGTTTCGGGATCGCGATCGGGGCGCATCGGGATGCCGGTCCAGCGTTCGCCGGCAACCTTGTGATGCGCCATGCCGCCGACATCGACCGGGGTGAATGTCAGCGTCTCGGATGGGTCGTTCTGATTGACCGGCATTCGCATCGTCGTGCCCTGCGGCACCTGCATCGCCAGCAGGAATTCTACCTCATAGCGTGCCTCATCGAGCAGGTCTGACACTCCGTTGCCCGCTTCGGGGATCGGTTGTGCGCGATCGGGGAAGGCGGTGCCGGCGGTCCATTCGTGCAGGTTGAGCAGCGTCCAGGTCGCGATGCCGCCGTTGACGACATATTTGCCGTGATCGCCCGCGTCATACCAGCCGCCGGTGACGTCGAGGATATGGTTGCAGCCGGGCCAGATATTGCCGCGCTGATCCTTGCCCGCGAAGCAGGTGACCCGTTCGCCGACATGCGCGGCGGGGCGTGCCCATTGCGCGCCGCCGGCATAGCGCGCCAGGATCGGCGTGCCCGCGCGCTGGTGATAGAAAAAGGCCAGCGCATCGCTGGCGAGCGGGCGATAGGGTTGCGGTGCCACCGCGAACGCTGCGCTGGTGGCATTGCCGATGCGGATGCGATAGCCCTTGCCGGGTTCGGTCAGCGCCGACAGGTCGATCGCCTGCTGATGCCCGCCCGCGCGCGGGTCGGCGGGCAAGGGCCTGGTCTTGCCCGACAGCACCGTCAGGCCCGTATCATCCTCGATCCGCCAATCACGCGGCTTGGCATCGGGGGTCCGTGCGATTGCGAGCTTGGGGGCGTCGGGCGCGAAGCCGATCTGGTTGACGTCGATCGCGAGTTCGCCCTGCGCGGCAAGCAGCAACAATGCGGCTTTCACCGTGTCGCTCCGGTCGTGGCGTAGGGGCCGACCACTGCGCCGATGAAGCCGCCCGCAATCTTGGTGCTCAATATCTTGCCGTCGCGATTCTCGGCGAGAACCTGCCATTGGCCGGGCTTGGTGGCATAGGCAAAGTCATAGCGATCGCCGCGCGCGGTGATCCGTAGTTCGACCGGATGGCCGGGGGTGCCGGTCAAGGGCGTGTTGGCGATGGTCTTGCCCGCCTTGGGATCGTCCTTGCCCGCGCGCTGGTCGAGCCGGAGCACCTGCCTGCCCCCCTCGCGCGCTACGACAAGAGCATACCAATAATCGTCGCTTTGCAGCGCGACCAAGCCCGCCGCTTCGCCGTCGCGGGTGGGGGCGAAGCGAATGACGGTAGTGGCAGTGGCGTCGCGATGTTGCAGGCGACGCGCCAGGAACGACGGGTTGGCGTTGTCGCCCAATGTCTCGGGCCGTGCGCGCAGATGGAGCGCACCGCCTTCCAGCCGGTGCCATTGGTCGCGCGGGTTGCGCATCATCATCCATTGCGGCCCGAGCTTTTCGCCATCGAACTGCTCAAGCACCACGAACGCGCCGTTGGTGGGCAGCGCGGGCCTTGGCTGCGGCGGCAGCGAGGGGCGGGCGTGGCTATAAGGGATAACCTCGCCGGGCTTGGTAATGCTGGGCCAGCCATTTTCCCAGGTCACCGGCATCAGAAAGGTTTCGCGCCCGGTATTGTAGAAATCGCCCTCATAGGGACGCACCGCGAGGAAGGTCGCCCACCAGTCGCCATTGGGAAGCTGCACCAGATCGGCATGGCCCGCAGAGGTGACCGGGTTCGCGCGATCAGCGGGCAGGCCGCGCTGGGTGAGGAAGGGGTTGGCGGGATTTGGGGTGAAGGGGCCATCGGGGCTGCGGCTGCGCAGCGCGACCTGGCTATGCGCCTCGGCAGTGCCGCCTTCGGCGCAGATGAGGTAATACCAGCCGTCTTTCTGGATCAGATGCGGCCCTTCGATCCAGATCGGGTTTTTCGACGGATCGACGCCGCCATCGACCAGCACTTTGCGCGGGCCGAACGTCTTGTTGGTCTTGGCATCGAAGCGCTGGATCCAGATTGCGCGATGCCCCTCATAGCGCGGGGTGCCGACCGGCGGGCCATTATTGACGATCCAGGCGCTGCCATCGGCATCGAAGAACAGCGATGGATCAATCGCCCCCTCCAGGTCGGGCAGCCAGACCGGATCGCTCCACGGCCCCTTGGGATCGGTTGCGGTCACCAGGAAATTGCCGCCGCAATCGACACAGGTGTTGAGGATGTAGAAAATGCCGTTGCGATGCTCGATCGCGGGAGCGAATACCCCGCGTGACAGGCCGAGCTGTTTGAAATCGAGCTGGTCGGGGCGGTCGATCGCGTTGCCGATCTGCGTCCAATGGACGAGGTCGCGGCTGTGCCAGACCGGAATGCCGGGGAAATAGCCGAAGGTGGACGTCACCAGATAATAATCGTCGCCGACTCGGGTAATGCTGGGATCGGGATAAAAGCCCTGAAGGATCGGGTTGCGATAGTCGCCGGGGCCGGGGCGGGCGATGCTGTCGATCGGATCGCTGCCGCGATAATCGAACCAGTCGAAGCTGGCGGTGGGGGACGATTGCTGCGCCAAGGCGGGTGCGCTGGTGGCCAGCAATATCGCCGCGAACATGGGCGCAATCGATCGCATCAGTATCTCCCTATTTTGGCTCTTGATGGCTGGTGATAGCGCTACCTTGTCGATGGGTGCCTGCGCCAGCGGAAAAAGACGGGATCGGCAGATGGCCCGGCAATTTGTGAGCCGACAGCGCAATCGGCCGAAAGATGCTGCGCAACAAGAGGTGAAGGCTGCGCGGCTGCGACGGGCGCACGGTTCCATTGACAATAAGCCAGCGCGGGGCATGATACCGCTATCAATCCAGCGTCAAGCTGCCGTTACGATCCGCCGGTGTGAGTGCAGCATATGGATTGCCGCATCCGAAGGTTTCCCCTTCGGCGCGTCTGCCGTCGCCCTTGTCCGTCGCCTGTCTGATTGAGGAATCCATGAAAATCAATCCACCTATTGACCGCCGCACCTTGCTGGGAGGGAGCCTTTTTGCCGCCGGTAGCGCGCTGCTGCCCCCGGTTGCGCTGGCGCAGAACGGCAGCGACGGGCTGAACGCGATCGCCCGGGCGCGGAACCTTCGCTTCGGATCGGCCTTTGCCTGGAGTCCGCCGGGGGCCGATGCGGGGTCATTGGGCAACCCTGAATATGCCGCGTTGGTGAAGCGCGATTGCGGCGTGCTGGTGCCTGAGAATGAATTGAAGTGGCAGCGCACCCGCCCATCGGCGGCGACATTCGATTTCGCGCGGATGGATGCGATGATGGCGCAGGCAAAGGCGGCGGGCATGCCGGTGCGCGGGCATACCTTGTTGTGGCACTATACGCGCTGGTTCCCCGAATGGCTGAAAAGCCATGATTTCGGCAGCAAGCCCGCCGCCGAGGCCGAGCGGCTGCTCGATCAGCATATCCGCACCGTCGCAGGGCGCTATGGCCCGGCAATTTATAGTTATGACGTGGTGAACGAGGCGGTCGATCCCGATACCGGGGGCTTGCGCGAAACCGTGTTGTCAACGGCAATGGGCGGGGCAGAGCCGGTGCTCGATCACGCATTTGCCACCGCGCGTTCGGCGGCACCCTGGGCCGAGCTGGTGTATAATGATTATATGAGCTGGGAAGCGGGCAATGAAAAGCACCGCAGCGGGGTGCTGCGCCTGCTCGAAGGGTTCCGCAAGCGCGGTACGCCGGTCGATACGCTGGGGGTGCAATCGCATATCGGGCTGTTCGCGCCGACCAAATCGGTCGCGGCGGTGGTGGCCGAACTCACCCCGGCTTGGCGTGCCTTTCTGAACGAGGTGACCGGCATGGGCTATCGCCTGAGCATCACTGAATTCGACGTTCGCGATCGTGGCTTGCCGGCCGACATCGCGCTTCGCGATCAGGGCGTTGCCGATTTTGCGGGTGCCTATCTCGACTTGATGCTGTCCTATCCGCAGCTCACCGACGTGCTGGTGTGGGGGATGAGCGATAAATATAGCTGGCTGCGCGGGTTTGAGCCGCGGCCCGATGGACAGATCACGCGCGGCTGCCCCTATGATACCGACTTCAAGGCGAAACCGCTTCGCGCGGCGATCGCGAAGTCGCTCGCCGGTGCGCCGATTCGCCAGCCTGCGCCGGAGCGCGCGGCATGATGCGCGGTCTGCTGATTGCGCTGTTTCTGGCGTTTGCGGTGCCGCAAGCCCATGCGGGCGACCGCGATTGGGTTTCGAGCTGGGCCACCGCGGCGATGGCGATGGAGGGAGACAACGCCTTGCCGCCGGGCGAGGCGGGGCCGGTCACGATCCATCAAACGATGCGACTGTCGGTCGGCGGTACGCGGCTGCGGCTGAGGGTGTCGAACCGGCATGGTCGCCAGCCGCTGCGCGTGGCGGGGGTTGAGGTGGCGCTGGCGAATGCGGCGGGGGCATCAAGTGGCGTGCCCGGTTCGCAGCGGGCGGCGACCTTTGGCGGCGAGCGTGCCGTCGTCGTGCCGGCAGGGGCCGAATATTGGTCCGACCCGGTATCGCTGACGGTCGCGCCGCTGGGGCATGTCGCGGTTTCGCTGACGCTGGCCGAGCGCCCCGAGCTTGCGACCGGCCACCCCGGCGCGCGGACGATGACGCATATCGGTGCGGGGGCCAATGCGGTGAAGGTGCCGCGCTGGTATCATCTGTCGGCGATCGACGTTGATTCACCCGGCGCGTCGACGATCGCCCTGCTGGGGGATTCGATCACCGACGGCTATGGCGTGGTGCCCGACAGCAATGGGCGCTGGACCGATTATCTGGCGCAGCGGCTGGCGGCGAACCCGGCGACGCGAAAGCTGGCGATTGCCAATCAGGGCATTGGCGGCAACCGGCTGTTGCTGGACGGGCTTGGTCCGAATGCGATGGCACGGCTCGATCGCGATGTGCTGCTGCTGGCGGGGGTTGAGCAGTTGGTTGTCATGATCGGGGTGAATGACCTCGGCACGCTGACCCGCGAGCAGCCGGTTTCGGACCCCGAACATCGGCAATTGGTCGATCGGATGATCGCCGGCTATCGCCAGATCGTGGCGCGCGCGCGCGCCGCCGGGGTGCGGGTGATCGGCGCGACGATCATGCCCTATGGCGGATCGGCCTATTACCATCCCGACCAGCGCAACGAAGCCGATCGCCAGGCGATCAACGCCTTCATCCGCGCACCAGGCAATTTCGACGCGGTGATCGACATGGACGCGATCATGCGCGACCCGGCCAAGCCGACGCATCTTCGCACGGCGATGGATTCGGGCGACGGGCTGCACCCATCGGATGCCGGTTATCGTGCGATGGCAGCGGCAGTACCGTTGGCGGTGTTCGGGAACGCCGCGCGCTGAATACGAGCTGCCTGCACAAGGCATAAAAAAGTGGCCGTCACGAAGGTGGCGGCCACGAGGGGGAGGAAAGAAAGGGAGGAGGGGCAGCGGGTCAGAAGCGCCCGCGGACCCCGACCAATACCGTGCGACCCGGATTATATTCGTTGAAGGTCGCGTTCGGGAACTGGAAGTAAGAGGCGAGCGGCTGCTTGGTGATGTTGATTACGTTCACCACCAAGGTCGGCAGATAATCGTTGCCCAGGATCTCGCCGAGATCGACATTGCCTGAGAAATCGAGCTGCGAGAAATCGCGCCCGAAGATCGCCGCCTGTGGAATGCCGTTCTGGTTGGGGTTCGATCCCTGCGCGCCTTCGTTGTAAATATAGGTCAGGCGGCTGGAGATGCCGTTGCCTTCATAATAGCCGGTCGCGGTGTAGGTCGTCGGCGCGACGCCGATCGCGATGGCGGGTGCGCCGGCCCCTTCGCCGCGCTGGTCGATCAGCGTCAGGTTGCCCTGAAAGCCGAAGCCCCGCACGCCGATATATTGCGTCAGGAAATCGAGCGGCTGGGTGATCTGGAACTCAAGCCCGTTGACCTTCAGCTTACCGTCGGAGTTGACCTGCTGCTGAATCTGGATCGGCACCTCGGTAACCGGAATTCCCGCCGGTCCTGCGCGATCGAGCAGCGCCAACTGCTGTGCCTGCGTCAGCGAGGCAAAGGTGATGCCGAACGGTTCGAGTGTCGAGAACGGCACGGTGTTGATGCCGTTGACGGTGAAGCCGGTGATCGACTTGCGGAACGCAGCGAACGCGATCACGCCTTCCCCGCCGGTATAATATTCGAAGCCGAGGTCGATATTATCCGAGATGTACGGGTTCAGCGCATTGTTGCCGAGGGTGCCGATGTCCGCCGAAGGCTGGACGAACGCAGCGCCTGGCAGCAACTGATTGGGATCGGGCCGGGTCATCGTGCGTGAGATCGAGCCACGCGCCACCGCCTGGGTGCCGAAGTTAAAGGCTACGCTCGCCGACGGCAGGAAGTTGGAATAAAGCCGGTCGGTCTGGCTGAAGCTGATGATCGTCGGATAGCAGGAACCGTCTTGCGCGAAGGTTGGGTTGACGCCGGGGCAAGTCACCCCGCCACGCACGTTGAGCGGGTTTGGCACGGTGGTGCGACCGCCGACCAGCTGTTCGGTGCGGACATAGCGAACGCCGCCGTTGAGCCGGATCGTGTTTTCGGTGCCGACGTCAAAGATGCCGTTCATTTCGATGAAGGTGCCGGTGACCTTTTCACGGATCAGGCCGCCATTGGCACCGCTGCTGCCCGATCCGGTTTCGGTCGCACCGGCCAGCAGGGCGTCATAGCCGGTGTCTGCCTTGAACTTTTCCCAGTCGACGGTGACGAAGCCGTTGCTGCCCGGCAGCAAATAGCTGGGTACCAGGGCGGTGGGTACCAGCGAGCCGCCATAGGTGAGCGGCGCGCCGCCCGCGGTGAAGCCGGTGCCATAGCCCGGGTAGGTCGGATAGCCGGCGGGCGCGGACGTGCCCGGCTGGTTCGCGCCATCGCATGGCGGCTGACGGTTTGGCCCGGGCAACACGACGCTGGGGTTGTTGCCGCAAATCGCTGCCTGCCAGGGATTGGTGTTGTCGAACGGCGTGATCCGGCGGCTGACATCGTCATAGGCCGCGCCGACCCGGACGCTGAAGCGCTGTTCGTCGCCGAACAACAGGCTGCCGCGAATGCCCTTGGTTTCGGTCTCGCGCTCTTCGCCGTTCAGATTGACTCGGCCGCCACCTGCCCAGCCGAAGCTGGCGGGATTATTGAGATCGATATTGCTCTGAATATCGGGAATGCCGCCATTATTGGTGTAGTTGACCGTCAGGCCGCTGCTGGGCGGGGTGATGACCAGCACGGTCGGGCTCTCGCGACGGAAATTGCTGCGCGTGTAATTCGCCTGGAAATCGCCCTTGATGTAATCATTGACGATGAATTCGACGCCCGGATTGACGCCCCAATAATCCTGCGTGTCCTTGTACGGACGATATTCGAGGAAGAATTGCGAATTGGCATAGGTGCCGCCGGTGACGGTGCAGCCCGCCGAGCAATCGGCCTTGTCATAGGTCGTGTTCAGCGGGATCACCGCGCCGTTGCGCACGACCCAGTTCATCGCAGTGCGCGTGAATTCGGTCTCGCGATTGGCGTACATGCCATCGACATAGAAATGCAGCGCATCGCTTGGCCGCCATTCGAGCGATACCAGGCCGTTATAGCGGGTGCGTTCGCCGATTTCGGTGCGCGGGCGGCCCAGGCGGGGTAGGATGCCATTGTCGATCTGTTGGATCGTCGCGCCGGGATTATTGGCCAGCAGAAACGCCTGATCGATGGTCGCGCCGGTGGTCAGGCCATTGCCAGCGTTGACCGGCACGGTGCCGGGGATGGTGAAATTACCACCGCCCGTGGCGTTTCGCGTCGGGCTGGTGCTTTGGGCGGCGGTCAGGTTGGGGTTGGTGAAGCCGATGGTTTCATAGCCATCGACCTGAAAACGGTTCTTCACCGCCGCGCCGCCGATCAGGATACCGAAATCGCCGAAGGTCGCGCTGGCCAAGGCATGACCGCGATAGCCCCAGCGATCGGTGTTGCTGACCTGCGACCCCTGCAGACCATAAGTGAAATAGGGCTTGGGATTGTCGAACGGGCGTGCCGAACGAAGGTTCACGGTACCTGCCGCGCCGCCTTCGAGCTGGCTGGCGACGGGCGATTTGCTGACCGTCAACTGGGTGAACAATTCGGTCGGGATCAGGTCCAGATCGACTTCGCGGTTGGTGCTCTGCGCGTCGAAGCGAACCGATGCGATCGCGACGGGCGTGCCGTTCAGCAACACGCGGGTGAAGTTGGTGCCAAGGCCGCGGATCGCGACGTTCGATCCTTCGCCGGTTACTTCGCGGGTGATGGTCACACCAGGAATGCGGTTGACCGATTCGGCGATGTTGGTGTCGGGGAACTTGCCGATATCCTCAGCGAAGATCGTGTCGGTGAAACCGATCGAATTGCGCTTGGCGTTGGCCTGGCTTTCCAGCGAGGCGCGAAAGCCGGTGACGACGATGTCGTCATTGCCGCTGGCGGAAGGATCGGCGGAATCCTGATCAGTCGAATCGATCGCGGTCGGCTGGGTCTGGCCAGCGCCATCCTGTGCGGTGCCGGCGAGGGTTTCGGTGCTGGCGTTGGCCGTAACGGTGGGTGCGACTTCAGCGGCCTGCGCGAACGCTGGCGAGGCGGCGGTGGTGAGCAGCATTGCCGACATCGTGGCGATGCGGCGCGACCTTGCGATGGTATCCATTTCAGTTCCTCTCCCGTGTCTGCGCCCCGCGGTTCGGGGTCGCTTTGCGCCGTCTCGATCGATCGGCGACGAGTTTGATACCGCTATCAAGACATCGGTGTCAATTGCCGAAAACAGTGGCTAGACCAGCGACGTGGGGTTGACCGGACGATCCACTGCCGTGATGGTAACGCTAACTTAAAAAGGCCGGAAGCAGCGGCTGCGAAGGGAGAGACGATGCGATTGGACCGGACCAACTATGGGCAGCGTCTGCTGCCTGTCGCTTTCCTCTTGGCGTTGTTGTGGGCGCTGTTGGCCGGGGCGTCGATGGCGCAGGGTGGGGCTGGGAGCGAGCGAATCCGGCTGTCCGACGATTGGCGTTATACCCGCGGTGATCCGGCGGGGATGACCACCGATCTGCGCTATGATGTTCGCCCGGTGGTCGAACGCAGCGCTGATGGCAAAGTCGCCGATGCCGAGCCTGAGGATGCGGTGGCGGTGCGCGCCGGCGACAGCCGCGTGCTCAAGCCGTGGATACTGCCCACCGCCAACGCCTTCATCGCCGATCCCGCCAAGCGCCATGTCCGCCCCGCAGGCGATCCGGGCAGCGATGTCGCCTATGTCCAACCTGGGTTCGACGACAGCGCCTGGACCAAGGTGGTGCTGCCGCACGACTGGGCGATCGCAGGACCGTTCATCAAGGATGGGCCGTATGGCGGCATGGGTCGTCTCAAGAGCTGGGGGATTGGCTGGTATCGCAAGACGCTCGACATTCCGGCGCGCGATGCCGGGCGCTCGATCTTTCTCGATGTCGATGGGGCGATGTCCTATGCGACGGTGTGGCTGAACGGTCGGCTCGTCGGTGGCTGGCCCTATGGCTATAATGGCTGGCGGCTCGACCTGACGCCGCATGTTGTGCCCGGCGGTCGCAACCAGCTGGCGATCCGGCTCGACAATCCGCCCGAATCGGCGCGCTGGTATCCGGGCGGCGGGCTGTATCGCGACGTGTGGCTGGTGAAGGCCGCGCCCGTGCATGTCGGCCATTGGGGCAGCATGGTGCGCACCCCCAAGGTAAGCAAGGCAGCCGCCGAGATCACGCTGGCGCTGACGATCGATAATGATTCGGATGCGGCGGCAACGGTCGAAGTCGCGAGCGACCTGTATGTGCTGGGGGCCGATGGCCGCCGCACCGGTCGTCCGGTCGCGCGCATCGCGGCTGCTCAGCAGCAGGTAGCCGCCAAGGGCTCGGCGCGGTTCGATGGCACGACGGTGATCGCCGATCCGCAACTTTGGGGACCGCCGCCGACTCAGCAGCCCAATCGCTATGTCGCGGTGTCGAGCGTTCGCGTCGGTGGGCGTGTCGTCGACAGCTATGAAACGCCGTTCGGGGTGCGCGACATCGTGTTCGCAGGCCCGCGCGGGGTGATCGTCAATGGCGAGCCGGTGCGGCTGAACGGGGTGAACAACCACCATGATCTTGGCGCGCTGGGGGCGGCGTTCAACGTGCGCGCCGCCGAGCGCCAGCTCGAAATCCTGCGCGAAATGGGGGTCAATGCGATCCGCATGAGCCATAACCCGCCCGCACCCGAATTGCTCGACCTCACCGACCGCATGGGGTTCCTGGTGATCGACGAGGTGTTCGATTCGTGGGAGCGCAAGAAGACACCGCTCGATTTCCACCTGATCTTTCCCGATTGGCACGAGGCCGATCTGCGATCGATGCTGCGGCGCGATCGCAACCACCCCTCGATCATGTTGTGGAGCGTCGGCAACGAGGTGGGCGAGCAATATACCGGCGAGGAAGGCGCAGCGATCGCGCGCAAGCTGGTGAGCATCGTCCGCGAGGAGGATAGCCGTCCCGCGACCAGCGCGATGAACTATGCCAAGCCCGACATGCCGATGCCCGCCGAAGTCGATGTCATCAACATCAACTATCAGGGATCGGGCATTCGCACCTTGCCCAGCCAATATCCGACGTTCCGCAAGAAATTCCCCGACAAGGTGATTTTTGAAAGCGAGAGCGCGTCGGCGCTGAGCAGCCGCGGCGAATATCTGTTCCCGGTGTCGGGCAGCGTCAGCGGGCCGGTGCGCCCCGGATCGGGCGGCGATCCAGTGACGCATCATGTCAGCGCCTATGAGTTGCATGCGGCCGATTTCGGATCGTCTGCCGATCGCGAATTTTCGGCGATCGACCAGAACCCCGATGTCGCGGGCGAATTCGTCTGGACCGGCTTCGACTATCTGGGTGAGCCGACGCCTTATTACAGCTCACGCAGTTCCTATTCGGGGATCGTCGACCTGGCGGGGTTCCGCAAGGACCGCTTCTATCTTTATCAGGCGCGCTGGCGACCCGACCTCAAATTCGCGCATATCCTGCCGCATTGGACGTGGCCGGGGCGCGAGGGCGAGGTGACGCCGGTGCATGTGTTCAGTTCAGCCGACGAAGCCGAATTGTTCGTCAACGGCGTGTCGCAGGGGCGGATCAAGCGCGCGCCCTTTGCCTATCGCTTCCGCTGGGATTTCGTGACCTATCAGCCGGGCGCGTTGAAGGTGGTGACCTGGAAGGACGGCAAGCCCTGGGCCGGCGCCAGTGTCGAGACGGTGGGGGAGGCGAGCGCCTTGGCCGCCACCGCCGATCGGTCGCGGATCGCGGGCGATGGCCGCGACCTTGCCTTCGTCACCGTCGATGTCGTCGATTCGCAGCGCCGGATCGCGCCGCGCGCCAAGATGCCGATCCGCTTCCGCGTCGAGGGACCGGGCGAATTGGTCGCGACCGACAATGGCGACCCGACCGACCTTACTGCCTTCCCCTCCGCCACCCGCGCCGCGTTCAACGGCAAGGCGCTTGCGATCGTTCGCGCTCGCCCCGGCGGCAAGGGGCCGATCACCCTGGTCGCCGAAGCCGATGGGCTGGCACCGACTCGCGTCGTCGTGACGGCGACCGGCAAATGAACAGGAACCAGACCATGCGCACCGCCTGCCTGATCGCCACCGCGATCGTTTCGCTTGCCGCCACCCCCGCCTTTGCCTGCACCGACGCGGTGAGTGTGTGCGATCGGAACACCACCGGCGCGCTGTCGCTGATCGAGCGCGGGGTCGCGGCGCGGGTGGTGGTCGAGGGCGTTACCGATGCCGGGGCGCGCGACGCCGCCGAAGACCTGACGCGCGATCTGGCGGCGGTCGCGGGGCGGGCCGATGTCGCGGCCGATCGCGCGGTGCTGATAGGGGTGGTGGGCGCGAGCCCGCTGATCGACCAGCTGATTGCCGAGGGTAAGCTCGACGTGTCGACGCTCGCCGGGCGCTGGGAGGGCTATGTTCAGCAGGTGGTCGATGCGCCGATGCCGGGAGTCACGCGCGCGCTGGTGATCGCAGGGAGCGATCGGCGCGGCGCGATCTTTGGCACTTACGACCTGTCACGCCGTGCGGGCGTGTCGCCGTGGAACTGGTGGGCCGATGTGCCGGTTGCGACCAAGGCGAGCCTGTTCGTCACCGCTGGGCGACGGGTCGACGCGCCGGCGGTTCGCTATCGCGGCATCTTCCTCAATGACGAGGAGCCGGCGCTTGGCGAATGGGCGCGGACCAGCTTCGGCGGGATCAACGCCAAATTCTATGAGCGCGTGTTCGAGCTGACGCTGCGGCTGAGGGGCAATTATCTGTGGCCCGCCATGTGGGGCAAGTCGCTGTGGCAGGACGATCCCGAGAGCGCGGCGCTGGCGCAGCGGATGGGAATCGTGCTTGGCACCTCGCACCACGAACCGATGCAGCGCGCGCATGTCGAATGGGCGCGCGGCAAGGGCGGCGCATGGGATTACAACACCAACCCCGCCGAATTGCAGCGTTTCTGGGCCGATGGGATCAAGCGCAACGCGGGGCGCGAGACGGTGATTACCGTGGGCATGCGCGGCGATGGCGACGAGCCGATGACCAGCGGGACCGCGACCAAATTGCTCGAGACGATCGTCGCCGACCAGCGCAAGATCCTCGCCGACGTCACCGGCAAGCCCGCCGATCAGACGCCGCAGGTGTGGGCGCTCTACAAGGAAGTGCAGGATTACTACGATCAGGGGATGCGCGTTCCCGACGACGTCACCCTGCTGTTCGCCGATGATAATTGGGGCAATATCCGCCGCCTGCCCAAGCCCGGCGTCACCCGCCCCGGCGGTTATGGCGTCTATTATCACTTTGATTATGTCGGCGGGCCGCGCAACTATAAGTGGCTCAACGCCAACCAGATTTCGCGGACCTGGGAGCAGATGTCGCTGGCCGCCGCGCATGGCGTCGATCGCATGTGGATCGTCAATGTCGGCGACCTCAAGCCGATGGAATTGCCGACCAGCTTCTTCCTCGACATGGCGTGGAATCCTGCGGCGATGACAGTCGAGAAGATGGCTGGGTATCACCGGACCTGGGCAGCCGAGCAGTTTGGTGCCGGGCCGGCGGCGGCGATCGCGTCGATCCTCGATCGCACCACGCGCTATCTGGCGCGGCAGAAGCCCGAACTCTGGTCGCCCGATAGCTGGAGCCTGACCGACGGCACCGCCGATCGCGTGCTGGCCGAATGGGCGGTGCTAGATCGCGATGTCGCGGCGGTGCGCCCGAGGGTCGCGCCGGGGGCGAGCGATGCCTTTTTTCAACTGGTCGAACATCCGGTGCAGGCGGCGGGCAACCTCGCACGGCTGTATGTCGCCGTCGCGCGCAACCGGGCGGCTGCCGCAGCCAATGATCCGCGCGCCAATGCGCTGGCCGATGAGGCCGAGCGATTGTTCGCGCAGGATCGCGTCATTCGCGACCGCTATGAATCGCTGAACGGCGGCAAGTGGCAGCATATGATGGCGCAGACGCATATCGGCTATACCAGTTGGCAACAGCCCGATCGCGACATCATGCCGCAGGTGCAGCGTGTGGTGCCCGGCGGTCCGGTCAAGGCTGCACCGCGTGCCGTGCCGACTGCGCAACCGATCAAGATCAACGCTACCGCCTTCGCCGCCGCAACAGTGGGCAAGGATGAAACACGCTGGCTGACGGTGCCGGGGCTGGGCATCACCGGCGCTGCCATGACGCCCTGGCCGCAGACCGCGCCGATCGAGGTGCCGGGGCAGGGGCCGATGCTGGAATATGCAGTGACGCTGCCGCGTGTGGGCGATGTCCGTATCGAGGTGCTGGCCGCGCCTTCGCTCGATGTCGGCAATAGCGGTCGCCGCTATGCCATCGCGATCGACGATGCCGCGCCGCAGGTGATCGATCTGTGGAAGGGCACCGGCGAGAAGCAATGGGAAGAGGCGGTGGCCAATTCGGTGCGGGTGACCAGCTCGATTCACCAGGTGACCCGCGCCGGCCAGCACCGGGTTCGCCTGTGGATGATCGATCCCGGCGTCGTGATCGAACAATTGCGCATCACGCCGTGACGCTGGCGCGCCGCCCGATCAAGAATCTGCGCTGGTGGCTGATCGGCGTGGTGATGATCGGCACCAGCCTGAATTATCTGACGCGCAGTACGCTGGGCGTCGCCGCGCCGACGGTGCTCGCCGACCTGGGCATCGGCGAGCGCGAATATGGCTGGATCACCGGCGCGTTCCAGCTGGGCATCATGCTCCAGCCGGTCGCGGGCTATCTGCTCGATACGATCGGGCTGCGCATGGGGCTGGCGATCTTCGCCAGTGCCTGGGCGGTGATTACGATGGCGCATGGCCTGGCGACCGGCTGGGTGTCGCTGATGGGCCTTCGCGCGGCGCTCGGCTTTGCCGAGGGCACCGCGCATCCCGGCGGGCTCAAGGTGGTCGCCGAATGGTTTCCCGCGCGCGAACGCGGCTTTGCCAGCGGTATCTATAATGTCGGCGCGTCGTTCGGGTCGATGCTCGCGCCGCCGTTGGTCGCGGGCGCGATCCTGTGGTGGAACTGGCGCGCGGCATTCGTGGTGGTCGGCCTCATGGCGGGGCTGTGGGTGGCGCTGTGGCTGTTTACCTATCGATCGGTCGAGACGCACCGGCGGCTGAGCGAGGAAGAACGCACGCTGATCGCGACCGGGCGCGAGGCGCATCTGACGGTTGGCCCGCGGCGGTCTATCCCGACCTTGCTGCGCCAGCGCAATCTGTGGGGCATCGTGCTGCCGCGCTTCCTGGCCGATCCGACCTGGGGGACGCTTACCTTCTGGCTGCCGCTGTACCTGGTCACCGCGCGCGGCTTTGACCTGGCGCAGATCGCGATGTTCGCGTGGCTGCCCTTCGTGGCTGCCGATTTCGGCTGTATGGCAGGGCCGGCGATGGCGGCGTGGCTGCGGCGGCGCGGGGTCGGCTTGATCAATGCGCGGCGCTGGGCGTTTACGATCGGCGCGCTGCTGATGACGTGCATGATCTTTGTCGGCAGCGTCGAGAGCCCCTATGCCGCGATCGCGCTGCTTAGCCTGGGCGGTTTCGCGCACCAGATGCTGTCAGTGACCTGCATTACGCTCGCCACCGACCTGTTCCCGCAGAACGAGATCGGCACCGTCGCGGGGATCGGCGGCACCTTTGCCAATCTGGGGGTGCTGCTGTTCTCGGTCGCGATCGGCACGCTGGTGACGACGATCGGCTATGAACCGTTCTTCGTCGCGCTGTCGATGCTCGACCTGCTCGCCGCCGTGGTGCTGTGGACGGTCGTCAAGCCGCCCGCGGTCGCCCCTGAACCGCATGGACAGGAGGTCGCTGCATGATCCGCAATCCGATCCTGCCGGGGTTCAACCCCGATCCCTCGATCGTCCGCGTCGGCGACGATTATTACATCGCGACCTCGACCTTCGAATGGTTTCCGGGGGTGCAGATCCACCATTCGACCGACCTCGTGAACTGGACGCTGGTGGCGCGCCCGCTCGCGCGTGCCGACCTGCTCGACATGCGCGGCGATCCCGATAGCTGCGGCGTGTGGGCGCCGTGCCTGACCCATGCGAACGGGCTGTTCCACCTCGTCTATACCGACGTCAAACGCTATGGCCGCACCACCACCGGGGGCGCTTCGGGGGCGTCGCTGCGCGATTTCCATAATTATCTGGCCACCGCGCCGACGATTCACGGGCCGTGGTCCGATCGGGTGTATCTGAACAGCAGCGGATTCGATCCGTCGCTGTTCACCGACGATGATGGCCGCCAATATCTGCTCAACATGCTGTGGGACCACCGCGCTGGCCGCAATCGTTTCGCCGGCATCGTGCTGCAGGAATATGACCCCGCCGCGCGCGCGCTGGTGGGCGAGCGGCAGGTGATCTTCGCAGGCACCGAACTGGGGCTTACCGAAGCGCCGCATATCTACCGGCGCGACGGCTGGTATTATCTGCTGACCGCCGAGGGCGGGACGGGATGGAACCACGCGGTGACGATGGCGCGCTCGCGCACGCTTATCGGGCCGTATGCGTTGCATCCCGATCGCTATATCCTAACCTCGCGCAACCGCCCCGACGCGCCGCTCCCGCGCGCGGGCCATGCCGATCTGGTCGAAGCGCCCGACGGGACGCCGTGGCTGGCCTATCTGTGCGGCCGTCCGCTGCCCAATCGCGGGCGCTGCGTGATGGGGCGCGAGACCGCGATCCAGCCGATGCGCTGGGGCGACGATGGCTGGCTGTACACGCTTGCGGGCGACGCGATGCCGATGCTCGAGGTCGAGCATGATGCCGCGCCGCCCGAACCGCGCCGGCAGCGCACCAGCTTCGACACGCCCGGGCTGCCGATCGATTTCCAGTGGCTACGCACCCCCGAACCCGATCGCATCTTCTCGCTCACCGCGCGGCCGGGGCATTTGCGGCTTTATGGTCGCGAGACGATCGGCAGCGTGTTCGAGCAAGCGCTGGTCGCGCGGCGGCAACAGGCATTTTGCTACACTGCGCAGACGCGGATCGAGGTAGCGCCCGCACATTTCCAGCAGATGGCGGGACTGGTCTGCTATTATAACAGCACCAAGTTCCATTACCTGTACGTCAGCCACGACGATGCGGTCGGGCGGCATCTGGCGGTGATGTCGGCGCTGCCCGACAGCCCGCAGGCCGATGCCTTCACCGCGCCGATCGCGATTCCCGACGGCCCGATCGAGCTTGGCGTCGAGGTCGATTTCGAGCGGTTGCGCTTTCGCTATCGCTGCGAGGGCGATGCCGACTGGGCCTGGCTGCCGCAATTGTTCGACGCGAGTATCCTGTCGGACGAGGCGAGCGCACCGGGGATGGCGAACTTTACCGGCGCGTTCGTCGGCGTGGCGGCGCAGGACATGGCTGGCACCGCGATGCCCGCCGATGTCGCCTGGTTCGAGTATCGCGAACGGGAATATGTCGCGTGATGGCGGCGCAGCAACGTGCTGACGGCGCAACCGACATACCCTTGTGCCGCCAGCATTGTCGCAATAGGAACAAGGACATGCAGAAGTCGCCAGTGTTTTTTCGACATGACCGCCGCTGACGCCGCCCGCGCGCGGCTGTGCGACGATATTGCGCGGGTTGCTGCGGGTGACCGCGCTGCGCTGAAGGCGGTATATGACAACACTTCGGCGAAGCTGCTGGGGGTGTGCCTTCGGATCGTGAAGGATCGCGAATCGGCTGAGGATGTGTTGCAGGAAGTATATCTGAAGGTGTGGCATCGCGCCGCGCGCTTCGATCGCGAGCGGGCCAGCCCGATCACCTGGCTGTGCGCGATCGCCCGCAACAGCGCGATCGATTGGCGGCGCACCAGCGAGCGCCGGCTGGAAGAGCCCGACGACCTCATCCAGACCGCATTCGCCGACGTAGCTTCCACCGACGAGAATATGGTCGATCACGAAGGGAGGATGCTGCTGGCGCAATGCCTGGACACACTCGAGGAGCATCAGCATCATTCGATCCGCGCGGCGTTTTTTGACGGCTACACCTATGCCGAGCTCGCCGAGCGCGCTTCGGTTCCGCTGAGCACGATGAAGAGCTGGGTCCGCCGTGGTCTCGAACAGCTCAAACGGTGCATCGATCATGGCTGAGCCGATGTCCCCCGAAGAACGTGCGCTGTTGGCCGGTGAATTGTCGCTAGGACTGCTGAGCGGCGAAGACCGGCTGGTTACCGAGCGGCTGCGCGCCGAGGACAGCGTGTTTGCAGCCGAGGTCGATGCCTGGGATGCGCGGTTTGCAGGTTTCTATGGCGAGATCGTGCCGGTTACGCCCGAGGGCCGGGTCTGGAGCGCGGTCGAGCAGCGGCTGCCCGCGAATGATCCCGGCCCGGCTGGCGGAGCAGGCGGCTGGAAATGGGCGACCGCCGGCTTTGCCGGTATCGCCGCGGCGCTGGCAGTGATGCTGGTCACGCGCCCCGATCCGGTCGCTCCGCCGCCGGTGGTGGTGGCCGAGGCGCCGGCACCAGTACCATCCGAAACACTGATAGCGCAGATCAACGACGGCGACGGCGCATCGATGCTGGCGGTTCGCATCGATCCCGGCGATGGTGTGCTGCGCGTGCGAGCGATGGCGATCCCGCCGAGTGCGGGCGAGCCTGAATTATGGGTGATACCGGCTGGCGGCGCACCGACGTCGCTTGGCCTGATCGCACGCGAGGGCGGGAGCGAAGTGCGGTTGGCGGGCGATGTCGGGCGATTGATCACCGACGGCGCCACGCTGGCACTGACCCTCGAACCCGCCGATGGAGCCCCGCACGCCGCCCCGACCGGCGATGTTCTGGGAACCGCGCGGCTGACCCGCCTTTAGGTCCGGGCCAGGGTTAAGCGACAATCGCCTATACGGGGATCATGGTCGCGCAATGCCGTGGGTCGCGGCGCATGCCCAACAGCGGTTACCAACCAGTCGCATCGTCGGCATCGGGAATGCCGTATTCGACGTGTCGCCGGACCCCAGTCGCCGATAGATGGGCGAAAGCATAGCTGCTCGACTCGCAAAACCGGGGTGCGTGGCCATTTTCTTGTCGCGCCGGGTGCGTTAGGGGAGGCGCACACGATCTGCGGAACCCACGCAGGCAGCGCGATCGCTTCGCCAGGCAACGGTGGATCGGTCGCGAGAAATAGACGTCAGGAGATGAGATGCGGATCATTGACCATGTGATCGCGGGCGGTGCCGGCGGCACTTCGGCGCGTACCGGCGACGTGTTCGACCCCAATACCGGCCAGGTGCAGGCGCGAGTGAAGCTGGGCACGCAAGCGACGCTCGATGCGGCGATCGCGGCGGCACAAGCGGCGCAGCCGGCATGGGCGGCGACCAACCCCCAGCGCCGCGCGCGCGTGATGTTTCAGTTCAAGGCGCTGGTCGAGGCGCATATCGACGAACTCGCGCATCTGCTGTCGTCCGAACACGGCAAGGTGATCGCCGATTCAAAGGGCGACATCCAGCGCGGGCTGGAGGTGATCGAATTCGCGTGCGGCATTCCGCACGTGCTCAAGGGAGAATATACGCAAGGGGCAGGGCCGGGGATCGACGTGTATTCGATGCGCCAGCCACTGGGCATCGGCGCAGGGATCACCCCGTTCAACTTCCCCGCGATGATCCCGTTGTGGATGAGCGGCGTCGCGATCGCGTGCGGCAATGCGTTCCTGCTCAAGCCGAGCGAGCGCGATCCTTCGGTGCCGGTGCGGCTGGCCGAACTGATGCTTGAGGCCGGCTTGCCCGAGGGCATTTTGCAGGTGGTGCATGGCGACAAGGAAATGGTCGACGCGATCCTGGATCATCCGGCGATCAGCGCGGTGAGCTTCGTGGGGTCATCCGACATCGCGCATTATGTCTATCGGCGCGGTGTCGATGCCGGCAAGCGAGTCCAGGCGATGGGCGGCGCGAAGAATCACGGCATCGTCATGCCCGATGCCGATCTCGACCAGGTGGTCAACGACCTGGCGGGCGCGGCCTTTGGCTCGGCTGGCGAGCGCTGCATGGCGCTGCCGGTGGTGGTGCCGGTGGGCGAGAAGACTGCCGATGCCTTGCGCGAAAAGCTGCTGCCCGCGATCGCAGCGCTGCGGATCGGCGTGTCGACCGATAGTGACGCGCATTACGGTCCGGTCGTGAACGCAGCGCACCAGCAGCGCGTCGAAAACTGGATTCAGACCGGCGTCGACGAAGGCGCCGAACTGGTCGTCGACGGGCGAGGCTTCAAATTGCAGGGGCATGAGCAGGGCTTCTTCATCGGCCCCAGCCTGTTCGACCATGTCACCCCCGACATGCAGGCATATAAGGAGGAAATCTTTGGCCCCGTCCTCCAGATCGTCCGCGCGCCCGATTTCGAAACCGCGCTTCGGCTGCCGAGCGAGCATCAATATGGCAACGGCGTCGCGATCTTCACGCGCAACGGCCATGCCGCGCGCGAATTCGCCGCGCGGGTGAATGTCGGGATGGTCGGTATCAACGTGCCGATCCCGGTGCCGGTGGCGTATCACAGCTTCGGCGGCTGGAAGCGCAGCGCGTTCGGCGACAGCAACCAGCACGGGATGGAGGGGGTGCGCTTCTGGACCAAGGTGAAGACGATCACCCAGCGCTGGCCCGATGGCGGGGTGGGCGATGCGGCCAATGCGTTTGTTATTCCGACGATGGGGTGAGGGATGTCGGTGCTTAAGTCCGTCATCCCGGACTTGATCCGGGAGCCAGGGTTACAGGCGGTGCCGCCCGAGGCTCTGGGTCCTGACGTTCGTCAGGATGACGGTGGGGGTGGGTCTAGGGGGTCGAACCCGAAATCCAGCGCCAGGTCGCGCCAGGTCGGGTTGTCCTTTTCGATTAGTTCGAGCTTCCAGGCGCGGTGCCAGTTTTTGATCCGCTTTTCGCGGACGATCGCCGATTCCATCGTTTCGTGGACTTCGAACCAGACCAGGCGATCGCAATCATGGTCGGCGGTGAACCCCTTGAACGTCTTGGTGCGATGCTGATGGATACGCCCGAGCAGGTTGGACGTGACGCCGGTGTAGATCGTGCCGTTGCGCTGGCTGGCGACGATGTAGACGGTGGGGATTTTCGCGATGTTCGATCCCCTCATCGTCATCCTGGCGAAAGCCAGGACCCAGAGTCGCAGGCGACATCCTGCTTGGCCCTGGGTGCCGGATCAAGTCCGGCATGACGAATACGTGATGAAGACCGAAGCGACCATGACAACGGTCGCGGCAAAGGAATCGTAATGAACCAGTTCGACCTCACCGACGACCAGCGCGAGATTCAGGAGCTCGCGCGGAAATTCACCGCCGACCGGATCACGCCGTTCGCCGCCGAATGGGACGAGAAACACATCTTCCCGCGCGAGACGATCAAGGCCGCCGCCGAGCTTGGCTTCGCGGCGATCTATGTCAGCGAAGAGGGTGGCGGCATCGGGCTGGGGCGGCTCGAGGCGGCGTTGATCATGGAGGCGATGGCCTATGGCTGTCCCTCGACCAGCGCGTTCATCAGCATTCACAATATGGCCGCCTGGATGCTCGATCGTTTTGGCAGCACCGACCTGAAAGCCCGCTATCTCGCGAAGCTGGTGACGATGGACTGGATCGCGTCTTATGCGCTGACCGAACCGTCTTCTGGGTCGGACGCTTCGGCGCTCAAGACCCGCGCGGTGAAGGATGGCGACCACTATACCGTCAACGGCAGCAAGCAGTTCATCTCGGGTGCGGGCGAGAACGAGCTGTACCTGGTGATGGTGCGTACCGGAGAGGACGGGCCGAAGGGCATTTCTTGCCTGGCGATCGAGAAGGACATGGCCGGCGTCAGCTTCGGTGCGAACGAGAAGAAGCTCGGCTGGCATTCGCAGCCGACGCGGCAGCTGATCCTGGAGGATGTCCGCGTGCCGGCGGCCAATCTGGTCGGCGGCGAGGGCGAGGGCTTCCGAATCGCGATGATGGGGCTCGATGGCGGGCGGCTGAACATCGGCGCGTGCTCGCTCGGCGGGGCGCAGCGCTGCCTCGATGAGAGCATCGCCTATACCAAGGATCGCCAGCAATTCGGCCAGCCGATCGCCGAGTTCCAGAACACCCAGTTCATGCTTGCCGACATGGCGACCGATCTCGAAGCGGCAAGGGCGCTGCTGTATGTCGCGGCGGCCAAGGTGACCGCCAATGCCCCCGACAAGACACGCTTCGCCGCGATGGCGAAACGGCTGGCCACCGACAATGGATCGAAGATCGTCAATGATGCGCTGCAGTTGCATGGCGGCTATGGCTATTTGCAGGATTACCCGATCGAGCGCTTCTGGCGCGACCTGCGGGTGCATTCGATCCTGGAGGGGACCAACCAGGTGATGCGGATGATCGTCGGCCGCGATCTGGTGCGGCAGGGATGAACTCCCTCTCCCGCGAACTGGTTGCGAGACTTGGGTCGCATTCTTCATGCGGCCCTAGTCGAAGCTGGGTGAGGGTGGTGCGGTCGCGCTTGCGACCGCGCGGCGCAAGTGCGCCGCTCGACCCCTCACCAACTTTCGCTAGCCAGCAGGCTGGCAAGCTGCGGTATCCTCTCCCCTATCCAGGGGAGAGGGAAATCAAGGAGCAGGCGTGGAAGAAATTCTCATCACCACCGAGGGCCGCATCGGTCGAATCCGGCTCAATCGGCCCAAGGCGATCCATGCGCTGACGCACCCGATGTGCGACGCGATCACCGCCGCGCTCGATGCGTGGGTCGAGGAGCCGGCGGTCGAGGCGATCCTGATCGACCATGCCGAGGGCCGGGGCTTTTGCGCGGGCGGCGACATTCGCATGATCGCCGAGAGCGGGGCCAAGGACGGCGTCGACGCGCGCGCCTTTTTCCGTGCCGAATATACGATGAACCACCGGCTGTTCACCTATGCCAAGCCGATCGTCGCGTTCATGGACGGGATCACGATGGGTGGCGGCGTCGGCCTGTCGCAGCCCGCCAGGTTCCGGGTGGCGACGCAGAATACCAAGCTGGCGATGCCCGAGACCGGGATCGGGCTGTTCCCCGATGTCGGCGGCGGCTGGTATCTGTCGCGGCTGCCGGGGCGGATCGGCCAGTATCTGGCGCTCACCGGCGCGCGGATCGACGGCGGCGAATGCCTTGCGCTGGGACTGGCGACGCATTTCGTACCGGCAGAGGCGCTCGACGACGTGAAGCAGCGGATCGCGCAAGACCCGCAGGCGATCGAGGCGATCCTGAGCCAAGCGTCCGCCCCCGCGCCGCAAGCGCGCATCCTGGCGCAGCGCGAGGCGATCGACCGGCTGTTCGCCAGCGATCGGCTTGAGGACGTCTACGCCGCGCTGCGCGAGGATGGCGGCGAATGGGCGACGCAGACGCTCGCCACGCTCGACACCAAATCGCCGCAGACGATGAAGGTCAGCCTAAAGCTGCTGCTCGACGGGCGCACGATGCCGACCTTCGAGGACGAAATGCGGCAGGAATTCGCGGTGGCGAGCCATGTCGTCCAGCGCCACGACTTTATCGAAGGCGTGCGCGCGGTGATCATCGACAAGGACAACGCCCCGCGCTGGCAACCCGCCACGCCGGAGGATGTCACCGGCCATTTGATCGACCAGATTTTCGCGCCGCTGCCGGCCGATGAAGAATGGAATCCGAAATGAATTACGAAACCATCCTGGTCGAACAGCGCGGCGCGGTGACGCTGGTCACGCTCAACCGGCCCAAGGCGCTCAACGCGCTCAATGGGCAGGTGCTGACCGAATTGCTCGATGCGATGGCGGCGTTCGACGCCGATCCCTCGCAGGGGTGCGCGGTACTGACCGGCAGCGAAAAGGCGTTCGCCGCGGGGGCCGACATCAAGGAGATGCAGGCACAGGGCTTTGCCGACATGTACGGCCATGATTTCTTCGCCGGCTGGGACGCCTTCACCCGCACGCGCAAGCCGGTGATTGCCGCGGTCGCGGGTTATGCTCTGGGCGGTGGCTGCGAGGTGGCGATGATGTGCGACTTCATCCTGGCCGCCGACACCGCCAGGTTCGGCCAGCCCGAGATCAAGCTGGCGGTCTCCCCCGGCATGGGCGGATCGCAGCGGCTCGCGCGCGCGGTGGGCAAGGCCAAGGCGATGGAAATGTGCCTGACCGGGCGGATGATCGATGCGCAGGAAGCCGAGCGCGCGGGCCTGGTCAGCCGGATCATCCCCGCCGCCGATCTGGTCGAGGAAGCGGTGAAGACCGCCGCGACGATCGCAGGGATGGCCCCGCTGGCGGTGAAGGCGAACAAGGAAATGGTGAACGCTGCGTTCGACATGGGGCTAAGCCAAGGGGTGCAGTTCGAACGGCGGCTGTTCCACGGGCTGTTCGGGACGCAGGACCAGAAGGAAGGCATGGCGGCCTTTGTCGAGAAGCGCGCCGGGGTTTGGACTGGGAAGTGAGTTCTTCCCTCTCCCGCGAGCGGGAGAGGGTTGCGCAGACTTGGTCGTGCTCCTTCAGCACGGCCTAGTCGTAGCTGGGTGAGGGTGCAGCGGTCGCGTTTGCGACCGCGCGACGCGAAGCGCCGCACCACCCTCATCCAACCTTCGCTAGGCCGCTTCGCGACCAAGCTTCGGTATCCTTCTCCCGCCAGCGGGAGAAGGTTTGATATTCAGGAGAGCAACATGGCACGCATCGCATTCATCGGCCTGGGCAATATGGGCGGCGGCATGGCCGCGAACCTGGCCAAGGCCGGCCACGACGTCCGCGCGTTCGACCTGTCGGCCGACGCGCTCGCCCGCGCCAAAGACGCCGGCTGTCTGCCCGCCGAGTCCGCCGCGATCGCCTGTGCCGAGGCAGAGGCGGTGATCACGATGCTGCCAGCGGGCAGCCATGTCGAGGCGGTCTATGCGACCGACGTATTCACCGCCGCGCCACCTAGCGCGATCCTGATCGACTGTTCGACGATTGACGTCGAAACCGCGCGCCGCGTTGCCGAGGCGGCGGCGGTGAAGGGGCTGACGATGGTCGATGCGCCGGTATCGGGCGGGATCGCCGCCGCCAATGCGGGTACGCTCACCTTCATGGCGGGCGGCAGCGAGGAAGCGTTTCGCCGCGCCGAGCCGTTCCTGGCCGATATGGGCAAGACCGTGATCCATGCCGGGCCGGTCGGCGCCGGGCAGGCGGCGAAGATCTGCAACAACATGCTGCTCGGCGCGACGATGGTCGCGACGGGCGAGGCGTTTGTGCTGGCGCAGAAACTGGGGCTCGACCTCCAGACCTTCTACGACATCGCCAGCGTATCGTCGGGGCAAAGCTGGTCGATGACCAGCTATTGCCCGGTCCCCGGCGTCGGCCCCGAAACGCCTGCCGATCGCGACTGGCAGGGCGGGTTCGCCGCCGCGCTCCAGCTCAAGGATCTGCGGCTGGCGATGCAGGCGGCGGCGAGCGTTTCGGCCGACACGCCGATGGGCGCGCGCGCGGCGGAGATGTACCAGCGCTTCGTCGATGAAGGCGGCGCGGCGACCGACTTTTCGGGGATCATCAAGATGCTGGGATTGAAGCAGGCGTAACCCAACGGGGAAAGGGTGGTATGTGAATCGCAGCGGCTCGCGCTATGGTGTTCGCACACGCCCACCCCGAAAGCCGCCAATGCCCATGTTGCGTATCCTTGCCGCCCTGTTGATGCTCGCGCTGGCGATGCCGGCGTTCGCGCAAGGCACGGGGACCGCGCCGCACATCGCAATCGAGCTGGTGCCCGAAACCGCCACCCCCGCGGCCGGCGGCGAAGTGACGCTGGCGTTCGTCTCGACTCCCGAGCCCGGCTGGCATGGCTATTGGAAGAATCCCGGTGATGCCGGACTTGAAACCACGCTGGATTGGGGCTTGCCCGCCGGGGTCACCGCCGGGCCGCTGCAATATCCGGTGCCGCAGCGGCTGCTGATCGCGGGGCTGATGAACTATGTTTATGAAGGCCGCTTCACCCAGTTTGTCACGCTGAAGATCCCCGCCGATGCCGTGCCGGGCACGGTGATGCCAGTGTCGGTGAAGGCCGATTATCTGGTCTGCACCAACGAGATTTGCGTGCCCGAAAGCCAAAGGCTTGCAACCAAGCTGACCATTGGCGACGGCGCGATTGCCCCCGACATGCGCGCGCCGTTCGACCAATGGCGCGCGGGGCTGGCCAAGCCGCTGGGATCAAAGGCGAGCTTCGAGGTGGCCGATGGCATGTTCCGCCTTGCGGTGCCGTTCCCCGCAGAGGCCGCTGCGACCGACCCCTATTTCTTCGCGCTGACGCCCAATGCGCTGAATTACGCCGCGCCGCAGACGGTGCGCCGCGAGGGCGACTTGCTGATCATCGAGACCACTGGGCCGGGGGCAGGGCCACAGGCGGTCGAGGGGGTGTTGTCGATCGGTGAGGGCAAGGGCTTTGCGGTAACCGCAGTGCCGGGTTCGGTCGCGGCGGGGCAGGGGGCGGCGACGCTCGATGTCGCCACTGCGCTGCTGGCGTTCGGCGGCGCGCTGCTCGGGGGGCTGATCCTCAATATCATGCCCTGCGTCTTCCCGATCCTCAGCCTCAAGGCACTCAGCCTTGCGCGCGCGGGCGGTGATGAGCGCGGGGCGCGCGGCGAGGCGCTGGCCTATACCGCAGGCGTGGTGCTGGTGTGCCTGGCGCTGGGGGGCGTCCTCCTCGGGCTGCGCGCGGCGGGCGCGAGCGTTGGCTGGGCGTTCCAGTTGCAGGACCCGCGCGTCATCCTGTTCCTGTTGCTGCTGGTCACCGCGATCGCGCTGAACCTTGCCGGACTGTTCGAGGTCGGTGCGCCGGGCATCGCCAACCGGATGAGCGCGAAGGGGACTGGCAGCGCCTTCCTCACCGGCGCACTCGCCGCTTTTGTCGCGACGCCATGCACCGGGCCGTTCATGGGCGCGGCGCTGAGCGCGGCATTGGTGCTGCCGTGGTGGATGGGGATGCTGGTGTTTGCCGGGCTTGGGCTTGGCCTCGCGCTGCCCTTCCTGCTGCTCGGCTTCGTCCCCGCGCTTCGCCGGCGGTTGCCCAAGCCCGGCGCGTGGATGGCGACGTTCCGCCATATCCTGTCGGTGCCGATGTTCCTGACCGCGCTCGCGCTTGCCTGGGTGCTGGGGCGGCAGGCGGGGGTTGATGGCATGACGCTGGGGCTGGCGGCGGCGTTGGTGCTGGCGCTGGCATTGTGGTGGACCGGGCGGCGGCAATTCGCGGGCAAGGCGCTGCAATGGGCACCAGCCGGGGTCGCGCTCGCTATCGGTCTAGTCGCGGTCGGGAGTGTCGAGCGCAGCGCCGTCGACACCCGGCAAGTCGCCGCATTGGGGGCTGAACCGTTTAGCGAGGCGACACTCGAACGTTTGCGCGCCGAGGGGCGGCCAGTATTCGCCTATTTCACCGCCGATTGGTGTGTGACGTGCAAGGTCAATGAAAAGGCGGCGATCGAGACCGCGGGTGTCGCCAAGGCGTTTGGCGACGGCAAGGTCAGCGTGCTGGTGGGCGATTGGACCGATGGCGATCCGGCGCTGGGACGCTTCATCGAACGGCATAACCGCGCCGGCGTGCCGCTGTACCTTTGGTATGCCCCGGGGGCCACAGCGCCGCGCGTGCTGCCGCAATTGCTCACGCCGGCGATGCTGACCGAGCTGCCGCAATAGGCCACCCCTGCAACGTCGTTAACCCTTGTGCAGCGCAGCGATCGAAGGCAGCATGCAACCAACCGGCGGCTCGAAGCTTTTGAGGTCGAATGGAAGACACGCGCGCGTTCGATGAAATCTGGGGGAAGGGCGGACCACAGGCCCCCCGTCCCGAATTCGCGGCGCTGGCCGCCTGGATCGACCAAACCCCGCGCGAGGAGCTGCAGCGCCGCACCGAAGCGGCGGAAAACACCTTCCGACAATTGGGCATCACCTTTGCGGTCTATGGCGACCATGACGCCAGCGAACGCATCATCCCGTTCGACATCGTACCCCGCGTCTTCCTCGCTGATGAATGGGCAAGGCTCAGCCAGGGGCTGATCCAGCGGGTAGAGGCGATCAACGCCTTTCTCGACGACATTTACGGCGAGCGCCGCATCCTGGCCGAAGGCGTGCTGCCCGCCGAACTGGTGTTGGGCAATGCCCAGTTTCGTCATGAAGTGGTCGGCATCCGCCCGCCGCACGGCGTGTTCGCGCATATCTGTGGCATCGATCTGGTCCGCACCGGGCCGGATGAGTTTTATGTGCTTGAGGATAATGCGCGCACCCCGTCGGGCGTGTCGTACATGCTCGAAAATCGCGAGGCGATGATCCGGTTATGCCCCGAACTGTTCCGATCGTTCCGCGTGGCGGCGGTCGACAGCTATCCCGATCGGCTGCACGAAACGATGCGATCGGTCGCGCCCGAGGGCAGCGGCATGCGCCCGGTATGCGTCGTGCTGACACCGGGGCATTTCAACAGCGCTTATTATGAGCACAGCTTCCTGGCTGACAGCATGGGGATCGAACTGGTCGAGCCAGCCGATCTGCTGGTCGATGACGATGTCGTTTGGATGCAGACGATCGCGGGGCGGGTGAAGGTCGATGTGATCTATCGCCGGATCGACGATGACTATCTCGACCCGCTGGTGTTCCGCGCCGATTCGATGCTGGGCGTGCCGGGACTGATGGCGGCGTATCGCGCGGGCAATGTGACGCTGATCAACGCACCGGGCAACGGCATCGCCGATGACAAGGCGATCTATAGCTATATGCCGGAAATCGTTCGTTTCTATTCGGGCGGCGAGGCGCGGTTGCCCAATGTCGAGACATGGCGCTGCCGCGAGCCGCAGGCGCTGAAATATGTGCTCGAACGCTTGCCCGAACTGGTGGTGAAGCTGGTCGATGGATCGGGCGGCTATGGCATGCTGGTCGGCCCGACCGCCAGCAAGGCCGAGATCGAGACCTTCCGCGCCGCACTGATCGCCGAGCCGCACCGCTATATCGCGCAGCCGACGCTGGCGCTGTCGACGGTGCCGACGATGACCGAGGCTGGGCTGGCACCGCGTCATGTCGATTTCCGCCCCTTCGTGCTGACCGGGCGCGAGGGCGTGCAGGTGGTGCCCGGCGGGCTGACTCGCGTGGCGCTGCGCGAAGGATCGCTGGTGGTCAATTCGTCGCAGGGCGGCGGCACCAAGGACAGCTTCGTCCTGATGCCCGATGCGCGCCAGCAAATGCAGGCGATGGGCAGCATGTTGCAGCGGCAGGAATTGGGATCATGAGCGTGATCGAGATATTTGTCGGCGGATCTGCCGCATGGTGATGCTCTCGCGCACTGCCGCCTCGCTTTACTGGCTTGGCCGCTATGTCGAACGTGCCGATTTTGTCGCCCGGTTGATCGAGGCGACGGTTCGGCTCGACGCGCTGTCGCCGACGCCGGCGGGGGAGGTGGCCTGGGAAAGCGCGCTTCGCGTCACCTATACCGATAAGCTTTACGCCGATAGCGGCGCGCCGATCGACCAGGCCAATGTCGCGCGGTTCCTGACGATTGATCCTGATAATGCCGGTTCGCTGGTTCGTTGTCTCGACATGGCGCGCAACAATGCGCGGGCGGTTCGCACCGCGCTGACTCGCGAGGCATGGACCGCGATCAATCGCGCCTGGCTGTTGTTCAACAGCCGGCTTCGCCCCGGCAACACGATGGCTACGCTGAACTTGGTCGAAGCGGTGAAGGCCGAAACCCGCGGGTTCGAGGGCGCGGTGCTGCGGATGATGCGGAACGAGGCCGTCTGGCTGATCCGGCTGGGCGCGGCGATCGAGCGCGCCGACAACACTGCGCGGCTGGTCGATGTCAAATATCACCTGCTGCTGCCCGAGGGGGAGCCGGTGGGCGGCTTGGTCGATCGCGATCAATGGACGACGATCCTGCAGACGGTGTCGGCGGTGACCGCCTATCGCTGGCTCTATGCCGAGGGGCTGAAGCCCAATCTGGTGATTGACCTGCTGCTGACTCGCCCCGAATTGCCCCGGTCGCTGGCGGCTTGCGTCGAGGAGACTGTCGAAGTGCTCAGCTTGCTCGGCAAGCGCACCGGCTTGCAGGGCGAGGCCGACCGGATGGCGCGAAACCGCATGGCGCGGATGAGCCGCACGCGCACCCATGAGGTGATCTTGCGCGGCCTGCACGAATATCTCGACGATTTCATCGCGGAGAATGCGGCGCTCGATGCCGCGATCGCCCGCCAGTTCCGGTTCATCTGATGCGCATCACCATCGATCATCGCACCCATTATGCCTTTAGCGAGCCGCAATTACGGCTAGTGCAGGCGCTCCGCTTGTCGCCCGACGATACCAACGACCAGACGATCGTGAGCTGGCGGATCGACGTCGATTGCGACGCGCGGCTGCGCGAGGCGCGCGACGGTTTGGGCAACAAGCTGACGATGCTCTATGCCGACGGCCCGCTCGAAAGCATTGAGATCAGCGTGCAGGGCGAGGTGCTGACCGAAAACGCCGATGGTTTCGTGCATGGCACCGCCGAAACGCTGCCCCCTGCCTTTTACTTGCGCGAAACCGATCGCACCCGCGCGGGCGATCCGCTGGCGGCGTTTGTCGCAGCGGCGGTCGGGCAGGGTGGCGTTGCCGGGATCGATTCGGCGGTGCGCGCGATGGCCGATCGCTTCGCGCTGGCCGAGGACAGCCACGAACCGCTGCGCGATGCAGCGGCAGCGTTTGACGGTGACAGCGCCACCGGGCGCGAGTTGGCGCAGATGCTGGTGGCGGGATTGCGCCGCGCCCAGGTGCCCGCGCGTTACATCAGCGGCTATCGCCAGGCGCAGAGCGAGCGCTGCTCGCCGCATGGCTGGGTCGAGGCGCATCTGGCCGATCGGGGATGGATCGGGGTCGATCCATCGGCGGGGACGCGGATCGACGATCGTTATGTCCGCGTGGCGGTCGGGCTCGATGCCGGGGAAGCGACGCCGGTCGCGGGATCACGGTTGGGATCGGGTGAGGAAGAACTCGACGTTGCGCTTCGGGTGGCGGTAATTGGCGGGAATGCGTGAAGCCATCCCCCCCCGTTCGTCCTGAGTAGGGACTGAGCGAAGGCGAAGGCCCGTATCGAAGGGCAGCCGTCACGCGGGCGGATGCTTCGATACGCTGCCCTTCGACTGCCTGCTAAGGCAGGCGCTCAGGACAGGCTTCGACAAGCTCAGCAGCTACTCAGCACGAACGGTTTGGAGCGAGGCGTTATGCCTCAAACCATCTCCGTCAGGCGCGCGCATGACGGCGCTGCCACCGAATCGATCTTCAGCGGCCCCCAGCCGTTGCGATCGAGCACCTCCATCGGCTGGTAGCGCGTCTTATACTCCATCCGCGCCGACCCCTTCACCCAATAGCCGAGATAGACATACGGCAGCTTGGTCGCGCGGGCGCGCAGGATGTGGTCGAGGATGATATAGGTGCCCAGCCCCTGCCGCGCGTCGGGTGAGGCGTCGAAAAAGCTGTAGATCATCGACAGGCCATCGGCCTGCTGGTCGCTGATGCACGCGCCCACCAATTTCCCCGGACGACCGCCGACCGACGGTTCGCGATATTCGACGACATAGCTTCGCACCGGGCTATGCTCGACCATGTCGGCATAGTCATTCTCGTCCATCGCCGCCATGCCGCCGCCGGGATGGCGATTCGCCAGATATTGCGTCAGCAGATCAAACTGTTCCTGCGTCGCCATTGGGCGGCAGGCGCTCACCTCCAGATCGGCGTGGCGGCGAAGCAGCTTGCGCTGGGTGGCGCTGGTTTCGAAGTGATCGGCGACGACTCGCACCGATTGGCAGGCGTTGCAGCTTGGGCAGCTTGGGCGATAGGCGACGCTCTGGCTGCGCCGAAAGCCGATCCGGCTGAGCGCATCATTCAGTTCGCCGGCGTGCTGGCCGGACAATTCGGTAAACACCTTCCGCTCTTGCTGCCCCGGCAAATAGGGGCAGGGCGACGGCGTCGTCACGAAGAAGCGGGGAAAACGAAACGGCGCGGTCACGCTGCACATATCCTTAGCACCAGACCGCGAGCTGCGACCCTGGCTACACTATGTGAGCGACCGGCAATGATGAAAAGCCGGTTAACCAAGGAAAGAGGGTTAACCCCCGAAAGAAGTTCGAAGAACCTGCCGCCAAGCTGCCGTTAAGCAAGTTCGACCGGGCTGACCTCGTAATGCGCCGCGGTCAGCGCCGCCATCAGCCGGTCGAGATGCGCCTTGTCGCGGGTTTCGCATTCGATGTCGGTGATCAGCCCCTTGGCGGGCAGCGTGGTGAACACCCGCTGGTGATACACTTCGATGATGTTGACGCCCTGTTCGTGGAAAATCTTTGCGACGTTGAACAGCGCACCCGGCCGATCCTGCAACCGCACGCGAAGCCGCGCCAGCCGCCCCGAGCGCGCAAGGTCGCGCAGCAGCACATTGGCCAGCAGCCGGGTGTCGATATTGCCGCCGCACAGGATGGTGCCGACGGTCTTGCCGCGAAACTTTTCGGGGTGCGCGAGCAATGCCGCCAGCCCTGCGGCGCCCGCACCCTCGACCACCGTCTTTTCGATTTGCAGCAACAGGCTGACGGCCTTTTCCAGGCTGCGTTCGTTCACCAGCACGATGTCGTTGACTAGTTCGCGAACGATCTGCGCGGTGATGCCACCCGGCTCCTTCACCGCGATGCCTTCGGCCAGCGTATCGCCGCCGCAGGGCAAGTCGGTGCCGTTCATCCGGTTGTACATCGACGGGAACAGCTCGGCCTCGACCCCGATCACTTCGATCGGCCGCGCGCTTGCCTTGGCGACCGTGGCGACGCCCGAAATCAGCCCGCCGCCGCCGATCGGCACCAGGAAGGTATCGATCGCCGGCACATCCTCGAGCATTTCGATCGCGATCGTGCCCTGGCCGGCGATGATCCGCGCATCGTCGAACGGATGGACGAAGGTATAGCCGTTCGATGCTTCGAGCTTGCGCGCATGGGCGTGCGCCGCGTCGAAGGTTTCGCCCTCGAGGATCACCGTCGCGCCATGACCTTCGGTTTGCGTGATCTTCACCGTCGGGGTGTTCTGCGGCATCACGATCGTCACCGGGATGCCCAGGCGATTGCCGTGATAGGCCAGGCCCTGGGCATGATTGCCCGCCGACGCCGCGATCACGCCCTTGGCACGAGCCGCCGCATCGAGCTGCAACAGCGTGTTGAGCGCGCCGCGCTCCTTATAGGCGGCGGTGAATTGCAGGTTTTCGAACTTGAGATACACCGTCGCGCCGGTGAACTCCGACAGCGTCTTGCTGATCAGCGTCGGCGTCCGCACGACTGAATCGGCGATCCGGATATGCGCGGCGCGCACATCGTCCAGGGTTACGAGCGAAGAGGCGGGCGATGCGACGGATTGGGTAGCCATGGGCGCAGCGCCTAGCCGATCATGCCCGTAATGAAAACCGGCTTGCCCCTTTGTCGGCGTTGCGAGCAGCGCCGTGCCCGCCTAAGGCTAGGAAATGGCAGCAATCGCTTTTATCGGAACCGGCGTGATGGGCGCGCCGATGGCCGGACATCTGGTCAAGGCCGGGCACCAGGTCACCGTCTTCAACCGCACCCGCGCCAAGGCAGAGGCCTGGGCCGCGACCTATGGCGGGCAGGTCGCCGCTACGCCCGCCGAAGCCGCCGCCGACAAGGACGCGGTGATCGCCTGTGTTGGCAATGACGATGATCTGGCGGGCGTCACGCTTGGCGAGGGTGGTGCATTCGCCGCGATGCGCCCCGATGCGGTATTCATCGATCACACCACGGTGTCGGCGTCGATCGCTCGGCGGCTGGCGGGTGCGCGCGCGCTGGTGGTCGATGCACCGGTATCGGGTGGCCAGGCGGGGGCCGAGAATGGCAAGCTGTCGATCATGTGCGGCGGCACGCCCGAGGCGCTGGCAGCCGCCGAGCCGCTGATGCAGGCCTATGCCGCGCGGATCGTGCATGTCGGCGATGCCGGGGCCGGCCAGACGACCAAGATGGTCAACCAGATCGCGATCGCCGGGGTGTTGCAGGGATTGAGCGAGGCGCTTCGCTTCGCCCAGGCCGCCGATCTCGATCTCGAAAAGGTGTTCGAAGCGATTTCGGGCGGTGCGGCGCAAAGCTGGCAGATGGTCAATCGCTGGCAGTCGATGGGCGAGGACCGGTTCGATTTCGGCTTTGCGGTCGATTGGATGCGAAAGGATCTGGGGCTGGCGCTCGACGAGGCGAAACACAACGGCGCATCGCTGCCGGTCGCGGCGCTGGTCGATCAATTTTACGCCGAAGTGCAGAAAATGGGCGGCGCTCGGCAGGACACCAGCGCGCTGGTGCGGAGAATGCCGAAGTGATGAAGAGCATCCTACCGTCGCTTTCGGCGAAAGGCGTCCTGGCGGCGTTGTTGCTGCTGTCGTCCGCGCCTGCCTTTGCCGACGCGCTTGTCGAGAATGTCGATGGCATGACGCTCGACGAAAATGGCAAGGTCATCCGCTTTACCGGCGTGCTGGTCGATCGCGAGGGCAAGGTTTCCAAGCTGCTCCAGCAGGGCGACAAGCGGCCCGAAAAGCTCGATTGGCGGATCGACATGAAGGGGCGAATCCTGATCCCCGGCATGATCGACGCGCATGGCCATGTCATGGGGCTGGGCTTTCAGGCGCTGGCGCTCGACCTGTCCGAAACGCAGAGCTTCGATGAGGCCAAGGCCAAGATCGTCGCTTATGCCGCCGCCAATCCCGATCGCCCGTGGATCACCGGCGGCGGCTGGAACCAGGAACGCTGGGGGCTGGGGCGCTTCCCCACCGCTGCTGAACTCGATGCGCTGGTGCCGGGGCGGCCGGTCTGGCTGGAACGAGTCGATGGCCATGCCGCATGGGCGAACAGCGCGGCGATGAAGGCGGCGGGCATCACCGCCAAGAGCGTGTCGCCAAGCGGCGGGCGGATCGAAAAGGGCGCGAACGGCCAGCCGAGCGGCGTGTTCGTCGATGCAGCGATGGCGCTGGTGGCAAAGGCGGTGCCCACACCGTCGCCGCGCGACCGCAACGCCGCGTTCCTCGAAGCGCAACGGATACTGCTGCGCAACGGCATCACCGCGACTGCCGACATGGGGGCGAGCCTCGACGACTGGCTGACCTATCGCCGGATGGCCGATCGTAACTTCCTGCGCGTCCGCCTGATGATCTATGCCGATTCGGTCGATACGGCGGTGCGCGTCGGCGGCAGCGGGCCGACGCCGTGGCTGTATGACGATAAATTGCGGCTGGGCGGGATCAAGCTGTATCTCGACGGGGCGCTTGGGTCGCGCGGTGCTTGGCTCAAGGCTCCCTATGCCGATGCCGCGGGCCAGACCGGGCTGGCGTTCCAGAGCGATACTCAGTTGCTCAATCAGATGAGCCGGGGCGCGATGGACGGTTTCCAACTGGCGATCCACGCGATCGGCGACCGCGCCAACGCGCAGGTGCTCGACGCGATCGATGAGATGCAGACCAGTTATAAGGGCGACCGGCGCTGGCGGATCGAGCATTCGCAGATCGTCGACCCCGCCGATCTGCCGCGCTTCGGGCGCAACGGCATCATCGCCTCGATGCAGCCGGTGCACCAGACCAGCGACCGGGCGATGGCCGAAACCCGGCTGGGAGCCGAGCGGCTGGGCGGTGCCTATGCCTGGCGTTCGATGCTGACCAACAATGCGCGGATTGCGTTCGGGTCGGACTATCCGGTCGAAAACCCCAATCCCTTTGTCGGCTGGGCGGCTGGCTTCACCCGGCAAGGCCCCGACGGTCAGCCGCTGGGCGGCTGGCGCGCCGAAGAGGCGCTGACCCGCGAGGAAACGTGGAAAGCGTTCACGATCGACGCTGCCTATGCGGGCTTTGCCGAACAGAAATTCGGACGGCTGGCACCGGGGCTGCGCGCCGATTTCATCATCGTCGATCGTGACCCCAGCACGGTATCACCGGCTGACCTGCGCCAGACGGTGGTGCTCGAAACCTGGGTCGGCGGGCAAAAGATGTACGAGCGCGGCGGCCGCGAGGATCCGGTGCCCGAGGCGCTGACCCGCGATCCGGCGGCGGCTGCGGGGCGCTGAGCTGAGCGCGGCCAAGCATTTATTTGCCGTGCGATCGGTGGGTTGCTTTGCGCGGTGCAGCATCGGCGGCTAGGGCCGGATCATGTCTGCACCCAAACCCGCCCCCGCGCTCGATCGTACCGGATTGATCCAGGGGGTCACCGCCTATGTGATATGGGGGGTGTTGCCGCTCTATTTCCTGCTGCTCAAGGGCGTGGGATCGAGCGAGGTGGTCGCCAGCCGGGTCATCTGGTCGCTGGTGCTGCTGACCGGCATCGTCCTGGTGATGCGCCGCCGTGACAAGCTGCTCACCGCGCTGCGCGACCGCCGCGTGATGCTTGCGCTCACTGCCAGCGCGGCGCTGATTTCGGTCAACTGGCTGGTCTATATCTGGGCGGTCCAGCATCAGCAGGTGCTGGCGGGCAGCCTTGGCTACTTCCTCAATCCACTGATCAACGTGCTGCTCGGCGTCGTCGTGCTGCGCGAGCGGCTGACCCGGTTGCAGGGGCTGGCGGTGGGCATCGCCGGAGTCGGCGTCGCGGTGCTGGCGGCGGGGGCGGGCGAGGGGCTGTGGATCAGCCTGACGCTCGCCGTATCGTTCGCGCTGTACGGGCTGGTTCGCAAGATGGTGCGGGTAGAGGCGATCGAGGGGCTGGCGCTGGAAACCGCGATCCTCACGCCCTTCGCGCTGGCCTATCTCGGCTGGCTGGCGAGCACCGGCGCGCTGGCGTTCGGCGATCGCAGCGATGTGACCATCCTGCTGGTGCTGACCGGCATTGTCACCGCTGTTCCGCTGCTGCTGTTCTCGGCCTCGGCGCGGCGGTTGCCCTATGCCACCGTCGGGCTGCTGCAATATATCGCGCCATCGCTGCAATTCGCGCTGGCGGTGCTATGGCTGGGCGAGCGGCTGACCACTGCGCATATCATCTGCTTCGTGTGCATCTGGACGGGGCTTGTGCTCTATGTCGGCAGCAGTGTGTGGCCGCGCCGTCGCCCGATTGTTGCCGATCGGGGCATTGCCGCCTAGAGCGCGGGCATGACGCTTTACACTCGCTTCGCCGCCCATCTCAACGCAGCGCTTGATGCCCTGGTCGCCAAGGGTGACTTGCCAGGCGGCCTCGAACGCCGCGCGGTCACCGTTGAGCCGCCGCGCGACGCCACGCATGGCGACCTTGCGACCAACGCCGCGATGGTGCTCGCCAAGCCCGCAGGCACCAATCCGCGCGCGCTGGCCGAAAAGATCGCCGCCGAGTTGCAGAAGATCGACGAGGTCTCGGCGGTGTCGGTCGCCGGGCCGGGCTTCATCAATATGACGCTGACCGACGCGACGTGGCGCGATGAGCTGGCGACGATCCATGCCGAGGGGGATCTTTATGGTCGCTCCGCGCTTGGCAAGGGCACCATCGTCAACATCGAATATGTCTCGGCCAACCCGACCGGCCCGATGCATATGGGGCATTGCCGCGGCGCGGTGGTGGGCGATGCGCTTGCCAGCCTGCTGGAGTTCGTCGGCCATGACGTGATCCGCGAATATTATGTCAACGACGCCGGCGGCCAGGTCGATACGCTCGCGCGTTCGGCGCATCTTCGCTATCGCGAGGCGCTGGGCGAGACGATCGCGATTCCTGAGGGGCTGTACCCCGGCGAGTATCTCAAGCCGATCGGCGAAAAGTTGGCCGCCGAACATGGCGCGGCGTTCGTCGGCGCGCCCGAGGGTGACTGGCTGGCGCTGTTCCGGCGCGAAGCGGTGGCGGCGATGCTGGTGATGATCCGCGCCGATCTCGTCCTGCTGGGCATCCACCACGACAAATTCGCATCCGAGGCCGAATTGCAGGCGGCGGGCAAGCCCGAGGCGGCCGAAGCCTGGCTGCGCGCGCGCGACCTGGTGTATGACGGCGTGCTCGAAGCCCCCAAGGGCGAAGTCGCCGATGATTGGGAGCCGGTCGAGCTGCCGCTGTTCCGCTCGACCAAATTCGGCGACGATCAGGATCGCCCGATCAAGAAGTCGAACGGCGCCTGGACCTATTTCGGGGCCGACCTCGCTTATCATTTCCAGAAGGCCGAGAGCGCCGATCAGTTGATCGACATCTGGGGTGCCGATCATGCCGGCACCGTCAAGCGCATCGTCGCGGCGGTCAACGCGCTGACCGAGGGCAAGACGCGGTTCGACGTCAAGCTGGTGCAGATGGTGCGGCTGCTGCGCGCGGGCGAGCCGGTGAAGATGTCGAAGCGTTCGGGCAATTTCGTGACGCTGGCCGATGTGGTCGAGGAAGTCGGCAAGGACGTTGTCCGCTTCACGATGCTGACTCGCAAGGCCGACGCGCAGATGGATTTCGACTTCGCCAAGGTGGTCGAGGCATCGAAGGACAATCCGGTCTTCTATGTTCAATATGCCCATGCGCGGATTGCTTCGCTGCATCGCCGCGCGCGCGAGGCGGGAATCGAAGCGACCACCAGCCCCGATCTGTCCCGGCTTGATACGGAGGAGCTGGTGCTGGTGAAGCTGGCGGCGCAGTTCCCACGAATCGCCGAAAGCGCCGCGCTGGCGCGCGAGCCGCACAGAATCGCGTTTTATCTCTATGACTTGGCCGCAGAGTTTCACGCCGCGTGGAATGTCGGCAATGAGCGCGCCGATCGCCGCTACCTGATCGCCGACGATGCCGGGCTTACGCAGGCACGGCTTTATCTGGCGGGCGCGATAGGGCAGATTATCCGTACCGGCCTTGGCATCATGGGTGTCGAGGCGGTCGAGGAGATGCATTGAGATGAATACGCGCGAGATGACCGGCGGCGACGCGATCGAGCGCGATGAGGATCGGCTGCCCTGGCTGGAGACGGTCGATGACGGCTATGACGACAGCCCGTCACTGTATCGGCTGTTTCTGCTGATCGGCGTCAGCCTGGCGGTGATCGCGGCGGCGGTGGCGGCAATTTATTGGTATCAGGATCGCCGGGTCGTCGGCGGGTCGGGCGAACTGATCGCCGCGCCCGAAGGCGATTTCAAGATCAAGCCCGAAGAGCCCGGCGGCATGCGCGTGGCGGGCGAAGGCGACGCCGTGTTCAAGACCAGCGAAGGCAGCGCGACCAAGGCGCGAGTCGATTTGTCGGCAGTGCCCGAAGTGCCGGTCGCCGGCATCGCGCAGCCAAAGGCCGCGCCCGCCGCTACGCCGAGCGCACGCCGCGTCGCGGCGGATGTGCCGCCCCCCTCGGGCCGGTTGAGCGCGGCCGCTCCCGCCACGGCGACGCCGCCACCGGCGGCGACCGGCGGCGGCGGTGCCGTCGTCCAGCTTGGTTCGTTCCCGAGCGACGCGGTGGCGCAATCGGCATGGAAGCAGCTTTCGGGGCGCTTCGGCTATCTCGCGGGCCTTGGCCAGTCGGTTCAGGCAGCCGAGGTGAATGGCCGCACCGTCCACCGCTTGCGGGTGAATGCCGGCAGCAACGCACAGGCGCGCGAAATCTGCGGCAAGCTGAAGGTCGCGGGCGAAGCGTGTTTCGTGGTTTCATAAGGCATAGTCGGCGAAATCGGTTTTGCGCCTGCGACCAGTGCGGCGCGAACGGGGGTTCATAAAAGCGACGGGGTTCGCTACCCCCCCCGGCCATGCAACCCGTAATCTATGGCCTTTCCGGCCTGACGCTGACCGCCGATGAGCGCGCCTTTTTCACCGATGCCGATCCACTGGGGTATATCCTGTTCGGTCGCAATGTGCAGGATCGCGTGCAGTTGCGCGCGCTGACCGACGAGCTTCGCGCGCTGTCGGGCCGCGACGAACTGCCGATCCTGATCGATCAGGAGGGCGGGCCGGTCGCCCGGATGCGGCCCCCCGAATGGCCTGGCTTTCCCGCCGGTCCCGCTTTTGCCGCCTTGTGGCAGATCGCGCCGATCTCGGCGATCGAGGCGGCGCGCTGCAACGCGCATGCGATCGCGCTGACGCTGGCCGAAGTCGGTATCACTGTCGACTGCATGCCCTTGCTCGACGTGCCCGTCCCCGGCGCGACCGCGGCGATCACCAGCCGCACCTATGGCGAGGAACCGATGCAGGTCGCCGCGATCGGCCGCGCGGTGCTCGACGGGCTGGCGCGGGGCGGGGTGGTGGGGGTGGTCAAGCACATGCCCGGCCACGGCCGCGCCAGCGTCGACAGCCATTATGAATTGCCGCGAGTCACCGCATCGGATGCCGAATTGCAGATCGACCTCGAACCCTTTCGCTCGCTGGCCGATGCGCCGATGGCGATGACCTGCCACTGCGTGTTCGACGCCTGGGATTCGGCGCGGCCCGCCACCTTGTCGCCGATCGTAATCGAAGACGTGATTCGCCGCCGCATCGGTTTCGACGGGCTGTTGATGACCGACGACATCGACATGAAGGCGCTGACCGGCAGCGCCGGCGACAAGGCGGCGGGGGCGTTGGCCGCCGGATGCGATGTGGTGCTCGATTGCTGGGGCCGGATGGACGAGATGATCGACATTGCCGGCCAGGCGGGGACGATTTCGGCGGCGGCAAGCGATCGGCTCGACCGGGCAATGGCCTTGCGCAAGGCGGCGATGATCGAGGGCGATCTGGCCGAACTGATCGCCAAGCGTGATGCGCTGCTAGTGGATTGATTTTGACATTCGCATCCCGCCTGCGGCACGCTCTCGCTGCGAATGTCAAAATCATAAAATCCACTAGAATCACATAATTGCTAGTGGTCCTGGAGATTCTGACATTTGCTCCTGACTGAGCCGAAGGGGGTAGCAAATGTCAGAATCGGACCACTAGCGCTGGCGTGATGGCGAAAGCCGTGGTGCGCGGGGGCGCTGTGGCATATCGTGCGGGCATGGATAGGGCATCCTCTTGCGCGATGTACCGCGATGGCTGACGTCGAACCGACGCTGACCGTCGCGCTTGAGGGATGGGAGGGGCCGCTCGACCTGTTGCTCGGGCTGGCGCGCGCACAGAAGGTCGATCTGAAGGCGATTTCGATCCTCGATCTGGTCGAACAATATCTGGCCTTTATCGAAGGCGCGCGGGCGCTTCAGCTCGAGGTGGCCGCCGATTATCTGGTGATGGCCGCCTGGCTCGCCTATCTCAAATCGGCGCTGCTGCTGCCGCGTGACCCACAGGAAACGCCAAGCCCCGAGGAACTGGCACTGCGGCTGACGCTTCGGCTCGAACGGCTGAATGCGATGCGCGAGGCGGGCGCGCGGCTGATGGCGCGTGACCGGATGGGGCGCGATGTGTTCGCGCGCGGCTGCCCCGAAGGCCTTCGGACCGATCGGCAGACTCGCTGGGAGGCCGAGATTTACGACCTGATCGCAGCCTATGGCCAAATCAGCGCGCGATCGCGCCCGGTGATGCACGTCGTCGCCAGACGCACGGTGATGACGCTGGAGGAAGCGATTGCGCGCGTCTCGCAGATGGTGGGCGAAGCGATCGACTGGGCGACACTGGCCAGCTTCCTGCCGCCGAGTCGCGACGAGGCGTATCGTCGCTCGGCGCTTGCCTCCAGCTTCGTCGCCGCGCTTGAACTGGCGCGGCAGGGCAGGCTCGAACTGCGGCAGGCGGCGCCGTTTGCGCCGCTATATCTGCGCGAACTGGCATGATGCCGCCCGATGATCTGGTCCGCGCGGTCGAGGCGGTGCTGTTCGCCTCGCCGACCCCGCTCACGGCGACTCAGATTGCCGAGCATGTCGGCGAGGGTGCCGATGTCCGCCGTGCGCTCAGTACGCTCGCGGACGATTATGCCGGGCGCGGGATCGCGCTGGTGCGGCGCGGCGACCATTGGCATTTCGAGACTGCGGGCGATCTGGCGCACCTGTTGCGGCGCGACCGCGAGGATAGCCGCAAACTCAGCCGCGCCGGGATCGAGACGCTGGCGATCATCGCCTATCACGAGCCGGTCACCCGCGCCGAAATCGAGGCGATCCGCGGGGTACAGGTGGCCAAGGGAACGATCGACGTGTTGATGGCGGCGGGCTGGGTTCGCCCCGCCGGGCGCCGCGAAGTGCCCGGCCGGCCGCTGACTTATGCCACCACGGCGGGGTTCCTCGATCATTTCGGCCTGGCCAGCCGCCGCGATTTGCCGGGGATCGAGGATTTGCGGGCCGCCGGGCTGCTTGATCCGGTTGATCTGTCGATCGAGGTGGTAACTGCCGACGACTGCGACTAGATAGGGCGCGACACGAGGAGAATTGTCATGGGTGGTTTCAGCCTGATGCATTGGCTGGTGTTCGGCGTGATCGCGATCCTGTTGCTGGGTGGCGGTCGCTTTTCGAACCTGATGGGTGACGTTGCCAAGGGCATCAAGAACTTCAAGAAGGGCATGATCGAGGACGATGAGGTAAAGTCGGAGCCGAGCCGGATCGAAGGCCAGCGCGCCGCCGAACCCGCGTTCAAGACCGAAGCCGATCGTACCCGCGACGATCGTTGAACCGACGCCTTTTTGACTTTCGGCGCGCAACGGTAGCGCGCCGCTAACGGCGGAGCAGAATGCTCGATTTCAACATGGGCGAGATGATGGTGGTCGCCGTCGTCGCGCTGTTGGTCATCGGTCCAAAGGACCTTCCAAAGGCAATGCGCTTTGTCGGCCAATGGGTCGGCAAGGCGCGCGGCGTTGCGCGCCAGTTTCGCAGCGGCTTCGACGCGATGGTACGCGAGGCCGAATTGGCCGAGATGGAAAAGAAATGGGCCGACGAGAATGCGCGGATCATGCGCGAGCATCCGCCTGAACCAGCGATGCTGACGGCACCAGCCGCGACGGAATCGGCAAATGAAGATCAGCCGGCCGAAACGGTGGCCAAGCCCGACATCCGGCCAGAGCCCTATGCCGGCACGACCGAGCCCGCGCCGATACCCTCGATCGACAGCCCCGGCGCTGACCAGAAGGCGGCATCGTGAGCGACGAGATCGACCAGAGCCAGGCACCGCTGCTCGACCATTTGATCGAATTGCGCCGGCGCGCGCTATATTGCGTGCTGACGCTGCTGATCGCCTTCTTCGTCTGCTATGCCTTTGCCGAAGAAATTTTCGCGTTCCTCGTCCAGCCTTTGGTGGCTGCGGGGCAGAAAAGGGTGATTTTCACCCAGTTGTTTGAGGCGTTTTTCGTCCGGGTGAAGGTGGCGCTATTCGCCGCACTGATGATTTCGTTTCCGGTGCTGGCCAACCAGCTTTGGCAGTTTGTCGCGCCCGGCCTGTATCGGGCCGAGAAGCGGGCGTTGTTTCCGTTTATTTTAGCGACACCGGTGCTGTTCATCGCCGGGGCATCGCTCGCCTATTTCGTCACGATTCCCGTCGCGCTGACCTTCCTGCTCAGTTTTCAGGGTAATTTCGGCGGCATCGAACAGGAAGCATTACCGTCGGTCGGCAATTATCTGTCCTTCGTGATGCAGTTCCTGTTCGCGTTCGGCATTTCATTTCTGTTGCCAGTGCTGCTGATGCTGCTCGAGCGCGCCGGGATCGTCACTCGCCAGCAACTGGTGAGCGCGCGGCGCTATGCGATCGTGGCTGCTTTCGGGCTTGCGGCAGTGCTGACGCCGCCCGACATCGGGTCGCAATTCCTGCTCGCGATCCCGCTGATCCTTTTGTACGAGCTGGCTCTGATCGGGATATGGTTCACCGAACGTAAGCGGGCCAAGGTAAGCGACGTCACCGACGCGATCGAAAAACCGGCTGAATAGCAAAGGGGCCGCGGTTTCCCGCAGCCCCTGTTATTACCGCGATTACGCGATGTCAGCGCCGGGATTAGTCGCCGACTTTTTCAACGGCCTCACCAGCCGACTGCACGTCGCGGCCAATGCCGCCAACCGTGTTGCAAGCGCTTACCATCAGCGCGCTCGCGACGATGGCCAAACCTAGAAACTTGCGCATTCTGAACCTCCTTTAATCGGCATGAACTTCGGCAATTGAATGTTTGCAGGGAGGTTTCGTTCCGCCATGTGCGTGCCAAGCGTCTGGCGGGGGCGGGTTGGCCAGAATGAAATTAGGCCCGGAAGCGCCTCCGGGGGGGGGAGGGTGGCGCTTCCGGGCCCATGTCGTGGATAGCGAGAGCGGGGGGGCAAATTGTCGCTATCCGAAGAGTAAAACAACGCTGTGCGCCCGGGGTTCCAACGCATGTAAGTTTTTTTTAGGGGCGCACCACCGCGATCGAAATTTCATACGCTCCGACCAGCGGATCATGGTGCAGCGGCGATCGAAGCTGGCGCGCCAGGCCAGTGATCACGCGACCGTAGCGGGTCGCGAGCAATTCTTCGAGAACGGGACCGCCTACCAGCGACGGGGAACTGATGCGAAGCGTCGCGGTCCCCTCGGGCTGTGCGGCACGCATCGTCAGGCGGATCTGCGTTTGCGGTTCGACGTTCATCGCCAGCTCGATCAGCTCGGTCAGCAAAAAGGCGACGGCGACCGCAACGTCTTGCGATGCCTGAAGCGGTTCGATGTCCAGCGCGATGCCAAGGCGCGATGCCGGCTCGGGCGCGGTCGCCCGGATGTTCGACGCCAATTCGCCGATCACCGATCGCAGCTCGAGCCCGCGATTATCTTCCATCTCGGCGAAATGATAGCGATGCACCACCGCCAGGGCATCGACCCGCCGCTGGATCGAGGCATAAGCGGCAACCGCGTCGGGCGATGGTGCCCCGCGGGCATGGAAATTGATCAGGCTGGCGATGACCTGCAGATTGTTCTTTACCCGGTGATGCACCTCGCGCGTCAGCTTGGTCTGGCGCACCAGGCCTTGGGCAAGATCGGCCTCGTGCAGCTGCACCGTGCGGGTGATCTGTTCGAACGTATCGCCCAGTTCGCGGATTTCCTGTGCCGGTACCGCGCCATATTCGATCGGTCGCAGGATTTCGCCCGGCTGATAGGTGCCGACATTGGCGCGCAACCGGCGAAGCGGGCGGATGAGCAGCCGATCGACCACGAACCAGCCGATACCGGCGGCAGCGGCCCACATCAGCAGCGGCAGCAGCATCGCGATCAACAGCGGCGAGGTGATCGGCGGCGAACTGATCGTCATCGCCAGCGCCAGGTCATTAATGCCGATCGGCGCGATATGGGTGTCGCGCCGTTGCAAGGTGGAGCGATTGGGCAACGCCGTCAGCGGAAGCGTTTGCTCGCCTGCCGTCAAGTTGCTGGCATAGGCCGCCTTGAAGCCGCTGGGGCGACCGACAAGCGCCAAAAACTCGGTGGGGAAGAACGCCGTGGCGACCGCTTCACCTTTGCGCGCTGCAATCCCGAGGACTAGGCCATTATCACGCATGCGAAAGCCGACCTGCCCTGCGTCGGTGGTGACGGGTGCAGCATCGATTGGCTCACCGCAAAGCAGGCGGCCGTTACGATCGGTGATGGCAAAGCTGGTGCCAGTCGAAAATTGCTGCGCGAACACGCCGCGCGCGCGGGCGCAAGCAGGGCTGTTGGCCGGATCGCGCTCCAAGGCATTGGCGGCATCGCGCAGCGCGGTCATGTTGCCGACCAGTTCGATCGTCAGCGCCCGTGCCCCTTGCTGCGCGGCAGTCCGCAACTGCGCTCGCGCTTCGATGTCGGATGCACGGTTGGTTTGCAGCGAGGCGAAAAAGGCGATCAGCGCGAGCGGCAACAACGCCGCACTGAGAATCAGGAATACTTTGGCACCGGTGGGAATGTGCGCCAGTCTGCTCCCGGTGCTGCGCGGCTCCGGGGCGTCCTGATCTGAATTATTCATTTCGGTTCGGCTAATCTAGCTTTCTGAGGAGGTCCAGCAACTCGTCGGGAATGCTCTCGTCGACCGCCTGACGATATACCGCACGCAACGCATCCCCTACGGCTTTTTCGCTGTGGCGTGCTTTTGACGATTGTTTCGTCGTTTTCGCTTCGTTTGTGGGTTTATTCCCAGGACGCACCAACTTCCCCCTTCATCCCGCGGTTTCCGCAGCACGATTCCATGATCGGGCCCCTACTGCATCTTCCATAGCCGGTTGGCCAGCGACGATGATCGTTTCGGTCGCCATTCCATTTAATAGCAACATTTCCGGTCGTGCTTTGGAAGCGTGGTAGGAGAGTGAAACAAAATACAATCTCGTTGGTTCCAGTCAGGAAGCAAAAACGGGGGCTCGTCTCCCGCCATTGCGCTTGAACCAAAAAAAGCCTTTGAGCGTTATGAAATTTGCGCTCAACCGGACGGAGACCACCCCGATCATGTCGCTTGGCCAACAGCTTGCTCCCCATCTTCCCTTTCTGCGCCGCTACGGTCGCGCCCTGACGGGCAGCCAGACCGAGGGGGACCGCTATGTCCGTGCCACGCTAGAGGCGATCGTTTCCGCGCCGGACGAATTTCCCAAGGACGTCGACCCGCGTCTTGGTCTGTATCGCACGTTCCAGGCGATCTGGTCGTCGGCGCATATCGAGGATGATCGCAACCCCGGGGAAGTGCCCGCCGATCCCGAGGCGATTGCCCGCGCCCGGCTTTCGCGGATCGCCCCGCTGTCGCGTCAGGCACTGCTGCTGACGGCGATGGAGGGCTTCACCGTCGAGGATGCGGCATATCTGATCGATGTGTCCGATGACGAGATCGATCGGCTGGTCGCTGATGCGCTGTCGGAAATCGAGCAACAGACGCGCGCGCGGGTGCTGGTGATCGAGGATGAGCCGATCATCGCGATGGATATCGAAACGATCGTGCGGGATCTGGGGCATGAGGTTACCGGCGTTGCGGTGACCCGCGATGAGGCGGTCGCGCTGGCGATGGAGGATCGCCCCGGTCTGGTGCTGGCCGATATCCAATTGGCCGATGACAGTTCGGGCATCGATGCGGTGAAGGACATATTGGCCGAATTCAACGTGCCGGTGATCTTCATCACCGCCTTTCCCGAGCGGCTGTTGACCGGCGAGCGGCCCGAGCCGACCTTCCTGATCACCAAGCCTTTTCAACGCTCCACGGTCAAGGCGGCGATCAGCCAGGCGCTTTTCTTCGATCAATCATCGGTTCCCACCGACTGATCGGTTTCGATCGATCTTTTCAATAAAGCACAATTCGGGGACACATACCCATGGCTGACAAGAAGCAACCGCACATCGACACCGATCGCGCTCGTGCGGGCGCGACCCCGCATATGACGCGCTATATCCTGCCGATCTCGCTGGTGCTGGTGGTCGTGATCTTCGCCGTTCTTCTGCTGAGTTAAGCCCAGCCGCAGCAATGCGTGGCCGGGGCGAAGTGGCCTTCACCCGGCCGATACCTTATTCTTGCGGCATCGGCATCGGCCGACCGCACCTGTTGAACGGAATCGAATGTCGCAGCACGACGAGCAAGACGAAGCACCCGAGGTCGAGGCAATCGTCGAACATGTCTCGCTGTCCGACAGCGAGTTCAAGGTGCAACTGACCCAGGTCATTCCGCATCTTCGCGCCTTTGGCCGCTCGCTTTCGGGCAGCCGCGATCTGGCGGACGACTTGGTGCAGGAAACGCTGCTGAAGGCATGGGCCGCGCGCAAGCGGTTCCAGGCGGGCACCAATATGCGCGCCTGGACCTTCATCATCCTGCGCAACCTGTATCTGTCGCAAATGCGCCGTGCGCGGTTCAAGGGCGAATGGGACGATCTGGTTGCCGATCGGCTGCTGGCCGCGCCCGCCAGCCAGGACCGGCATGTCGATTTGACCGATATGCAGCGCGCGTTGCTGCATCTGCCGCGCCCCCAGCGCGAGGCGCTGATTCTGGTCGGTGCGGGTGGCTTTGCCTATGAAGAGGCGGCGGAAATCTGTGAAGTCGCGGTCGGCACGATCAAGAGCCGGGTGGCGCGCGGCCGGGTGGCGCTGGAAAATCTGTTGACCGATGGATCGTTGCCGTCACGGCGCGAACATGATGCCGGAGGCCGAAGCGCATTGGATACGATCATGGGCGAGGTCGACGAACTAAGCCGCGATCGCTGATCGGGCTTTAGCTGTGCGGGGGTTTGCAATCGTCGATTGCCGCGAGCAGATCGAGCATGTCGTCGGGCAGGGCGCGCTCGCGGCCATAGACGCGGCGAAGCGCGCCACCAATGGCATCGCAAGGACGGGGCACCGAAATCACGACGTGCGTCGCGTTTTCTAGGTGTCCTTTACAAGGCGGCATCTGTCCCATGTCAGCTATAACGACCAAAATGTCAGATTGTTGCGGCATAGGGGGTGTGGTCCCCAAACTTTCCTGAAGAGGGTGACATGCGCGAGGCCACCGATCCCGACCTGTTGATCGAGGCGCTGGGCCGGGCGACCGATCACGCGCCGTTCCTGAAGTGGCTGGCCGAACGCGAGCCCGCCACCGCCGCCAATGCCGCCGCCGATCTCAATGATCCGTTGCAGGCGATCCTGCGTGATTTGGGCGACAGGCCAGTGGCGGAACGGCTGCGCATCGCCCGGCGGCGGCTGGCGTTGCTGGTGGCGCTGGGGGATTTGTCGGGCAGCTACGCGTTCGAAAAGGTCGTGGCAACGCTGACCGCCTTTGCCGATCACGCGCTCGACACCGCGATCCGCACCGCGATCGAGGAGCGGACACCGGGAGCCGCGCCGGTCGGCTTCGTCGCGATCGCGCTGGGCAAACAGGGTAGCGGCGAGCTGAATTATTCGTCGGATATTGATCCGATCCTGCTTTATGATCCCGATACGTTGCCGTGCCGCCCGCGCGAGGCGGTGGAGGACGCCGCCGTCCGGATCGGCAAGCGCGTCGTCGAACTGCTGCAGGCGCGCGACGCCGATGGCTATGTCCTGCGCGTCGATCTGCGCTTGCGTCCCTCGCCCGAGATCACGCCGATCGCGCTGCCGATCGAAGCCGCGATCGGCTATTATGAATCACAGGCGCTGGCATGGGAGCGCGCCGCCTTCATCCGGGCGCGTTCGGCGGCGGGGGACATTGCGCTGGGCGAGCGTTTCCTGTCGGCGATCCAGCCCTTTGTCTGGCGGCGCGCGCTCGATTTCGGGACCATCGCCGAAATCCGTGAGATCACCGTCCGAATCCGCGATCATCATGCCCAGGGTCAGGCCTTTGGCGCGGGCTATGATCTGAAGCGCGGGCGCGGCGGCATTCGGGAGATCGAGTTTTTCGCGCAGGTGCATCAATTGATTCACGGTGGCCGCGATCCGGCGCTCCGCGCGCCGGCGACGCTCGATGCGCTGGCGGCGCTGGCGGCGGCGGGGTGGATCAACGCCGATGATGCCGCACATCTGGCCGGGGCATATCGGCTGCTGCGAACGATCGAGCATCGCGTCCAGATGATCGACGACCGCCAGACTCATGCGCTGCCCACCGGCGACGCACTGGACCGGGTGGCGCGGCTGCACGGGCTGGCCGATGGCAATGCGCTGCTCGATCTGCTGCGTCCGCAGGTCGAGCGGGTAGGGCGGATCTATGACGCGATCGAGCCCGAACGCGACACCCGCTTGCCCGATAGCGACGACGCGCTGACCGCGCATCTGCACGCCGCCGGCTTCAACCAGACCGAAGCCGTGGTGCGGCGGATCGAGCATTGGCGCAGCGGCAGCTATCCGGCGCTGCGTAGTCCGCCTGCCCGGGGGGCGCTGGAAGCGGTGCTGCCGCAATTATGCGAGGCATTTGGCGGCGCGCCCGATCCGGCGGCGGCGGTGGCGCGGCTGGATACCATGCTGGCGCGGCTGCCCAGCGCGATCAACTTCTTCCGCCTGCTGGAAGCACAGCCATCGCTCACTCGCCTGCTGGCGACGATCCTTAGCCATGCACCGACGCTGGCCGAAGCGCTTGGCCGGCGGGTAGAATTGCTCGACGGCTTGATCGACGCAAGCGCGCTCGATCCGGTCGATACCGTCGATGCGCTGGCGGGCGAGATGCGGCTGCGATCGTTCGATGGCGATGGGTATGAGCGGCAGCTCGATCATGTTCGCCGGATCGTCAATGAAAAGCGGTTTGCGCTGGGGGTCCAGATCGTCGCGGGCACCGCCGATCCGCTGGCAGTGGCGGCGGGATATGCGCGGGTTGCCGAGGCGGCGATCGTTACGCTGGGCGAGGCGGCGGTGGCCGAATTCGCGCGCAAACATGGCGTGGTGCCCGGCAGCGAATTGGTGGTGCTGGCGCTGGGGAGGCTGGGGGGCGCGGCGCTTACCCATGCCTCCGACCTCGACCTGGTCTATCTGTTTACCGGCGATCACGGCGGCGAATCCGATGGCGACAAGCCGCTGGGCACCGTGCTCTATTATAACCGACTGGCGCAGCGGCTGACGGCGGCGCTGTCGGTCGCGACCGCTTCGGGGCCGCTCTATCCGGTCGACACCCGGCTGCGGCCATCGGGAACGCAGGGGCCGCTGGTGGTGTCGCTCGACGGGTTTGAGCGCTACCAGCGCGAAAGCGCGTGGAGCTGGGAGCATATGGCACTCACGCGCGCGCGGCCCGTATTCGGATCGGCGGCGGCGCGCACCGCGACTCAGCGGGTGATCGACACGGTGCTGGCGGGGGCTCGGCCCGAGCGCGATGTCGCCGCCGATGCCAGCGCGATGCGTGCCGACATGCGCGCGCACAAACCGGCGCAGGGGCCGCTCGATGCCAAGCTGCTCGACGGCGGGCTGGTCGATCTCGAATTTGCGGTGCATGTCCGGCAATTGGTGCATCGCACGGGGTTTTCGCCCGATCTGCCCACCGCGATCGCGTCGCTGGCTTCGGCGGGGCTTTTGCCGCCCGCCATCGGCGCGGCGCATGATTTTCTCACCCGGTTGCTCGTCACGTTGCGGCTGGTCGCCCCCGATGCCCAGCCGCCGGCACCCCCTACCCAGGCGCTGATCGCACGCGCGCTCGGCCTGGCGGATTGGGCGGCGGTACTTGCGTCGCTGGGTGCTACTCGGCAGGAAGTGCGCGCCGCGTGGGCGGCGGTTTGCGGAGATGATGCATGATGCTGGAACCCGGTGCGCCTATTCCCGATGTGACGGTGACCCTGCCCGATGGCGGCACCCGCCATTTGCCCGACACCGGCGGTCGCGCGCTGGTCGTCTATTTCTATCCCAAGGATGATACGCCGGGCTGCACGCGCGAGGCGCAGGGCTTTTCCGAAGCGATGCCCGCGTTCGAGGCCGCCGACGTGCAGGTGATCGGCATTTCCAAGGACACCCCGGCCAAGCACCAGAAATTCGCCGCCAAATACGCGCTTGCGGTGCCGCTGGGCAGCGACACCGACGACAGCGTCTGCGAGGCATTCGGTGCCTGGGTCGAAAAGAGCATGTACGGCAAACAATATATGGGGATCGACCGCTCGACGTTCCTGTTCGGCCCCGATGGCCGATTGGTGCGGGCATGGCGCAAGGTGAAGGTGCCCGGTCATGTCGACGAGGTGCTCGCGGCGGCGGGCGCGCTCTGATCGGTAACGATTGCAGAGTCGTGATTCTGCGAAATAAGCGGAAAAATTTGCCGGGTGCGGCTGATTTTTACGAATGGTTAACCACGGGTTCAACGACTCAACCCGCGACCAACCCGGTCCAGCGCGGAACCGCCGCGCCGCTATTGCTGTACAACCATGGTTTACGCACAACCAAATCGTCAGGGCGCGGAGGGGCTGCGATCGTGACGAACTTGTCGCGAACGTCATAACGGCGTCGTGAACCATGGTCGCCGGGGCATTATGAGCAGTCTTTCCAATTGCAAGAACGATGGCCTGTCAGACAGGTTCCGAAGCTTTTTCACCAACCGTGAATTCATCCTCCACGATGGCCGCACTCTCCGCCGCGTTTCGATCACCGCCCGTACGCAGGCGATGATGGCCGGGGTTGCCGCGGTCACGCTGACCTTCTCGGCCCTGGGTGTCGCGCAAACGGTCGATGGCGCATTGGAAACCAGCGGTTTCGCCGCTGTCGATACCGATCTGGTGCAGATGGAAGCCGAAGTCGCCCGGATGCGCGCCGACATCGCTTCGGTCAAAGAGACCGCCGAATTGCATGCCGCTCAGCTGGAGCAGCGCCAGATACTGATCGCTTCGGTATTGAGCGGGCAGGGCGAACCCCAGGAACTCGCCGCCCTCGCCGAAATTCCCGCCAATCCCGCTGCCGCCTCGATCGTCGCCCCCCTCCGCCGGCTCGAGAACCAGCAAGTCGCCTTCGCCATCCAGGCGCGCATCACCGCGCAGCAGCGCATTGTCGCCACCGAAAAGCATCTGCGCCGCTTGGGCTTGCGCCCCGAACGCATTCTGTCAAAGGCCGGCCTGGCAATGGGTGGCCCGTTCGAGCCACTCGATCGCGAAGCAGAGACCGCAGTCGAGCCCAATGCCGACGCACAGTTCCGTTCACTATTCCAAAGCTGGAAAAAACTCGACACGCTCGAGCAAGCAGTGATCGCGATCCCGTCGCTCCAGCCGGTTGAGAACCTCACTTTGACGTCCAGCTTCGGCATCCGCTCAGACCCGTTTCGGGGCACCGCCGTGATGCACGCCGGGCTCGATATTCCTGGTCCCGTGGGAACGCCGGTCTATGCGACTGCGGACGGCGTCGTCAGCCGGTCCAAGCGGGTGGGTGCCTATGGCAATCTGGTCGAGATTAATCACGGCAAGGGGATTCAGACGCGCTATGGCCATTTGTCGCGCCTGATCGTGTCGGACAACACCCGCGTTAAGCGCGGCCAGCTGATCGGCCTGATGGGTTCGACCGGCCGTTCGACCGGCAGCCACCTGCATTATGAAGTCCGAATCGATGGTCGCCCGGTCAATCCGATGCCTTATATGCAAAGCGCCGACACGTTGCTGGCATCGCAGGACAAGGCACTGCGGCAGCAGGCCAGCGTCGGCGGACCTCTGGCGAAGTGAACTGATTGACCGGGGGAGGGGGCGCATCCATTGCCGGTAGCCTCTAATTCTCCTATCTCTGTCACATGGCCATTATCGAACAATCCGCGATCGCGCTGACGCCGTCGGCGGCGGCGCGCGTAGCTGCAATCGCCGAGAAGCAGGCGAAGCCCGCGATTCTCCGCCTGTCGGTCGAAGGTGGAGGCTGTTCGGGCTTTCAATATCGCTTTGGCCTGGCTGATTCAGCCGATGCCGATGACACGATCGCCGAAACCGATGGCGTTCGGCTGGTGGTCGATTCGATGAGCCTCGATCTGGTGCGCGGCGCGCAGGTCGATTTCGTCGAAAGCCTGGGCGGTGCAGCGTTCAAGGTGAGCAATCCGCAGGCTGCCGCGGGCTGTGGTTGCGGTTCCAGCTTCGCGATTTGAAGCCGTTGCGGATCGTCACGTATAACGTCAACGGCATCAAGGCGCGGTTGCCACGGCTGGTCGAGTATCTGGCCGAAGCCAAGCCCGATGTCGTTTGCCTGCAAGAACTCAAATCAAGCGATGAGACCTTCCCTGAGCGCGACATTCGCGACGCGGGCTATGGCGCGCTGTGGCATGGGCAAAAAGGATTTAACGGCGTCGCGATTCTGGCACGCGGCGTCGATCCGGTCGAACGCCAGCGCGGTTTGAGCGGTGAACCCGAGGATGAGCATAGCCGTTATCTGGAGGCCGAGGTCGACGGGACGGTGATCGCGTCAATCTATCTGCCCAACGGCAACCCGCAGCCCGGTCCCAAATTCGACTATAAACTGCGCTGGTTCGAGCGACTGTCGGCGCGCGCGCGCGATTTGCTGGCCGAGGAGCAGCCGGTGGTGCTGGCGGGGGATTACAACGTCATCGCCAATGACGACGACACCTATTCGGTCAAGGCGATGGCGAGCGATGCGCTGATGCAGCCCGAATCGCGCGAAGCCTATCGCCTGCTATTGGCGCAAGGATGGACCGACTCGCTTCGAACCCGCTTCCCCAGCGGCGGGGTCTGGACCTTTTGGGACTATCAGGCGGGCGCGTGGCAGCGCGATGCCGGGTTCCGCATCGACCATCTGTTGCTGAGCCCGATGGCGGCCGACCGGCTGGTCGATGCCGGTGTCGACAAGGCATATCGCGGGCGCGAGAAAGCCAGTGATCATGCGCCGACCTGGGTGCAGCTTCGCTGATTGGTGCAAATCACCACAATCTGGTGACCAGCACTGACCACTAGTGTAAACGACGAGCGATAATCTTCTAAGTCATTGATTTCCTTAAAGCGCTGCGTTTGGCACGCATGATGCAAAGACCTCCATGCCGCCGAAACGGGCGGCTACGGAGGAAAAATTCATGACACGTTTCGCCCCCATGTTCGCCGCCATCTGCGCCATCACCGCTGCTGCTCCGGCCCTGGCCGAAGACCGCAAACCCACCCCATCGATCGGTGTCGTCAAGGCCGAGCCCGCCCCGCATCCTGATCAGCGGATTTGCTTTCGCGATCTCATCACCGGCTCGCTCATTTATCGAACTGACTGCAAGACGCGCGCCGAGTGGACCAAGCTGGGCGTGAAGACACCGGCGCGATGATCGGTCGAAATGTCGGGCTGCTACCCGATGCAGCCCGGCATGTTCGCGGTCTATGCCCGGTCGCTCGTTACAAGGTTCGTTCGTAAATCGTGTAGCGGCGATTAATCCTGGCCTGGATCGCATCGGCGATGGCGATCATTCCCTGATTGTCGTCGAGGATCCAGCCGATCTCGCCGCGAGTCGCGCCGAATTTGGCGATGGTGTCGCGGCGCACATATTCGATCATCATGAACGCCAATTGGCTCGCCATGCGCGACGCCTGCAACCGCTTGACGACGCCCATCAGCGGCACGCGAACCGTCCGGCATTGCGGCGCGCGCAGCCACCACAGCAGTTTTGCCCAGCCGAAGGGAAAAAGGTTGCCCTTGAGCGGCGCGATCGCTTCGTTAAGGTCGGGCAGGGTGATCAGGAACGCTACCGGCTCGCCATCGACCTCGGCAATTCGGATCAGATCTTCGAACACGATCGGCTTCAGCTTGCGCCCGACATCGGCGATTTCGGGCGGGGTTAGCGGCACATACCCCCAATTGTCGCGCCAGGCGTCGTTCAAGATGGCCAGGATGATCGCGGCATCTTCGTCGAAGCGCGATTTATCGACTCGCCGAATGACGATCCGCTGGTTCTTCTCGCCCGCCGCCACGATCCGTTGGACGATCGGGGGAAAGTCGGGGACGATGTCGAGGTCATAGGTGACCAGTTGCTTGGCCGGTGTGTAGCCCGCCCGTTCGATCCAGCCACGCTGTTCGGCCAGATTATGACCCATCATCACCGTGGGGGGATGATCAAATCCCTCGATCAGCAGGCCCGGCTGTTCCCAGATCGACAGGCTGATCGGCCCCAGCGCGCGGTTTAGCCCGCGATTGCGGAGCCAGGTTTCGGCGGTGGCGATCAGCGCGTGTGCGACTGATTCGTCCTCGGCCTCCAGCAGTCCCCATTGGCCGGCACCCGGTCCGAAACCCTTGTCGGCGGGCATGGTGAGCGCCAACGTATCGACATGCGCCGAAATGCGCCCGACGACCTCGCCGTCGCGCTCGGCGAGAAACAATTGACCCTCGGCATGGCTGAACCAGCCGTTTTTGGCGGGGTTGATCGTTTCGGCTACTTCGGAGCGGAGGGGGGCGATCCAGTTGGGATCATGCGCGTTCAGCCGATAGGCGATGTCGATGAATTTGGCGCGGTCAGCGCGGGTGGCGACGGGGCGAATGGCGATCATGCGGACCTCGTCCCGCGTCGGCTGGGCGATGTCAACTTATTGAATGCCCATATACTGCCACTATCTGCCGGTAATGAAGAGCATCATGAATAGCTTCTCACTCGACCGGCTGGCAGCAGACGGTACGGTTTCGGCGCGGGTATCTGCCCCGCGCGGCCAGATAGCCGATGACCGGGCGATGCTTCGCGCCGCTGCTGAACTAACGCGCGATTTGATCGCGCCGCGTCCAGCGATCTATTGGGCCGACCTGCTGGCGTCGGTCGTCATCGGTTACGCGGCGCTTGCCGGGGCGATCCTGATCGAGCCGCTGGATTGGGCGATCGTGTCGTGGCTGGTGTCGGTGCTGGCGCTGTATCGCGCCGCCAGCTTCATCCACGAAGTCAGCCATATGAAGCATGCCGCCCTGCCCGGATTTCGCCTGGCGTGGAATGCGCTGGTCGGGGTGCCGCTGATGGCACCTTCGTTCACTTATGAGGGCGTGCATAACCTGCACCATGCCAAGACGCGCTATGGCACGATTGAAGACCCCGAATATCTGCCACTGGCGCACATGAAGCCGTGGAGCGTGCCGCTGTTCGTGATGGTCTCGGCGCTGGCACCGATCGGTTTCCTGGTACGCTATGCGCTGCTGACGCCGCTGACGATCCTGGTGCCATCGCTTCGCCGGCCGGTCGAGGCGCGCTTTTCGGCGCTTTGCATCAATCCCGAGTTCCGCCGCCGTCCGACCGAGGGCGAAGCGATGCGCCGCTGGTGGCAGCTTGAAATTGCGACCAGCATCTGGGCGACTGGGCTGATCGCGGCGACCGCAACCGGCGTGCTGCCGGTGAAGGCGTTGGTCATTCTGCTGGCGACGATTTCGGGCATGATGGCGATCAACCAGGTTCGAACGTTGGTCGCGCATCTGTGGGAGAATGAAGGCGAGGAAATGTCGGTGACCGCGCAGTATCTCGATTCGGTCAACGTCCCGCCGCCTGCGACCTTGCCCGTGCTGTGGGCACCCGTCGGGCTTCGCTATCACGCCCTGCATCATCTGTTGCCGGGCTTGCCCTATCATTCGCTGGGCGAGGCACATCGCCGGCTGTCTGCGGCACTCGATGGCAATTCACCCTATCACAAGGCGAGCTATGCCGGGCTGCCGGGTCTGCTTACCCGGCTGGTGCGCGGGACGTTTCGCGCCCGGTGATCCAAGCGACCGGGGATTATTCCTCGGTCCGCACCAGCACTGCCTCGCCGATCAGAAAGAACAGCAGGAACGGTGCCCAAGCGGCGAGGAACGGGGGGTAGGCACCCAGATTGCCCATCGCCAGCGCGAAATTGTCGGCGACGAAATAGGCAAAGCCAAGCCCCATCCCGATCACCGCGCGGATGAATAATTTGCCCGATCGCGCGATCCCGAACGCAGCGACCGCGCCCAATAACGGCATCAGGATCGAAGAAAGCGGTCCCGAAAGCTTGTGCCACAGCGCGCCTTCCAGCGCCTTGGTCGGGCGTCCGGCCTGGGCGAGTTCGCTGATCGCGCTCTTCAATGCGCCGAACGACAGCGCGTCGGGCTCGACCGACGACAGGGTGAACTGATCGGGACTGATGCCGCGCCCGATCACGATCGACGGCAATTGCCGGACTTCGCCGCGTTTTACATCGAAACGGGTGGCGTTGGTCAGCCGCCAGCCATTGCCGTCGCGCACGCCGCGCTCGCCGGTGACGACGGAAATGATCGACCCGCCCTGGCGCTGATATTGGCTGACGCCGGTCAGTTGCGCCGCGTTGCCGCGTCCGCGCACTTCGCGCACCTGCACCAAATCGTCGCCTTCGCGCACCCAGATATTGGCCCGATCGCCGCGATCGACCGGCATCGGCCCGAAATCGACCCGCTCCCAGGCGTTGAGCGTCGCCGTGGCGCGGCTGACCACCCGGTCGTTGAACGCAAACGACAATGCCGCCACGCCAAGCGCGGTGACGATCAGCGGCGCCAGCACTTGATGCGCTGACAGGCCCGCCGCCTTGAGCGAGATGATCTCGCTATTCTGGTTCAGCGTCGAAAGCGTGATGATCGTGCCCAGCAGCACCGCAAACGGCAGGAAGCGCGAGATGATCTGCGGCGTCCGCATCGACGCATAGCGCCACACCTCGGCCTGGCCATTGCCTTCATAGGCAAGGATTCGCCCGCTTTCGCTGAGCAGGTCGAGCGCCTGCAACACCATCACCAGCGCCGCCAGAATGGCGAAGGTCCGCACCAGGAACATCTTGCCCATGTAGAGCGACACGGTGTGCGACGGAAAGAAAGAGATGTTCATTGCCATATCGGCTTCCTCACGCGGCGCGGCGACGGCCGGGCAGGCGGCTGGTAACCGCCTTCACCAGCTGGCCCGCCACCCGCTCCAGGCCGCCGATCGGCTGGCCGCCGGGGACATAGGCGATTTGATAATACATCCAGCCGACCAGCGCGGCGAAGACGGCAAACGGCACCCATAGCGCCAGGATCGGATCGATCCGACCCAGGCCGCCGACGGCTTCGCCATATTCGTTCACCTTGTGATAGGTGACGACCATCACGATCGACAGGAATACGCCCAGCGCCGAACTCGATCGCTTGGCTGGCACGCCCAGCGCCAGCGCGAGCAGCGGCAGCAGGAACATCGTCACCACCTCGACCACGCGAAAATGGAATGCCGCGCGGCTGGTATTGCGAAGCTCGGCACTGGCACCGGCATCGCCGCCCAGCCGCACCAGCTCGGGCAAGGTGCGCTCGAGGTTGCGGTCGCCGCGCGCGCGGAAGCGTCCGAATTCGGGCAGCGGGATCGGCAGGTCATGGCTGGTGAAGGTCAGCACGCGCGGCTGCACAAAGCCCGGCGAATTATGCACCAGCGTGCCGCGCGTCAGGCGAAACAGGATGGTGTTGGGATCGTCGGTCGCCAGGAACTGGCCCTTTTCGGCCGATGCGGCGTACCAGCCGCCTTCCTTGTCGCGGAAATTGACGAAGATGCCTGACAGGTCACGCCCGCTGTCGCGGCTTTCCTCGATCCGCATCGTCATGTCGGGGCCGAAACTGGTGAACTCCCCCACCTTGATCGACGCGCCCAGCGCGCCCGATCGCAGCTCGAAGCGCAATTCCTCATAGGCATAGCGCGCGGTCGGCTGGACATAGCCGACGATCGCCAGGTTCATCGCCGCCAGCACGATGGTGTAGAAATACGGCACGCGCAGCAGCCGCCAATAGCTCATCCCGACGCCCTGCAGCACATCGAGCTCGGACGAAGCGGCAAGCTTGCGAAAGGCGAGCAGGATGCCCAGCAGCAGCCCGATCGGAATGCCGAGCCCCAGATATTCGGGCAGCAGATTGGCGAGCATCTTCCAAACGACGCTCACCGGACCGCCTTCGGTCGCGACGAAGTCGAACAACCGAAGCATCCGGTCGAGCACCAGCAGCATCGCCGCGATCACCAGCGTCGAAAACAGCGGCACCGCGATCAGGCGTGCCATGTAGCGGTCGATCGACTTCATGTCGGGAAAAGCATGCTTTCGCTACGGGGTGAACGCCCGGCTATACCGACAGCGGGCGACGACGTCAGTATCGAAATCCACCCCGATCGCGTTGGCGAAACGACAAGGTCAGTCGATCACGCCCACTGCACGACCCGCCGCCTCGAACATCGCCAGCACGCGCGCAATCTGTTCGGGCGTGTGCTCGGCGCATAGCGAGCACCGCAGCAGGAAGGTGCCGGCGGGCGTCGCGGGCGGGCGCGCCATATTGACGTACAGCCCGCCTTCCAACAGCGCCTGCCACATCACCACCGCTTGCTGCTGGTCTTCCAGAATGATCGCGATGATCGCCGAATCGGGCTGCGCGGTGCCAAGCTTGAACCCCATTTCGGTCAGGCCGCCATGCAGTGTGCGGGCATTGTCCCACAATTGCGCGCGCTTCTTGTCGGCGGTCATCAGCTTGCGGATCGAAGTCGCCGCGGTCGCGACCACCGAGGGCGGTAGCGAGGCGGTGAAGATATAGGGCCGGCACGACAGCCGCATCACTTCGAACTTGGGATGGTTCGACACGCAAAAACCGCCGACGGTACCGACCGACTTCGAGAAGGTGCCGATCACGAAATCGACATCGGTGCCGAGTTCGAGCCCGACTTCTTCATATACGCCGCGGCCATGTTCGCCGAAAAAGCCCATCGAATGCGCTTCGTCGACCAGCACCATCGCGCCGTGCTTGCGCGCGACCGCGACCATTTCGCGAAGCGGGGCGATGTCGCCGAGCATCGAATACACGCCCTCCAGCACTACCAACTTGCCGGCATCGGCGGGCAGGCGGCCCAGCCTTTTGTCGAGATCCTCGACCGAATTGTGGCGGAAGCGGACGATTTCGGCATTGCCCAGCGCGCAGCCGTCATAGATCGACGCATGGCTGTCGGCGTCGAGGATGATGTACTCACCCTTGGTGGCGATCGTCGACAGGATGCCCAGGTTCGCCTGATAGCCGGTCGAAAACACCATCGCATGATCGGCACCGTAGAATTCCTTGAGCGCTTCCTCGGCATCGACATGGTCGCGGAAAGTGCCGTTGAGCATCCTGCTGCCATTGGTGCCCGACCCGAACTGATCGAGCGCGGCCTTGCCCGCCGCGATCACGTCGGGGTCGAAGGTCATGCCCATATAGTTATAGGTGCCAAGCAGGATGGTGTCCTTGCCCCGGATCACCGCCTCGGTCGGCGATTTGACCCGCTCCATCACGATCGCGAACGGATCGCGCACGCCGGTGGCCAGCAGCGCCTCACGCTCGGCGATCAGCGAGTCGAACTTGCTGAACAGGTCACGCGCGGGCGGCGCGGTCGCGGGTTCGACGGGCAGGGCATAGGCAATCGTTGCGGCTTCGGTCATTTTAAATCCATCCTGGCCCGTTCGTCCTGAGTAGGGGCTGAGCTTGTCGAAGACCCGTATCCAAGGAGCTCGCCCCAGACGACCCGGTCCTTCGATACGCCATTTCAACAGGCTCAATGGCTATTTGGGACGAACGGTGGTTACTGCTTCAACTTCTGCACCGCATCGACCAACTGGCCCACGGTTTCGATTTCGGCCTGCATGTTCATCGTGATCAGCACGTCGAACTCATCCTCGACCGCCGCGACGAAATCCATCACCGTCAGGCTGTCCCATTCGAGATCGCCGGCAAAGGTGGTGCCTTCCTCCAGCGCGACGCCCTTTTTGTTAAAGGGTTCGATCTGGGCGGTGACGGTGTCGAAGATCGCCTGACGGTCGGACATTCGGTGCTTTCTGGTTACGGTTGCGTAGTGACCTGCCAGCAAAATGCGGCGGCTTTTCGGCGCTGCTATAGCAGGGCGTTGTCGCGATACCACTGGGCGGTAGCCGGTAGTCCCTGCGCGGCGCTGATCCGGGGCTGCCACAGCGCCGCTGGCGGGCGGCGATCGGGGTGGGCGGTCCAGTCGGGATGACAGAAATATGCGACGCGATCGGGGGTCAGCTTCGCCTCGTCGCCCTGCAAGGCGCGCGCGATCTTTGCGGCAAACGAAAGCAGCGGGCGCGGCAGCGACAGCGGCATCACCCGCTGGCCGACCGCCTGGCCAAGCGCGCGCGCGAAGCTCTCATGCGTCCAGGCTTCAGGGGTTTCGTCGTCGACTTCATAGGTGGCGCGTTCGCTCTTCACTCGGACTAGCGCCAGCAACAGCCGCACCAAATCATCGACATGCAGGATCGAAAGCTTGCCCGGTGGCGGCAGCGGCATCACCCTGCGCGTTGCCAGCCGGAACATTTCGCGCATCTCCATGTCGCCGGGGCCGTATACCGCCGGCGGGCGCACGACATCCCATTCGCGGTCGCTTGCGCGCACCAGCGCTTCGCCCTGCGCCTTTGACCAGCCATAGGTCGACAAGTCGGGCTCGCGCGCGGCCAGGGACGACACATGGATGAAACGCTCGATCCCCGCCGAGGCGGCGGCGTCGAGGATCGTGCGGGTGCCGTCGATATTGCCTGTGACGAACCCGGCGCGGTCGCGGGCATTCACCACGCCCGCGACATGGATCACCGCATCGACGCCGGCGCACAGGGTTCCCGGACGATCGAGCGCGCCCTCGATCCAGGTCACGCCTTCGCGCGGCGGTTGCGGGCGGCGGGTTAGGGCTCGAACTTTGTGCCCATCGGCGAGCGCCTGGGTGATCAGCCGCGATCCGACAAAGCCGGTGCCGCCGGTGATGGCCAGAACCGTCACAGGGGCGCGCTCACAGCAACGCCATGTGGTTGCGATGCACCAGCGCCGAGCGTGGCGCATAGCCCAGCAGATCGCCCAGCTCGTCGCTTCGCCGCCCGATCACCAGCGCCGCATCGGCATCGCCATATTCGCTAAGGCCGCGTGCGATCTGGCTGCCATCGGGCGCGACCAGCAATACCAGGTCGCCGCGCGCGAACCTACCGTCGATCCGCTGCGCGCCGGCGGGAAGCAAGCTTTTGCCAGCGCGCAGGGCATCAACCGCGCCGGCATCGATATGGATCGCTCCGCGCGCGGTAAGCCCGCCGCGCAGCCACGCCTTACGCGCAGGCGCACTCGCCGGTGCGACGAATACGGTGCCATGGCCGCTGTCGGCGAAGCGTTGCAACGGGTGCAGCCCATGTCCGCCCGCGATGGCCAGATGCGCGCCAGCCGCCGTCGCGATCCGCGCCGCCTCTACCTTGGCGAGCATGCCGCCCGATCCCATGCCCGAGCGCGACGAACCATCGGCCATCCCCTCGATCGCGGCGATCGTCTCGACTCGCGGGATCAGCGTCGCCGCCGGGTCGGTCACCGGATTGGCGGTGTAGAGGCCATCGACATCGGACAGCAGGATCACCCCCTGCGCCATCGCCGCCCCGGCAACGCGCGCCGCCAGCCGGTCATTGTCGCCGAAGCGGATTTCCTCGGTCGCGACCGAGTCATTTTCGTTGATGATCGGTACGACGTTCAGCCGCAACAGCCGGTCGAGCGTCGCGGCGGCGTTGAGATAGCGGCGGCGATCCTCGAGATCGTCGAGCGTCAGCAGCATCTGTGCGGCCGTAAGCCCCTGTTCGTGCAGCAGCGCCGCCCAGGTGCCCGCCAGCGCGATCTGCCCGGTCGCCGCCGCAGCCTGCGCGTCCTCCAGGCTGGCCCGCCCGCCTTTGGCCAGCTTCAGCCGCCGCGCGCCCAGCGCGATCGCACCCGACGATACCACCGCGACTTGCTGGCCTGCGCTCACCCGCCCGGCAATGTCGGCGACCAGGCTGGCCAGCCAATCGCGCCGGATTTCGCCCGCTGGATCGACCAGCAGCGACGACCCGACCTTGACGATCAGCCGCGGACAGGCCGCCGGCGAGAAGCTCACGCTCCGCCCCGGAAAGGCGCGATCAGATGGGCGACCATGCCTTCACTTCTCCTGCGCCGTACTCACCCTCACCCTCGTCGTCATCGTCGTTGTCGAGTTCGTAATGCGTCCGCTCGACCGGGCCGATTGTCTCGATCATCCGGTCGAGCAGCGGCTCGATGCCAGCCCCGGTCGCGCCCGAAATCGCGAAGATTTCAGCGCCGCCCGATGCTTCGCGCAACTCGGCGGTCATCGCTTCGACCAGTTCGGCATCGAGCAGGTCGCATTTGTTGAGCGCGATCACCTCGGGCTTGTCGTCGAGGTCCGCGCCATAAGCGGCGATCTCTTCGCGGACGATGCGATAAGCCTCCATCACGTCATCGCCATTGGCGTCGACCAGATGGAGCAGGACGCGGCAACGCTCGACATGGCCCAGGAACCGATCGCCGATCCCCGCGCCATCGGCGGCCCCTTCGATCAGCCCCGGAATGTCGGCGAGCACGAATTCGCGCGACTTATGGCTGACCACGCCCAATTGCGGGCGCGTGGTGGTGAAGGGATAGTCGCCGACCTTTGCCTTGGTATTGGTCACCGCGTTGATGAAGGTCGACTTGCCCGCATTGGGCAGCCCCAGCAGCCCGGCATCGGCAAGCAGCTTCAGCCGCAGCCATACCCAAGCCTCGTCACCCGGCCAGCCGCTGCCGTGCTGGCGCGGGGTGCGGTTGGTCGACGTTTTGTAGCTGGCATTGCCGCGCCCGCCATCGCCGCCACGCATGAACACCTGGCGCTGGCCCGGCTTGGTGAAGTCGGCGAGCACATGTTCCTTGTCTTCGCTGATGATCTGGGTGCCCACCGGCACCTTGATGACCAGATCCTCGCCGCCGCCGCCGGTGCGGTTGCTGCCCGAGCCGCCATTGCCGCGCGGCGCGCGGAAATGCTGGGTATAGCGAAAGTCGATCAGCGTGTTCAGGCCGGGGACTGCTTCAAAGATGATGTCGCCACCCTTGCCGCCGTCGCCACCGTCGGGGCCGCCATATTCGATATATTTTTCGCGTCGGAAGCCAACTGCCCCGCCGCCGCCCGCGCCCGATCGGACGAAGATCTTTGCCTGGTCAAGAAAATGCATGGCGAGCCGATAGCGCGTTTTGCGGGAAATGTCGAAGCGCCAAAATCTGCCCCGGCCCGGGGTGCTTCAGGCGTTCATTCCCTGCGATCGTGCCAATGCCTGTAACGCCAGCCGCCGTGCGGTATCGCGCGGCAATCCCAGCGCCTTTGCCATCGGCCCGCCCATCAGCGCGTCGCCCAACGCCATCAGCACCAGTTGCAGCGTATCGTCGTGGATCGGCCGATCGCCATGCCCCGCCGCCGACAGGTCATCGACCAGCCGGTGGATCGCCTCGAGGATCGGATCGAGCGCATCGTTATTGCCCGACAGGATCATCCAGCTTGCCAGCGCGCCGGCGCCTTCCTTGTCGAACGCATCGAAGGTCAGTTCGACGACCTCGCGCGGGTCTTGCTCGGCGCGGGCGCGCAGCGCCGCTGCGCCGATCTTGGCGGTGATCGTGTCGGCCATGCTTTCGGCCAGCGCCTTTTGCAGCCCCGCCGCCGATCCGAAATGGTGGAGCAGATTGGCGTGGGTCCGCCCGATCCGCGCCGCGACCGCCTTCAGCGTCACCGCCTGCGGCCCCGCTTCGATCAACAGCTCGCGCGCTGCCTGCAACGCGGCCACGCGCGATTGCTCGGGGCTGAGCCGCCTGCGTTCTATTGACATGAGTGTAAGTAGTGATTAGTTCCGAACATCTGACGCATTCCGTGGAGGATTTCGGTGTCGAAAGCAAAGACTCCCGCTGATCTGACGATCACCCCGCGCGATCGCCGCTTTGGCCGCGACGGCGATCGGTATCGCCGCTGGTGGCTGAACGACGATCCGATCGCGACCGCCTTTTACAATGCCTTGTCGGTGACATTTCCCAAGGGGGAGGGCTTTTTCGTCGATTCGGTGCGCAAGTTCCGCGATGACGCGCCGCCGCGCCTGGCCGCTGAAATCAACGCATTCGTAAAGCAGGAAGTGCTGCACACGCGCGAGCATGTCGCGTTCAATCGTCATGTCACCGATCAGGGATATGATATAGTCCGGCTCGAACGGCGCGTGGACGACGAACTGGCGGTGACCAAGGATCGGCCGCCGGTCGCCAATCTTGCCGCGACGATGTGCCTCGAACATTTCACCGCGATCCTGGCACATGAACTGGTCGCGACACCGGCGCATCTGGCGGGCGGCGATGCCGAGGCGGTGGCGATGTGGCGCTGGCATGCGATCGAGGAGATCGAGCATAAGGGCGTCGCCTATGACACCTGGATGCACGCCACGCGCGACTGGCCCCGGCTGCGGCGCTGGTGGGTCAAATCGCTGGTGATGATGATCGTCACCGCCAAATTCTTTCGCGGGCGCACCACCGGCATTCTCGACTTGCTCGACCAAGACGGGCTGCGCGGGCCGGCAGTGCGATGGCGGCTGTTCCGCTACGCCTTTGGCCGCCCCGGCATGGCGCGCAAGATCATGGGCGCGTGGGCGAGCTTCTTCCTGCCGGGTTTCCACCCGTGGAACCATGACGACCGCGCGCTGATCGGCAAGGTCGACAGCGATTATGCTGCGGCGAGGATGCCGGTAGCGGCGTAAGCCAAATCCCCCTCCCGCTTGCGGGAGGGGTTAGGGGAGGGCCTGTTACACGGCGACTTCGACAAGCCCTCCCCCGACCCCTCCCGCAAGCGGGAGGGGAGAAAATACGCCGCGCTCATACAACACGCACGCCACGTCCACCCCGCGCGCGCGCGACCAGCGCGGCTCGATCGCGCCGGTCGAGGTGAACCCCAGCTTCGCCAGCACCCGCGCCGAAGCCGTGTTGTCGATGAAGTGCCCCGACACGATCCGCTCGGTCCGCAGACTGGCGTGCAGCGTTGCGATCACCGCCGCGCCCGCCTCGGTAGCATAGCCGCGTCCCCACGAATCGCGCCGCAACCAATAGCCAAGCTCGAGCGCGCCAACCGCATCGCGCCGCACACCAATGCCGCCGACCAATCGCACGATGCGATCGGCATGCTCGAATATCAGGAAATCGGGCTCACCCGCGCGCGGCGGTCGCGCCAGGAATGCCTGCGCGTCGTCCAGCGTATAGGGCCAGGGGGCCTGCGCCAGCATTTCGACGATGTCGCGATCGGCGATCGCCGCGCACAAGGCTGGGGCATCCTCGGGCCAACCGGGCCGCAATGTCAGTCTGGTCGTGCGTATGAACATGCTCACGCTCCTCGCAAACGCCTTCGCCGCTGGGCGGCGGGGCAGGGGAGGGAGCATGAAAAAAGGGAGACCGGGGCGACCCGTCTCCCTTGTTCGCTGGTTCCTTGACGGAACACCGGGTCACCCTGGTGGGCAACCCGGCCGGTTGCCCGTTATTCGGCGGCTTGTGCCATCGGCTGTACCGCACAGAAGGTGCGGCCAAGCTTGCCCTTGTTGAACGCCACATGGCCATCGACCAACGCGAACAACGTGTGGTCCTTGCCGATGCCGACATTCGGGCCGGGATAGAATTTGGTGCCACGCTGGCGGACCAGGATGTTGCCCGGAACGACCAACTGGCCGCCGAACTTCTTCACGCCAAGGCGCTTGCTCTCTGAGTCGCGACCGTTGCGCGACGAGCCGCCTGCTTTCTTATGTGCCATTGTCTATGCTCCTCGTGCTCGGATCAGGCCGCAGCGTTTTCGCTGGCGTCGGCCTTGGCCCGCTCGCCGCCGATCGCCACGATCTTCAGGATCGTGTGATTCTGGCGGTGGCCGTTCTTGCGGCGATAATTGTGGCGGCGACGCTTCTTGAAGACGATGACCTTGTCACCCTTCGCCTGCGCGATGATCTCGGCGGCTACGGTCAGACCGCTGCCAGCTTTCAAATCGCCGCCTTCACCGGCCAGCAGGACATCGCCCAGCGTGACCGAATCACCAGCTTCACCGTCGATCTTCTCGACGACGATCTTGTCTCCGGCGGCAACGCGATACTGCTTGCCGCCCGTGCGCACGACTGCGAACATGGGCTCTAGACTCTTCTTCAATGCGTAATCCCCGCGAAAAGCAAAAGCCCCGCGAGAAGGAAAGTGGCGGTTATGCCAAGGGGCGGCGGCTGTCAACCGTTAGCGCCCCAAGGAATCAGTGCCGATGGCTCTGTTTCAACCGATAACGGCCATTATCGAGCTTGTCGAACAGTCCGCCGATCGCCGGATGGTCGATCGGTTCTTCACTGTCGTCGGTCACCAGATTCTGCTGGCTGACATAGGCGACATAGCTCGAATCGGCATTTTCGGCGAGCAGATGGTAAAAGGGCTGGTCCTTGCGCGGGCGAACGCTTTCGGGAATCGAATCATACCATTCCTCGGTATTGGCGAACACCGGATCGACGTCGAAGATCACGCCGCGAAAATCGAACAGGCGGTGGCGGACGACTTCGCCTACGTTGAAGCGCGCATGGGCAATCTGGGGGAGGGGCACACCGGGGTCGAGTGGACGATCGTGCGGAAACTGGTTTTGCGACATCCCTCTAATTTAATGCGTATTGCGCTGCGCACAAGCAGGCCCTTGCACCGCCAGCAATTGTCGATTAGACGCCCGCCTTCATCGACCGGGGCCGGTCATGGACAGCTTGTCCATCGGCACCAAATGACCTCGCGGAGAGGTGGCAGAGTGGTCGAATGTACCGCACTCGAAATGCGGCGTGCCCTTGCGGGTACCGTGGGTTCGAATCCCACCCTCTCCGCCACTTCAGTCCCAAGCTGGGCACGCCGATTCCCGCCGATTTCCCGCTGGAAACGGCGGTGAGCGTGCGGAGCAGCTCTCCTTTCAATCCCATGATGCGAACTTCGGTCTCGGCGACCTCGACCCGCTGGGCGAAGGCGCGCAGGTGATCCCGCCGATAACCGCCCCCGTCGAGCTTGATGCGCTGGCGCGCCACGTCGGCGAACCGGCGCACGGTGGCGGGCGTCACCGCCTGATTGCCGGAGCTTTCGAGCATGGCCTGCGCCCGCTCGGCATCGACCTGTGCTTGATCGCGGAGCGCCTTCAACCCGGCGATGCGGTCTTTCAGCGCCGGATCGGAGATATCGGCGACGCCTGATTCGATCGCGTCGTAGAGGCGCTTGAGGCGAAGGTCGGTCTCGGCCGCCCTGCGGTTCAACTCGCCGATATGCTCCTGCCGGCGTTCTGCGCGCTCATGGCGACGGTCGAGGACCGAAGCCAGCACCTCCTCCAGCCGGTCGGGCTGGAGGAGCCGGCCTTCGATATGGCTGGCGACGATGGTGTCGAGCTTCTCCATCGGGATCGAGCGGCCCGAACAGCCGGTCTCGCCCTGCCGCGCCTTGATCGAGCAGGTGTAGTAGCGATAGCGCCCGCCCTTGCCGGTGCGAATCGTCATGGCGCCACCACACTTGGCGCAGAAGCAGATGCCGGTGAGTAAGGTCGGGCCGCTGACCACGCGCGGCGGCGTGACCTTGGGATTGCGGGCTTTCAGATGCGCCTGCACGGCGTCGAAGGTCTCAAGGTCGATCAACGGCGGCACGGGCACCGTGACGATCTCGCTGATGGGCTTCAACTCCTTGGTCTTGGAGCGCTTGTTGAACTCGTGCTCGCCGATATAGGTGCGGCGCGTCAGAATGCGGTGAAGCTGGCCGATACCCCAGCGCCCGCCGTCGCGGGTGAAGATGCGGCGCGCGTTCAGGTGGGACACGATCGCCTTGACGCCCATCGGACCGGACGTGCCGTTCCCCTCCAGCGCCAGCCGGTAGATCAGCCGCACCGTGTCGGCGTGGAGCGGATCGATCTCCAGCTTCTTCTTGGTCTTGGTCCCGCGCTGCTCTGCGGCGACGATGCGGTAGCCGATCGGCGGCAATGCGCCGTTCCAGAAGCCCTGCCGGGCGTTCTCCTTCAAGGCGCGCATGACGTGCTTGCCGTTCTCCTTGGACTGATACTCGTCGAACAGCGCCATGATCTGGCGCATCATGACGTGCATCGGGTCGTCGCCCATTTCCTGGGTGATGGAGACGAGCTTCACGCCGTTCTTGGCCAGCTTGCGGACGTAGAACTCCAGCTCGAAGTGATCGCGGAAGAAGCGGCTGAACGAGTGGACGACGACGATATCGAAGGGTGCGGGCTTGGTGGTGCCCGCCTCGATCATGCGCTGGAACTCGGGTCGGCGGTCGTTGGTGGCGGTCGCGCCTGGCTCGACGTAGGTATCGACAAGCTGATAGCCGCGCGACAGGCAGTAGGCCTCGCCCTGACGCTTCTGGTCGGGGATGGACACGTCATGCTCTGCCTGCCGCGCGGTCGAGACCCGGAGATAGAGGGCTGCGCGGGTGGCGACCATGGGAGCTTCTTTATTCATGGTCGGTCTCCTTGCGGCGGTACGGCTGGCGGTGCGGGCCGGTCAACGCCAGTTCCAGCACGACGCGATCATGGATGAGTTTCGGCGCGAGCTTGCGGCCGTCGCGCTCCATACGGATCAGGCCGTAGCCGATCATGGCTTTCAGGGTGCGCGAGAGATTGGACTTTGCCCGTCCGGTCAGCGCGGCCAGGGCGTCGACCATGCGGACGGAAGGTGGCGATACGCTCGGCAACAGCATCCGGCGCTCATGGGAGACTCAGATGGCGCTTCATCCGATCACAGCCGCTCATGTCGCGTTAATGTCTGCGGTCATCGCGGGAAACCCCGAAGACTGGTGGCGTCGCAAACTCGGCCTGATCCTCGACGGCGCTGCGGCCATGCTGGCGCGGCGCGGCCATCCCGACGAAGCCGGTCAGGATGTGATCTGCCGGTAAGACACCCGGGCCAAGCCGCCTTCCACCATCCAAAAGCAACAGAAAGCCATGCCTATGATACGCCACGATCTTACCCATTGGCCGCTGATTACCTCCATGATGCAAGGCACCGTGACGCTGGATGAGCAGATGGCCTTCTTGGCCGATTGGACCAGTTGGCTTGATCGAGGCGAGCGTTTTGCGACGCTGCGCGTCTTCGCCGGCACCGATGCGCTCGCTCGCGCGGAAGGCGGTGCGAAGGAAACCAAGATGTGGCTGCAAACCAACAAGGACCGTATCAAGGCGCTTGTCGTCGGCATGGCGACGGTTGTCCCCGCCGAGAGGCTGGAAGAGGTGAGCCGGATGAATGCGGAGAAATTGTTCGGTGTCCCTGCCAGGACCTTTGCCGATGTCGAAGAGGCGGCGAACTGGATCACGTCACAGCTCGCAGAAAAGCAAGTGACGATCCATCCGGGCGTGATCACCGCCAGCCTCAGTGCCATGCGGCATTAGAGGGCTATAGCGTAGACGTAGTGCTCATCATCGTCGGGCGCGGCCCGCCATTACCTGCCGTGGGTGTCGACCCACGCGCCGGCTGGTGTAGCGATCAGCCCAGCCGCTTGCGGTTCGCCGCCACCTTCTTTCGATAGTGCTTCAGCGTCTTTTGCGTGCCCGACAATGGCGTGGTGCCAAGACCGCCGGTGAGCATCTTCATCTGCAATTCGGCCATCGCCTCCATCTTTTCGCTGACCATCAACTGCGCTTCCTGATCGGCGGCGGGGCCACCCAGCGCCATCTTGGCCAATCGCATGCCGATCACCGTCGATGCCTCGGCACTCAGCGTCCAGGCATCGATGCTTGCCTGGGTCCATGCGGCATAGGGCCATTTATACATTTGCGGTTCCTGTGCCGCAGGGGGCGGCGTTGCGATAACGATCGGTGGGGGCGTTGGTACGGGCGATCATGGCAGCGCGCCGCGTAATTCGTCGATCCACACCGTCGCGGTGCCGTCCGAAGGCGCGCGCCAGTCACCACGCGGCGATAATGCGCCCGCCGATGCGACCTTTGGACCGTTGGGGATTGCCGATCGCTTGAACTGGCTGGTACGAAAAAATCGGTCGAGGAACGATTCGAGCCATTTCGCGATGGTCGCCAGATCATAGCCATTGCGCCCGTCGGGCGGGAAATGCGGCGGCCAGCATCCCGCATCGACATCGCGCCAGGCATGCAGCGCCATGAATGCGATCTTTGACGGCGCAAGGCCCAGCCGAACGACGTGATGCAGAAAGAAATCGTGCAGCTCATATGGCCCGATTCGATCCTGGGTCGACTGGATCGCGCCATCGGCCCCGGCGGGCACCAGCTCGGGCGAAATCTCGGTCGCCAATATGTCGGTCAACACCCGATTGGTCGCTTGGTCATATTGGCCGGTGCGTTCGGTCCAGCGGATCAGATGCTGGATCAGCGTCTTGGGGACACCGGCATTGACCGCATAATGGCTCATCTGGTCGCCGACACCATAGGTACACCAGCCAAGCGCAAGTTCGGACAGGTCGCCGGTGCCGATAACGATCCCCTCGCGCTGATTGGCGAGGCGAAAGAGATAGTCGGTGCGAAGCCCGGCCTGCACATTCTCGAACGTCACGTCATATTGCGGCTGACCATCGGCAAAGGGGTGCCCCATATCGCCCAGCATCTGGTGCGCGGCGGGGGTGATGTCGATTTCGTCGCCGGTGATGCCCAGCGCGCGCATCAGCGCCCAGGCGCTGGCCTTGGTCGCCTCGCCGGTTGCAAAACCGGGCAGGGTGAAGCCCAATATGTCCGTGCGCGGCCGACCGAGCCGGTCGAACGCTTTGGCCGCGACCAGCAGTGCATGGGTCGAATCAAGCCCGCCCGAAACGCCGATCACCAGCCGCTTGGTGCCCGAAGCGACCGCGCGCTTGCGCAATCCCTCGACCTGGATGTTGAAGGCTTCGTAGCAATCCTCGTCGAGCGTTTCGGCGGTGTCGGGCACGAACGGAAAGCGCCGGATCGCGCGGCGCAGGCCGGCATCGGCGAAATCGGGGGCGTGATCGAAGCATATCCGGCGAAAGCGGGTTTCGGGATGGCCGGCGGCGGCGGCGGCATCGTTGAAGGTGCCCATCCGCATCCGCTCGAGCCGGATGCGCCCGGCATCGACATCGGCAACGACCAATTCGGTCGCGAGATCGAACCGGCCCGAGGTCGCCAGTTGCTCGCCCAGTTCATGCACCATGCCCTGGCCGTCCCAGGCCACGTCGGTGGTGCTTTCGCCCGGTCCGGTCGCCGAATAGACATAGGCACACACCGCCCGCGCGCTTTGCGCCGCGCACAGCATCGCGCGTTCGCGCGCCTTGCCGATGACGATGTTCGATGCCGACAAGTTGCAACAGATCAGCGCGCCGGCCAGCGCCCCGGCGGTCGATGGCGGGGTGGGGGACCAGAAATCCTCGCAGATTTCGGCGTGAAAAATGAAATCGGGCAAATCGCTCGCGGCAAAGATCAGGTCGGTGCCAAAGGGGACGTCCTGTCCCCCCAGCGCAATCGTCAGCCCCGTAAGCCCCAAGCCGGACGCGAAATAGCGCTTCTCATAATATTCGCGGTAATTGGGCAGGAAGCTTTTGGGCACCACGCCCAGCACCCGCCCGCGCGCGATCGCCACCGCACAATTATAAATGCGGCCATTGCGACGAAGCGCCGCGCCAACCAGCAGCACCGGGCGCAATTCGGCGCTCGCCTGCACCACTGCTGCCACCGCCGCCTCGCTGGCCGACAGCATCGCGTCCTGCAGATGCAGGTCGTCGATCGCATAGCTGGTGAGGTTGAGTTCGGGAAAGGCCACCAGATCGACCCGCTCGCGATTCGCCTCCTGCGCCAGCGCAATCGTTGCGGCGGCGCTCGCCATCGGATCGCCGACCATCGCGGCGGGGGTCGCGGCGGCAACGCGGATAAAGCCGTGGGTGTGATGCGAATAAAAGCGGTGGCTCATGCCGCTGGTCTAGGCGCGGCGATGGCGCAGGCCAAGCGTGAACGATTCGACTGCGCCGTCCCTATTCCGAACGCGGGGCCGTCAGGCCTTGGCAGCGTAGATCAGCGCGCCTTCGCCCAGATGATCGAATGCGCGTTGCAGGAAAGCATCGCCGACCGCGAAGCAGCCCTGGCTTCGCCCCAATTTACCATGCGTCGCCAGCATGTTGGGCTCGGCATACCAGGCACCATGCACCACGATTGCGCGGGCGAGCGCGTTGCTGTTGGTCGGGTCCAGCCCCAGCAGCCGCTGCGACCGGCCATGTTTGCCGACATAATAATCGCTGGTGGCAAACGCGCCTTCGCACGAAGCGTTCGATCCATCGACGTTCGAGAAATATTGCAGATAGCCGGTATGGGCAGGGTCCGATCCGCTGCCATGCGCGACCAGCAGGTCGGTGACCCGGCCATTGGCGATGTCGACCAGGTGCATTCTCGGTGCCGACGATCCCGCGCCGAAATCGACCACCGCGATCCGGTCGCGTTTGGTGATGGTGCGGCGATGGGTGTCGCGGGCCGCCAGCGCCTTTTCGAGCAGCGCGCGCCGCACGCCGCCAATCCGGGCGGGATTGATCGCCGGCTCGATAAAGGGGGCAGGGGCGGGGGTGATCGACGCCAAGGGCTCGACCCTGGGAACCGCGACGCTTTCCACCGGCGCGCGCACACAAGCCGGCACCGCGATCAGCGTGCCTGCAACGATTCCGCCACGCAAAAGCGTGCGGCGCGATGTCGGTCCGGTTAACAATGTGTTAAATTCGTGCGACGTGTCGTTCACTCCAGCCATATAAAGGCTATAGCAGATGCGGTCCGACCCAATCGTTACTTTCACCAGCGCATCGCGCAGCTTGCCGGGTAAGCGCCACGGGTCGTCGCGCATCGGCTGGCTTGGCCCGCTCGCTATGGGGCTGGCACTGATCGGCGCGGTGGCATTGCCCGCTTCGGCCAGCGCGCAGGCGACGGTCGAATCGCGCGCGGCGCTGTTCCGGCCCGGCGAATATGTCTGGCGCGACGTTGCGCCGCGCACCGGCACCGTGGCGGTGGTCATCAGCCTGCCCAGCCAGCTTGCCTATGTCTATCGCAGCGGCCAGCTCATCGGCATTTCGACCGTATCGACCGGCAAACGTGGCAAGGTGACCCCGGTGGGTGAGTTCACCATCTTGCAGAAGAAGGTGTTTCACCGCTCAAACCTCTATTCGAACGCGCCGATGCCCTACATGCAGCGGCTGACCTGGACCGGGATCGCGCTGCACGCCGGCGACTTGCCGGGCTATCCCGCATCGCATGGCTGCATCCGCTTCCCCGCTGCCTTTGCCAAGCGGCTGTTCGATTTGACCGACATGGGCGGCGTCGTGCGGATTACCGACCGGCGGATCGACGACATGCTGCCGCGCGCCGCACCGCCCGCGCCACTGTCGCCGCCGGTGCTGATCGTCGATCGCGGCCTGCTCAATGGCCCGCGCGCCGACGATCGCGTGCTGGCAAAGGCCGAACCACCGCCGCAGATCGAGCTGGCGGGCGAGGATGTGCGCTTCGCGGTATATGATGCGGTGTTCGCCGAGGGCTATGGTGCCAAGGGGGGCGCGCGGAAGCGGTGAATTGATGGGGAGGGGGCATGCCCGATCAAGTCGCCTCGGGCGGAGCCCCCGTCACGATCATCCCCGCCTCGACCACTAATGGCCAGGCCCCCAGCCGCGCCCCCACGCACGGCCCGCCGACGCACTCGCCATCGTCGATCCGAAACAACGCCCCATGCCACGCGCATGCGATCAACCCGCCATCGGGGGTCAGATACGCATCGAGGCTTTGCGCCAGTGGCACCTGCATATGCGGGCAGCGATCGACATAGCCGACCACGCTGTCCCCACGCCGCACCGCAAAGCCATGGAAGCGCCCGGCGCGCATCTGCACCACGAAGCTGCGCGCCGCCCCGTCGGCGATCAGGTCGAGCGCCCCCAGCGTCACCCCCGCCGGGGTCGCGAACACCCGCGTATCGGCGGCGCTCACTGCGGCAGCTTCGCCTTTGGAAAGTCGTTCCACACCGCGTCGTAATCAAGCTGCGCGCGATCGAGCGCGGTTTGTGTCGGGCGATACGGCCAGCAGCTTTCCAGCATGAACGCCATCGTGCCGTCGATCTTGTGCGGCTTGAGATCGGCAGCGCTCGCGGCCTTCCACGTCGCGACATCGGGGCCGTGGCCTGACATCAGATTGTGCAGCGAAATGCCGCCCGGCTGAAATCCCTCGGCCTTGGCGTCATACGCCCCCTGGATCAGCCCCATCGCCTCTGACATCACATTACGGTGGAACCAGGGCGGGCGAAAGCTGTCCTCGGCCACCATCCAGCGCGGCGGGAAAATCACGAAATCGGCATTGGCGCGGCCCGCCACGTCGCTGGGCGAGGTCAGCACGGTGAAGATCGACGGATCGGGATGGTCGAAGCTGACGGTATTGATCGCGTTGAACCGCGCCAGATCATAGCGCCAGGGGCCAAGATTGCCGTGCCACGCCACCACATCGAGCGGCGAATGGTCGATCGTCGTCGTCCATAGCGAGCCCATGAATTTCTGCACCACCTCGAACGGCTCGTCGCGATCCTCGTACCAGGCGACCGGCGTCTCGAAATCGCGCGGATTGGCCAGGCCATTGGCCCCGATCGGCCCCAGATCGGGCAAGCGAAAGAAGCTGCCGTGATTTTCACAGACATAGCCGCGCGCCGCGCCATCGGGTAGCAGCGCACGAAATCGCACCCCGCGCGGGATCAACGCGATCTGTCCCGGCGCGACGTCGATCCGCCCGAGTTCGGTCAACAGCGTCAGCCGGCCATGTTCGGGGACGAACAGCATCTCGCCATCGGCGTTCATGAATACCCGCGCATCCATGTCGCGGCTGGCGGCATAAACGTGCAGCGCGACACCGTTCAGGCTGGCGGGATCGCGGCTGGCCATCATCGTCGTCATGCCGTCGATCAGGTCGACCGGGGTTTGCGGCAGCGGCAGCGGCAGCGGATCCCAGCGCAGGCGATTGGGCGCAAGCGGGGCGTCGGCGGTGCCCGGCGCGAAATCGACCGCGCCGGTGTAGCGCACGAACGGCGGATGTTCGGCGGTGGGCCGCATCCGGTACAGCCACGAGCGGCGATTCTCGTGGCGCGGCGCGGTGAAGGCGGTGCCCGATAATTGCTCGGCATACAGCCCGAACGCGGACCGCTGCGGCGAATTGCGCCCGATCGGCAGCGCGCCGGGGATCGCCTCGGTCGAGACATGATTGCCGAAGCCGGGGAGGTAATGGGTCATGGTCGCCTCTCTATCACCCGCCGGCCCGTCGGTCCCGGCAAAGCCGTGCCCTATGGGCCGGCTCTGCCGTGCCGGCCGGTCGACGGCGGCGCCTGCGCGCCGCATCTCGCGCCAAGCTGCGCTTGGCACGTCGATCAGGCGTCGACGGTCACCACACCCCGACGGATCTGGTCGAGCTCGATCGATTCATACAATGCCTGGAAATTCCCCGCGCCAAAGCCTTCATTGCCCTTGCGCTGGATGATTTCGAAGAAGATCGGCCCGAACATATTCTCGGTAAAGATCTGCAACAAAATGCCCTCGTCGCCGGTGTCGCCGTCGATCAGGATGCGGTTGCGCTTCAGCCGCTCGACATCCTCGCCATGCCCCGGCACGCGCTTGTCGATCAGTTCGTAATAGGTCTCGATCGTGTCCTGCAGCTTCACGCCGCGCGCGCGAAGCTTTTCCACCGTCGCGTAGATGTCGTCGGTGGTGAAGGCGAGGTGCTGGATGCCTTCGCCATTATATTCGCGCAGATATTCCTCGATCTGGCTTTTGTCGTCCTGGCTTTCGTTCAGCGGGATACGGATCGCCTTGTCGGGGGCGATCATCGCCTGGCTGAACAACCCGGTCGCCTTGCCCTTGATGTCGAAATATTTCTGCTCTTCGAAGCCGAAGATCGCGGCATAGAATTGCGACCACACCCACATCTGCCCGCGCCGGACATTGTGGGTGAGGTGATCGAGCAGGTCGAGCCCGACATGGTTCGCCACCTCGGCCTCCGCCGCACCCTCGACCGGGGTCCAATCGTCATACAGGCTGCCGCGCGCGCCGTGGCGGTCGACCAGGTACAGCATCGACCCGCCGATTCCCTGCAACGCATAGCCTTCGCCAAGCGCGCCTTCGGCAGCATCGGCTGCGGTCGCGCCGCGCTCCAGCGCCGCGTCGAACGCAGTCTTGGCGTCCTGCACGCGAAACGCCATGCCGCTGGCCGATGGGCCGTGCGCCGCGCGGAATTCGGCGGCATGGCCGGTCGCTTCGCGGTTGAGCAGGATGTTGATCCGCCCCTGCTTGTAGCGAACGACGTCGCGCGTCGGATGCACCGATGCCGCGACGAACCCCATCGCTTCGAGCTGCGCCGCCATCTTCGCGGGGTCGGGCGAAGTGAATTCGCAAAATTCGAAGCCGTCGAGGCCCATCGGGTTCACGTCCATATGATCCATGATCGGCATCGCTCCTAAACTGGTAACAGTTGTTACTATATGCCCGTTGCCGCGCACCGGGTCAACGCCCTCGACCCAACGCCTCGGGCTCAGCCAAGGCGCAGCAATTGCGCCAGCGCGTCGGCGGGATAGCTGCGCCCGCCGCGCCAGCTATTGATCAGCGTCGCCCCCGCACAATCGACAATGATCAGCCCCGGCAATGCCGCGCCGCCCAGCGTGCGAAGCTGCCGCCGCGCCGGATCGGCGCAATCGATTACCAGCCAGGGCATGCGCGATCGCAGCACATAGTCGCGCTGTGCCCGGCATTCGCTGTCATCGCTGACGAAGATGATCTCGGTTTGCTGGCGTTGCAGGCGCGGATAGGCGGCCACCAGCGCGGGCACGAAGGCGCGGCACGGCCCGCACCAGCTCGCACCGAAATACAGCGCGATCCGCTGGGTATCCGCCGACACTTGCGCCGGGGTGAACCGCCCCTGGCGCAGGCGCAGCAGGCGCAGCAGTCGCAACGCAAACGGGTCGACGATTGATTGCGCCGCTGCGCCTGCCGGTGCGATCGTCAGTGCCAGCACACCGCCGATCACGCTGCGCCTAGAACAGCGCACGTGCCTGCATGAACAAGGTGCGCGGGTTGCGCGGACCATAGACATAATCGCTGTCGCGCGCCGCGCCGACCTCCAGGTCGCGTTGCCGCGCATCGGTTGCATTCTTCAACCCGAAGGTCAGGTCGATCTCGCGGTCACCCGCCGCATTCAGCGGGATATGCCGCGTGGCGGTGAGATCGGCGACCACGAACGACGGTGTGCGGCGAATGGCCCCGATGCGGTTGTTCAGCACGTCCATCGGCCCGGTATAGCGCAGCGCCGCAAAGGCATCGAGCCGCTCGTCGACCCGCCAGATCACCTGGCCCACCGCGCTCCAGTTCGGGCTTTTCAGATAGTCGCGCGTGGCCAGTTGCCGCGCGCCATCGTCGAACACGATCTGGCCCGTATCATAGCGCGCGCGAAGCCACGCCCCGCCGGCGATCAATTGCAATCGCTCGCTGGCGCGGTAGCTGAAGTTCAGCTCGGCACCGGTCACGTTGCTGCCGCCGGCATTTTCGCGCAGCTGAAACAACGCCCCATCCTCGCCGCTGCGAATATCGCCCAGGAAAAACGTGTCGCGAATGACGGTGCGATAGGCCTGGCCATCGATCGTCAGCGCGCCGTCGCTCCAGGCCGGTCGCCAATCGAAGCCGATTGCGAACGATCCGGCCTTTTCGGGCCGAAGCCCCGCCGCGTTTCGGACCCGGATCGGATCGGCCCCCAGCGTCGCGACATGGACGTCTTCGCTGAAGATTTCGGGCGCGCGATAGCCGGTCGAATAATTGGCGCGCACCACCCATTCGGGCGAGGGCGACCACCACAAGCCCATGCGCGGCGAAACGATCGCCCGGTCGAGCACCGAGCTTTTATCGATCCGCGCCCCCAATAGCAGCCGCAGCCCCTCGGTCAGCGTCCATTCGTCCTGCACGAACGCGCCGAGTGTCGAAAAACTGCCCGCGTTGAGCGTGGCCAGCACCGCGAGGTCCAGATCGACATTGCGGTCGTCTACGGTTTCGGTGCGATATTGCACCCCGCCGAGCAGATCATGCGCGCCGCGGGTCGAGGCGAGGCGCACCTCGCCGAAATGCAGCGTGTCGCGGGTGGTGCCATATTGCCGCCGGCTGATCGCGGCGGCATCGGCCAGCGCGGCGGCGTCGAAACCGGGGGCGGCGGGATCGGTCTCGACCTCGCCCAACCCGCCATAAAAGCTGTCGCGATCGAGCGCCGACAGCGCATAGACGCCGGTGAGCGTGGCCTCGCCCAGTGGCTGGGTGACACTGATGCTGGCGCGGTGCGCGCGGCTGTCGATCTCCTCGGCGATGTTGGCAAGATACGCTGGCTGATCCAGCAGGTTGCCGCCGCGCCGTGCTTCGTCGGTAAACTGGTAATCCAGCGCGACGATGCTGCCGGCGGCGCTTTCGATGGTTGCGCGCAACCCGGCGGTATACAAACGGCGCTGCGCCAATTCGCTATAGCCGTCGCCATTCAGGTCCACCGCCGGGCTGTCCTCGGCCTGGCCATAAGCGGTGATGGTCGATCCCGGTCGCAGCGCGAGCGTGCCGACGAGTGACCCCGACAGCGCATCGCTCGCCCCCGGCCGTGCATAATAAAATTGGCCGCGCAACTCGGATCGCGTCGGCTTGATCGGCAGCAGGTTGACGACGCCCGCCAGCGCGCCGGGGCCGTACAGCGCCGATCCGCCGCCCTTCACCACTTCGATCCGATCGATCAGCACCGCCGGAAATTGCTCGACGCCATAAACCGCCGCGACTCCCGACACGAGTGGCAGGCCATCGAGCAGGATCTGGTTATACGCCCCCGGCAGGCCGAGCAGCTGGATTTCAGTCGTGTTGCAATTCTGGCAATTATTCTCGGTGCGCGCGCCCGCAAGATAATCGAGCGCATCGGCAAGGTTTCGCGGCGCGGCGGAGGTGAGCACGGTTTCGCCGATGATGTCGGTGCGGATCGGCGCATCGCGCACGGTTCGCGGGGTGCGGGTGCCGGTGACGACGATCTGCTCGCCGGGCGCGGATTCGGCAAGCGTTTGCGCGTGCGCTGGCAGCGGCGCAGCCAGTCCGATCAGCAGGACGATAGGGTTCAAAATAACCTTCGGCATGATATGTTAGTCTAGGCTAATATTCTGCCGTTTGCAAAGGCTCCGTGACAGGCGAATCTCAAGTTCGATTGACTCGGCTCGGCGATCGGCGCGATAAGAACATATAGTGAACAATTATGACCGAGTCGTCCGCCTTGAGCGACCTGCGCCGCAGGATTGCCGCGATCGAGCCACCGCCCTCGATCGCGTCGACGTGCGTGGCGACCGGCCATGCCGCGATCGACCTGGCGCTGGGCGGCGGGCTGGCGCGCGGGCGGGTGCACGAGGTGTTCGCGCTCGATGCCGCCGATGCGAGCTGCGCGGCGGGGTTCGCGGCGATGCTCGCGCGGCGGCTGGGGGGCGGGATCGTGTGGCTGCGCGAGGAAACCGCCGATCGGCAGGGGGGGCAGCTCCATGCCGCTGGGTTGGTCGAGATCGGTATCGACCCCGATCGGCTGATCCTGGGGCTGTTGCCCGATCCGCTCGCGGTGCTGCGCGCCGCTGCCGATGTCGTGCGCTGCCCCGATGTCGGGATCGCGCTGATCGAATTGTGGCGCGATCCGCGCCGGCTCGATCTCACGGCAAGCCGGCGGCTTGCGCTGGCGGCGGAGGAATCGGGGGTCACCGCGATCATCCTGCGGATCGCCGCCGAACCTTCGCCCAGCGCCGCGCAGACTCGCTGGGCGGTGCGCGCGGCGGCATCGGTGCCGCTGGCCGCCGATGCGCCGGGGCATCCCGCGCTCGAAGTCGAATTGTTGCGCCAGCGTGGCCGCGCTCAAAGCGGGGTTTGGCGAGTGGAGTGGGATCGTGAACAAACAAGCTTCCGCGCGCCGGCGCTATCTGGCGCTGTGGTTTCCCTTCCTGCCGGCCGATCGGCTGGTGCGGATGGGGGTGCCCGATTGCGACGTGCCTGATGACGCGCCGTTCGCGCTGGTCGAAAAGGATCGCGGCGCGATCCGCATTGTCGCGGTCGATCCACGCGCGCAGGGGCTGGGGCTTGCCGCCGGGCTGTCGCTCGCCGATGCCCGCGCGCGCGTGCCCGAATTGGCGGTGTTCGATGCCGATCCGGTCGCCGATATCGGCTGGCTCGAACGGCTGGCCGATGGGTGCGAGCGCTATACTCCGATGGTCGCGCTCGATTCGCCCGATGGGCTGACGCTCGACATCACCGGCGCGGCGCATCTGTTCGGCGACGAGGCCGGCTTGCTCGCCGATGTCGAGGCGCGGATGGCGCGCTGGACCGGGCATCTGCGCCATGCCTTCGCCGCCAGTCCCGAGGGCGCGCAGGCGCTCGCCCGCTTCCAGACCGCGCCCGCCGCCAGCGAAGACGCGGCGCTTCGCCGGCTGGGGGTCGAGGCGCTGCGGCTCGACGACGAGACCGAAACCGCGCTTCGCCGCGCCGGGCTCAAGACGCTGGGCGATCTGGCGGTGCGCCCGCCTGGCCCGGTATCGGCGCGCTTCGGCAAGGATACCACCGACATGCTCGCGCGGGTGCTCGGGTCTTCCGACAGCCGAATCTCGCCGCGCCGCCCGCCGCCTGCGATGTTGTTCGAGCGCCGCTTCGCCGAGCCGATCGCGCGGACGCAGGATGCGCTGGCGGCGATCGGTGATCTGGCGCAACAGGCTGCGACCGAGCTTGAGGAGCGCCATATGGGCGGTCGCCGCTTTGCTGTCCGGCTGTTCCGCAGCGATGGGCGGATGTTCGATCTCGCGGTCGAAAGCGGCCAGCCGCTGCGCGATGCCGCGATGCTGGTGCGGCTGTTTGGCGAGCGGGTCGATTCGCTCGCCGATCCGATTGACCCCGGCTTCGGCTTCGACATGATCCGCCTGGCGATTCCCGCGATTGAGCTGCTTGCGCCGACTCAGCTCCAGCTCGAAGGCGGGACGATCAGTGAGGAGGCGATGGCGGCTTTGGTCGATCGCCTGAGCGCGCGGCTGGGGCGTGGGCGGATTCGCCGCTTCGCCACGCGCGACACGCATATCCCCGAGCAAGGCGTGCTGACGCTGCCCGCGGTCGATACCGGCACCCGCGCCGCCTGGGACACCCCCGAGCCCGGTGAGCCGCCGCTTCGCCCGCTCCACTTGTTCGATCCGCCACAGCCGATCGAGGTGATGGCCGAAGTCCCCGACGGCCCGCCGCACCGCTTTCGCTGGCGGCGCACGCTGCACGATATCACTCGGTTCGAAGGGCCTGAGCGGATCGCCCCCGAATGGTGGCGGCGCGCCGACAATGGCGGGCTGACGCGCGATTATTACCGGATCGAAGACGCGCGCGGCCGTCGCTTCTGGGTGTTCCGCCACGGCCTCTATGGCCGCGAGGCCGCCGATCCTCGCTGGTACGTACACGGCCTGTTCGCGTGAGCGAACGGCCCATCATACGCCTGTTCGCGTGACGCAGTTCGCCGAACTCGGGGCGGCGACCAATTATTCGTTCCTGCGCGGGGCGTCGGCACCGTCGGACATGGTCGCGCAGGCCTTCGCGCTCGGCATGGCGGGGATCGGCATCGCCGACCGCAACAGCGTGGCGGGGGTGGTGCGCGCGCACGTCGCGCTCAAACAGGCGCGCGCCAAGGCTGCCGAGGCGGGGCTGGGCGAGATCGACTTCCGCCTGGTCGTCGGCGCGCGGCTGGTGTTCGCCGATGATACCCCCGACATCCTCGCTTATCCCGCGACGCGCCACGGCTGGGGCCGGCTGACCCGGCTGCTGACATTGGGCAATCTGCGCGCGCAAAAGGGCGGCTGCGTGCTGCGGCTCGAGGATCTGCTGGCGTATAGCGAGGATCTGCTGCTGATCGTGATGGCCACGCCACCGCTCGGCCCCGTTCGGCCTGAGCCGCCGGTCGAAGCCTCCAACGTCGTTCCCTTCCGTCATTCCCGCGCAGGCGGGAATCCATCCGCACCAGCGCCTGAGACTATGGATTCCCGCCTGCGCGGGAATGACGTGGAGGCAATCCTCGCCACCCTCCACGCCGCCGCCCCCGGGCGCGTCTGGATCGGCGCGACGATGCACCGCGCGGGCCGCGATCGCCGCCGCCTTGCCGCGCTCATCGACTTGGCCGAGCGGACCGGACTGCCGCTGCTCGCCACCAACGATGCGCTCTATGCCACCCCCGATCAGCGCCAGCTCCACGACGTCCTCACCTGTATCGAGCAAAAGACGACGATCGCCGCCGCCGGGCGCAAGCTCACCGCCAATGCCGAACGCTATCTCAAGCCCGGTGCCGAAATGGCGCGGCTGTTCCGCGATTGCCCGCAGGCGGTGGGTGAAAGCCTGAACCTGCTGAACCGCATCGCCTTCACCCTCGACGATCTGCGCTATGAATATCCGCACGAGCCGGTGCCCGAGGGCTGGCAGCCGCAGGCATGGCTCGAGCATATGGTCGTCGAGGCGGCGCACCGGCGCTATGGCCCCGATCTGCCCGCCGATGTCCGCCGCCGGCTGGCCGAGGAATTCGCGCTGATCGCCAGCCAGAACTACGCCTATTATTTCCTCACCGTCCACGATCTGGTTCGCTTCGCGCGCACCCGCGATCCGCCGATCCTGTGCCAGGGGCGCGGCTCTGCGGCCAATTCGATCGTCTGTTTCCTGCTCGGCGTCACCTCGGTCGATCCGACCGAGCATGACTTGCTATTCTCGCGCTTCGTGTCCGAGGAGCGCCACGAGCCGCCCGATATCGACGTCGATTTCGAGCATGAACGCCGCGAGGAGGTGATGCAGTATATCTATGCCCGCTATGGCCGCGAGCGGGCAGGGATCGCCGCGACCGTCATCCATTACCGCCCGCGCAGCGCCGTCCGCGAAGTCGGCAAGGTGCTTGGCTTTTCGGAGGACGCGACCGCGCGGCTGGTCGGCACCGTATGGGGCAGCTTCGCCAGCCGCATGGAGGAGCGCCGCTTCACCGAATCGGGCTTCGATCCCGCCAACCCGCATGTCGCGCGGCTGCGCAGCCTCGTCGATCAGATCCTCGAATTCCCCCGCCATCTCTCGCAGCATGTCGGCGGCTTCATCCTCACCCAGAACCGGCTCGACGAGACCGTCCCGATCCACAATGGCGCGATGGCCGACCGCACCTTCATCGAATGGGACAAGGACGATATCGACGCGCTGGGGCTGATGAAGGTCGACGTCCTCGCGCTGGGCATGCTCACCTGCATCCGCAAGGCGTTCGCGATGATGCGCGAGCACGGCCTTGGCGACCACGACCTCACCGTCGACATCAAGGCCGACGACCCCGCAGTCTATGCCATGCTCGACAAGGGCGACAGCATCGGCGTGTTCCAGGTCGAAAGCCGCGCGCAGATCAACATGCTCCCGCGCCTGAAACCGCGCTCGCTCTATGACCTCACCGTCCAGGTCGCGATCGTCCGCCCCGGCCCGATCGAGGGCGACATGGTCCACCCCTATCTTCGCCGCCGCAGCGGGATCGAGAAGGTCGACTATCCCTCGCCCGCGCCGCCGCACGACCCGAACGAGCTTCGCACCCTGCTCGGCAAGACGTATGGTGTGCCGCTGTTTCAGGAACAGGCGATGAAGCTGGCGATCGTCGCGGCGGGCTTCACGCCGGGCGAGGCGAACCAGTTGCGCCGCGCGATGGCCACCTTCCGCAACCATGGCGGGATCGACAAGATGAAGGACAAGCTCGTCGATGGCATGACCGCGCGCGGATACGAACGCGCCTTTGCCGAGCGTTGCTATCGCCAGATCGAGGGGTTTGGCAGCTATGGCTTTCCCGAAAGCCACGCGCTGTCGTTCGCGCGGCTGGTCTATGTCTCGTCGTGGATCAAATGCCACCAGCCCGCGGTGTTCACCTGCGCGCTGCTCAATTCGCAGCCGATGGGCTTCTACGCCCCCGCGCAGCTCGTGCGCGACGCGCGCGAACATGGTGTCGAGGTGCGACCGATCGACATCAACGCCAGCATCTGGGACAATGATCTCGAAGGCGGGCTCAAACAGCCGGGGCAGGGCGCGCTCGCGATCCGGCTGGGCTTTCGCCAGATGGACGGCTTCCGGCAGGCCTGGGCGCAGGCGCTGGTCGCCGCCCGCGCGCACGGCCGCTTCGACAGCGTCGAGGCACTCGCGCGCCGCGCCGACCTGCCGCAGCGCGCGCTTCGCCTGCTTGCCGATGCCGATGCCTTCGGCTCGCTGGGGCTGGGGCGGCGGCAGGCCTTGTGGGAGGCGCGCCGCACCCCCAATGGCGAGCTGCCGCTGTTCGCCGCCGCGCGCGCGCGCGAGCTCGCGGACGAACCCGATATGGCGCTGCCCGTCATGGCGGCGTCGCAGGAAGTCGCGATTGATTACCAGACGCTTCGCCTGTCGCTGAAGGATCATCCGATGACCTTCGTGCGGGCGGCGCTCGATGCCGAGGGCGTCGCCACCTGCGCGCAGACCAGCGCGGCCAAGGCCGGGACCAGGCTTCGCACCGCGGGCATCGTGCTGGTCCGCCAGCGCCCCGGCAAGGGCAATGCGATCTTCGTCACGATCGAGGACGAAACCGGCGTCACCAACGTCGTTTTGTGGGCGCGGCTGTTCGAAACCTATCGCCGCGAGGTGATGACCGCGCGGCTGATGCTGGTCGAGGGTGAGGTCCAGCGCAGCCCCGAGGGCGTCGTCCACCTGATGGGCGCCCGCGTGATCGACCGCACCGCGCTGCTCGACACGCTGGGCGACGCCGCGCCCCCGACGACGCTATCGCGCGCCGACGAAGTCGCGCGGCCGGTGTATGACCGCCACCCGCGTGATGTGCGGGTACTGCCGAAGTCGCGGGATTTTCATTAACTGTAGATTTTATCAAAGTCATCTTAGAAGTTAAAGTAAATACACGAACCGTCATAGCCGTTATGGATCTTTAATGTTCAACGACCGGTCAAGATTATATCGAAAATAATCGTTCTTTGCAGCATCAGTAATCGAAAATACTCGACGGTGAACGTCGTTCTTGTCTCTCAGCACTAGCCCCCTTTCCGCCAAGTTACGACCGCGCTTGCCAATGAGTTGGTAGGAGCAATCCAGTTCCCCCGCGATTTCTGCGGCAACCATCTCACGGCCTTCCGTGTAAAGAGCCTCAAGCATTCCTAAGTCTGTTGGCGGAAGCAAAAGAGCAGGATCCACACTTTTTAAAACCATTTCATATTTCTTAGATAAATTTATAACCTCACAGGTGCCGCGCTTACATGCAGGGCACATCATGTCAAACATCATAAGGCCATCGAGTCGGTCCAAGCCGTGTATCACCCCGCATGTATCGCAACGAATTTCCTGATTTGACTCAAGAAAGCTCCGCACTATTGGCGTGTTATCAAATATTCGTTCAACGAAATATAGGCGATATTCGCGATGTCCGGCCGGCCTACCAAAAGTGATGGAATATTTACCACATAGGCCATGGTTCAATGCGTAAATAGAAACCTTATTTCCGTCTCTATCCTTCATTTCATAGTATAGAGTAACAAAAAAGTTTAGCTCTAGAGTTCTAAGAGCTGCTTCTAAAGCTGTTGCTACATGAAAGTGACTAGAAGGCGTTCGACCCTTTATTCCCAAGGTAACTTTAGATCCTTTGTAATCGCGAAGTTCTACTGCGCGATTTACTAGCGATTCCAAGAGTTCTTTTAGGCTGAAATTCGAGGCCCGCTCTGAAAAGCTTTCAAGTGCAAATTTGTGAATTCCGAAATACGGTTCAACCTTTTCTTCGTAATATCTAGTAGATGCGTCCTGCACAACTCGGCGCTGAACCGGCTTGCCATAAGCTACTGCAGTATCTCGGATATTGGTAAGAAGGTGTCCCAGTATTCTTGGGTTTGCCATAGAAGCGTAAAACAACTCCCGATATATACTGTCGACATCAGAGTCGCAGAAATCAGAAAAGTCACGGTCAAGGAAATGCTTAAAGCGGCTGTTTATAAGGCGCCTTATAAAGTCTGCACCCTTTTCCTCCATCGTTGAAACATCGCGCTCGCCGTAAAGCTTAAACAAGTCTAAGTATATCTCGTCTATCTTTGTCGGATCTATCTTTCCAAGGTAAATCCGACCAGGATAGGCTGCAATCTTAAACTTAATTAACTCATTGGACCAATTGGGCACTTCCAATAACCCCTCGACATATT
>NZ_JROH01000100.1 GCF_000786205.1 Sphingomonas sp. 37zxx | reverse complement strand
ATCCTCATCCTGCTTGTCGCGCGTTCTCATCTTGATCGTCGCGCTGCACGCAGCGCTCCGTCATCCGGCCTTGTCGGCTCGTAACGGATCACCCTGCGGCTCACACCAACCAGTGCACACGCCCGACGCTCGCTCACCCCGTGATGCTCCCGGGCATGGGCGACGGCTTCCCGCTTAGCGCCGGGCGTTACCATTTTTTTGATGCCAGATCCTTCAACACGGCATTGTCCAGCATGGCCTCGGCCAGCAGCATTTTTAGCCGCGAGTTCTCCTCCTCGAGCGACCTCAGCCGCCGGGCCTCGGACACCTCCAGCCCGCCGAACTTCGCCTTCCACTTGTAGAACGTCGCCGAGCTGATCCCGTGGCGGCGGCAAACCTCCGCCGTCGGCATTCCGCCCTCCTGCTCCTTCAAGATCGCAATGATCTGCTCTTCGTTGAACCTGCTTCGCTTCATATCGTCCGACTCCTTGGCGTCAGACTCTACCAAAAAGCGGTCACATTTCAGGGGAGCACGTCATGCGCACCACCCATTCCAGCCAGGGCGCGACGTGCGATCACGTCATGGCGCATCTGGAGAGTTTTCGCGCCAACACCGTCGATGCAGCGTCCTCCTATGTCGCCATCTCCCGCGCCCGCGAAGGGGCCGCGATCTACACCGACAGCCGCGCCAAGCTCACCGAAGCTCTCGGGTTGCGCGACGGCGCACAGGTCGGCGCGATCGATGAGACGATGGGGCGGGAGAAGAGGGCTGCGCTCGGCTAACCGTCCTTGAACTCGGACATGGCCATAGAATGCATTTAGTAAACTGGCACCGTGATTTTCTGACAGTGCCTGACAAGGCCATCAATTCCTTTGTCGACTAGCTCGCCTTCTCCAGACTTCAAATGCCGCCTCGACAGTCTCATCTACCGGCGCAGCAAGAGAAGGGACTACGTTGTCCAGCCTCTCTATTACCGGGAACATCCCAAAGCGGTGAAGGAACTTATAGGTGCCGTCGGGATTTCCGACAAAGAGGTTCGTTTTCCATACAACATCCGCAGAGTTAACTGTCTCTGTATCAAGGGGATAGTAATCAAGATAGCAGATTGTCTCGCTCCCCTTTTTCTCCAACCGAACGAAGGATAAGCTGTCCCTAACAATACCACTTGAGAAGTGTCCAGCCACAGTATTAAGTTTAATCCCACTCATTACCGTCGCTGACATATGTAAATCGTAGCAAAAATCCCTATAGACCATCAAAGGTAGATCTCCTTCATTGCGAAGAGCGTACCTAAGTTTACCGCCTATAATACTGGCATGCATAGATATAAGAGAAACCTCGTCATGCTCTCCAGCATAAGTCGGGACAGGCGCTGACCATAGATACAATAAAGATAGAACGACACTGAGCCGCTTTGATGACGAACTATCTACCTTGCCTCGCTCTAAACTTTTCTTTGATGGCTTCGGCTTGAGTCTTATTGTCCTGCACATTTCGGCGGCCTTCCCTGCTTAGACGATCTTCTCTGAGCGAACGATCGTACTCCCTTATCTCAGTGTCATACGCCTTGATCTCACTTTCTATCACTCCCGACGTAGTGGCTGGGGTCACTCGGAGTCCTGCCGGTTCCAAAGCAATCGCAGCCTTGGAGGCATCCGAAGCGGTTTCGTCGAAGTCTTCGTGGTGAGAACCTGAGCACCTCCATCAACCCGGTGATCT
>NZ_JROH01000099.1 GCF_000786205.1 Sphingomonas sp. 37zxx | reverse complement strand
CTCTGCCGCGCAGCGGCTTCGTGCTGTGGGTGGGCTCGACGCAGCGTCCTGCGTTCCCCGCGACACGGTCGCAGCGGGGGCGATCGAGGATATGCCGTGCCGGGTCACGACCCTGAGCGCCCGGATGCGCTGATGACCAAGGGCGGTGCGCGGGGCTGATATCGACGCTCGAAGGTCTCGATGATGACCATGCGCCCGCCACAGCACGGGCATGGTGGCCGGGCATTGGCCGGTTCGAGGGGCGCGTCATCGGCCGCCGGGGCTGCGACCGCGAGCAACTGGCGGGCGCGTTCGAGGCTGGTTCGCCGGGTGCCGCTGGCAAGCAGGCCATAGTGACGGATGCGGTGGAACCCGCGCGGCAGGGCGTGCAGCAGGAACCGGCGGATGAACTCGTCGGCAGCCAGCGTCATGACCTGCTGGCGGTCGGCGCCGCCGCGGCGATAGTCCTTGTATCGGAACGTGACCCCGCCCTCGTCGAACCGGAGGAGACGGCTGTTCGAGATGGCGACCCGGTGGGTGTAGCGCGACAGATAGGCGACCCACGAGCTTAATGCGCTGGTTGCAGCCTTTCATTCAAAAGCGATTATTACCACCCTGCCGCATGAAGATCAGCAGCGTTGGCTGCGTGGCAGCTATGATGATGTGGTGGCATCGCAGCTTCACGACCCCGTGCAAAACATGACCGGGCACCGACCGGTGTTTCTGACGTGACAACAAAGCCTTGCGATAACTCGGCATCCCACCTGATTTGAGCCACGCAAATCGAGGCGATCCTATGGATCGGGCCGGTGGGCGCGGTGTCCCGACAGGAACGCGGTGAGGGCGGTTCATGCAATCTCGACGATGATGGCTGGCAGCGGCGGCAGCCTGGTCTCCTCGTCGCACCAGCCCCGCCTCTTCACCCCGAAACGGTTCTACTTTACTTCGTTTTAACGGGGACTATCTCCGTGGAATGGATCCGACGATGGCGACCCAGGCTGATCGCTCGCGACTGACGCCGCGGCAGCACGAGTGCCTGCGTCACGTTTATGCGCGACGTACCTCCGAGGAGATCTCGGCGATCACCGGCTTGGCGGTCGGCACGATCGACACCTACATCGCCGAGGCAGTGACAGTGCTGGGCGCGCGCAACCGTCGCCATGCGGCGGAGCTGCTCCAGGAGAAAGGTGGGCAAACCACCACCCCCGAAAAACCTATATCCGAGAATCTCGGGGTCGCCGTCACGCCACCGAGATCGCAAGCCACCGCTGAGCCGGACGGGCCGCGACAATGGGTCGCGCTGCTCCCGGTTCGTCAAAGGGGAGCAATCGGCAATGATCTTGGTCCAGTCGCCCGACTCGTCGCAATCGTCGGTTTCGCCATCGCGCTTGCCGCCGGCTTTGGCATGCTCGCCGTTGGCATGCGCGTCATCTCCGACCTCGCCACCGGTCTGCGCTGAGACACCGGGCGACGATCCCGAAGACGGGCAGGTCGATCCGGTCGCACGGTTCGTCGGTGCGTTGCACGCATATGAACGGATGCTCCGCAATACATATGCCGCGGGCGGCCAACTCGCCAGCGCGGCGATCGACGCCCAGGTTCATCGAGAGCTGTCGCCCATCGCCGGCCATCAGATTCTTCGGTCGCTGACGATCGCTAACCTTGCGATCGCCGACGCGCTTTCCCGCAGCGCCGAGGCGCACCGTCTTTTGGAAGTCCTAGTGGATTGATTTTGACATTCGCATCCC
>NZ_JROH01000098.1 GCF_000786205.1 Sphingomonas sp. 37zxx | reverse complement strand
CGGGCATCCGCAAGCGCGTCAGCCCGCACACCCTGCGGCACAGTTTTGCCACCCACCTGCTCGAGCAGGACGTCGACATCCGCGTCATCCAGGTCTTGCTCGGGCACAGCAAGCTCGAGACGACCGCGCTGTACACCAAGGTCGCGACGCGCACGATCCGCGCGGTCACCGGTCCGCTCGACCGGCTGATGGCGCTGATGGAGGGCCAGGAGCGAACAGGGCCGCCCGCCGGTTGAGCCTACGTGCGCACCTCCCTCGAGGTCGCCGACATCTTCCGTTCCGCAGGACCTGCATATCGCGCCGCGCATGCCCGGCATCTGAGCCTGCACCAGTTGAAGATCATGTCGGCAATCGAGCATTGCCGCACAGCCGTCATGGGCGGACACACTGAGGCCTGTACGGAGTGCGGGCATTGGCGCGTTGCCTATAACAGCTGCCGCAACCGGCATTGTCCGCGTTGCCAAGGTGCGGCCGCACGTACCTGGCTGGCGGAGCGTGAAGCCGATCTGTTGCCCGTGGGATACTTCCACGTCGTGTTCACGCTGCCCGCTGAGGTTGCCGATATCGCATTCCACAACAAGCCGCTGGTCTACGATCTGCTGTTCAAGGCGGCGTCCGAGACGATGCTGACGATCGCCGCCGACCCGAAGCACCTCGGCGCGCGCATCGGCATCACCGCCGTGCTGCATACATGGGGCTCAGCGCTGACCCACCACCCGCATGTCCACATGATCGTGCCGGGTGGCGGCATCGCCCGTGACGGCACGCGCTGGATATCCTCGCGGCCTGCGTTCCTGCTGCCGGTCAAGGTGCTGGGCAAGCTGTTCCGCCGTCTATTCTTGACCCGGCTGATGGCGCTGCGCGAGGCTGGTCGGCTCGGCTTTTACGGCAGACTCGCGCATCTGGCCGACCGTCGCGCGTTCCTGCGGCATCTGTCGCCGGTCCGCAAAAAGAACTGGGTGGTCTATGCCAAGCCACCGTTCGCCGGACCCGAGGCGGTGCTCGCCTATCTGTCGCGCTACACCCACAGGGTCGCGATCTCAAACAGCCGACTCCTGCGCTTCGACGACACCGGCGTCACCTTCCACTACAAAGATTATCGCCGCGACGGCGCCGACCGGCAGCAGACGATGACGCTGGCCGCAGACGAGTTCATCCGCCGCTTTCTGCTCCACGTCCTGCCAAAGGGCTTCCACCGCATCCGCCATTACGGCCTGCTCGCCGGTGCCACCCGCAAGGCTCAGCTCGACCAGGCCCGTCGGCTGCTCGGCGTCGCTTCGCAGCCCGACACCGACCCGCTCGACGAACCGACTGACGTCCGCCCGCCATGCCCATGCTGCGGCGGGCAGATGGTCATCATCGAGACGTTCGAACGCTGGCGACAGCCGCGCGCACCGCCGCACGGCATCGCAGCGACCGGGACGACCACGTCATGATCCGGCATGGCCCAGCCTCATCGCGCGCCGAAAGTCTTGTGCTTGCGGCAGCGATGCCGCTCGCGCTGGCAACCCGGTTAATCGCTCCAGCGGCCATCTCAGCCATCGATCCGGCCCTACATTTACGATGCACATCGTCCCTGAGGAGCATGTTCCGACCCGCCGACGCGAGTCCCGCCAATCGCCGCGCCCGACCCACAATGCCGCGAAAACCGAAATCCCCATAGGTCAGCACGCGTGGCCCACGGCTTCCTGCTTTGGAGGATATCGTACGCCTGCCGGCATCCGATATCCTTCACATTCCCGGTCATCCGTAATCCAATCTGACCGCCCTGAAAGCGGTCATCCGGTCAATTTATGCGCGGATACCCTGACTGGTTGCTCGCG
>NZ_JROH01000097.1 GCF_000786205.1 Sphingomonas sp. 37zxx | reverse complement strand
ATGCGAATGTCAAAATCAATCCACTAGCGCCTGCGCCTTATCTAAATCGGTGCCGGGCTTGAACGTGGCGAGCAGCGTATAGCGGCCGTCGTTCGACGCGGTGCTCTGCATATAGAGCATATCCTTGACGCCGTTGACCTGGCCTTCGATCGGCAGCGCCACCGTTTCCAGCACCGTCTTGGCGCTCGCGCCCGGATTCGATGCGGTGACCTGGATCGTCGGCGGCGCGATCGGCGGATATTGCGCGATCGGCAGCGCGAAGATGGCGATGCCGCCGATCACCATCATCAGGATGGCGATGACGTTGGCCAGCACCGGGCGATCGATGAAGAAGCGCGCGATCATTGTGCCGCCTCCGGCAGCGCAAGCATGGTGGTGCGCGGTTTTGCCTTGCCGCCGATGCGGACATTGACCAGCCCGTCGACGATCACCCAATGGGCGGGTGACAGGCCGCCCAGCACCACGCGGTTCGGCCCGACATCGCCGCCGGTGCGGATGTCGCGCCGCCGGACGATATGATCCTTGTCGAGCACGAACACATAATCGCCCAGCGGGTCGCTCTGGATCGATGCAACGGGCAACAACAGGCTGGCATCGTCGGCGGGAAACGCGATCCGCACCCGCGCGAACATGCCGGGCAGCAGCGTTGCGTCGCCGGTGCCGGAAAGCACGGCGCGCGCCTGAAGCGAACCAGTGGCGGTGTCGATCGCCTTTTGGGCAAAGTCCAGCGTGGCGCGATAAGGATAATCGGGCTGATCGAGCAGGCCGATTGCGACCGGATAGCGCGATGCCGCCGGCGCATCGGCCTGCCCGCGCGCCCGCATTGCGGCAAGCACCTGCAACACCTGCCGCTCGCCCAGCGTGAATTCGACCGACAGCGGGTCGATCTGCTGGATCGTTGCCAGCTTGGTCGCGCCGGGTGCGACATAGCCGCCCGCCGAGATCGCCGCCGAACTCATCCAGCCGTCGAACGGCGCACGGACGATGGTGTAGGACAGGTTGATCCGGCCCAGCCGTTGATTGGCCTGCGCCTGTTCCAGCGCGAAGCGGGCATTGTCGAGCGCGGCGCGCGACGTGGCATCATCGGCGAACAGCCGCTGCTGGCGCGTATATTCGGCTGCCGTCTGGCTCAGTTGCGCGCTGCTGGCGGCAAGCTGTGCCTGATAGGTTTCCGGGGCGATATGGAACAGCGGCTGCCCCTTTCGCACCCGCGCGCCATCGGCGAAATCGACCGTAGCCACGGTGCCCGCGACCCGCGCCATCAGATCGACCGAAGCCGATGCGGTAACCGTGCCGGTCAGGTCCATCGTCTGCGGCACGGTGGCGAGCAGCGGACGCGCGATGGTCACCGCCGGCGGCGGCTCCTTGTCGGCGGTGGCGCTTTGCGTCGGGCTGCAGGCGGCGGCCAGGCAGCCCGCGAGCAGGATCGCCGCGCGCCGGGTTGGGCGGATCATCGATGGTCTCCGTCAATTTCAGGTGTGGCGGCGATCGGATCGAGCTGCCGGCCCCATTGGCTGCGGGCCTGCATCCGGTCGCGGGTTTCGGGGGCGAGCGGTGGCGGCAGTCCCGGCGCGGTGGCCCCCAGCCCCAGCGCGCGGTGGAGCGCGACATAAGCGCTGGCGGTGTTGCCCTGTGCCTGCACCAGCGCATCGCGCAGCGCGGCATCGTTCACTTGCGCCGTCAAAATGTCCTGCCGGGTGCCGCTGCCGTCGCGATAGCGGTCCTCGGCGCGCATTCGCAGGCGCGCGCTGTACGACGCCGCGTCAGCGAGCGCGGCAAGCGCATGGTGGGCGGCAATATCCTGTGCCAGTGCATCGCGCACATCGCGCTGCGCGATCAGCACCGCTTGCTCATAGCCTTGCAGCGCCTGTTCGAATGCTGCGTCCTGCACCTGGATCTGGCCCTTCAGCTTGCCTGAAGAGTTTCGGGCGCCGGCAGGCGTAC
>NZ_JROH01000096.1 GCF_000786205.1 Sphingomonas sp. 37zxx | reverse complement strand
GGTGCCGGATTGCGGGTGTCCGAGGTCGCGCTGTAGCGCGACAATCTGGGTGAGGAGCGCGTCAATCAGGATGAGAACTGATTGTCGCGGCGGGCTGAGGGTGGCGGGTCTATTTGTCGCTGGCAAGATTTAAGTGTCGGTCTGATTGTCGCTGGGCGTCGATCGCTCGACCGTCTTGATTGTCGCGTAGGTCGGCGGTCGCCCGGCACCGGCGCGGCGCTGGACGGCGGTACGGCGCCTGTAGCTCTCGACGTTCATCTCGAAGATGGTGGCGTGGTGGACGAGGCGGTCGACGGCCGCGAGGGTCATGGCGGGATCGGGGAATATCCTGTTCCATTCGCCGAATGGCTGGTTGGCGGTGATGAGCATCGAGCGTTGCTCGTAACGCGCGCTGATGAGTTCGAAGAGGACCGAGGTCTCGGCCTGGTCCTTGGTGACGTAAGCCATGTCGTCGAGGATCAGCAGATGGTATTTATCGAGCTTGGCGATTGCGGCCTCGAGTGTCAGTTCGCGACGCGCGACCTGAAGGCGCTGGACGAGATCGGATGTCCGGGCAAACAATACCCGCCAGCCATTCTCGATGAGCGCCAGGCCAATTGCGGCAGCCAAGTGACTCTTGCCGCCGCCCGGCGGGCCGAACAGGATGATGTTGGCCCCCTGTTCGAGCCAACCGTCGCCGGCGCAGATCGCCATGATCTGGGCACGCGAGATCATCGGCACGGCATCGAACGCGAAGCTGTCGAGCGTCTTTCCCGGCGGAAGCCTGGCTTCACCAAGATGCCGCTCGATGCGGCGCCGATCGCGCTCGGCGATCTCGTGCTCGGCGATCTCGTGCTCGGCGAGTGCTGCCAGGAAGCGGGCAGCGGGCCAGCCCTCCTTGTCCGATCGCGCGGCCATCTCGGGCCAGTTGTGCTTAATCGCGGGAAGACGCAGGTCATTGAGGATGAGCGTCAGACGCTGCGCGTCGATCGGCTGAGTAAGGCCGGTCATGCCGCCACCTCGCCGAGCAGGATGTCGTACGTGCTGAGCGGTGCCAGCGTGACGACGACCTCAGGGAGCGTCGCGGGATCCGGCGCGAAGCGCCGGCGTAATGCCGCGAGATCGGGCAACCGACCGGCATCGAGATCGGCCACCAGGATGTCGGCGATCTCTGCCTCGCAGGCCCGCTCATGCGCCAGTGCCAGCAGCTCGACCATCGTGCGGCAGGCGACGCGGTCGGCCATCTGGTCGAGGAGCCGATCGAACATCCGCCGATACGCCTCGCGCGGGAACAGCTGCTCGCGATAGACGATGCCGATCAGCGCCATCGGCTTGCGCCGCAGCGAATGGATCACATGCCGATAATCGACCACGTGACCGTGCTTGCCGGCCCCTGACGATCGTCCGCGCAGGAGTGTCATCAGCTTGGTGGCACCAAGGAAGACATCGAGCCGATCATCGTATAGCCGGACGCGTAGACGGTGCCCGATCAGCCGCGAGGGCACGGTGTAGAACACCTTGCGCAACGTGAAGCCGCTGCTCGAGGTGACCGTGACGATCACTTCTTCGTAATCGCTGGTCCGCCGATCCGGCAGCTGTTGGAGGTGAGCGCGCTCGGTATCGATGCGTGCCGCTGCCCGGCGGTTCTTGGCCGTGATCACCTCGTCGATAAAGCGACGATAGGCGGGCAGATCGTCGAACGCGGCGCTGCCGCGCATCAGCAGCGCATCGCGTACGGTCTTCTTCAGATGACCGTGCGCGCTCTCGATCGATCCGTTCTCATGCGCAACGCCGCGGTTGTTGCGGCTTGGCGTCATCCCGTAATGCTCGCACAACGCATCATAGCGACGGGTCAGATCGCCCCGAGCGTCGGCATCGAGGTTGCGGAACGCGGCCGACAGACTGTCGGTGCGATGATCGAGCGGGCTGCCGCCGAGCGCCCACAGCGCGTTCTGCAACCCTTGCGCGAGCGCGACATAGCTCTCGCCGCCGAGGATGACGTGGGCATGTTCGAATCCCGACCAGACAAGGCGGAAGTGATAAAGCCGGTGATCGAGCGGAACGCCGGCAACGATGACCGCGAGATCGGCCATGTCGGTGAAGTCCGACAGTCCCATCC
>NZ_JROH01000095.1 GCF_000786205.1 Sphingomonas sp. 37zxx | reverse complement strand
ATCCCATGCCGCCGGTGAATAAGACGGGTTAATGCTGGAGATTTTGCAGTTCTCGATCAGCGTGGCGATGACCGCCCAGTTGTCGCCGCCCTCGTCGGATCCTGCGAACAGGGCGTTCTTGCGGTTTAGGGCCAGGGGCCTGATCGAGCGTTCGACGGTGTTGGTATCGAGCTCAACGCGGCCATCATCGAGGAAGACGGTGAGCCCGTCCCAGCGGCTGAGCGCGTAGCGCATCGCTTCGGCCAGCTTGCTCTTGGCGCTGACCTGGCGAAGCCGGGCTTCCAGATAATGGCGCAGATCATCGACAATGACACGAGCGTGTTCGTTGCGGACGGCGCGGCGATAGTCGGCATTGCTGCCACGACTCTCGCTTTCGATGGCATAGAGACGGGCGATGTGCTGCAGCACCTCGGCGGCCACCGGCGACTTGTCGGCGAGATCGAAGAACTTGCGTCGGACATGTGACCAGCAAAACGCGAGGGTGATCTGCTGCTGCCGCCTGGCGAGCGCGGTATATCCGCCATAGCCATCGACTTGCAGAATGCCTGCAAAGTCCCCCAGATGCGCTTCGGCGCGTTCGCTCTTGCGGTCGGCGGCATAGACATAGGCGATCATCGGCGGATCGATCCCGCCCCAAGGGCGATCATCGCGGGCATAGGCCCATAGCTGGCCGGTCTTTGTCCGCCCACGACCGGGATCGAGCACAGGCGCTGTCGTCTCGTCGGCAAACGGCCGCTGGGATCGTCGCAATCGTTCCAGGATATGGTCCCGCAAGGGGCGAAGATACCAGGCGGCCCGCCCGACCCAATCTGCAAGGGTCGATCGATCGAGCTGGATCCCTTGCCGGGCGTAGATCTGGGCCTGGCGATAGAGCGGCAGGTGATCGGCATATTTGGCGACCAGCACCTGGGCGATCAGGGCCTCGGTGGGGATGCCGCCTTCGACAATATGGGCAGGTGCCGGTGCCTGGACGACCGCGCCCTCACACGCGCGGCAGCCATAGCGAGGCCGACGGGTGACCAGAACACGCAAGGTGGTCGGCACGACATGCAGGCGTTCAGCAACATCTTCACCGATCTGGTGCAGCCCGCCGCCGCAGCATGGGCAGGCCCGAATGCTGCCAGCGCCGTCGATATCGACGATCTGCTCGATCCGCTCGAGGTGCGCAGGCAGCGCGCCGCGGTTGGTCTTGCGCGGACGATCCCCCGTTGGCCGGACCGTTCCCGCCGCGCGGGCTGCGCCCAGTGCCGTCTCAACATCTTCGAGGCCCAACTGGAGCTGTTCGGGATCGAGCTGCTCGGACTTGCGGCCGAAACGGTGGCGCATAAACGCATCGATGATCGACTGCAGTCGCTCGATCTCTGCGTCCGCTTCGCCCTTGGCGACCGTCACATCGGCAAGCTTGCGGGACTGATCGAGGGCCAGCGCACGTAGCGCCGCGATGTCCTCTGGCAGGTCCACTTCGATCAGCATGAAGGCAGTGAATCAACAGACGAAAGCCCCGACAACCAGCAATTTGCGGCGCTATCGGGCGGCGTCCGCCATGCACCCGGCGCCAGTCCAGCCCCTCCAGCAATGCGCCAAGCTGGGCTGCCGTAACACGCATCACGCCATCCCGGATGCCGGGCCATTTGAAGCCGCCGGACTCCAGCCTCTTGGCCATCAGGCACAGGCCGGTGCCATCCCACCAGACGAGCTTGATCCGGTCAGCCCGCTTCGCCCGGAAAAAATAGATCACCCCGGAATACGGATCGCCACCATATTCTGCACTGACCAGCGCGGCCAGCGCATCGGGGCCTTTGCGGAAATCCACAGGCCGCGTTGCCACCATCACGCGCGTGCCAGGACCAGGGCCGATCAACGCCGCACCTGAAGCGCCTCAAGCACCGCAGTCGCCAACCCGGGGCTCGCCGTTCGACCGATCCGAACCACCGCACCGCCAAGCTCAACCTCGATTGCTACATCATGCGACTTTGGCTGGGGAGTATCGGCCACAACCGGCACGAACATCGGCGCGTGATCCCTATCAGCGCCTGTCACCTGCCGCGCGGCAAGGGCATAACGGCACTCCCGCCGCCAGGTGTAGAGCAAGGATGTCGCAATATCGTGCTGGCGTGAATAGGCCGCTATGTTGTCGCAGCGCTCCATCTCAGCCACGAACGCCAGCTTCTGCTCCAGCGTCCAAATCCTCCGCCGGCCAGTATCCATCCGGTGGGCCCCGCCTTGTGCGTGGGGCGG
>NZ_JROH01000094.1 GCF_000786205.1 Sphingomonas sp. 37zxx | reverse complement strand
ACCGTGGGATTTTTCAGCAGCCTGTTAGAAGGTATGCCCTGTGACGTGACCCCCGCCTTTCGTCCAGCGGCAACCAGAAACTGACCATTTTTAGGGGCTCCCGGTTTCTCATCAGTTCGAGGATGAGTATTCGGCGTTCCTCCGGCAGCGATCTTCGCCACGACATCTGCATATTCGATCGGCGTCAAACAGTCAGGCGATGTGGGAGGACAAATCTCGTTACAATGGTGCCGCCGAGCCTCGATCCTGGCCCGAGCGTCGTTAAGCGACCCAAACAGATGCCTGTTCAAGCGTTTGTCGCGCAGGTGACCGTTGGACGATTCCACGGGCGCATTTTCAGTCGGTTTGCCCGGCCTGCCGGCGGTGGTGCCCGAAAGTAGCGAGATGGCCAGCGGCGTAACACTGACCCAGACCAATAGCAGCCCGAACAACTTGGTCGTCTCGATGCCCGATGGCATGACGGTGATGCCAAAGGTCACTGAGGTCGCCCTCGTCGCCCCAAATGACCGATGGGTTTCCGCTGAACTCGGCGCCACCCTGGATATCACGCAGTTCACGGCTAGCGACCTTCGGGCTATGGTCAAGTCCGATGGTTCGCCGATCAGCAACACCGCATAAAAGCGGGAAATTCGGCTCAAATTTTATTATAGGCCATCGGAGGTATTCATGTTGACCGAGTCGGTTGACCCGCCATTGGCGGGTAACGGATTATCGGAATATCAACTGATCGCGCTGTCATACGCGCTGGGAGCTCAAGATGGCCGTGGTAATGGATTTACAATTCGATAGCCTGCTCAAGGCCAAGAACTGGTGGTCGGTATTCGATCAAGACCCGAATGTGCTGTCTACGGTAGGTTTCGTTGATGACGGCGCGAACAGCCGTATCGAAATCGATATTGCGGAACGTGGCGCGGCGATCGCGGCAGTGCAGAAAGCGTATCCGGTCAAGGCCGACAGCTATGTAGGGGAGTTCACTGGACTGCGGATGGACGAAGACCTGACGCCTGATGCCGGCACGATCGCCAATTGCTACGACCCCGACCCGACAAAGCGCGGGCGATATATCAAGGTCGGCGCTTCTGGCACGGGTTCATGGTCGCTTCAGTCGCCGACGATCGTCGACAAGTGCTGGGGTGATAACAACCACCCCGAACGCTTGCTGGAGCTACTGCTATCTTCATGGATTGCGACCACTCCACCGCATCCCGGATCAGGGCCGCAGGCTGGCTGGGTAACGCCGCCCGCCAACGACTGGCGCAATGCCGTCGTCACCTTCGATATGCGCTGTCAGGACTTATACCTCGGCAAATGGTCCAAGATTGCCCAGCACGTGCAGGGCACAATCGATGACCTGACGGCGCTACTGCCAGCTAATGTCTACGCCACCCCCAATTTCATTCTGACCAAGGACTTGATCAGCGATCAACTGGGCTTCGGCAATGATGGGTGGGGAAAGCCGAACAAGGTCGAGCGTGTCTATGACAGCGGACGCAGGGACGTGGTGCTCAACTATTCTGCCGATGATGCGGACTGGCGATGCCTTGGCAGCATAACACGACCTTTGAGCTATTATCATTATGTCGTGACCCCGGTGGCACAGCTGCTCCAGAACCTGGTCGGCAACAGCTATATGATGGCGGTCCACGACAAGCCGCAGCCCGATGATCAGGTGTTCGCCCCGGTCGGTGTGGACGTTGCCGAAAAGGACCGGATCGCGGGCAAGCTGCTGATCTACGGGATTAAGGTCGAGGTCCCCGATGTCTAGCTCTACCTGACGCCGGCACTTCGGTCCTGGGCCGCGTTGGCAAAAGACTTCAGCCATAGGCGGGCCGGGACGGGGTTAGGTAAGCTTTTGAAGGAAAGGATGGTCTTGTCACGGCGGGTGGAGATACACCGCTGCTGCTTGAGCTTACCGAACATTCGCTCGACGCAGTTTCGGTCGCGGTAGCGCTTCCGAAACGAAGCCGATCGGCCGCATCTCGTTCGCCGCCGATACTGCACGCTGCCGCGAGGCCGCTTGAGACGAAGGCTCAGACCTTCGTTCCGGTAAAGGCGATAGACGCATCCTTCGGCAAGCTCAGGAGAGGCTTGTGGTTCACGAACCATCCTTCCCTGCGCAGCAGGATATAAATCCGGAAAAAGCCGTACCGCGTTCGCGGCGCTGCCAGATCACGGATGCGCAGCATCAGTGGTGCCTCATTCGGCCGATGTGACACGTACCGCACCGACGAGCGATCTACCCGCAGCGCCAGACAGCTGCGCCGTTCGCTTACTCCATGAGACGCCTGCCAAGGTTCTAGGGACGTGCGCGACGATCTCGCGCCGCCGCCCAAGCGTCAAAGCTTTTTTGACAGAACATCCTGCAGGGTATGCTTGTGGAGACTGAGGTCGGCAACATGCTGCTTTAGCTTGCGGTTCTCCTCCTCGCGCAGCTTCAATCATCGCAACTCGCCAACACCGAACCCGCCATACACCTTCTTCCAGCGGGAAAACGCCTGCTCCGAATCCCCATCCGGCGGATCACCTTCGCCACCGGCGTGCCCGTCTCAGCCTGCTTCAACGCGAACGCGATCTGCTCTTCCGTGTACTTCGACTTTTCATGTCCCAGCTCCTTGCCCAAAGGCTCTAACCCGTCTTATTCACCGGCGGCATGGGA
>NZ_JROH01000093.1 GCF_000786205.1 Sphingomonas sp. 37zxx | reverse complement strand
GCCAAGCCCTTTTTCAGCAGCCTGCTAAAGCCGTAGCCGGTCGCGTTCGCGGCGATTGCCTGCTATCGGGCGCGCATGCTGAACTTGAACGCGATCACGGTGCGCCTTGGCGGGCGCCTTATCCTCGACAATGCCACTGCCGCGCTGCCCCCCGGAAGCCGAGTCGGGCTGATCGGCCGCAATGGCGCGGGCAAGTCGACCTTGGTGCGGGTGATCGCCGGCTTGCTCGAACCCGATGGCGGCGCCGCCGAAATGCCCAAGGCCGCACGGCTCGGCTATATCGCGCAGGAGGCTCCCTCGGGCACCGCGACTCCGTTCGACACCGTGCTCGCCGCCGATGTCGAGCGCGCGGCGCTGCTCGAAGAGGTCGAGGAGCTTGAGGATATGGACCGCGTGGTCGAAATCCACGAGCGGCTGATCGCGATCGACGCGCACGCCGCCCCCGCCCGCGCCGCGCGAATCCTGGTCGGCCTGGGCTTTGACGAGGAAATGCAGCAGCGCCCGCTCGACAGTTTCTCGGGCGGCTGGAAGATGCGAGTCGCGCTTGCCGCCTTGCTGTTCAGCCAGCCCGACCTGCTGCTGCTCGACGAGCCATCGAACCATCTCGATCTCGAAGCGGTCATGTGGCTCGAGGATTTCCTGAAGGGGTATAAGGCGACGATCGTCGTCGTCAGCCATGAGCGCGATTTCCTCAACAACGTCGTCGATCACATCCTGCATCTTCAGGGCGGCAAGATAACGCTGTACCCCGGCGGTTATGACGCCTTCGAAAAGCAGCGCGCCGAACGCATGGCGCAGCTCGCCGCCGCGCGCGCCAGCCAGGAGGCACAGCGCGCCAAGTTACAGGATTATGTCGCGCGCAATTCGGCCCGCGCCTCGACCGCCAAGCAAGCACAGTCGCGGCAAAAGGCGCTCGCACGCATGGCCCCGATCGCCTCGATGGTCGACGATCCCACGCTCAGCTTCGATTTTCCCGATCCCACCGAATTGCGCCCGCCATTGGTGACGCTCGACATGGCCAGCGTCGGCTATGGCGACACGCCGATCCTCAAGCGGCTGAACCTGCGGCTCGACCCCGATGACCGGATCGCGCTGCTGGGCCGCAACGGCAACGGCAAGACCACGCTCGCGCGGCTGCTCGCGGCGCAGCTGACCCCGATGGAGGGCGAGATCACCTCGTCGGGCAAGATGCGCGTCGGCTATTTCACGCAATATCAGGTCGAGGAACTCGATCCGCGCGATACCCCGATCGAGCATATGGCGGCACTGATGAAGGGCGCGACCCCCGGCGCGGTGCGCGGCCAGCTCGGACGGTTCGGCTTTTCGGGCGACAAGGCGACGACATTGGTGGGCAAGCTGTCGGGCGGCGAAAAGGCGCGGCTGGCGCTGGCGCTGATCACCCGCGACGCGCCGCACATGCTGATCCTCGACGAGCCGACCAACCATCTCGACGTCGATGCGCGCGAAGCGCTGATCCAGGCGCTAAACGCCTATCAGGGCGCGGTGGTGGTGGTCAGCCATGATCGCCACATGCTCGAAACCACCGCCGACCGGCTGGTGCTGGTCGATAACGGCACCGCGCGCGAATATGATGGCAGCCTCGACGATTATATCGCGCTGGTGCTGGGCTCTTCGGGCGAAAAGGGATCGAAAAAGGACAAGAAGGCCGACCGCAAGGCAGCCGCCGCCGCCCGCGAGAAGGAAGCCGAACTGCGCAAGGATGCCAAGGCCGCCGAAAGCGAGATCGCCAAACTGACCGCAGAGAAAAGCGCGCTCGACCATGCGATGTTCGCCCCGGCGGACGCGCGCGCCGACCTCGCCAAACTGGCGATGAGCGACCTGATGAAGCGCCGCAGCGAGGTTGAGGCAAAGCTCGCCGACGCCGAAACCCGCTGGATGGCGGCAAGCGAAGCGATCGAAGGGGTCGAGGCTTAAGAGGTGGGTAGCGCCATCCCGACATCCCGCCTGTGGGGATTGAAACTAACCTAACCCGTTCGTGCTGAGCCTGTCGAAGCACTGTCCTTCTTCTGCGGACGGTTCGAAAAGAAAGAACAGTGCTTCGACAAGCTCAGCACGAACGGATTTGGGGGTTCACGTAAATCCCGTTCCCACCCGTTGGTTTCGAGCGAAGTCTAGAAACCGTCAGCGAATAGGCCGCGCCTCACCCCGCCGGTGCCACCAGTCCGATCCCCTGCAATATCGCCGCCTGCACCAGCATCACCACCAGCCAATGCCCGCAATCCGCAGCGATCGCTGCTCCCTTCGCCCCGCGCAGCCGCAGCGTCACCACGAGCGCGGGCACGATGAACCCGATCCAGATCACCACCGCGCTGCCCAGCGACATCGTCCACCGATCGGCCTGCGCCGGTGCCAAAATCAACGCCCCCGCCAAAATCGCGCAAAGCCAGAACTCGGCGACGAACGCAGCGACCAGCAATCCAACACTCCCGCCACGCCGAAGTGGGTCGCGATACCACACCAACCCGATCACCAGCCCGGCAAGCGTAGCGGCAAGGATCGGGGCGAGGTTTTGCAGGATGTATATCATGGGTGGAAGGGTAGGGCAGACCGTTCGATAGCGCTACTTTTTCGGGGCTCATATGTCTGTAAAGCCTATGGTCGCTTCTCGCCCCATTTGCGCACATGATCGAAACCGTGCACCTTGTCAGATATGAAGCCGGATTGGGACGAAGTGGGCTGGGATGAGCCGCTAACGAAGGTGACGAGGCACAAGCTAGCGTCAGAGCCGGAACCACAGTGATGGTTCGCTACCTCAAGCTTATCTTGATACCTGCGCTCGCCGCGATAACGGTCATGCTTATGACCGCGCTTATTGCGCACATTCCGAACTCGCTTGAGCATGCCGACACGATTTGGCGCGTCGGCTTTACCGCTGCGATGCTCTGTTACTGCGCAGTCTCGTTCGTCATTTTCGAGGACCGGAAGCCGGGTAAGCGATAACGCTTGCCACTTTGCAATCTATATAATCACCAAAGATTTAGCTCCTTGCCGACGACCGCTTTCCTGAAGAGTTTCGGGCGCCGGCAGG
>NZ_JROH01000092.1 GCF_000786205.1 Sphingomonas sp. 37zxx | reverse complement strand
GGGCTATTTCCGCCAATGACCACGGTTCAGCATTATTTCTACCGTTGGAGCGCGATGGGTGTGTGGAAATCGATCAACCACGCCCTGCTGCTGATGGCGCGTGAAGCGATGGGTCGGGAAGCCTCTCCCAGCGCAGGTGTCATCGATAGCCAGAGCGTGAAAACCACCGAAAGTGGCGGCCCACGGGGATTTGACGCGGGCAAGAAGATCAAGGGCCGCAAACGCCACATCGTCACTGACACGCAGGGCTTGCTGGTTGGGGCCATCGTTCACACCGCCGATATCCAAGATCGCGACGGTGCGCCCGACGTCCTTGCCAGCATCCGCCAAACCTTCCCGTGGTTGCGTCACGTCTTCGCCGATGGGGGATATGCCGGGGACAAACTGCGCACCGCGCTCACCAAAATCGGCACATGGACCTTGGAAATCATCAAACGCTCAGACGGCGCCAAGGGCTTCAAACTGCTGCCTCGACGCTGGGTGGTCGAGCGAACAATCGCATGGCTGAACCGCAACCGACGCCTCGCCAAGGACTTCGAACGAACCATTGAAAGCGCCACCACCTGGCTTTTCATTGCATCCGTCAACCAAATCACCCGCAGAATCGCAAGCCTATGTAATCAAACCGCTTCTTTATGAGTCAGACTCTGAAGTCACGAGCCCAATGCCAACTATCGGTATTTTGATCAACCCGGACAACAGCTGGGTTGATGATAAGGGCGCATGTGAACTGTACCGTTTCAAGGGAACGCCGAATGCAAATAATAAAGTAGGGACTTCAACATTTAAATTTGAAAATCAAGGGGCGAGGCGGGAGTTCGCAGAGGCGCGTAATTTCATTATTGCCGATCTGATGCCGACCACGAGACGGTTCAAGGAAATTACTGAAATATTCCGCATAGAGAAACATGTGACTGCGAAGCCAGCAGCAATAAATGACAAGTTCTGTGACAAGGCATTGAAATCGAGTGTCATTGCCAAGCCCTTTTGATTGAGGCTGATCGCCCTGATGTCCGGCCGTCGCGCTGCGGCGGTCGGAGGTCAGGGCGGTGTCTTGATTGAAATGATTCGAACCGATGGGGTGGATGCCGCCATCGTGGCGGGCTCGTCGGGCTTCATCGAGCCCCACAGAAAACTGCAACAAAACCCATCCCGATCGCGCGACCGTGTCACGCGCAAAGCGTCAATCCTAACCGATCAACGATCCGTGGCTGCTGCCTTGCGACCTACGTCTATGATAGGCTTGCTAAAGGCGAAACCGTGGATCGGGTGCCGGTGAGGGGCGTAGCCGGACTCTCATCAGCACCGGGACGGCGAGCAGCATGATGGCGCCCACAAATGGCGGCAAGGCCATCAGGTAACGGAGGCCAGCTGCATCTGCTGCGTGGTCGCGGTAGTCGTATTGCGATAGCAGATGACCGATCGTGAAGGCTGCTATGGATTGGGCGAGTTTCGATGCGAAGGTGAACAGGCCATAGCGCTGGGTGGCGGAGGCGGGGTCGCCTGCGGCGACCCGCGCAAGCAGCGACCATATCGCCATCGCCGTTCCACCCCAGGCCGCACCATAAAAAAAGCCGCCTGCCAGCGCCACATAGTCGCCAAGCGGCCCGATGCCGAGAAACACCAGCGATGCGCTCGCCCACGCGGCTGCCGCCCAGCGAAAGGTCGTTGCGAGCGACGTCGCGTCGGCCAATCGCACCCAGGCCGGCTGCAGCATGATCTTACCCAGCGCAACCGAAGCGAGGAATGCGCTGGCGGCAAACGTGTCGGTCAGGACAAATGCCGAGAAATACGCCTCGAGCTTGCCGAACGCAGGCGACGTCAGTGAGAAGATGAAGATGGATCCGACCAACAGTGGATAGCGATGATCGGCGAACGGCGCGACCCCAGGAGATTTGAGCGGGTTGGTCGCGGCATGTGCGGGCAGCACGGCACGCATGGCGTAATTGTGCAGCAGCATGGCGGATGCGAACGCCACGATCGCCGCGCCCAGCGAAGTGAGCAGGAAAATTTCGCTACGCGCGACCGCTGTCCCGGCTTGCAGCACCGGCACTGTGAGCGCTGCAATACTCAGGATCGACAGGCCCGATGCGACGTAGCGTGCAGAGGCAAAACGTGCCCGCGATGAATCGTCAGGCGCTGCAAACGCCATATAGGCATTCTGCGGGGTGTCGCAGAGCGCATAGGCGAGGCGGAACAGGAGCAGCGTTGTCAGCGCATAAGCAAACCGGCTGTCCGTCGAAATGAAGCCAGTTATCGCAAACGCCGCGAAGCTGGCTGCGGCGAAGCCGGCACCGATGGCTTGAATGCGGGCCGCAGCCCGCACATCAGTCACACGCCCGGCAAGCATCCGGCCGACCACGACGTCCATGCACGCATTGAAGAGCAGCGAGATCCCGAGCACCAGGCCCATCGTTGCCGGGCGCATCCCCGCAGCTTCCGTCAGGAAAAAGGCGAAAACCAGCGCACTGCTGTTCCACAACAGGCTCTTGCCGAAATGCGCGGTGCTATAGACCCGCACATGCTGCGACGGCGCCCATCGTCGCGCCCGGCCGATCCAATGACGCATCACCGCTTGCTAGCCTTTGGGAAGGCGAGGGGGGCGTCAGCTGGCAAAATAGGCTTCGGCGAGTGGAACGGCGGCCGCACCGACTGCCGCCGCACGTTCGGTGACGCTTGCCGGGACGAGCAGTGGCGCTGGATGACCGCGCCCGCGCCGGATGCGCGTGTCGAAGGCGTGTTGGTCAACTGCCGCAGCCTCGGTCAGCCGCCGCGCGAGCGAGGGCGGCCATCTCCCCCCGACCACGATGCGTTCCAGATCGAACGACAAGTGGATCACCGTCGCATGCGTGCGTAGCGGCGGTGCGGCAAACTCGATACAGGTGTCCAGCACAGGCCATTCCGCACCATAGCGGTCCAGCATGTCGAATATGTTGCGAGTGGCGATACCATGCCCGGCCAGCATCTCACGCAGCGTCTCCAGATTTGGTACGGGAATCCCGGTCAACTTTAGGGTTCAAACCCAATCAGCGGCTTGAGTCGAAGCGGCTATCGTGATTCAGTGCGGCGCGGATCGCGGGAGGTGTGAGATGGCGCTGTTCTGGTTGTCGGACGAGGGATGGGCTGCGATCGAGCCGCATTTGCCCAAGAACCAGCCCTGTGCCCGGCGGGTGGACGAACGGCGGGTGGTCTCGGGCATCGTGCACGTGCTGAAAGTCGGCTGCCGGTGGTGCGACTGCCCCGCCGACTACGCTTCATCGGCCACGGTGTACAACCGCTTCAACCGCTAGTCGCGTCGGGGCTTCTGGCTGAACCTGCTCGATGCCCTGGTAGACACCGGCGCGACCACGAAAAGCACCACGAGCGACAGCACCTACATCAAGGCACAACGCGCGGCGTTCGGCGCAAAAGGGGGCGCTCGCTGCGCGATGCCGGAGCTGTCCCCGTCATACCGGGCCGACGCAACCGCAAGCGCGCCGTCCGCTACGACAAGGATCGTTATCGCAGCCGACACCTGATCGAAAACGCCTTCTGCCGCCTCAAGGATTTCCGCCGTGTCGCCACCCGCTACGACAAGCTCGCCGCCAACTTCATCTCAGACCCCGATCCGAAAGTAGTTGAGCGATAC